>BLAA01000001.1:1872004-2496006 GCA_017312345.1 Candidatus Denitrolinea symbiosum | reverse complement strand
TTCATTTGGAAACGCGTATTCGACGGCGTTGTCCATCAAACATATTCTCGTGCTTGTCCTGATCGGTATTTCTCTCTATCGCTCCCTCGTTCTCGGACGTGACGCGTCCGCGCCTGCGCCCGCCAGGGAGCGGCTGAACGTTCAGCTTTTATTTATCAACGCCGCGCTGGCTGTCATCGTGCTTTTGGTCAGCGGTTTCGTGGCCGCGCTAGCTAAACCGCTCTCGGGCGGATAATAACCAAAACAGGAGAAAAAATGAAAAATAACCACAAGCTCGGAGCCATTCTCGCCGTACTCGGCATTGTGGCAGGACTTCTTTGTCTGTACTTTATCGCGGACACCTACAACACCGTCATTCACACGCACTTTGCCGCGGGCGAATGGGAGGAAAGCAATACCGTTCGTCTCGTTTACGCGGTCTTGGGTTGGCTGGGAACAGCCGCCGGCGCGCTTTCCGCCTCCGTGTTGTGGGGCTTTCTCAAGAAGCAGGACTGGGCATGGTTCTGGGGCGCGGTGGCCGCGACCATTCTCCTGCTGGCTGGTTTCTTCCCGATGATCCCCGCCGCAGACAGCGGATTGCCCGTCCCGACCATGTGGGTCTTCCTGCTGGCCGCCGTGATGTGGTTCGGAATGTTGTTCATCGGCGGCGTCCAAAAGGGAATTATTGGATTGACCTTCACCGCCGGCCTGGCGTACGTGCTGACCTTCATTGACGGCGTTGCGCCGGTCTCCAAATTCCAAACCACCTTCCAGGCGCCGACCGCCTTCGTCGAGAACGCCAACACATTCTGGAATGGGCTGTACGTTCTTTCGCAGCAGGTGAACTGGTGGGGCGCGGCGGCCTGGGCAGTCTTTATTTTCGCGGCGCTTAAGCGGAAGTCGTGGGCGGCTCCCGTGGGCATTTTCGCGGCCGTCATGTCCATGATCGGCGGATACCCCATGGGCATCCACAACGTAGCGGAGGTCCAGCGCTTCTCGATGTTCCTGCCCGCGCCCATCTTAAGCACCATACTGCTGATCGTGCTGTTACTGCCCGGCACGCAGAAAATGCTGGGCGTTGAACAATCTTAAGGCCTTATACTACCGGTATAGCGCGAGGTCAGACAGGCGTTTTCCAACGCCTGTCTGAAGCGCAAAACAGACTCCCAGCGTCGGGCCTTGCGCTGTAATACTACTTGAACAGGAGGTTCGCCATGAAAGGCAACAACAAACTTGGAGTAGCGTTGGCGATCGTCGGCATTCTGACCGGACTGCTCGTACTGTTCCTGATGTCGGACATCTATCAGGTCAACATTGACGGCAAGATGGCTGGAGAACGCCCCGACGAAGCCATCACCGTGCAGATCGTCTTCGCCCTATTGAGCTGGCTGGGCGTGGCGGCAGGGGCGCTGTGGGTGATGGTCTTGTACGGATTCTTGAACGGAGCCAAATGGGCCTGGTTCTGGGGGACGGTGGCCGCGACCGTGCAGATCCTGGCGGGATTCTTTCCGATGATCCCGCCCTCCAGCATTGGGCTGCCCGCGCCGACCATCTGGGTGTTCCTGATCGCGTTCGCGCTGTGGTTCGGGATGCTCCTCATCGGCGGCGTGGACAAGAAAATCATCGCGGTCGCGTTCGTAAGCGGGCTGGCGTACGTGCTGACGTTCATTGACGGCGTCGGCGCGATCTCCCGCCACCAGACCGAGGCGAAAGGCTTCGTCAGTTCGATATACGCCATGTCGCAGATGGTGAACTGGTGGGGCGCGGCGGTTTGGGCGTCCTTCATCTTTGGGCTGGTGAAAGGCAAATCGTGGACGCTGCCCGTCGGAGTCTTTGCGGCGGCCATGTCCATGTTCGGCGGATTCCCCGTCGGCGTGACGGACGTGATCGTGAAGGGCAGATTCTCCATGTTCCTGGTCGCGCCTGTGATGAGCACGGCTTTACTGGTCTACCTGCTTCGTCCATCTACACGCAAGATGATCGAAGCCTGGAACGCGTCGAACTGAACAGGCGCGCGCCGCGTCGACTGTCTTGTTGACGGCCTCCGCCCAATCGAACTTTGATCCTCGCGGGCGGAGGCCGCCCAGGGACAGGCGCGCCGCAGACCGGGCCGAGGAGGCCGCGCCCGCCTCAAAGTCCAGGTGTGAAGCGGATTTGTGACCAATGTCACAGAAATTGACGACCATTTGTATGATAATTCACATATCCAATATCTCCCATCCGTGTTATAAGACTCAAACCATCCAAAAAGGAGAATGCACAAATGGCGCCACTAAAAGACATCATCTTTCTGCTTCTGACCGGCGGCCTGGCCGCCTACCTTTGCTGGTATTTCTGGCGAAGGTATAATCTGCACAAAGCGCTGCATAACCTGTACTATTTGATGGGTTTTGCGGTGCTTTTAGTTTCAGGCTTGTTGCTGATCTTCCTCGGCCTCGGCATCCTGTCTTCGCCCTATGTGCTGACTGTGGCGAGCCTGATCCCGCTCGGCATTTCCATGGGCCTGGCTGAGGAGTACTTCCCTTCGTGGAAGAAGTACTTCAAGTGGTTCGTGACCATCGGCATCCTGGCGATTGCCATCACCAGCATCGGCGGGATGGAAGCGCTGAAGAAGATCGCCGTGCCGCTCTTCCACGGCGCGGCGGGACTGGTGGTCTTCCTGGGTCCGTTCTTTGCCAAAGGCGCCCCGAAGGGCTTCTTCTGGGTCGGAATTGGCGGACTGCTCATCGGCCTGGGCGGGATCGCGCTGGCGTTCATCTCGATGGGCGCGCAGCTGCTGTTCTTCAGCCCGTCCTTTGTGATGTTGATCCTCACTCCCCTGCTCTTCCTGATGACCGGCGCGTTCGCGCTGGGATTTGCGAGAAAAGGTTAACATCACTCCCGCTCCTGTTGTTGACGACTCGATATTCACCTGCGGGTTTGTTCGGCACATCAAGCGATAGGAAACGTCCCGAAGGTTGTCGAAAACTGAGAACCTTCGGGACGGTATTTATTTTTGCCTCTGATAAAGCCCGATATTTCAACCATACTGAGTATAATATCCGCATGGATGAGACTCACCGCCTGGCAGAAAGCCTGCGCTCGGTAAAACATTTTCGGCACATGCCCATATCTGAAATTATTCAGGTTGTTATTGCCGGGAAAGTGCGCCGTTTTCAGACCGACGATATTATTTTCGATGAGGGCGCGCCCTGCGCCGGAATGTACGTCCTGCTCAGCGGACTGGTGCACCTGCTTAAAATTGGGCCGCAAGGACAGTTGAACATCATCAAGGTCGTTAAACCCGTTACCATGTTCAATGAAGTGACCGCGCTGGACGGGAGCGAAAATCCGGTGACTGCCCAAACAGTTCAAGCCAG
The DNA here is from genome assembly GCA_017312345.1 of Candidatus Denitrolinea symbiosum. Taxonomy (NCBI): domain Bacteria; kingdom Bacillati; phylum Chloroflexota; class Anaerolineae; order Anaerolineales; family Anaerolineaceae; genus Candidatus Denitrolinea; species Candidatus Denitrolinea symbiosum. Next base: position 2,492,668 of record BLAA01000001.1, on the reverse strand, counting down.
CACGGTCTGGCAGATTGACTACGAACCGTTTCAAAAACTGCTATTGCGCCACCCCGAGCTTTCGGTTGCCTTGCTTAAAGTATTGGCCGCCCGCAACCGGCAGTTGATTTCGCACTATGCCGATCTATCCTTCCGTCCGGTGCGGGCACGGACGGCGAAGTTGCTGTTGGAATTAAGCGATAACGGACAGAAAGTAATTTCACGCAACGACCATTCCATCGCTCAAATGGCGGCGCGTATTTCCAGCGTGCCTGAGGCGGTAAGCCGCGCATTGGGCGAACTGGCGCGGCACAACTTGATTTCATCCACCCGTTCCGAGATTCACGTGCTAAATGCAAAGGCATTGGGGGAAGCGGCCCAAATGGACGCGCCTTTTCTGGAGTGATAAAAGTCATCCAAACTTTAGAACGAACATCCTCATTTTGCATTTATTTTCTGTTTCACTCATTCTATTTAACAATAATCAAAGACTCCGCATAAGAATTGTGATATTCTACACAACAGGACGAGCATTCTTTTGAAAGGAGCGTATTGCATGAACTTCATAAAAACCCGCTTCAACTACCTCTTCAACTCTACCAAGGGACTGATCCTGGTGGCGATCGCGATGATCGGTATCGTGACCGCCATCTGGGGCATGCTCTCTGGGCCCATGGCGGAGATGGGCGTGCGCGAGGTGGTGATCAAACTCCTCGGCATGGACATCGTCCAGGCAGAACGCGAGGGCCGGATCGTCATTCTGTACCACTCCATCGCCATGGCCGTAATCGCCATCGAGACCTACATGGTGACGGGCATCTTGAAGATGAAAGAATTCTACAAGATGGCGGTACGCGTCCTCGTCACCGTCGGCTACATTCTGGCGATGTTTTTCGGGATGGGCTTTGCCTATTTCGGCCACAACTGGGCCTTCCACGGAGTGTATATTACAGGTCTCGCGCTGATCTTCTTTGCGGGCGTCCTGCTGTGCGTGGCGCTCTGGCCCTGGGACAAGGAATACTACGTCACAGACAAGGATTACGCCCACACGAAAAAAGGCATGGACCTCGAGCGCGCCGCGTTCTTCACCACCGCCGTGACGACGGTCATCTCCGCCATCTTCGGCGCGATCCCCGGGGCCTACTTCGGCAACGGTTTCGAGAACTTCCTGGCAGAGAACGTCATCCGCTATCCCGAGAAAACCGTGCTGGAATATTCCATCATCGGCCACCTGCACATCATGCTGGCGCTGATCGCCATCATGATCACGCTCATCATCGGGCGCTGGCTGAACTTCAAAGGCGCCTGGCACAAAGTCGCCATGCCGCTCATGATCCTCGGCTGTATCGTGCTGAACCTGGGCGTCTGGGGCGTGGTTACCCCGTTCCAGCCCATCGCGCACATGATCATCTACGTCGGCGCGACGCCCTCCATGCTGGCGGCGCTCTTCCTGCTCATCTGGAGTTGGAACAAGTTCATCAAGGAAGGCACCGCGGGCATCGCCAAGCCGACCTTCCTGCAAAAACTCGGCGCGATGGTGCGCGACCCGCTCAAATTCGGTCCCACCTGGCAGATGCTCTTCATGAACTTCACCACCAGCGGAATCGGTATCTTCATGGCCATCCGCCTCGACGAAGTCTTCCGTCTCTGGCCCGCCCGCGAGGAGCGCATCGAACTGACCGGCCACTGGCACGCCCTCTCCGCCATCGTCGCCACCATCATCCTGATGTACTACGGCGACATGCTCGGGCTGAAAGGTAAAGTCCGCCAGGTCTACGGCTGGGCGCTGATCTTCCTCTCCGACATCGCCCTCGGCTCGGTGACCATCTTTGAAATGAAGCGTCTCTTCATCGAAGAAGCCGTCCAGCAGCCGCTGGTCAACTGGCTGATGTACGCCATTGACTTCGGCCTCGGCATGTTGCTCGTCCTGCTGGCGATCGTCATGGTCTGGCGGTTGACCGACCTCTTCAAACCGAAAGGAAGATGGACAGAAGAAGCGACGCAAGAACTCTCACAGGAGGTGTACAAATGAAGCGCATCGTCCTGACCTTCATCCTGTTCGCGGCGTTACTGACCGCCTGCGGCTCCGTGGATTTGAACGCTCCGATCCCCACTTTCGACACCGGCGTGGATCCCAACTCCTGGGCGCAAGTCCCCGCGGGCGAGTTCTACTTCGGACAGCACGAAAAAGTCGAAACGACCGGCGCCTACGAGATCATGGTCACCAATGTGACCGCCCAGCAATACGCGGATTACCTCAACGCCGCCATCGCGGACGGTACGCTCAAAGTGGACGGTGATTCCGTCCTCGGTCACTACCCCGGTGATCCGTTCTACGGCGTGAAACACGAACTCGAGATCAAAGCCGGCGATTGGCCGTACATCCCGATCAACGACCCGGCGCAGAGAATCAAATTCGACGGGACCCGCTTCACGGTCCAGCCCGGATACGAAAACCATCCGATGACAATGGTCACCTGGTTCGGCGCCTGGGGCTACTGCGACTATTACGATCACCGCCTGCCCACCGAATTCGAGTGGACAAAAGCCGCCCGCGGCACAGACACGCGTCCCTTCCCCTGGGGCGACGAGATTGCCCGCAACAACGCCAATTTCTATGCCAGCCGCGACCCGTTCGAGAAGATGAGTTCCTTCGGCTCGCGAACCTCGCCGGTCGGCTTCTACAACGGCAAGACCTACGACGGCTACGCCACGCTCGACTCGAAATCGCCCTACGGTCTCTACGATATGTCGGGCAACGTCTGGCAGTGGGTTGGCGATACGCACTGGCAGGAAGGCTTCAGCGACCGCTTCATGCACGGCGGGTCGAAAGACACCTACGATATGGACCTGCGCATCTGGGTACGCAACAGCGCCCCGCCCATGTACTTCAGCCCCGGCGTTGGATTCAGGTGCGTAAAGTAACGGGAGCCCTTCATCGAGATTCGGTATTCGGGTAGAATTCCTTCTTATCGAACATCGAGTACCGAATCTCGATATCGAATATCACTTTAGGAGTAAAGAATGACTGCCGCTGCCCAACCGTCCACCCCAGACCGCCGATCACGCTTCAGCCTCTACTGGCCGCTCACCAAACCCCTTCAAACCGGCTTGCTTCTTGCAACCGGGTTGGCGGGTTACATGAGCGCGCGCTGCCCTGTTTACAACCTCGGAACGATCCTCGGCGTGGCGGGCAGTCTCTTCCTTGCCATCGCGGGCAGCACCGTGCTCAACATGTGGTGGGACCGCGACATTGACGCCAAGATGGGACGCACGCAAAAACGCGCCACTTCTTCGGGACAAGCGACTCCTAACGAAGTCCTGCGCCTCGGCCTGGTCCTGTCGGCGCTCGGCATCGGTTGGGCGACGGCAATCGGCGCGCTCTACGGGCTGATTGTCTTCGCGGGCCTCTTCTTCGATGTGGTGGTCTATTCTATCTGGCTCAAACGCCGCACCGCCTGGAGCATCGTCTGGGGCGGCATTTCAGGAGCCATGCCCATCCTGGCAGGACGCGCCCTCGGCCTCGGCTATGTAGACTGGATCGGGTTGACCCTCGCGCTCGGCATCCTCTTCTGGATCCCCACCCACACCCTCACCTTCAGCATGAAGTTCGATAAGGACTACGCCGCGGCCTGCGTGCCGACCTTCCCCTCCACATACGGACTCGGCTTTACCCGCGCCACCATCGCCATCTCGTCCGTCCTCGCCGCGTTCGCCATGGTCGTCGCGGGCTACGGCATCGGCATGGACTGGGGCTTCCTGCGGCTGCTCGGCGTGTTGTCCGCGGGCCTGCTCATTCTGGCCGTGGCCATCACCTTCAAACCCTCCGAGCGCGTCAATTTCGGGCTGTTCAAGTACGCCTCGGTCTACATGCTTGCCGCGATGATCCTGGTTGTGCTGGAAGTGATTTGATCCGAAGGCTCTTCATGAAAACAACACCCCTCGACCGCATCCTGCTTCTCTTCACCGGCCTCCTCGCCGCCTATCAGATTGCGGTCGGCATCGACGACTTCGGCGCGCTTCCCGTCATCGCCTACACCATCGCTTTCGGCGTCCTCCTCGTGGCGGGACTCCTGCTCATCATCTGGGGGTTCGATATTCTCGAATCGCCCGTCGTGGTAATCGTCTCGACGGTCATCCCGCTCGCGCTCTCCCTGGGACTCGTCTGGCAGTATCTCGTCTCCCTGCAGAGTTTGTACCTGGTCTTCGCCATCCTGGGCTTCCTTGCCATCACGCTGACCCGCGCGGTCCCCGCCCAGGGCAAACTTGCAACCATCGTCCTGGCTTTCGTCCACGGCATCGCGGGCCTGACCATCTTCCTGCTCCCAATCGTCCTCGCGGTTCAGGGAAAGGTCCATCCGCTGTTCTCGCTCGTGGGCGTCGGCGGCGCGTTGATTGGCGTTGGCGGCCTGGCGCTTTCCTTCCTCAAGGCCGGCAAACCCATCCTCTCAAAGGAACTGATCTTCAAGATCCTGTCCGCGATCCTGTTCCTGATGACGCTCTGCTTTGTAATCGGCTTCAAATATGGATAAAGACCAAGTCCTCTCGTATGCCGCATACTTCGCTTCCTTTCGCGGCGAGTTGAAGAAAAGCCGCTACAAGATCTGGCTACGCGCCTTCCTGGTACTCCAATTCTCCGCCCTGTTCTCCCTGTATTTTATCCGCGATATTGGACTCGGTTACTTCAAATGGGAATGGGCGGCCCTGATATTCGCGTCCTTCATTCCCGTTGGACTCTTGCTCAGCCTCGTCGTCCCCATGAAAGCCGACAGCGAACTCGGCGTGATCACCCTCGCGCTGGACCGCTTCTACCTGTTCCTGATCTGGTTCCTGGTCGTCTCCAAACTGATCATCGCCCGCGTCCCGTCGTTCACCCCCGAAGCCGACTTCATCATGTCCGCCATCCTCGGCATCATGGTCGGACGGCTGGGCGGGATCGGACTGCGGGTCCGCCGCCTGAAACTGCAACACGGTTTCACTCAGAAATAATTAAAGGCGCGTCTTATGAGCGCCCAATTTTTCCAAAAGGAGAATGCAATGTCCCACAATAGTATCCCCGCAAAAGTCCTGCGCTTCATCGGCATTGTGCTGATGGCTCTCACGGGCGGTCTCACCCTGCTGGGCGGAGTCGGCACCACCTGTGTCGCTCTCTTCCCAACGAACTACGGGCCGGTGTTCGCAAAGATCGCCGACTTCCAGTGGCTGTATATCCTCTTCGTGCTGGCAGGCATCGCCATTGGCGTAATGGGCATCCGCGCCACCGTCATGCTCGTCAAAGGCGCGGAAAAATCCTACCGCGACGCGCTGGTCGCGCTCATCGCCGGAACAGTGGTTGGGTTCATCCATATCTTCGCTTCGCGCGCTCTGCGCGGCGGCTCCTCCATGCCGGTGGACCCGATCGTCTACTTCGGCGTCGTCACCCTGGTCGTCTTCCTGCTCTTCAAAATCCCCGGGGTCTGGCAGGGCGTGGACTTCACCAAAGGCAAGAGCAAGGAAAACAAACCCGCCGCGGGCGCGTCCGCCATCCTGCTCGGAATCGTCACGCTCACCATCCAGTACACAATGGAAGCCACCCATCTTATCGACGGCGTCAACTACGCCGATGCGTTCCACACGTCCATGCTGACGATCGGCCTGGGACTGATGCTGCTGGGCGCGGCGCTCTTCGTGAACTGGGGCAAACTGACGGCTGCTTTCCGCAAACCCGTCCCCGCCCAAAACAACCGCTAGTCGGATTTCCACCCATCCAGCCTCTAACGCAGGGCCGCCGAGCAATTCGGCGGCTCTGCATTTAGCGTTAGCATCCTTCCCCTGTAATTCAAGATCATCCCCACAACTTCCGCGCCAGATTCACCGCCTGCATTTGCTGTTCCGCGTCCAGGCTCACAAACGGGGAGTTCGCGTCCGTAGTATCGCGGTTCTCCACGATCAACACCTTCGCGTCCTCGCTGAACGTGTGCGAGTGCCACGTCCCGCGCTTGACGTTATAGAGTTTCCCCGGCGCCATATCCACCGCATGGACATCCGTCACCGCGGCGTCCCCTTCGCCCAGGAACAAAATACACCTCCCTTGCAGCAGCACAAAGACCTCGTCCGTCTCGATGTGTTTTTGCATCCGGTCAATTTTATCGGGGGTGAGATCGCTGGTGTAATTCATCAACGCCACGCGCCAGGATTGATAATCAACCAGCGGCTTATAGTCGGGCGCGTCGTGCGCGCGGATTTCAAGCAGGGATTCAGGAATGGGCGCCATAGGTCAATTGTACCCGTGAGTTTACGGAAGCAGGAAAACGAACTCCAGATGCAGGTCGGTCGCCAGCGCGGACTGGAGCAGGACATTCTGCCCCTCGACCACCGCCCCAGGCGGGACCGACTGGACGGTCGCGCCGTTCGGGAAATGCACGCGGACGACGATCGCCGTCTCGATCGTCCCCGGCTCCTTCTGGACTTTCAGCCTGTACGCCCACTGACGGGCGTCTGCTCCCCGAGTCAGCACGCTTGCCGGCAGCGCGAACCGAAAACTGCTCGCCAGCGACTGTCCGCCTGGCACGACCTTGAATGTGCCGAAGCCGCGCAAGCCGTCCAGTTTTTCCTCCTTCAACACATCCACCTGCGGCGGGACGGAACGCCCCATGATCGTCCAATCGGCAGGGACGGTTTGCGCCGAGGCGTCCAGCAATTCCGCGTCCGCGAGGGTGTAGATGCGCAGATAATCCCAATAGCAGCGGTCAATGGGATAATCCTTCTGTATCAGCGCGGCGGGCAAGCCGGTCAAATCAAAATACGGATAGGGCCTGCACGGCGCCTCGGCAGACGCGTTATTTTGATGCAAGACCGCCAACTGACTGCGCGGAGATTCAAGCCGTGTCAGGTCAACATCGTAGGACAGGCTGGCGTTGACCACCGCGTTGGTTTTATTGAAGCCGACATTTGAGTCGACTACCATCAGGAAGTCGCCGTTCTCGATGGGACGCAGCGCGCCGTCCCAGTTGCGGCGGGCGAGGAAATCGGCAAGAAGCGGATCGTCCAATTGCGCCAGCGCGTGCTTCTCGTTCAGGAGTTTGACCAGCAAGCGTCCCAGGCTGTCGGGCGGAATATCGCCGTTGAAAAGTTTGTCCAGCAGCGCGGCGGTGATGCTGTTGATAAAGGCCTTGTTCGTCCAATTGGATTCGCCGACCTCGGTGCGGACGGATTTCTCGGCGCGCATGAACGCGATCACATTATCCGCGCCGACAGGTTCATCGTGATCCTTCAACTGGATCGGGCCTGTAACGCGCAAAAGCTCCACCAGCGCATGTTGGTCGAAGGCGATCACGCCGTCCACCGAATGATTGTTGGCGTAGGAGTATAAATATTCCGCGTAGAGCGCCGAGGTGCGGAAATCCGCGAACCAATTGGCGTCGCGGAAGATCAGCACCGGGCTGTTCATGTATTGTTGAAGCTGCCACGGCGCGGGAGGGTATGGCCTGTCCCAGTTGTCATAGTCGGAGGAGTTCTGGAAAGTGAGGCTGAGGATGCGTCCGTCGCGGACGAGCAGGGTGGCGGCCGCGGTGATAAATCCGCCGGTGGGACGGAGTTCGTCTTCGTTTTGGGCGAGCAGGAGGTAGGTCTTGGGACCGTCGCTGGAGGCGCCGAGCAGGCGCGGGGCTTCCTGCGCGAGCGCCAGGCCGTCGTCGAGGAGGGGCAGGAGGCGGTCCACGTCGTCGAGGAATGGGCGCAGGCGCGGCGAGAGTCGGGTGAGATCAAGCCGGGCGCGCGCGTCCCGCGCAAGGTCGAGGCTGACGCGGGCTTCGGTCAACTGCGGCTGGGCCTGGATAAGAAGTTCCGTCCAGCGGGCAGGGTCGAATTGCCCGTCCGCGTACGAGTCTAGCAGGGGCGAGAGGGCGCGGTAGGATTGGTCGGCGGAGGCGAGCAGGGAATCGGCCAGCATCGCAAGCTCGGGCGCGGCGGCGATATCGCCGCCGTAAACGGGGACCCATCCGAGCGCGGGGGCGGCGCGGAGGAGCGGCTGGGTTTCGGCGCGCAGGCGGAGGAAGTCGGCGCGCAGGTTTTCGAGCAAGGGGCCGGCCGCGCGGACGGTCGCAAGGCTGGGCGCCGCCGCCTGGGCGCGCAGTTGCGAGGCTTCCTGCCAGACGAGGCCAGCGAGACGGTAAACGCGCAGGGCTTTGTTTCCGCCCCAGACGAGGAGAGCCGCGAACGCGAGGAGGACGACCAGGGGCGCGAAGCGGGGGAGTTTGCGGCGCGGGCGCGGCGAGCGGCTGGCGAGGAATTGGTCGCGAAGATCGAGCGCGTCGGCTAATTTTTTGATGCCCTTGGTATGCCAGTCGCTCAGGGTGCTGGCGGGCGCGGCTTCATGTTCGCCGGCCACGAGACTGTAGGCGGCGGTTTGGCCGGGCGCGGGAGCCTCGGCGCCGCGCTCGAAGACGTAGAGCAGGATGGATTCGTCCATGCGCTCCCAGGCCTCGCGCAGAGAGGCGGGGACGGGCGCTCCGAATTGGATGGGCGCGAAGTATTGGGCGGCCAGCAGCGCAAATTCGGCCCAGCGCGTATCGAGGCGTTTTCCACGGCGCGGCGGGCCGGGCGGAATGGTCTGCGCGAAGAATTCAGCGAGGGCCAGGGTCAGTTGCGCGCCCGGGCTTTGCCTGCCCCATTCGGGATGGCGCGCCAGCGCGTCTTTCACAAAGGGACGCGCGCTCCACGGATGCGAATCGAGTTTCCCGGGGCGATGAATATTTTCGAGAATGGAGCGGAGCGAATCAGAGTTGGTCAATGGGGATCACCGGTCACAGGTCGGATGCCAGCGCACAGATGGATTTAAAGCCCCTCTCCAGCGTTTCGTGCAGGCTGGCGGCAAGCGCGTCCACGCCTTCGCCAGAGACCAGCGGGTCGGGGATGTCGTAGTCGAGTCCGTCTACCACCCGGGAGAGCAGATGCACGCGGGGGGCAAAAGCGGGGAATTCGACATCCAGCGCTTCTTTGTGTCCCCTTTCCATCACGAGGACGAGGTCGAAGTTGGAGAGCGTCTCGGCGCGGATGAGTTGGGAGCGGTGGGACTCGAGTCTCGCGCCGAACTGCGCGGCGGCGCGGACGACCGCGGCGGGCGCGGCCTGCCCGGTCCGCGCCCACGTCCCGACGCTGTCCGTCGGCCAGTCGTGAAGCCCGTGGGAATCGAGCAGGAGGCGAAAAAAAGCCGCGGCCAGCGGCGAACGATACAGGTTCCCGGTACAGACAAAGAGAATGGCGGGCATTTTTCTCACGGACGCGCGCGCGGCGCCAGCAGCCATCCATCGAAGACCTTGCAGGTATCGTCAAAGGCGTTGAAATGCTGGAATAGCTGCGGATCGGTCTTCAGGGCGGCGGCCATCCCGGCCAGCGACAGGGTTTCGCCGGCAGCCTGGTACTTTTCAAACGGGGGCACGCCGCTCACGCCGGTGGTCCCAACGGGGATGACGACCACCCAGTCTTTCCAAAGCGGCACGTGCATGTCGAAGTTGACCGCGACAATGGCCTCCGCGCTGGTTTGATATTTGCTGGAATATGCGTCCAAAGTATCCCCGCTTGCCACGCGATGTATCACCAATTTGGGATTCGTTCCGAACGGGACGTCCAGGGCGTGACCGCAGACGCCGGGCGCGGGAGTGGGGGCGCCGGCCGGCAGCCCCCCGGCGGAGAGCGTGAGGAAGATGAGCGGGGCGGGCGTGAACGATTCGAAAGTGACCGCCATGGCCGGGTTGACCCAGTCTGTGGCCGCGGCGGTGGACGGGCCGGTAGGAAGGGGCAGACTGGCGGCGGAAGCGGCCGGCGCAGGCTTTGAAACGGGAGGCGCCAGGAAGGAAAGGTAAGGACGCGCCCACCACAACGCGGAAAGGACGAGTCCCAGGATCAGAACCAGAAGCAGGGCCCGCCCGGACCGTCCCTTCGCGCGTTCGCCGCGCAACTCTGGAGGCAGGGGGCCGGCGCGCTCAGCCTGGTAAACCGGGCAGCTCACATGGCCGCGAGTAAAACAGACCTCGGCCTGGTAGGACGGCTTTATGGGAGCGGGCGGCCTGGCGCGAAAGCAGTAATTCCACGGGGATGGATATGAGATGGCGGTATCGGGATCGTCATTCAGTCCCAGGTACGGACAGATTTCCGAGGGCGCGTCGCTTTTCATAGTCAAAGAAGACGAAACCTCTATAATTTCAAGACCGAATCTTCTTCGGCGGCGGCGTCCGCTTCGGTCTTCCGGCGGCCGTTGCCGTTGAACGGCATTAATTTCCGCGTCAAGCGGTTAATGCGCGAATGCTTTCCGTTGCCGCGTTCCTCGCCGGAATAGGCGTAATAACGGTAACCGGAGTGATAGGGGGAATAGTGGCGATAGCCGCCGTAATAATCGGCGCGGTCGCGCGGGATGCGATTGAGGACGACTCCGACGACGCGCGCGCCGGCTCGATTCAACATTTCCAGCGTGGCGCGGGCGGAATCAACGTGGGTATGGCCCGGATGGATGACGAGAATAACGGCGTCCACTTTGGCAGCCAGCACTTGCACGTCCGCGACAATGGCCGGGGGACTGTCCAAAATAACCAGGTCGGCGTCCCGCCCGACTTCCTGCAAGATTTGCTCCATGCGGGCGGAGCCGAGCAGTTCGGCCGGGTTGGGAGGCAGGCTCCCGCTCGTCAAGACCGCAGTCGTCCCGGTTTGCACATCTATTTTTTGGGCGACCAGGTTAACCGCCACGTCGCTCCGAAACAGGTCCGTGAGACCTAGTTTGTTCGACAAGCCCAAAAAGCGATGGATGCGTGGACGGCGTAGATCCGTGTCTATGAGCGTGACGCGCTTTCCTCCCTGCGCCGCGATGGCCGCCAGGTTCGCGGAAATGGTGGTCTTGCCGTCGCCGGGCGCGGCGCTGGTGACCAGCAAACGCCGGATGGGACGGTCCACGCCGGCGAATTCAAGGTTCGCGCGCAGGAGGCGGAAGGCCTCCGAAACCGGCGAACGCGGCTGGCGGATGACGTAGAGGCTTTCCTCGCTCCCAGGTTCGTATTGAATCTGGGCGATGTAGCCAACCACCGGCAGTCCCAGGGCCTGTTCCACGTCTTCCATGGTTTTAAGGGTATCGTCAAGGTATTCGATTAGAAAGGCGATTCCTGCCGCCAGCATCAGTCCCACCGCGCCGGCCAAAGCGGATGTCTGAAGGGGACGAGGGCTGATGGGAAGCGTGGGCGCGACGGCCGGTTCCACCTGCACTACGTTGGGCGTGTTCTGGGCCTTCGCCAGCCGGACCTGCTCCAGGTTATTGAGCAGGCTCACGTAGATATTTTGGTAAAGATTCAGCGTGGTCTGCAATTGATTCAAGCCGGCGGAAGTATTGACGCCCTGATCCACGGGCTGGCCCAGCACCACCAGGTTGGTATACACCTGCTGGTAAAGCGCCAGCAGCGGCTGGAGCTGCGCCAGCTGGGCCTGCTTGTCAATGAGCTCCGCCTGCTGTTCCGCCGTCGGGTATCGGAGTTTTTGCAGGACGGCGATATCGTTTTGAAGCGCGGCCACCTGTTCCTGCAATTTTTCGATCTGCGCCTGCACCTGGGTCAGCTGATCCTGCACGGTCGCCGCGGAAATTTCATTGATCCGCGTTTGCAGCGTGGAAATCTGCGATTGCACCTGGGTGATTTGATCCTGCAAATTCTTCTCGGAGGCGTTATAGCGCACCGACTGAAGTTCCTCGTTTTGGGCAATGAGGACCGAGACCAGCACATTGGCAATATCCACCGTCCGCTGCGGATCGGCGTCGGTCACCGTCAGTTGGACAAATTGGGTGTCGCCGACCTGCTGCGCGGAGGCCTGTTTTGCGTTTACGGCATAGCCCAATTCTTCGGAGGCCGCCCTCAGCACCTTGTCGGTGGTCAGCAGTTGAATATAAGTCTGCGCCAATTGCCGGCTGTCCAGATAGGAATAGTAATCAGCCGTAGAGCCTTGCGCGGCGCGCAGGATCACAAAGCGGGTACTGGCCTGATAGATCGGCGTCTGGCTGGCGCTGAAAAAATAGCCGGCCGCCGCTCCCAGCGCCAGTCCCAAGATGCCCAGCCAAAGCCAGCGGCGCGCCAAGGCAAAATAACGTTTTAATTCCATGAAATACTCCCGGCAGATCTCGCGCTACCGAAACAGTATGCGCGGGTTTTCATCGTCCGAAGGAATAGACCGCCTGTAACCGCGCGGCGGGCGCCGCCAGGGGAAAGCGCGCAACACGCTCCGCGCAGAAGACGTTCCATAACGTCGGCAGACTTATGCAAAACATCAACTTTTTCGTATTGTCAATACTTCGCGAAAGCCACGCGTAACTTGCGCTCTCTAGCGCAAATCTGGCGGTAGAGACCGTCAAATACGCACTTTCGTGATTTGCTGATTGTAACAGGCTTCTTCCAGGAGAACTATTGAAATTTCCGTTCAAACCATTCGCGTCATTCGCCAGGACGGGCGTTCTCCTGCAGCGTTTCCCGGATGGCCTGCGCCACCCATTCCACCTGCTCCTCGCGCATGGCGGGATACAGCGGCAGGGTCACTTCGCGCGCCGCCGCTTCTTCCGTGACGGGAAGCGCCGCGCCGCGCTTCATCCATTCCTCCTCGTAGACCTGGAAGCGGTGCGCCGGAGGGTAATGGATGCTGGTCTGGATGCCGCGCGACTTGAGTCCTTCCATGAACTGGATGCGGTCGACGCCGGGCGGAAGCAGCGCGGGCATGATGTGGTCGCACCCGACGCCGCGTCCCTTCGCAAACGGGACCTGGACTTCCGGGGCCAGTTCGCTCAACAGCTCGCGGTAGAGCGCGGTCAGTTTTTTGCGGCGGGCGTTGTTGGCGGGCAATTTTTTCAGTTGAGCGCGTCCCAGCGCGGCGCGGATCTCGTCAATGCGGTAGTTGTAGCCGAGGTCCACCACGTCGTAAGTGTAGGCGTGGCCTTTGTGACGGTCCCAGCTCAGCGAGGTCATCCCGTGCGAGCGCAGGATGCGGAGTTTTTCCGCCAGCGCGTCGTCGTTGGTGGTCAACATCCCGCCCTCGCCGGTGGTCATGTTCTTGTTGGAGAAGAAACTGAAGCAGCCCACCGCGCCCCAGGCGCCGAGGGCGCGTCCCTCCAGCGTGGAGCCGATGGAATGGGCCGCGTCCTCCAAAACGGTCAGGTTGTGCCGGCGGGCGATCTCCATGATGGCGGGCATGTCGCAGGCGTATCCGGCGTAGTGCATGATCAGGATGGCGCGCGTCCGCTCGGTGATGAGCGATTCGATGGAGTCCGGCGAGATGGTCAGCCAGTCGAGGCTTTCCACGTCCGCGAAGACCGGCGCCGCGCCCGTGTAGCGCACTGCATTAGCGGTGGCGACGAACGTCAGCGAGGGGACGATCACCTCGTCGCCCGCGCCCACTCCGGCTGCGAGGCAGGCCAGATGCAGGGCCGCGGTGGCGTTGGTGACCGCCAGCGCGTGCTTCGCGCCGATGAAGGCCGCAAAGTCCTGCTCGAACCCAGCGGTGACCTCGCCCATGCTCAACCAGCGGGAACGGATCACCTTCTGAACGGCTTCTTCTTCCTCGAGGCCAAAATCAATATCCGCCAGCGGAACGCGCCATTCCATCTAGACCTCCTCCGATAAGAATCGGGACCTCATCTTTACGAAATCCTCGTTCGCCTGGGCGTAATCGTCCGGGCGGCCGAGGTCCATCCAATAGCCGTCGAAATTATAGCCGTTTACGCGTTCGCCGGCGTCAATCAATTTCAGGATCAGGTCGGGGAAATCAAGGTACGCGCCGCGAGGGATGTACTCTATCACGCGCGGCTCAAAGACGTAAAGCCCCATGCTGACGGTATATTCGGTGGTCGGCTTCTCGATATATCCCATGACCCGGTCGTCCTCGCCCCACTGGATCACGCCCAGGTCTATCTTGACCCGGCGGCGGTGCGCGGCGATCGTGGCGATACCGCCCTTCTGCCGATGGAACGCGACCAGTTTTCTCAGACTGAGGGTGGTCAACACGTCGCCGTTGGTCACCAGGAAAGTCTTGTCGAGGCCCGGCACCAGCGCAATGGGACCGGCCGTGCCAAGCGGTTCGTCTTCCTTGCTGTAGGTGATGTCCAGGTCCCATTGCGCGCCGCTGCCGAAGTAGGCCCGCAGCAAACTTGCCAAATGCCCCACCGTCAACACCACATGGTTCACCCCGGAGCGTTTCATCTGGCGCAGCAACACCTCCAAAATCGGCATATCGCCGATGGGCATCAACGGTTTGGGAAGGATGGTCGTATACGGCGCGAGCCGCGCTCCTTTTCCGCCCGCCAAAATAACAGCCCTCATGGTCTCCTCTTTGTCCTTTCAGGTATGACGAACCCGGCGCGGCCTCCGCGCTCAAAATTCATATTTTCCCGGCTGGTACAGATCCAAGCGCTCTCGGATCCAGGCGATCGTCCGCTCGAGGCCGTCGTCGAAACCGACCTTCGGCGCCCAGTTCAACTTCTGGCGCGCCAGGCGATTGTCTGAGAGGAGGCGCTGCACCTCGGATTTTTCGGGACGCAGCCGCTGCCGTTCGACCTCGACGCGGATCGGCCTCCCGAGGCGCGCCGCGACCTTTTCGGCCACCTCTCCCACGCGGACTTCGACTCCCGTCCCCAGGTTGAAGACGCCTCCCTCGACTCCCGGCGCGGACGCGGCCGCCATGAAGCCCGCCACCGTGTCGCTGACGTAGGTGAAGTCGCGCGTCGTGTCCACGTTGCCGAGACGGATGATGTCGCGCGTCAAGGCCTGCGTGATGATGGCGGGGATGACGGCGCGCGCCGATTGCCGCGGCCCGAAGGTGTTGAACGGTCTCACCGTGACGACAGGCAAATTGTAGGCGCAGTAAAAACTTTCGGCCAGTTTGTCCGCGCCGATTTTGCTGGCCGAGTAGGGAGACTGTCCCTGAAGCGGGTGATTCTCGTCTATCGGGACGCGGAGGGCGGTCCCGTACACCTCGCTGGTGGAGGTGTGGATGAGCCGCGGCGTCTTTAGATCGCGGCAGGCCATCAGCGCGTTCAACGTCCCCATGAAGTTGACCTCGGCGGCGTCGGCCGGGTGACGGTAGGAATACGGGATGGAGATCAGCGCGCCGAGGTGGAAGACCGTCTCACAGTCGCGAAACGCGGCGTGGACGGCGGCGGCGTCGCGCAGGTCGCCGGGGATGATCTCGAGGCGTTCGGCCAGTTCGGGCGGGCACATCCGCAGAAAACCGGGGTCGCCGCGCGAGTTGTAACGCACAAAGGCGCGCACCCGCGCGCCCTCGGCGAGCAGGGCCTCTACAAGGCTGCTCCCGATGAAGCCTCCCGCGCCGGTCACGGCTACGCGCCTGCCCTGCCATTGAGAAGCGTATGTGGTTGTCAAATCCAGCCTCCTTCACGGATGAAGCGTCCTGCACAGTCAGCCGACGCTGGAGAAGGTCTTTTAACAAAGCGTATCACGCGCTGGCGCGCTTTTGCAAGAGGCCGTTTTCGACGACGCTGGCCCCCTGTTCCCGCCGCCGGTCCGCCCGGCAGGAAGCCGCGGCGCGCGGACAATAAACAGCCGGCCGGGTTTTCAGTGATGCCGTTTGCGCTGGAACTGTCCTGCGTTCAACTCCAGCGGGACCCGCCGCCTGTTCATCAGAGTCAGCAGCACGCGCGCCCGCTCGCTGCCCCGCAGACGCGCGTCGAAGATGGCTTCGTAGCCTGCAAACGCGCCGTCCTGGATCAGCACCGCGTCTCCCCGCTTCAGGCGGTCAAAGGTCTCCCCGCCGGCCGCTTCGATCTCGTTCACGCGGCGGCGAATGGCGTGGACCAGACCGTCGGAGATGGTCCCGGGTTCGCCATTAAACGTAACCAGCCCCTGCGAGAACGGGATCCATTGGACGCAGGCGAAGCCGGTCTTTTCCAGATCGACATGGAGAAATAAATATCCGGGAAAATACGGCCTCAGGGTACGGCTGCGCGGGTTGACAGGATGTACGCGCAAGCGGGGATAAAAGACCTCCAGGCGCCGGGCGCATAGTTCCCGCCACAAGGCGGACTCCTTGTTGGGCTTGCTGCGAACAACATACCAATTCAGCATTTCTTATTGTCTCCACACTGATTGAGCGGAATCAATATACCTCGATTTTTCGCGTGAGGCAATGAGAATCTGTCGAAAAACGACGACGAAACTACCCCCGGTTTCCCGGCGTCTCCTTTCGCTCCCGCGCCTGCGCGCGGACGAAAAATATCCTCTGCAAGGCGGTGAAATTGGCGAAGACGGCGATGAACCAGGCCGCGATGACGGGCTGGTTGAACAGCAGCAGCGGGCCCAACACCAGGTAGCGCTCGACGCGCGTCAGGAAGCCGACTTTGGCCGAGAATCCCACTGCCTCGGCGCGGGCCTTGACGTACGAGACCAGCACCGTCCCGGCTGCGGCCGCGAACGTGGCAATGGCAGACAGCCCGTCGCCGATGGTCGAGAAATGGACCAGCAGCCCGCCGAGGATGGCCAGTTCTGAATAGCGATCCGTCACCGAATCCACGAAGGCGCCCCAATCGCTGGCGTCGCCGCGCAGGCGCGCCATCGTCCCGTCCAGCGCGTCGAACGGCGTAGTAAGAAGCATCAGCAGCCCGCCTAGGCTGATCTGTCCGCGCGAGACGAAATACGCGGCGGCGAAATTCCCCGCCAGGCCGAGCAGCGTCATCGTGTTGGGAGTCAGCCCGATGCGGTTGAAGAACGCGGCCACGGGGTCGAGAAACCACTTGAACCAGATCCTCATGCGGTCGCTGAATTCGATTTTGGGTTTGATGTCCAGTTTCTCCAAGTTAGGTCCTTTACGTTTCCAGGTCTATTCTTCGTCCATCTCGTCTTCGGGACCGACCAGCACGTCGCGCTCGCGTCCGCCGCCCTGCGACTCGCCGACGATGCCCATCTCCTCCAGCTGGTCGAGGAGACGCGCGGCGCGCGGATAGCCGATCCGCAGCCGCCGCTGCAGCAGCGAGGCGGAGGCCCGCTGCGTCCCGCGGACGATGGAGATGGCCTGCTCCACGAGGCCGTCGTCCTCGCCTTCGCCGGGTTCGGAGAGCAGTTTCTCCCACGGCGGCAGTTCCTCCGAATACGTGGTCGTCTTCTGCCAGTGGCTGATGAGACGCTCGATCTCCTGGTCCGTCACCAGCACGCCCTGGGCGCGGATGGGACTGCCGACTTCGGGATTGAGGAAGAGCATGTCGCCGCGGCCGAGCAGGGTTTCGGCGCCGCCCGTGTCGAGGATGACGCGCGAGTCCACGCCCGAGGCCATCGAGAACGAGATGCGCGCCGGGAAGTTGGCCTTGATGAGTCCCGTTACCACGTCGGTGGAGGGACGCTGCGTGGCGACGACGAGATGGATGCCCGTGGCGCGCGCCATCTGCGCCAGGCGGACGAGGTTATGCTCGGTCACATCGGGCGCGGACATCATCAGGTCGGCCAACTCGTCAATGATGACGACGATGCGCGGCAGCGGCGTGACGCCTTCCTTGCGGCGCGCCAGTTTGCGGTTGTACGAATTCAGGTCGCGGGCGTGCGCGCCTTCCAGCAGGCGATAGCGATGTTCCATCTCCACCACCACCCAGCGCAGCACGCCGAGGATGCGCTGGATGTCGGTCTCCACTTTGCCGAAGAGATGCGGGAGGCCGTTGAAGCGCAGCAGTTCCACCATCTTCGAGTCGATCATCACCAGGCGCAGGTCTTCGGGCGCGTTGTTGACGGCGAGACAGGCCGCGATGGAGGTGATGCAGACCGACTTGCCCGAACCCGTCGCGCCCGCGACGAGCAGGTGCGGCATCCGCGACAGGTCTGCAACGAGTGGCTGCCCCGACACGTCGCGGCCGAGCGCGATCGCCAGCGGGGAGGCGACTTTGTAAAACGCCTCGGTCTCCAAAATGGGACGCAGGCGCACCAGCGACGTGCGCGAGTTCGGCACTTCGATGCCCACGTACGGTTTGCCCGGCACGGGCGCTTCGATGCGCAGACGTTCGGCGGAGAGGGCCAGGGTCAAATCTTTTTCCAGCGAAGCGATCTGCGCCACGCGCACTTTCATCAACTGCGGGTCATCTTCATTGGAGCCTGGCTTCTTAATAAATCCTGGCTGGACGGCGAACTGCGTCACCGCGGGGCCGACGCGGTAGCCGATCACCTGCGCGGGGATGCCAAACTCGGACAGCGTCTTCATTATGAGTCCCGCGGTCTGATTGATCGTCCGCTCGTCGGGGCGGGAGGTCTGCTCGCCGGGGAAAAGGTTCAGGGGCGGCAGGCGTTCGCTGCGCGGTTGGGGTTTAGCGGGCTTCTCGTCCTTCGCTTCTTGCGGACGGAGCGAGGCGCGGAATTCGGGCGGGATGGCGGGAGCGCGCTTGCGCGGCTCGCGCGTTCGGGACTTGGGCCTGGCTACGTCCGCCGCCTCCTCCGCCGCGTCGGGCGCGGAGACGGCCTGCGGCTCGGTCTCGGCGATGTGGAGCAGGCGTCTCTCCACCCAGGCCCAGACGTTGAACGCGCCCAGCGTGAAGAACAGCCAAAGGAGCGCCAGCAAAACGACGCCCCAGGTCTTCCCGGCCAACATGATGAAGAAATACGCCAGTCCCCAGCCCACGTAGCCGCCGTCTTTGCCGAGCTCGGCGCGGTCAAGGGAGAGGCCTCCGAAGACGGCCAGCAGGCTCAAAGTCAGGAGGGAGGCAAGTTCGAAGGAGAGCAGCCATCCCAACTGGAGGGGAATTCCGCCGCGCCGCAGAAGGAAAACGCCCGCGAGGACGAGTCCCAGGACGAGCAGGTAAGTCCCCCAGCCCAGCCATTTCCCGAGGAAATTGACCCAGACGGTGAGCAGTTGTCCGCTCGTCAGTTTCCATAACGCCATGAGCGACATGGCTGCGAGGGCCAGCAGGAACACGCCGGCGGCGTCGCGCGCGAAGCGGCCAAAGTGCGCGTCGAACCGCGCCAGGCGGTCGAGCCAGTCGTTTTTGGGCGGTTCATCCTGCGGGGACGGATGGCGGGGAGGCATTGGCGTCAGGCGGTCTGCGGCGTTTCGAGGCGGAGGCTGAGTCCCATGCGCTGGCGCGCCGCGTCCACATGCAGGACGCGCACTTGGACGCGCTGGCCGGCGCTGAGGAAGTCTTTGATGGCGCAGCCGTCTGCGCGGGGGATCTCGGAGGCGTGGATGAGTCCCTCCACGCCCATATCGAGGCGGGCGAAGGCGCCATAGGAAAGGACGGCGGTTACGGTGGCGGGGACGACCTGGTCCACGCCCAGGTCGCGTTCGATGGAGAGCCAGGGGTTGGGGAAGAGGCGCTTCAGGCTGAGGGCCACGCGGCAGCGTTCGGCAGAGATGCCCAGCACGAGCGTCTCCAATTCCTCGCCCAGTTTGACGATCTGGTTTGGGTGCGCCACGCGTCCCCATGAAAGTTCGGAGATGTGGACGAGTCCTTCCACCCCGCCGAGGTCCACGAATACGCCGAAGTCGGTGATGTTGGTGACGATCCCGCGCGCGGTTTGTCCCGGCTGAAGCGTGTCGAAAATTCTCGAACGGCGGCCCGGTTCGGCCTGCGCGGCCCGCTCCGAGAAGACTACGCGGCCGTCTTCGGGGACGCATTCAATGACCTTTAACTGAAGCGTGCGTCCCACGTACGCGCCGAGCGCCTTGTCCCGGTCGGCGGGTTCGCTGCCGGAGAGTTCGATCAAATGCGAGAAGGGGACGAAGCCGAACAGCCCGTCGCCTTCCACCAGCAGGCCGCCGCGGTTGGAGCCGGTGACGGCCAGGCGGACGATCTCGTCGGCGTGAAAGAGCCGTCGGATGTGCGGCCAGTCGGCGGAGGGCTTGTCGGCGGGGGCGGCCGGTTTCGCGGCCCGTTCGCTCCGCCGTTCGACTTCCCGATTCTTCGGCGCGTCCGGGGCGGCGCGGCGTCCCGCGCCGGGTTTCGGCAAACGCGGCGAAAAGACGGCGGCCCGCTGTTCCTCGGCCAGCACGGATTCCCACCAGCCTTCGTCCACAGGGACGGGCGGTTCCAAAGTTTGTTTTTGATCCATCATAGCGCCTCTGCTACCTCAATAATTGTTTTTCTGATTCCATTTCAAGGATGGCGCGGGCAACCGCCTCCACCGCCACCCGTTGTTTGCGATACAAGTCCGCTTCAGACATGGCGAGCCGCGAAGCCACTTCGCGCACTTTGCGCCCTTCGATGAATTTCATTTCCAGGATGTTAAAGAGAGTCCACTCGCTGGTATAGCGGCGTTCGCCTTCGGGCCTCACCCGGTCCACGGCTTTGCGGAGCAGGGCGCGCAGGGCGTTGGCGGAATTCCCCGCGTGTTCGTCGGCCAGTTCCTGCACCACCTGCAATTTGATGAGCGGGCTTTGCGTCAGTTTGGGACCGCCCCAGTAATGCGCGAGCGCGTCCTTTACCCAGTTGGCGAGGTCGGATTCGGGCGGGAGTTCCCCCGCCAGCAGGTTGGCGCGGCTGTCGTAGCGGCCGACGGCGCGCAGACGCTGGAGCATGTCCGCGCGCGGGCGCAGGTCTTCGAGCGAGCGGAAAAGCTGTCCCTGGAGTTGACGGTCGGTCAGCGCCAGGGCGGCGCGTTCGGCCAGGAGCCAGAGCGCGTCGCGCTGGTCGGCGTCCAGCGGATTCTGGGCGTGGCGCGCCACGCCCAGCAGTCCCAGCAGCGCGGGCGCCTGGTCGGGGTCCATGTCGGCGCGGCGGCGCTGGTAAATGGGCAGGATCAGGAAGTCGTTCCAGATGAACTCGCGCCGCGCCGCGTTCCCGTTCTCGTGTTCGACGACGCGCAGGGCCTCGGAGAGGCTTTCCTCCTCCAGCAGGCGGCGGCTGCCTGCGGTGACAATCAGCGACAATTCTTCGCCGTCCAGCGCGGCGATGAAGGCGGCGGAGGATTGCATGTGGTCGCGCACCGCGGCCAGCACGCTTTCCAGAAATTGCTGCAAGTCGCCGCGCGTCAACAGGCGCTCTTCGATGTTTTGCAGGAGGACCAGTTCGGCGCGGTCGCGTCCAAAGAACAGCCAGCGCTCCCACAGCGGGGAAACCAGGGTGATGGCGTGTTCGAACAGCAACACCACCGCCACCACCGAAAGCGGGACGAAGGCGTTGTATTCCACGCCAAAATAGGCGCCGCCGCGGCGGACGACGGTCATCACGCCGAGGGCGACCGAGGCGGTGATCGGGCCGCGCATGATCCATTTGACGAGGCGGCTCTTCACCACGCGGTCGGGCCATGAGACGCCGAAGAAGGCCACCGCGTAGGCCATCACCACCACCAGCCAGCCCACAGCCAGGTTGATGAGGGCGGCGGCGCTCCAAAAGAAGAGGGGATGCTGCGCCGCAATGGAGGAGCCATATAGAAGGAAGGGATAGGAACCCAGCGCGGGCGCGGTGGCGCCGGCCATGAGGTAGAACATGCGGCGGCGGCCGGAACGCGTCAACATGCGGCTATAGGCGCGCGCAAAATTGACCCACGACCAGATCATAATGAAGGCGTAATAGAGGGTGAAGACCCGCGTCCAGGCGGTCTGCTGCAGGTGGGGGGCCGGGTCTTCGGGCTGGATGACGAGCGGACCGAGCAGGCGGCCGGCCCCGAGCAGGAGGAGAAAGGCGCAGGAGACCAGGTAGGTCATCCGCACCGCGAAACGGCGGCGGCCGCGCGAGGGGCGCCCGGCGGTGACGAGGACGGCGTCCGAAAGATGAAGATAGGCGGCCGGCAGGAAGACGAGTCCGATCCACTGCAAACGCAGGAGCAGGTCTATCCCCCACAATGGGACGGTGTCGGTTTGCAGGGCGTCGGTGGCGAAAACGACGACCACCCCCAGAAGGATGATGGCGAACGAACGCGCCACCCGGTCGCGCAAGTTAAAGGAAAGGGCGTACAGGAACAGCGAAAAGGCCGTGATGGCAATACCGGCCGTGAGAATTTGATTAACCGTCTGGATCCCCGCCAGCAGGCTGTCTGTCCAACCGTTAAACATAGGCCTTCCCGAAAAGATGGCTACTTCAGCGTTCTTCCAAAGAACAACGCCACATCCTGATTGGCGTAATAATGGTCATTATAACCGCAGAACTCCAGCCCGGTTTTCTGCGCGAGGCGGATGGCGGGCTGATTCTTGGCCTGGACTTCAAACATGAACTGGCCGCAGCCGCGCTGCACAGCCCAGTCTTCGGCTGCGCCGAGCAGCAGGGAGCCAAGTCCGCGCCGCCGCTGTTCGGGAGCCACGACGAGGTCGGTCGCCCAGGCGACGGTGGCCGCGCCCTGCTCGCTGATGCAGACGTAACCGAGCGGAATTTGATCCACGGCCACCAGCACGGCCGCTTTGCGCGTCCACTCATCGGCAAGGGCGAAGGGATTGCGCGGATACGCCACCGTGACCGGGCGCGGCAGACGCACTTCGCGCAGGCTGACCGAGACCTGTCCGCTTTCGCGGCGGAGGTCCAACTGCCAGACGTAATCGCTGGAGACAGTGTGGTTCATACCCATCAGGCGCGCCAGGTCGGCGGCGATGGCGGGACGGATCTCGAGAGACATGCGCGTTATTGTCCTTTGATGCGAATGGGGATGACGCAGATGCCGATGACTTGCGCGGCGTTATCCAGCGCGACGATGCGGAGGGAGTAATCGCCGGGCGTCAGAACGGTGGGATTGAAATTGCCCAGTTCGTCGTTGACCACGGCCTGGTTGCCGGCCGCGATCGTGGACCACAGGTCGGAGCCTTGCCGGGCGACCTCGTATTTATAAAATCCCAGGTTGGGCAGGTCCACCGTGCCGATCAACTTCAGCGGGCCGCCAATCTCCGCCCCCGGCTCCGGCGAGGCGATCTCCAACTGCCGGGCGACGCATCCCTGCGAATCGCGGTCGGCGGACGGCGCGGCCGGGGTCGAAATATCCAGCGAGGCCGCGCCGGTCAAAGGGGAGGCGGACGCGGCCAGCAGATCGGCTTCAGAGACGCGCGCGCTGGCGGGCAGGCCGGGGACCACAAAGACCGAGATGAAAGCCACCCCGCACGCAAATATCAGCGCCGCAACGAGGAACGCGACGGCCTGCGCCAGCTTTCGGAGGCTGACTTCGCGCTCCAACCCGAAATAGGCCGCGCGCCATTCCCGCCAGACTTGAGAGAGGCGGCGCAGAGAATACAACCCCGCCATCGCCGCCAGTAAATAGAAGAGAACCTGATAGTTCTCGATGAAACGAAACAGCGCCTGCATACCTGCTCAACTTACAACACGCGCAAAACGCCGCGGATGATCTTCTCCATTTTGGGAGTGATGACGCGCCCGGCTTCCATCACTTCCTCGTGGGTGGTGACGGTGGAGCCGTCGAGGTTGGCCTTGTTGCTGATGCCCGAAAGCCCCAGCACGCGCTGCCCGCCGTGACGGGCGACGGTCACTTCGGGGACGGTGGACATGCCCACCGCGTCCGCGCCCGCGACGCGCAGGAAGCGCAGGTCGGCGGGCGTCTCGAAGGAGGGACCGCTCAACCCGGCGTAGACTCCCTCGCGGAGCTGGATGCCCGCGGCCCTGGCCGCGTCCCGCGCCCGCTCCAGGTGGACGCGGTCGTAGGCCTGGCTCATGTCGGGAAAGCGCGGCCCCAGTTCGTCCAGGTTTGGACCGATGAGCGGGTTCAGTCCCGACATCCCCGCCAGGTTGAGATGGTCGGTGATGAGCATCACGTCGCCCGGCGAGAAGTCGGGATTGATGCCGCCGGCGGCGTTGGTCACGATCAGCGTCTCGATCTTGAGCAGCTGCATCACGCGCACTGGCAGCGTGACCTGCGTCATGTGATAGCCTTCATAATAATGGACGCGTCCCTGCAACACGAAGACCGGCTGGCCCTCGAGCCTGCCGATCACCAGCTGGCCGCTGTGTCCCTGGACTGTGGACAACGGCCAATGGGGAATTTCGCGAAAGGGGACGAGACGCGCGTTTTCCACCGATTCGGCCAGGGCGTTCAAACCCGAACCGAGGATCAGCCCCGCGCGCGGGACGGCATCGAGGCGAGAACGCAGCGCGTCGGCCACCTCTTCGATCTGTTGCATTGTAATGATCTCAAACATCGTCAGTCCTGATGAAATGTGATACCAGCCAAAGGCATGGAAAGGGATCGCCCCGCCAGGCAACCCTCCCAGGCGCGCGAATTATATCAGAGAATCGAATCGAGCCGCGTCGTGGGTAGCCAGTCTGCGGTATTTATGCTATCCTTCGCGCACATGAAGCGCAACACCAACGATCCGCTGATCGCGCTGATCGCCGTCCTTCTGCTGGCGACAAGCCTGGGCTTTCTGTTGCTTCCGCAATACCAGAAAACCCTGCTAGCCGGACTGCCCATCCCCATTACCCACGGGCTGGGCATACTTCTGCACATATCCGGGATCGTGGCCCTCGCCCAAATTCCAATCGCCGCCCGCCGGCGGATCGTCGTCGCCACGCAGGCGCTTTTGACCATCTGGATGGCCGCGCTGGCCTTCCTGTACGCCCATCACGGATTTTTGGTGGAAGCGCTTTTGTTCGGGGGACTCGTCCTCGCCATCCCCATGATCATCCAACAGAACGAAGGCGCGGCGCCAAACGGAAATGGGGTCAATCTGCTGGTCGCTTACGCTTCGCTCCTGAACCTGGTCGTGGGGCTTGGACTTCTGGTCTGGTCGGCGGCCGACGCGGCCGCGGTCTACCCGTCGCTGTCTCCCTATCGCCTGCTCTTCAGCCTCGCCTTCCTGCTCAGCGCGGGAGCGGGCGGCCTGATCCTGCGGAAGCCGCCGCCCCGCCTGCAAAGACATCTCCTCTCGGTGGCGCTGGCGTTCCCCTGGTTCGGCTGGAGCTTTCTTTCCATATATACCAGGAGCGCGTCCGGGCTGATCCCGGCGTTCGCCCTGGCGATGACGCTCTCCAACACCGACTACATCCCGTGGGCGCGGCTCAAGCTTCCGCCCGCCGACCTGATCGGCCTGCGCTTCATCCGGCTGGCCGCCATCCTTCAGACAATCTTCCTGATCGTGACCACGCTGTTACTGGAAACCGCGCAAATCGAGCAGGTCTCCAGCATCAGCGGATGGGGATACCTGCGCCTGAACAGCCGCGAACTGGCCTTCGTTCTTTTGTCGGGGACTGAGGCGCTGCTCATCTACGCGTTGATCTCGCTCGTGGCGATCATCAACGGGCTGGCGCCGCTCTCCGAAGGGGAAACCGCCGCAGTCGGCGGCGGGATGGACCCGGCGGAGATGACCACCTGGGATCATCGGATCGAACGGCTGATCACGCCCATCCTGAACGGGTCAGACGCTCAAAAACGGATCGGGCTGCTGTCGCGCCAGATCCAAACGCTGGGGGAACAACTTGCCAGCGAGAAGCGCCGCTCCACGCAATTGACCCTGCTCTCCGAGCTCAGCCAGCAGCTGGAAAACCAACTGGACGCGCCGGTGGCCTCGCAACTGGCGGTGAACACGCTGCAGCGTTCCGTCAATTGCAGCCTGACGACGCTGTACATGCACGAACCCGAGCGGCGCGAACTGGTGGCGATCACCTCCGCCGGGCAGCGCACCGGCCTCCTGCCGCCGGGATACCGTCAAAGCGTGAACGCGGGCATCCTCGGCCGCGCGGCCCGCCTGCGAAAGACCCAGGTGGTCAACGACACCCGTCTCGAACCAGACTTCATCAAGGTCAACGACGAAAAGACGCTCTCGCTGATCGTGGTCCCGCTGGTGGACCGCGGCCATCTCAAGGCGGCGCTCGAGATCAGCAGCGACCAGGTCAACGCGTTCGACCGCGCCGACATCCAGATCGCGGAGGCGGCGGCCGCGGAACTCCTGCGCGCCTGGGAGCGTTCGGAATATCACCAGCGGCTGATGGAGTTGATCCAGGCTGGCATTTCCCTCACCGCCCAACCCGACCCGCAAAGCGCGGCGGAGGAAGTGGCCGCCATCGCGCGGCAGACCCTGCGCGCCCGCTTCGCCTTCGTGACGCTCCTCGACCAGGACGGGAACTTCACCCGCAACGCCTCAGCCGGGCTGGCGCCGCGGCTGTTGAAGTCGCTGCGCCAGAACCCGGCCGAGGAACCGCTGATGCAGGCGGCGCTCAACTCCGCGCAGCCGTTTCGCATCCGCGACCTCCGCAAGTACAAACACGCCTCGCACATCGAACTCGACCAGCCCGCCCTGCGCAGCATGATCGCCATCCCCATCCGCATGCACCGGTTGAGCGTGGGGGCAATGCTGGCGTTCGGCAAACAGGGCGAGGTGTTCTTCACGGAAAACGACGAATCGCTGGCGAGCCTGCTGTCTTCGCAAGCCTCGGCCGCCATCGAAAGCGCCTGGCTCTCGCACGAACTGCGGAGCAATCTGACGAGCATCACCCAGCTGTACCAGTTGAGCTTCCACGTGATCCAGGCGCAGGAACTTTCTGAGGCGGCCCGCTTCATCGCGGAAACCACCCAGAAGATCAGTGAGGCGGATGCGACGGGCATCCTGCTGCTCACGCCAGACGGCCGGACCGAGGCTCAGGCGCAGGTGAACAGCCACGGCGAGCACGTCCCGCCCGCGCATCCTATGCAGCTCATCCAGCGGACCCTGGAAAGCGGGCAGAGCATCTACCAATCGCAGGAGGGCAACCCCTCGGCCATCTGCTTCCCCCTCAAGACTTCCCGGCGCGCCTACGGCGCGTTGTGGCTCACCCTGCCCGACCGGAACAGCGCCCGGTTCGCCACCAGCCTTCAAACGCTCGCCAACCAGGCCGCGCTGGCGCTGGAACGCTCCATCCTGCTCGTGGAATCGCGGCAGCAGGCCCGGGAGGTGGAAAACGCCTACCGCGAATTGGAGACCACCTACGACCACACGCTGGCCGCGCTGATGTCGGCGCTGGACGCGCGCGACCGCGAGACCGAAGGTCACAGCCTGCGCGTGGCGCAGATCGCCCGCGTCCTGGGCGAAAAACTGGGACTCACCGCCACCCAACTAAAAGCCCTCGAGCGCGGCTCCCTCCTCCACGACATCGGCAAGATCGGCATCCGCGACGCCATCCTGCACAAACCGGGGCCGCTCGACGAGGCGGAATGGAAGATCATGCGCCTGCACCCCGACATCGGCGCGCGCATTGTGGAGGGGATTCCCTTCCTGCAGGATACGCTGGCGGTGATCCGCTATCACCAGGAACGCTGGGACGGGAGCGGGTATCCTGTGGGGCTCAGCGGCCTGAACATCCCCTACCTGGCGCGCATCTTTGCGGTGGCAGACGCCTTCGACGCGCTGACCAGCAACCGTCCGTATCGAATGCGCGTAGAGCAGGAGGAGGCCATACAGTATCTACGCCAGCAGGCGGGAATCTTGTTCGACCCGCAGGTGGTGCAGGTTTTGGACGAGATCGCCGCGACCAGCGCGCTAAGCGAGCCAGACCTGGAGCAGTAGGGCTGGGGACGCGAATAAGCCCGAATAGGCGCGAACGGGCGCAGGTATCCGTGTTTGTCCGCGCAATCCGTCAAATCTGTGCGCAAAAGGGAGTTAAGAAACGCTCTTTAGGCTTGCAGGACTTCGGCGAAAGCGGAGGCGGCGCGTTCCACGTCGGCGTCGTTCACTTCGTAGTGCGTGACGAGGCGGAATTGGCGCGAGTCAGTGACGCCGACGAGGACGCCGAGCGCTTTCAGTTTTTCGGCCACTTCTTTTGCCGAGAGGGGGACGGAATCTGCGAGCGAGACGAAGACCATGTTGGTAGATGAGGTATTGACGATAAGCCCTCGCATCTTTTCCAGACGTTGGGCGAGGGCGCGGGCCCGAGCGTGATCTTCGCTGAGGCGGTCTACCATCGTCTCGAGGGCGACGATGCCTGCGGCGGCGAGGATTCCCGCCTGGCGCATTCCGCCGCCGAGGAGTTTGCGTTGACGGTGGGCGCGCTGGATGAATTCGCGCGTTCCGCAGATGACGGAGCCGACGGGGGCGGCGAGTCCTTTGCTGAGGCAGAAGGTGAGCGAGTCGACGTGTTGGGCGAAGGCT
Source organism: Candidatus Denitrolinea symbiosum (assembly GCA_017312345.1). Classification (NCBI taxonomy): domain Bacteria; kingdom Bacillati; phylum Chloroflexota; class Anaerolineae; order Anaerolineales; family Anaerolineaceae; genus Candidatus Denitrolinea; species Candidatus Denitrolinea symbiosum. Next base: position 2,464,717 of record BLAA01000001.1, on the reverse strand, counting down.
TTCACGTCCACGTTTTGGGCGGCGGCGGCGTTGAAGATGCGCGCTCCGTCGAGGTGGATTTTGAGTCCGTGCTGTTGGGCAAATTCGCCGACTTGTTGGAAATAGCGGGGGGGTTGGAAGACTCCGCCGCAGCGGTTGTGGGTGTTTTCGAGCGAGATGAGGCGCGAGGGCGGGTAATGCGAATCGGTTCCGCGCAACCCCGCTTCGAGGTCGGAGAGGAGAAGCGAGCCGTCGGGTTGGTTCGGCAGTTGTCGAGAGTGAATTCCGCCCAACGCGGAGATGCCTCCCGCTTCGTAGAGGAAGGTGTGGGATTTGTCGCCGAGCATGACTTCGTCGCCGCGCTGGCAGTGGGCGAGGATGGAGGCGAGGTTGCCCATGGCGCCGCTTGGGACGTAGAGGGCGGCTTCTTTGCCTGTGCGGGCGGCGGCGAGTTCTTGCAGGCGGTTGACGGTGGGGTCTTCGGCGTATACGTCGTCGCCGACGGGGGCTTTGGCCATGGCTTCGCGCATGGCGGGGGTGGGGTGGGTGAGGGTATCGGAGCGGAGGTCTGTGGGGTTCATGTTTCAAGTTCCAGGGTTCAGGTTTTGGGTTTCAGGTTTTGGGTTTCAGGTGTGGGAGCGGATTTGGGTGCGGATATACGGATTGTATGTCACGTCGCAGGGGGATGAATCCGCGGCGCTGATATGCGAAGCCTGTCTCGACAGGCTCGACACGCCGCTTCGGGCTGGGAGGCCCGTTGGTTGTTTCAGGCATCGAGGGGGGATTTGACGGCGAGGCCGCCGAGTTGGAGGACGTGGGTGTAGATCATGGTGGTTTTTACGTCTTTGTGGCCCAATAATTCTTGCACTGTGCGGATATCGTAGCCAGTTTGGAGGAGGTGGGTGGCGAAACTATGGCGGAAGGTGTGGGGGGAGACGGGTTTATCGAGTTTGGTCAGGCGGGCGGCATTTTTGACGGCGCGCTGGAGGACGCTTTCGTCGAGATGGTGGCGCATGGTCTTTTTGGTTTGGGGGTCCAGAGAGCGCTGGCTGGCTGGGAAGACGTATTGCCAGCCTGGTTCGCGATTGGCGTTTGGGTATTTTCGGGCAAGGGCGTAGGGGAGGCTGACTTCGCCGAAGCCTTCTTTGAGGTCGCGCTGGTGGATGGTTTTTACCTGCTGGATGTGGGCTTTGAGGGCGGGAGTGAGACTTTCGGGGAGGGGTACGGAGCGGTCGTTTTCGCCCTTGCCGTCGCGGACGATGATCTGGCGGTTGGCGAAGTCTATGTCTTTGATGCGGAGGCGCATACATTCCATGAGGCGGAGGCCAGAGCCGAAGAGGAGTTGGGCCATGAGTTTGGGGACGCCGTTCATTTTGGCGATGACTTCGAGGGCTTCTTCTCTGGTGAGGACGGATGGGAGGCGGTCGGGTTTTTTGGCGCGGATGAGGTCGGTGGGGAATTCGATTTTTTGGAGGAGGACGTGGCGGTAGAGAAAGAGGATGGCGCTGAGGGCTTGATTCTGGGTGGAGGCGGCGACATTGGCTTCGGTGGCGAGGTGGGTGATGTAGGCTTGAATTTCGGGGACGCCCATTTCTTTGGGATGGCGTTTGTTGTGGTAGAGGATGTAGCGGCGACACCATTCGATGTAGGTTTGTTCGGTGCGATAGGAGTAGTGTTTGGCGCGGATGGCGTCGCTGAGTTGTTCGAGGAGTTTTTTCCCCTGCGGCGGGGAGGATGTCTCTTTTGGAGGCGCTGGGGGCATTTTGGGGGTATTTTGGGGTTCTGACATTGTGTTTCCCTTTTCAAGCGTTTGGAGCGGCGGTATACTGGGGGTATGGTAGATTTTACCAGCGCTTGCAGTCCAACTCCTAAATTAATTTGGGGGATTAGGCTGCAAGATTTGGAGAGGTCTAAAAGGAATTATATTCGCCGCAGCCTAACCGTAGTTGGCTGGTAAGCTATCTGGCATATTATGACTAAAGGAGAGTGTTATGTCTCAAAAACAAAAGATCAAAGCAAAAAAATTAACTATAGGGTTGCCTTTTAATTTAGGGGCTCTTGAGTTTGAGAATGACGAAATCCAGCAAAAAGCAGCATGGGCGTTATATGTGGAATTATCAACTCGTATTGCTGTACAACCATTAGAACAAGAGGAAGGTATATTAAGAGAAGCTTTGACTTCGCTCTACAACGTATTTAATATTACTCGCCAAATACTCCGTGACGCGGGACCGGAAATTGCACAAGGCCCACAATCATTAGGTGTAATAGCCATCGATGTCTTAAACAAAGGGCTTCGTCCTTTCCTCGTTAAGTGGCATCCGATCTTAAAAAGTTACGAAGAAACAAAACTTGCCGAGGTAAGTACCGTTGAGCATGAGCGTAAGTGGGAGTATGCTCCAGAATTCCGAAAAGAACTAGGGCAAGTGCGGGAACAAATGTTACTATATGTTAATGCCTTGGCTAAAATTGCGGGTGTCGAAGAATAAAGCGTTGTAGGGATTGGAGAAATCTATGGAATATAAAATTTTCATGTCTTATTCAAGAAAAGATGATAGTAAGGCTGAAATAATCATTAATGCTTTACAAAAATATAATGTAGTTACTTGGGTTGATAAGCAAGATGTTCCCAAGGGGGAAGAAATTACGCCCTCACTTTTTCAGGGAATTGACGAATCAACGGTCTTTGTTTTTCTCATTAGTCCAGATTCTGTCGAGTCAGACTGGTGCAAGCAAGAGATTGAATACGCAAAGAAGAATAAAAAAATAGTGCCTGTTTATATTGCAGAAACTCAACAGGACAGAATTCCAGAATCTATAAAAAGTAGAAACTATGTATTTTGTCGAGATAATCTAGACAATTTTGAACAATCTATTCACGAAATTTATGACGCAATACGCTTTGATTACGAATGGGCAAATTATCATACTCATTTGCGGAATAAAATGCTAGCCTGGCAACGAAACAATCAACGAGAAAGTTGGCTGTTACATGGTGAAGAAATAAAGGACGCTGAAAACAGGGTTTTTAAAGCAAAACAAAAAAAACTTGATCCACCATTTACAAAGCAATTAGATTTGTTTATTGAATCAAGCAAGAAAGCCGAGAAGAAAAGGAAGAAAATTAAGGTTACAAGCATTGTAGTTGCAACACTTATGATTGCTATACTATCAATTATTGCTTTAGTTATTAAACAAAGTGAAAATGAGCAAAATTCGATAGCAGAATCCCGACGGCTTGCATCTGAATCTCTGGACAAAAAGAATGATGACAAAGGATTATCTCTTGTCTTGGCGTACGAAGCATATAAACGAAGCCCAACTTTTGAAGCAAGGCGAGCAGTTATTCAGTCGTTGTTAGCAACTGACCCGAAAACGCATGTTATCCTTCGCAATAAGGGCAGGGCTGCAACTTTTGCCCCAGATAGCAACCTGATAACAATAGGGGGAAGTGATGGCTATGTTTACTTTTTTGATCCAGACAATTTTGAGTACGTAGATAAACCAATTAATACAAAGATGTCCTCGATAAGACAAATTCGTTATTCGGGAGACAACGAAGTATTAGCCGCATTAGACACTGATGGAAAAATTACTTTGTGGAACGCCCGCTCTAAGAAACTAATAGATACTTTGTTTCCAACGAATACAAAAAAAATACTAGCTTTCGCTTTTATACCAGAACATAACTGGTTAATTTTTGTAAAAGGCGAGACAGAACATTACAATGATCGAACTCTTGTCATTTGGGATATCAAAAACAGGGGTATCATATTTGAAACAGATGAAATTGTCTGTTATGGGTGTGACTCTGTGGCGGCGACAATAAGCGATAAAGATAAAATTATAATTGCATATGCCAAACAAGCGTTTGTGTTTGACATACTATCTAACACGATTAAAGAGTATGACCCTAATCAGGGAAGGGGATATCAAAACAATACGAGTATTAGCATTAATGGCAATATCCATGTCTATACTGAGAATAACGAAATATCAGGTTTTCGGTCTGGCACTGACGGTATGGCAAAAATATTTATTGTGGATAAAATAAAAAACAAAACAAGCGAATTTCTATCCTGGGCATCAGTAATCAATGATGTCCAAATCAGCCAAAACGAAAATTCTATAGTGGTGGGCGGGGGATACAACGATCAATATCGTGATGTAACAGTTATTAGCAATATTAAGGGGGAGTCAAATGTATATACTTTGATTGGCAATACATCCGACGTTGTTGATGTTGATATTAACCATGATGGGAGTTTTGTCATTGCAAGTGACCTAGACGGTAATATTGCCATATGGGACATGAAGAAACCCGCACACCATAGTTGGTTTGAAATTCGGTTAGAAATTAAACATACAGATCTTGGATTTCTTGAAATATATGACGACTATGAAACTGTATTTTTCAGCCAAGATGGCAAGTACATCGTAGCAATAGATCGCCTCGACAAGGTATATGCTTGGGATATTTCGACAGGGAATCGTGTGCAACCTTCTGATAGGATGATTCGCGAATCATTGGAAGAAAATTACGGAGAAGCAATAAGCCCCGATGGAGATTTACAAGCTGTTGCAGGAGAAACCACTAAACTGGTTGATCCTGCAACGTTTCAAGAATTTATTGTATTAAGTTCTCCATCCAGGCATGTAAAATTTAGTCCCGACGGAAAAATTCTTGTCACTTATAACTCGCCCAGTTCTCGTTATAGCATACATTCCTTCCCTATGGCTTGGAATTTAGATGTTACTCATTGGGTTAGAAAAGTTTGTCAAATTGTTAAGGGAAATCTCAGTGTAGAAGAATGGAAAGAATATATTGGCGAAGAAAAATATCAGCAGACATGTCCCCCATAAATCCCAGCCAACATTGTGTGCAGCGGACAGGCGGGGGCGTTGCCCCGCCTGAGGGGGTTCTGCCCCGAAAAGCGGAATCTACACTCGGAGTTTTCTCTGCCAATACCCCGCCTGCCGCTAACACTTGCCGTTAGCCCGTCCCGTCCCAACAAGGAATCAATTATGGAAGTCATCGCAGCATTGATAAATACTCCCGCATCAACCCTACTTATATTTTTGGGGGCTATATTTATATTTATTGCAATAGCAACTATCAAGAAGCCTATTATTATTGACATAAAACCGCCATCTAATAGGAAACTAGCGTTTATTGTTGGCGTCATACTTATTGGCGCTGGCATATATTTATTAACTTTACAAATCCCAGAGCAATCACCTGATACATCTGTTACAGCAACGCCTATTATAGAATCACCCACTTTCACAGCATCTCCACAACCCATACTTTCAATAACTGATACGCCTTCGCCAATGTCCGTTTCTTTTTTTGAAAATGATTGTATAAATTCAGATATTTGGACGCCAACTCCTTTTAGCAAATCCCGCAAGATAGCAGGTAATTGTTGGGATTTATCAGATAATGGATTTAAGGTAGCAGACGGAAATTTATTTATCTCCATACAAAATAAACCACCAGTATCAGGAACAATGTCTATGTCTGTTCTTGAAACAAGTAGCATTAAGTTTGATGTGAAAATTGATAACTTTGCAACGGGAGAAAATAATAATTTGGCTTTTGGAGTTGGGACATCTGATGGATGGTTAACTGCGGGAGAGTTTATCTTTTATCGTCTAACAGAATCAAAAATATATGTTGTTCAAGGCACTTCTGTTGTTGAATATGGAAGAGATACCATTAATAATTACAAGATTGGTTCAGTTGACACTTTAGAATTCCAATTAAATAAATTATCATTTGACATATATCTCAATGGTGCAAAAGTAGCATCGAATTTGGCTTTGCCTGATTCGCCATTTTTTTGGATTGGCTATAGAGTTGCAGAAAATGCTAAAATAAATGCTGTGATTTCAAATTTCTCTATCCAAGAATAAAACGGGCTAACAAAGCGTCCTCAGAAACCGTCCCATCACGAGCGCCTCAGATGTCATCATCCGAGGCGCTCTTTTGGGGAAGACAAGCTCGATCTTCCCTTCCAAGTCATACAATCGTCGAATATCCGACCGGGGATTAAATGCAAAGCAGGCGTCTGGCTGCCAGACGCCAATTAGGGCGCTGTTCCGCCACATTATGCAGGCGTCAGTTGGTAGCCCAGTCTGGCCGCCCGCTTCCTCATATACTTCACTTGCTGTTCATCATACTTCGCCTGATATTCGTTCACGCTCAACGGATCAAACTCCACTTTGTACTTCAGCATTTTGTAGACCACCCGCGCAATCGCATGCGCGGCTGCCACTGTCGCCTGGGCCGGTCCCAGGCGCGTCCGCAACCGCCGATACAGCAGCCCAAAGGGGTTGTTCGCTTTTTTCACCGATTGCGCCGCCATTCTGAATGCCTGTCCCGCGCGGTTCCTGGTCTTGATCGTTCTGTTACTCAACACCTTGCCGCCGGTAATATCGTGCTTGGGCGCCAGTCCCAGCCAGGCGCAGAAATGCTTTTCACTCGGAAATTTCGACATGTCCGTCCCCACTTCCATGATCACTGTCTGCGCCAGCGACACCCCAAAGCCATTCACCACGCTCAGATCCACCCCGCTGATCCGTTTCAAGTGTTTGCGGATTTCCTCCTGGTTCTGCGGCGCATTCTTGCTGTGCGAGTTGTTCTTCTTCGCCTTCCACGCCGCCAGTTCGCCCGTCTCCCACTCCGGGCGCGTCACCCCATAATGCCGCTCGATTTCATCATTGCAGGCTGCGATCTGTTCCGTGTAGAAATCATAAATCTCCACACTCTGTTTCAACACATAGAGATGCTCTGCCCGCCATGTCCCCGTCAGCGCCTTTTCGATCTCTTCCACGCTGTGCTTGCAGCCCGGCTCGCGCAATGCTGCCAGCGCCTCCGGGTTCCGTTCCCCCGACACAATCGCTCGGATGATCTTTTGCCCCGTCACGCCCGTCACATCCGTCACCGCCTGGGAAAGCTGCACATTCATCTGCAACAGCGCTTTCTGCATGTGCTGAATATGAGGCGCGCGATGTTCCACCAATTGATTGCGGTGCCGCAGCAATGTCCGCAACGCCACCAGATCGCCCTGCGGTCGGAACGATCCTTTCAGCAGTCCATAACTGTGCAAGGTCTGAATCCACTGCGCATCTTCCACGTCCGTCTTCTGCCCAGCTACTTTGCGCAATGAGCGTGAACTAATTAGCAGGCACTCAAAGCCCTGCCGCTCCAATTCTTCAAACAACGGAATCCAGTACACGCCCGTGCTCTCCATTGCGACTGTCTTGATCTGGCGCTCATGGAACCACTGCGCGATGGCTTTCAAATCCACCGTGTAATTCCCAAATCCTTTCACCAGTTGAACTTCATCGCCTCCCGACACGCATGCCACGATCTCCGTCGCTCCGATGTCCACTCCGGCCGCATTCTGATTCACCTTGCTCAACCCTTCAAAGGGTCGCGCTTCCTCCATCCCCTTTGTTCGTTTACTTTTTCTCTGCTTCATCCTTCTACTCCTTTTTTTTGGGATGGACAGAACCCGGTCATTTACGGGGATTAGCTTCCTCATCGGGGTCTTCGCGAAACACCCCCTCGCCTCCAGTGTATAAATCAATTGGACCGGCAACCACGGTGCACCTCGGGGACGCCTCTTCGGCATACCTCCACTGCTTTGTACGGCTTGTCGTTCTGTCTTTTCAGAGTATACTTCGCATACAGACAGACGGTTTCTGGCGTGAAAAATGAGCCCCCGCTCTTTCGTGGTGCACCTGACGTGTGGGATTCTGCGCGGTTTAGGAGCATTGTTCTGGCTTCGAGTTTTTCCTGCTCCCAAACATTGTCCACGCCCACCCACACGCAGGTACCGATTACTTGCAGTGTCAAGTCTTTGGGATGCAATTTGGGAAATCAATTTTTAGACGATCTGTCACGGCTGCGCGGGCGGCCGTTTTTTTATTTCCCGCCGGGGTTTTCCTTTTTTAGGGAACGCTTCGCCGTCCCCGAACTCATCTTTCGGAATCGGGGAATATCCGCTTCTGCTCGATGTCCGATTTTGGAAGTCCCCCCGCAAATGAAAACGAGAACAGCGGTGAAAAGACGCCGTTCCCGTTTCCTGGGGGGTGAGCCCATTTTACCAGAACCAACCCTGGCGGGAACGCGCCGTTCTTCCGCTTACAGGCTGAGACCCAACTCGGCCATGCGCGCCAGCGTCTCGGCGTTGGAGGCCACCCGACGCGGCACATCCTTCCGCACAAAGCGCGTGATGTCGGTCTCGACGCCCAACTTCAACAAGGCATATTTGGCGAACTGTTTGTAGGTCAATCCCAGGCGCGCGCTTTCGTCCATGTCCCACGACAACACCAGCATCTTGTAGGCCAGGTCTTCCTCGCTGACATGCTCGTCCTTTTCTTCCTTCGTCAGCACATGCCACACCGTCACCAGCAACTTGCGTGCGATCACCACAATGGCCTGCTGCGGTTTCCTCATGCGCTTCAGGTATTTCTCGTACTGTTCTTTCCAGTACGGCGAGATGCGGATCGCTCTCCACGCCGCTTCCACCAGCGCCCATCTCAGTTCCTTGCGTCCGCTCTTGGTGATGCGTTTTTCGATGTGTTCCTTCCCGCTGTCGTGTACGCCCGCTCCCAGGCCCGCATAGCCCACCAGTTTCTTCGCGCTCTCGAAGCGAGCGATGTCGCCAATGGCCGAGAGAACCGTCATCGTGATCACCACGCCAAACCCAGACAGTTGCAGCAACCGCACCGCCTGCTTCCCCCATACTGCTCCCAGGCTTTGCCGCCCCAGCTCCGCGTCCACTTCCGCTTTGTGTTTCCCCAACTCTTCCAGCAGCGCCAGTTCCTGCCGAATTTGGATCTGCTCCAGCGCGCTCAACTTTTGCCCGGCCCACCAACCCGTATCTGTCAGCGCGCCTTTCGGCAGCAGCAGGTTGTGACGATGCGCCAGGCTTTGCAGTCGGTTGCGAACCATCGTACTCGTCTTCACCAGCCGGTTGCGGTACGAGATCATCCCGCGCAATTCGCGCACTTCCACCGGCGGAACCCACACCTCCGGCACGATGTCCGCGATCAGCAGGCGGATCAGGCGTTCGATGTCCTTCCGGTCTGTCTTCACCCGCGCCTCCGCGATCTGCCGTACGCCTCTCGCATGCGCCACCACCGTGCGCGTCGCCAGCGGCGCCACCACATCGTAGATGTCCCACACGTTCGTCGTGGTCTCGATCACCACCGCATCCCCTTCCCGCAGGTTTGCCCCGGCCCACTCGCGGAATTTCTCCATCCCCACCCGCCGCGGCTGCATCACCCATTCCTGCCGCCCATTTTGTCCCCCAACCAGCGCGTACTCTTTGTGGATGTCCAGGCCAATGTATCTTTCCAGCCCTCTTGCTTTTTCTGCTCCTTCCATGCTACACTCTCCTTGTGTTCGTGGATTGGGACGTGGATTGTCCCGAAAGAACATCGGGACCTTGTTGGGTTTGAGTTACAGGTACCGATACGGGCTTCCGGCTGTCTTGACCGGGCCCAGATTAGTTTCCGCGGGCTCCCATTTAACGCACCGGGCTTTGACGTTTGTGCGCCATCCCATAGCTGCGGCCGGGAGACCCTCGCGCTCACGCCCTGTCCGCGCTCCCGCGGTTGGTATCACCGCCGAGGATACACTGACGCCACGTCCCAGGCAAGGACATTCTAATAACGCAAACCGTTGGGCGTTTTCTTTCTAATAATATGAGGAAGTCATGTCTATCGTCTTGTTGTTGATTGTACTTGTAATCATTGTAGCGTTGATTGAGAGTATTAAATCTGTCGCTACGCCACTTGCTATTGCGATTGCAATTGGAGTGGGCGTTTACATTTCTTATCAGGTATATATATTTATTTACTTTAAAAGTGACGGTTTCAAAAAAATTAAGGAAAGCATTAAGGGGCATATAAAAAACTGCAATGAGTTAAACAATCATATTGAGGAACTTAAATCACGTCATTCAAATATGCGTTCCTACGATTACGGTGAGGGTCGCCTATACGACGAGAGCAACTATAATTTTAAGAGAAAGGAATGGGGAAAAAGAATTAGGAATACTCATGTTCATAATTGCTCTGCGTCAGTTTGCAGAAATGCCAGTGATCAACCATTTAAATATCTTTGCAAGTATTTCGACATAAAAATTGATGAAGACGCTTTATCAAATATCGAATCAGCATTAAATGACTTTTCTGCGGTTGAGCAGGGAAAATTATTGCTCCAGAATGAAAGAAATTTAATATTAAGCAGTATAAGCAATTCAATTCCACAGTTAATTTTGTATTTTAGTAAGAAAAAACTAATGGATAAACTAGGATTTGATCATATAGATTTGAGCGATCTCTATTTTCCAGTTTATAGGTTTCAGTATGTATCAGCTGGTGGAAATAGCTCTATGAAGTTTGATATTCAACTAAATATAGAAAATTTGAATAAATTCGTTAATTACTTAAATGGCTTGATTAAATTTAGAAAAAGTGTTTCTGGACAAAGAACATTAATGACTTCTAGTTTAAGAGAAAAAATAAAAAATAGAGATAGTTATGCGTGCCAAATCTGCGGATTATCTGTAAATGATGAAAAAAATCTGTTGTTAGAAATAGATCACATAGTCCCACTTTCAAAGGGTGGGATAACTTCTGAGAGTAACTTACAAACGTTGTGTTGGAAGTGTAATCGTTCAAAAGGCGCAAAAATTTACAGCCCTTTGATACAACAACAACTTCAAAGCATGTAGAATCTTGTAAACTCAAAAACGCCCAACAAAGCGTGCACCTGACGTGTGGGATTCTGCCGCATTTTCAAGCATTTTTCTGGCTTCGGGTTTTTCCTGCTCCCAAGCCTTGTCCACGCCCGCCCACACGCAGGTACCGATTACTTGCAGTGTCAAGTCTTTGGGATGCAATTTGGGAAATCAATTTTTAGACGATCCGTTACGGCTGCGCGGGCGGCCGTTTTTTTATTTCCCGCCGGGATTTCCCTTTTTTCGGGAACGCTTCGCCGTCCCCGAACTCATCTTTCGGAATCGGGGAATATCCGCTTCTGCTCGATGTCCGATTTTGGAAGTCCCCCCGCAAATGAAAACGAGAACTGCGCTGAAAAGACGCCGTTCCCGTTTCCTGGGGGGTGAGCCCATTTTACCAGAACCAGCTCTGGCGGGAACGCGCCGTTCTTCCGCTTACAGGCTGAGACCCAACTCGGCCATGCGCGCCAGCGTCTCGGCGTTGGAGGCCACCCGACGCGGCACATCCTTCCGCACAAAGCGCGTGATGTCGGTCTCGACGCCCAACTTCAACAAGGCATATTTGGCGAACTGTTTGTAGGTCAATCCCAGGCGCGCGCTTTCGTCCATGTCCCACGACCAGCGCGTACTCTTTGTGGATGTCCAGGCCAATGTATCTTTCCAGCCCTCTTGCTTTTTCTGCTCCTTCCATGCTACACTCTCCTTGTGTTCGTGGATTGGGACGTGGATTTTCCCGAAAGAACATCGGGACCTTGTTGGGTTTGAGTTACAGGTACCGATACGGGCTTCCGGCTGTCTTGACCGGGCCCAGATTAGTTTCCGCGGGCTCCCATATAACGCACCGGGCTTTGACGTTTGTGCGCCATCCCATAGCTGCGGCCGGGAGACCCTCGCGCTCACGCCCTGTCCGCGCTCCCGCGGTTGGTATCACCGCCGAGGATACACTGACGCCACGTCCCAGGCAAGGACATTCTAATAATGCAAACCGTTGGCACGCCCCTTGCAAAACAAAGTCAATGAGAAACAACAATGGCGGATGAGAGAAAAGAAGTTATCATTTATACTGATGGAGCATGCGAGCCTAATCCTGGAGCAGGCGGCTATGGCGTTGTTCTATTGGCTGAAAATAGGCGCAAAGAAATTTCTGGCGGTTTTCGATTAACAACAAATAACCGCATGGAAATATACGCCGCTATCGCAGGTTTAGAAGTTCTCAAATATCCCTGCAAGGTTACGATTTACAGCGATTCGCAATATCTGGTTAGCGCCATGACCGAAGGTTGGGTTGAAAAATGGAAAAGCAGAAATTGGTGGCGTACAAATAAAGAACAAGCCGTCAATGTAGATTTATGGGAAAGATTATCGGCACTTTGCGAAACACATGAAGTTAATTTTGTTTGGGTAAAAGGGCATAATGGCAATCCTGAAAATGAGCGATGTGACAAATTGTCTTATGCCGCCCTTCGCCAAAAAGATTTACCACCCGATGAACTTTATGAAAATCCACCACCTGCACCTGAACCAATAAAAATAACACAAGCTGGACAACCTTGTCGGAAATGCTCAACGCCTGTTATAAAGTTGAAATCAAAGAAATCCAAGTTTTATCTGTTTTGCCCAAACTGTAAAGCGACTTACCAAATTGAGTCTGATGAACAAAGTGAGTCCAAACAGGCAACGCTCTTTTAGGTCAAAGGCAGCCCAACACAGCGTTCTCAGAAACCGTCTCACCTTCCGCGCCCCTGATAGCCTCCTCGGAGGCGCTTTTTCTTTGCAAAGCGCGACGATCCCCGCAATAATGGGAAAGATGCCTCGAATTTCCGCAAGTCATTAAACGCAAAGCGGGCGTTCTCTTACGAGGACGCCTTTTTTCACCACGCCCCGCCGCGCGGTCTTACGCGGCCGGGACGAGTTCGTAACCCAGCCTGGCGGCTCTCTTGACAAATAGACGGTCATCTATATAATAGCCGTTATGAAACTCAGCCCCATCCTCTTCGCCAAAGCCATCGCGGACGAGACCCGTCAGAACATCATGAAACTCGTCTGCTGCAAATGGCTTTCCGTCAGCGAAATCGTCGAGGAGATCGGCTACTCCCAGCCGACCATCTCGCATCACCTTGCCATCCTGCGCGACGCGGGGCTGGTAAACATCCGCGAAGAAGGCAAGCAGACGTTCTACTCGCTAAATCAGGATAATATCGCCGTCTGTTGCGGACAGTTGATGGTCAAATTCGCGCCCGAAAACAAGGTCACTGAAGCCGTCGTCAAAGCGGTCAACGCGTAAGCGCGGTTGACCGTCCCTAACGCCCGCATATCGCAAAATAGACTCCTTCGGAAATAAAATTCCTGGCCGCGAATTTCACGAATGCGCGCGCATTTTCCATGATTTTTTCGCGAAATTCGCTCATTCGCGGCGGAAAAAGAGACGCCGACGTTATTTCCGATAATGTCCAATAAGTTTTACAGCGCGCAGGTCGTTTTTTTTACGCTGATATATAGATGATTTTCTATACAAGGAGAATAACATGACCCAATCCCCCACCCCTGTCCACGACGCCGTGCGCCAGCATTATGCAGAGCGGATAAAAAGCAGCGCTCCATGCTGCGGCGACAAAGCCGAAAGTGTCCTCTATCCCCTCGACCTGCTGGCCACGCTTCCCGAAGGAGAATCCGCCGTCAGTTACGGATGCGGCGACCCGATCACGCTCGCGTCCCTGCGGCCCGGTCAGACCGTCCTCGACCTCGGCTCGGGCGCGGGACTGGACTGCTTCTTCGCCGCCAGGCAAGTCGGCCAAGCGGGAAAAGTCATCGGCGTGGACATGACCCCTGAAATGCTGGAACGCGCCCGGTCCAGCGCGAAACGGTTGAATCTCGCCAACGTCGAATTCCGCCAGGGATTCCTCGAAGACCTGCCGGTCGACTCCGACAGCGTGGACGTCGTCATCTCCAACTGCGTCATCAATCTCTCGCCCGATAAATCCAAAGTGTTCAGCGAAGCGTTCCGCGTATTGAAGCGCGGCGGCAAATTCGCGGTGAGCGACATCGTCACCGACGGCGAACTGCCCAAAGAAGTCCGCGCGAGCATAGCGGCATGGGCGGGATGCGTGGCGGGCGCGGTGGACGCGCAGGAATATGTCGCCATGATGCAGGCAGTTGGCTTTGCGGATATTTCCATCAAGCCCGTGTACTTCGACCGGGAAGCGATTGACAATTCCGTGCGGGAAATGAATCTCGACGTCAGCGCCTACTCTGAAGATTCTATTTACAAGGCGGCCTATAGCGCAAAGATCACAGCGTACAAACCATAGCCGATTCCATACGGCCAGCGCGCATGTGGCGGGAGGCGTAGAACACACCTGCCCTCCCGATGTTCTTCGGGAGGGCAGGTATAACACCGAACGGCGCGCCAGAGAACTCGTCCCACGCGGCGCGGCGCAGGAATTTTTGTACGGCTTTTTGTACGGGGAAACCAGACCACAAACAAGGGCGGACGCGCAATAATGCGGGCATAGAGAAAATTACCAAAGGAGTAAAACCATGGCTATCTTATCCAACCTCTATGTCATCCTTATCCTGCGCGTTCTGCACGTCGGCGGCGGGATCATGTGGGTGGGGAGCGCGGCGCTGTACCTGCTGTTGATCATCCCCGCCGCGTATTCGGCTCAGTCTGCGGGGCAGAAATTCCTGCAAACGCTCGGACCGAAGTTCGGCGCGATGATGGGACTCGTCACCACGATCACCGTGCTTTCGGGGGCTCTGTTGTACGCGCGCTTCTTCGCAGGCGGGATCAGTTTCATCTGGACGACGGGCGCGGGCGCGGCGTTCACCGTCGGCGCGGTCGCGGCGCTCGGCTCGTATGTGATGGGCGCGGGCTATTTCGGCAAGATGCAGGAGAGAATTGCAAAACTCGGGGCGGAGATCGGCTCCGCGCAGAGCGCGCCGAATCCAGCCAAGGTCCAGGAAATGAGCCGCTTGCAATCGTCGTTGATGAAGGCGTATCAGTTCGACCTCGTCTTGCTTGCAATCGCCATGCTGGGGATGGCTGTCGCAAGGTATTTGTGAAGGAGTTGAAGCGGCAGTCGCCTTGAAGGCGGCTGTCGCTTCTATCAAATGTATGATCGCACGAATCTGGCGCGGCATTTTGCGCGTGAATATCTCTGAGGATTACCTTCGGCATTTGGGCGAGAGCGTCATCCCCGCGTATCGCGCGGCGGAGGGCAACCAAAGCATCCACATCCTGCTCGACGCGCAGGGGGAGTTCGTCACCATTCTCCTGCTCTCGTTCTGGGAATCGCGCGCCGCGCTCGAAGCCTTCCGCGATCCGCATAAACCCGACGAGTTTCTGCTGGCGTCCGAAGCGGCGACGGTGTATGAGGTGGCCGCCGCGGAAAAAGCGGCGGGCGCGTAAAACGGGATGACGTTGCGACCTGCGATATAATCCCGCTCTGTGACCTCCTCCAACCAAAAAATCGCCCGCGCCGCGGGACGGTGATGCTTGCCATCCTGCTGGGACAGCTGGCCGGTCTCGTCCGCTCGATGATCGTGGCAAGCGCCTTCACCGCCTCCGACCTGGACGCCTTCTCCGCCGCCAACCGCGTCAGCGAGACGCTCTTCAACCTGATCGCGGCGGGCGCGCTCGGCTCGGCCTTCCTCCCCACCTTCACCAGCCTGCTCGTGACGGAAAAGCGCGCCGCCGCGTGGAAACTGGCCTCCTCGCTCGTCAACCTCGTCACGCTGACGTTGATCCTGGCCGCGGCGCTCGTCTCCATCTTTGCGCCGCAGATCGTCCGCTACCTGCTCGCGCCTGGCCTCTCCGCTGACCCGCGTCAATTCCAGTTGACGATTGACCTGCTCCGCATCCAGTCTATCTCAGCTATTCTCTTCGGCGTGGGCGGGCTGGTCGTCAGCATCCTCAACGCGCACCAGGTCTTCTTCATCCCGCAATTGACGGCGGCCATGTATCAGCTGGGATTGATCTTCGGCGCGCTGGTCTTAAGTCGCTGGATGGGAATCTACGGCCTGGCCTGGGGCGTGATCCTCGGCTCGACGCTCTTCCTGCTGATCCAACTCCCCTCTCTCTTCAAACTTCACGGGACATTCTCCGCCTCGCTCGGACTCTCCAACCCCGACGTCCACAAAGTCATCCGCCTGATGGGGCCGCGCGTCTTCGGCGCGGCAATCGTGCAACTGAACTTCTGGGTCAACACCAATCTCGCCTCGCGCATGGACGCGGGCAGCATCATCAGCCTCACGTATGGTTTCATGCTCATGCTCATGGCGCAGGCCGCCATCGCGCAATCCGCGGCGATCGCCGCCATGCCCACCTTCGCGGCCCAGCACGCCCTCGGCAAACAGGACGAAATGCGCGCCTCGCTGGCTTCCACGCTGCGCGGCATGTTCCTGCTCTCCGTCCCCGCGAGTTTGGGACTGATGCTCCTGGCGCGTCCCATCGTCTCGATGCTCTACCAGCGCGGCGAGTTCAACGCCCTCACCGCCGAGATGACCGCCTGGGCGCTGGTCTGGTACGCGGCGGGACTCGTCGGTCATTCCATCATGGAAGTGCTGACGCGCGCCTTCTACGCCCAACACGACACGAAGACTCCCGTCCTGATCGGGACGGTCGCCATGCTCCTGAACGTGATCTTCTCCCTGACCTTCCCGCGTCTCTTCCTGACCTGGGGCTGGATGCCGCATGGAGGCCTGGCCCTCGCCAACAGCCTCGCGACCGCGCTCGAAGCCTCCGCGCTCTTCGTGGTGATGCGTCAACGCCTCGGCGGGATCGAGGGGAAACGTATCGCGCAGGGACTCGCGTCCGCGGCAATCGCGGGCGCGGGGATGAGTCTCGCGCTCGGGGTGTGGATTCGGCTGGCGGGCGGGATGAACCGCTGGCTGGTCGGGCTGGGAGGCGTCGCGGTTGGGGGAATCGCCTATGGGCTGGTCATGCTCGCCCTGCGCGTCCCGGAGATCCAAAGTCTTGTTCAATTGATTCGGAGAAAATTGTAGGGCAGGCCTGTGCCTCCGCCCTCCCTCGCGGCTACGGCGCGCTGGACAACAAACTGGAGGCGAAATCCAGCATGGATTGGATGGCCGCGTCGTCCGCGGGGCGGCTGCCGCGCCCCGCGAGTTGCAGAGAAACGTACATCCCATCCGCGGCCATGGGCGGATCGGACTGGACAAATTCGACAGGCCGATACGCGGAAAGCCAGCCGCGCAGCTGCGCGCTCTGCGTTTCGGTCAACTTGAACGTGACTTTCATGCCGCCCTTGCAGTTATAGACCGTCGCTTCGAACGTCGGCCCCACGACCACTTTGTCGCAAAAGCCCGCGAAGCCGCCCGAACGCTGCCAGACGAGGATCGAATCTCCCAGAGGCGCGGCGGTCGGCGCGCTCAACGGGGGGTTAACTTCGGGCGCCGCGGTGACGGGTCCGCAGGCCGCGAGCGCCAGGCCAAGAATCAGAATCGAAGAAGAGAGGGTCGGCTTCATTTTTTTCTCCTTGTCAAACTCAAGACGCTCGCCTCTTTACAAAGTTCCGCGCCGCGGACCGTTATTTCCAGATCAGCCAATTCGCCGTGGCGATCACGATCCCCAGCAAAATACCTCCCACTACTTCCAGCGGCGTGTGACCGATCACCTCGCGCAAGTCTTTCTCGCTCCACAAATGGCCGCTCATCAGCTCGTCAAACAACACGTTGATCCGCTCCGCGTGGATTCCCGCCTGCCGCCGCACGCCCGCCGCGTCGTAGACCACGATCATCGTGATGGCGATCGCGAGCGCGAACAGGGGCGAATCGAAACCGAGAAACAAACCGATTCCGTGCGTGGCGCTGACGATCAACGCGGAATGCGAGCTCGGCATCCCGCCCGCGTCCAGCAGTTTGCTCCACTTCCAGACGCGCGTGCGAAGATACTCGAACGAGGGCTTCAGTCCCTGCGCCAGCAGCCAGGCGACCAGCGTGCCGATCAAGACCTTGTTTTGTAAAAGCCCGGCCAGGTTCATTCTTCCTCTGCGAAGGGGGACAATTCGCCGCCCGATAATTTCTGCACTTTCAACTCGGCGGCTTCCAACAGCCCAGCGCAGCGTTTCATCAACGCCTGGCCGCGCTCGAACAGCGTCATCGCCTCCTCCAGTTTTTGATTCCCCTCCTCCAACGCGGCGACGATGGACTCCAGTTCGGCCATCGCCTCCTCATAACTCAACGACTCGACAGGTTTGGGTGTTTTTGCCATCATTCCTCTCACGATTTACGATTTACGATTGCGCCGAACTTTCCATCCGACACGCGCACTTCGATTTCCTCATTCGGATTTAACTGACCGACGCTCCGAATCAGACTCCCATCCGCGGGACGCGTCACTACCGCGTAGCCTCTCGCCAGGACCTCGAACGGACTCAGCGCCACCAGGCGTTTTCCCAGCCCCGCGGTTTTTTCCGCCTCGAACGCGAGACGATGCGCGCACGCGGCCTCGAGACGCCGTCCCTGCTCGTCGGCGCGCTGACGCTCGGTCTGGAGTCGACGCGCGGGAGAGACGAAGAGCAGGCGAGATCGGAGATTGGAAAGCGAAACGCGGTTCATCTCAACCCGCCTGCGCATTGCCATGTCCATGCGCTGACCGAGATCGCTCATCGCGGAGGCGAGGTCGAACAGCGTGACGGGCGTCGCCAGTTCCGCCGCGGCGGTGGGAGTGGGCGCGCGCAGGTCGGCGGCGAAATCGGTCAGCGTGAAATCCGTCTCGTGACCGACTCCGCTGATGACGGGAGTCGCGCTGGCCGCCACCGCGCGGACGACGCGCTCGTCGTTGAAGGCCCACAAATCTTCGATGGAGCCTCCGCCGCGCGCGACGAGGATCGTGTCGGGTTTGAGTCGATTCAGGTTTTGCAGAGCCGCCGCGAGGGCGGGAGGCGCGTCCGCGCCCTGAACGGGAGAGGGCGCGAGGATCACGTCCACAAGAGGGAGTCGACGTCGCAGGGTGTCGAGCATGTCGCGCAGGGCCGCGCCCGTGGCGGAGGTCACGATGCCGATGCGTTTGGGGAGTTGGGGAATCTCGCGCTTGCGGGAGGCGTCGAAAAGTCCCTCGGCTTCGAGCAGCGCTTTGAGCCGCAGAAATTCCGCGTAGAGCGCGCCCTCGCCCACGGGACGGAGCGCGTCCGCGTAGAGTTGGTATTGCCCGCCGACTTCGTAAACGCCGATGCGCCCGTGGACGTCTACTTCCATGCCGTCGCGCAGGGGAACTTTGAGGCGCGAGGCCTCAGTCCGCCACATCACGCCGCGCAGGGACGCGCCCGCGTCTTTGAGGGTGAAGTACAAATGTCCCGAGGCGGGACGCGAAACGTTGGAGAGTTCGCCGCGCGCCCAAACGTCCTGGAGCGCAGGATCGGATTCGAGCGTCTGTCGAATGTGCGCGGTGAGGCGGGTGACCGTCCACTGGACGGAGGCGAAGAGGGTCGGCTGTGTCACGGCGGCGAGGATACCGCAGGCAAGGGGGAGAGTCAACCAAATCCATCTGCGAGTTTTAGCGGTCAAGCAAAGAGATTAAACACAAAGGCCACGAAGGTAACGAAGGTGGGTTGAATGATGATTTTGGTTTTCTGCTTTTGACCATCGTTCGTGATTGTCGAAAAAGAAGAAACCCCGTCATCACGCGCCCTCCTTTGAGCCCTTTGTATTTAAAGATTTGAAAACCGTTTTGGAGGATTAAAGAATCTCTGCTAGAATCGCCGCATGAAACGAATGACAACCCCCTGGCGAAGAAAGTACATCGAAGGTCATATAAAAGAAGACGGATGCGTTTTCTGCAACGCTCTGGCGAAGACGGAAGATAATTCCAAAAACCTGATCGTCCATCGCGGACAGCGCGCCTTCGTCATCG
Organism: Candidatus Denitrolinea symbiosum; assembly: GCA_017312345.1. Classification (NCBI taxonomy): domain Bacteria; kingdom Bacillati; phylum Chloroflexota; class Anaerolineae; order Anaerolineales; family Anaerolineaceae; genus Candidatus Denitrolinea; species Candidatus Denitrolinea symbiosum. The sequence goes on along the minus strand of BLAA01000001.1, from coordinate 2,445,109 downwards.
TCAACCTGTTCCCCTACACGAACGGTCATCTCATGGTCGCGCCCATGGACCACAAAGCCTCGCTCGAATTACTGGACTCCGAGACGCGCGCCGAGATGATGGAGTTGAGTTCCCAAGCCATCGTCATCCTGAAAAATATCTACCATCCGCAGGCGTTCAACGTGGGTGCGAACATCGGCAAGGCGGCGGGCGCGGGCGTGCCAGACCACGTCCACATGCACATCGTCCCGCGCTGGGCAGGCGACTCGAATTTCATGTCCATCCTCGGCGAGACGCGCGTCCTGCCTGAGACGATCGATGAGACGTATAAGAGGGTCAAAGAGGGGTGGAAAAATGGCTCGAGCAATTGACAATGTGTGTATCGTGTGTATAATTCCATGAACAGCCGAGACATTATCGCCAAACTCAAGCAGGACGGCTGGATACTGGTCCATATTCGAGGCAGTCATTCGAGGCTTTATGCGTTATCCCGTTGTCATTCACAAAGACCCTGAAAGCGATTACGGCGTCACGGTTCCCGACCTGCCCGGTTGTTTCAGCGCGGGTGCAAGCATGGACGAGGCCTTGCAGGAAGTTGTTGAAGCCATCGAGACTCATCTCGAAGGTTTATTGCTGGACGGCGAGCCGATCCCCGCGCCGAAGTCCATTGACGAACATCAGGGCAATCCCGATCACGCGGACGGCGTCTGGGCGCTGGCGACAGTGGACGTCACAAAACTTTCGGGCAAGACGCGCCGCATCAACATTACCCTGCCAGAACGAGTATTGAACGTGATGGACAAATACGCGGCGGAGCACGGCGAGACGCGTTCAGGGTTGATCGCCGAAGCCGCGATTGAATATATCGCGTCGAGACAGGAGGAGAAATGACGCCGGTCTCGAGACGCGCGTCCTGCCTCGATGTCCCAATTTCAGACCAGAATTCCATGTCAGTCAACAGGAGCAGCCATGAGCAAGGATACTGAATCCGTCATCCTTTCCGCGGTCCGCACGCCGAGCGGAAAATTTCAGGGAAGCCTCGCCTCCCTCCCCGCGCCGCAGTTGGGCGCGATCGTCGTCAGGGAAGCGGTGAAGCGCGCGGGCATGGATCCCGCCGACATTGACGAGGCCTTCATGGGCAACGTCGTCTCCGCGGGGCTGGGACAGGCTCCCGCGCGTCAGGCTGTGATCAGCGCGGGACTGCCCTCCTCGGTCAGCGCGACCAGCATCAACAAAGTCTGCGGCTCGGGGTTGAAGGCCGCCATGTTCGCGGCGCAGGCCATCAAAGCGGGCGACGGGCGATTGTTCGTCGCGGGCGGGTTCGAGTCGATGAGCCGCGCCCCCTACCTCGTCAACGGGCGAAGCGGCGAACTTCGCTTCGGTCACGCCCAACTCACCGACGCGCTGCTCAACGACGGCCTGTGGTGCGCGCTCGAAAATTGGAGCATGGGCGCGGCCGCCGAGTTCATCGCCGCCGAGTACGAGGTCACGCGCGAGGCGATGGACAAGTTCGCCTTCGAGAGTCATCAAAAGGCGCTCGCCGCCAGCGACGCGGGAAAGTTCAAGGCGGAGATCGTCCCCGTGGAAATCAAATCGAAAAAAGGCGTGACGGTTTTCGACGTGGATGAAGCGCCGCGCCGCGACACGACACTGGAGGGACTGGCCGCGCTCAAGCCCGCCTTCCAAAAAGACGGCAGGGTGACCGCGGGGAACGCGCCGGGTCTGAACGACGGGGCGGCCGCGGTCGTCGTCTCGAGCCGCGCCTACGCCGAGGCGCGCGGACTCAAACCGCTGGCGCGCGTCGTCGGCTACGATCAATATGCCGACGAGCCGAAGTATCTCTTCCGCGCCCCCGCGCTGGCGATTCCCAGGTTGCTGAAAAAAATCGGCTGGACGCTCGCCGACGTGGACCTGATCGAACTCAACGAAGCCTTCGCCGCGCAAGTCCTCGCGGACGGTTACGCGCTCGCGGATCAGGGCTGGGACTGGGACAAAGTCAACGTCAACGGCGGCGCGATCGCGCTGGGACATCCCATCGGCGCGAGCGGCGCGCGCATCCTGACGACGCTCATCTACGCGCTGAAGGATCGCGGGTTGAAGCGCGGCGTCGCGTCGCTGTGTTTGGGAGGCAGCGAAGCGGTAGCGATGGCGGTGGAGGTTGAGTAGTCGCGTAGTCGGGTAGTCGGATAGTCGCGTGGTCGAGTGGTCGGGTGGCCGCGTGGTCGGGTGGCCGCGTGGTCGGGTGGTCGGGTGGTCAAATGGTCGCGTAGTTGGTTGCTGACATGGAAAAGCGACTGGTAGTTCGATCATCCGAATTTAAAATATAGGAGGCGAAAGTGAAGATCGAGAAGTTCGAGGATATTCGCGCGTGGCAGCAAGCGCGAGAACTGACCAACCTCGTCTACGACTTGACCGAGAAAGGCAACTTCGTCAAAGATTATCGCCTTCGCGATCAGATCCAGGGCGCGGCTGGTTCGATCATGCATAACATCGCCGAGGGATTTGACGATGGCTCCGACGTCGAGTTTATACGCTTTCTAAAGTATGCGCGGCGTTCCGCGAGCGAGGTTCAGTCAGAGACCTACCTCGCCCTCGACCGAAAGTACATTACCCCGCAGGATTTTCAACAAGTGTACGACATGGCGACGACAACAAAGAAATCCATCAACGCTTTTATCGCATATTTGCGAAAGTCCAAATCTGATTCAACCAGATGACCATGCAACTATGCGACAACATGACTACGCGACTATGCGACAATGCGACTACACGACTAACTGACAAGGAGACAACATGGATATCAAAAAAATTTTTGTGATCGGCGCTGGAACGATGGGAAATGGAATTGCCCAAGTAGCCGCAACTTCTGGTTACGCCGTCACCTGTATGGACGTCGTCCCTGCCGCGCTGGAGAAAGCGAAGGCAACCATCGCCAAGTCAACGGCGAAACTGCTGGAGAAGGGAGTCGTCACCGCCGAGCAAAAAGCCAACGCGGACAAGATCGTCTTCGTCGGCGACATGTCCACGATGAAGGACGCGGACCTGGTCATCGAAGCGGCGACGGAGAATCCCGAACTGAAATTCAAAATTTTCAAAGACATGGACGCCAACGCGCGCGAGGGCGTGATCCTCGCCAGCAACACCTCGTCCATTTCGATCACCAAGATCGCCGCGGCGACGAAACGCCCCGACAAAGTCATCGGGATGCACTTCATGAACCCCGTCCCGTTGATGAAACTGGTGGAAGTGATCCGCGGCCTCGGCACGTCGGATGAAACGACGCAGACCGTGACGGACGTCTGCAAGACGATGGGCAAGGAACCCGTCGAAGCGAACGACTCGCCAGGCTTCATCTCCAACCGCATTTTGTGTCCGATGATCAACGAGGCGGTCTTCGCCCTGCAGGAGGGAGTCGGCACGCCCGAAGCCATTGATACGGTGATGAAACTCGGCATGAACCACCCGATGGGGCCGCTCACCCTCGCCGACCTGATCGGACTCGACGTCGTCCTGTTCGTGATGGAAGTCCTCCAGCGCGACCTCGGCGAGGACAAATACCGTCCCGCGTACCTGCTGCGGAAGATGGTGGACGCGGGATATTTGGGAAGGAAGTCGGGGAGAGGGTTCTATAAATACCAATAAGTGGGCTGTAACGATCCATCGACCGCCAGTTCCCGCTGGCGGTTTTCTTATTGCGGAAGACTTGACAATTCGCCAAATCCACTTATAATATAAGAGTACTTTATGATATAAAGTACTTCACAGAAAGGAGACACCATGAAAAACCGTTACTCCCAGATCAAATTTATCGCCGCCAATTACTCAAAACTACAAGGGCTGCGAGTAGTCCCTATCGGCCTGTTGAGTTTATTTGTGGCAGCCTGGACCAACGCCAGACAGGGCCAGTTGGACGGTCCCCTGATCGCCCTGGCGGTTGCCGCTCTGCTCTATTGGCTGATTGACCGCTATTACACCCGCGTGTTTGGGACGGTGACACAGACGCTGAGTCAACGCAAGCAGGAAACGATCGTATCCATTGTGTTTGGCGCATTGGCGTTGCTGGCGTTTGCGCTCGACACGGCAGAGATCGTTCCCGTCAGCGCGCTCGGACTCGTGTTCGCCGCCGGGTTGTTCGCAGATTTTTGGCGCGCAACCCGGCCAGTCCGAAGCGGGGCGTTGACGGTCTTCCCCGAAAACGTCAGCGCGTCTATTTTGATCCTGATCGTCAGCATCCTGCCCCTCTTTGGCGTCGCATGGTGGAAAGGATGGGGAATCAAGTCGCAGGTAACGGGCGTTTTCATGATCGTTGGCGTGATCCTCACTCTCATGGGGATTTGGGGTCACATCCGCATCACGCGTGACCTGTCAACGACGGAGGCGAAAGCAGATGACCACGCCCTTTGAAGAACTCGCCAACCTCGACAAGTTGATCCACGAACCCGCCCGTCTCGCCATCTTGACGGCCCTCTCGGCCTGCGAAAGCGCAGACTTCACCGCCCTCCGCCGCCTGACGGGATTAAGCGACGGCAATCTTTCCGTCCAATTGACGAAACTGGAGGAGGCGGGCCTGGTGAGCATACAAAAACAATTCGTCGCGAAGAAACCCAGCACGCGAGCCAGAATCACCAAAAAAGGGAACGAAGCGATTCAACGTCACTGGGAACGGTTGAACGCCATCAAACAAAATGCCGACGCGTGGGAAGACAACTCCGGGTGAAACGCAATCCGATCAACGACAAATCGCCGCCAGTTCTCGCTGGCGGCTGTTTGTTATAATCGTCCCAATTCGCCTCGGAGAGCGCTTATGGACACAGTCTACGATTACCTCATCATCGGTTCGGGATTCGGGGGCAGCGTCTCCGCCATGCGGTTGACCGAAAAGGGCTACTCGGTCTTGATGCTGGAAAAAGGCAGGCGTTTCGAAGACCGGGATTTCGCCAAAACCAACTGGCAGTTCTGGAAATATCTGTGGTTGCCCGCCCTCCGCGCGCACGGCATTTTGCAGATCGGCATACTCAAAGGCGCGATGGTACTGCACGGCGCGGGCGTGGGCGGCGGGAGTCTCGGCTACGCCAACGTGCTGGAGGTCCCCGCCGAGGCGACCTTCGCGACGCCCGCCTGGTATCGAAACGTGAAGTGGGGCGAGGCGCTGCGTCCGCACTACGAGACCGCCCGTCGGATGCTCGGCGCGGCGCGCAACCCGAAATTGTGGACGGCGGATTTCCTGCTGAAAGACATCGCCGAGGAATGCGGCATGGGACATACCTTCCGCGCCACCGACGTCGGCGCGTACTTCGGGGAGGCGGGCGCGACCGTCCCCGACCCCTACTTCGGGGGCGCGGGCCCCGACCGCGCGGGATGCCGTCACTGCGGCGGGTGCATGGTCGGCTGCCGCTACAACGCCAAGAACACCCTCCCCAAAAATTACCTGTACTTCGCGGAGAAGAACGGCGCGAAGATCGTCCCAGAATCCGAAGTAGTTGACGTCAGGCCGTTGACCGATCCGCCGTCAGGCTATGAGGTCGCCTACCGCGACTCCACCAAACTCTTCAAGCGGACGACCAAAGTCCGCGCCCGAAACGTCATCTTCGCCGCGGGCGTGATGGGGACGGTCCGCCTGCTCCTGCGTTTGCGCGAGGGCGGCTCGCTCCCGAACCTGTCGCCGCGCGTCGGCCACATGGTGCGCACCAACTCCGAGGCGCTGCTCGGCTCGCTGGCCCGCAGATCGGACGTCAACTACTCGGAGGGCGTGGCGATCTCGTCCATCTACAACCACGACGAGATCACGCGCGTCGAACCCGTCCGCTACCCCGACGGCTCCAGCCTGATGCGCTTCCTGGCCGCGCCGCTGATCGAGAAAGACATCCCCGTCCCGGCGCGCGTGTTGAAGTTCATCGGCTGGTCGCTGACCCATCCTGTGGACTTTCTCAAAGCGCTGCTCCTGCCGGGCTGGGCGCACAACACCACCATCCTGCTGGTGATGCAGCACGCCGACAACCGCATGCGCTTCCGCATGGGACGCAGTTTCTTCACGCTCTTCCGCCGCGGCATGGTGGCGGACGAGGAGCCCGGCTACAAGATCCACGCGCAGGTGGAAGGCTCGCACGAGTTGACGCGCGACTTCGCCAGACGGACAAACGGGATCGCGCTCGGCTCCATCGGCGAAAACCTGCTAGGCCTGCCGACAACCGCCCACATCCTCGGCGGCGCGCCGCTCGGACGCGACGCCTCCGAAGGCGTGGTGGACGAGAACTTCCGCGTCCACAACTACGAAGGCATGTACGTTATTGACGGCTCAATCATGCCCGCCAACCCCGGCGTCAATCCGAGTCTCACCATCGCCGCGCTGGCAGAATACGCGATGAGTAAAATTCCGCCGAAGTCCGACGTCCAGGAGAGCGTTTCCTAACTCTTTTTGGACACGGATTTCACGGATCGCACGGACAAGCGCGGATCTTTATCAAACAAATCAAAAGGAATCGATTATGGAAACCAAACCCGACACCATTCACGTTTCTGCAACCGTCAAAGAGGAAGTCAACGCCACGCACGCGGACCTGTTCGTGACCGTGCGCGGCTCGTCCGTCGTCAGCGGGAACGAGGCGCTGAAGAAGGCGAAGGAGGTCAGCGCGCTCGTGGACGAGTTGACGCGCGCGGGCGTGGCCGCGGAAGACGTCCACTTGCAGGGCGTGTACGTGGAGACTTCGAGCGGCGTCCTGCTCAAATCGTCGAGCGCGGCGTACCGGCTGAGAGTCCGCTGCGGGAAACTGGAGAGCCTGCCCGAACTGCTGGACATCGTCGCCTCGCAGAAAAATGCCGCCCTGGAGCGGATTGACTGGAAGTACGACGAAGCCTCGGCGCGCGAACGCGGCCTCGCGTCCGCGATGGAGGCGGCAAAGTCGAAGGCGGAGAAAGTCGCCGCGGCGCTGGGAGTCAAATTGCTGGGCGTGTACCAGTTCAACGAGAACGCGTTCGACGAGGAGTCGCCCATGCCGTTCCAGCCGCAGATGAGGATGATGAAAGCGCGGCAGGCCGAGGCGGAGTCCGAACCGAGCCTCGGGATGGACATCCAGCACGGGAAGACGATCCAGGTGAACGTGGAGATCGAGTACCGCGTTTCGGGATTCTAACCGGCCTGCGCGCCCCCCGAATCTGCCCGCTTAAAGCAAAAACCACGTCCGCTTTGGGACGTGGTTTTTTAGAAACCCTATATGGCGGAAACCTGCTGGCCGTATAGCTGCTGGCGAATCTGCATTAACTGTCGTTGCATACGGTCGTCGTTTTTTATGTCGCTTTCGATCTTTTTGATGCCGTGCATCACGGTGGTATGGTCGCGCCCGCCGACGACTTCGCCGATCTGCGGCAGCGAGGCTTTCACGTCTTCGCGCAAAATATACATGGCGAGTTGCCGCGGCAGGGAGACGTTCTTCGAGCGGTCGGCGCTGAGCAATTTTTCGGCGGTCAGGTTGAAGAAGCGCGCCACCACGTCAATAACAACCTGCGGCTGGAGTTCGCCGCGCTGGGGCAGCAGGTCGGCCAGGGCCACATCCACGAGGCTGGCGTTGAGGGTGGAGCCGCTCAAGTCGGCGAAGGCGATGATGCGGTTCAGCGCGCCTTCCAGTTCGCGGATGTTCGACTGAACGCGGCGGGCGATCTCCTGCAGCACCTCGTCGGGGACGAAACGCCCCGTCCGTTCGGCCTTCGAGCGCAGGATGGCGAGACGGGTCTCGAGGTCGGGCGCCTGGATGTCGGCGGCAAGTCCCCACTCGAAGCGCGAGCGCAGCCGTTCTTCGAGCGTGACCAGCGACTTGGGCGGGCGATCGGACGAGACGATGATCTGCTTGTCCTGTCCGTGCAGGGTGTTGAAGGTGTGGAAGAACTCCTCCTGCGTGGATTCTTTCCCGGCGATGAACTGAATATCGTCAATCAACAGCACGTCTGCTGAGCGGTATTTGTCGCGGAATGCCTGCGTGGTGTGCGTGCGGATGGCGGAGATCAGGTCGTTGGTGAACTCCTCCGACGAGACGTACAGCACATTCAGCCCGCGGGCGTTGCAGGCGTTCCCGATGGCATGGAGCAGGTGGGTTTTTCCAAGCCCGACTCCCCCGTAGAGGAAAAGCGGATTGTAGGCGCGCGCGGGTTTTTCGGCCACAGCCTGACACGCGGCGTGCGCGAGACGGTTGCCCGCGCCGACGACGAAGGTGTCGAACGTGTAACGCGGATTGAGCGTCAGGCTGCGCGGACGCGGTTCCGCGGGCGGCGCCTCGGGCTGGATCTCGGCCGGGTCGGCCTCCCCCGCTTCCCCGTCCGCGCCCGAAGCGACGACGAAGTTGACGGTCACGCTGGAATCGGTGGCGGTCATCAACATCCGATTGACGGTGGCTGCGAGGCGCGAATCCAGCCAATCGCGGGCGTAGGCGTTGCGGACGGCGACGGTCATCACGCCCGCGTCGAACGAGACCGGCTTTGTGTCGCGCACCCAGGTTTCGTAAGAAGCCCTGGGCATTTCCATTTGTAACTGGCCGAGTACTGACTGCCAGGCGTGCTCTGCGTTCATAAGCGCTCCCTCAGGAAGATGATAGGGTATATTGAACTAACCCGCCAGTTTTCTGCGGCTTAGCGAGGTAAATCTATGCAATTTTTCACGTTTGGATCTGGGATGCGGGAGGGGCTGCATCCAACTCGTTTTCAGCGTACCCGTATTCTAGCAGACATTCCCCGCTTTGAACAACACGCTCAGCCTACGGGATGTTAAAAGTTTCGCTTTTTTAAGGTCGCTCAATGTTAAATATCGCGGCGGCAATAGGACAGAAGAGGGGGCATTCCTCGAACACCTGTTTCAGCCAAAGACGCCATTGACCCAATCCGCGCCCCCCATATATGGGGCTTGCGCGGGATTCAATCCCCCAAATGGCATATTTGCCTTAAAGATTCGTGAACGAATGCCCCTGCGTTTGCCCGCCTCCATCGCGCCGAATCTGGCGCTTCGTTTGGCAATTATCCGAACGGGCGGGCGATTCATCCCGCGACGCGCCGCGGGACCCAGGCGAGGACGCTGGCGCCTTCGCCGGGCGCGGAGGTGATGTCCACTTCGCCGCCCACCGTGCGGATGCGCGTCTGCATGTTGGCGAGTCCGTGACCGATTGACCGGCTCATTTTTTCGGGATCGAAGCCCCTGCCGTTGTCGCGCACTTCCATGACGACGCGCTCGTCGGTGACCCACAGATTGATGGAAACGTGCTTGGCGGAGGCGTGTTTGGCGGCGTTCGCCAGCGCCTCCTGGCAGATGTGGAACAGCGCCATACTGTGGCTGGGCGGAAGCGAATCCAGTTTGGCTTTCGAGCCGTTGACGGTGGCCGAGGCCAGCGTATTGGCGCGATATTCCGCCGCGAGGCGTTTGAGGCCGTCGAGCAGGTTTTCGTTGTTCAGTTGGCGCGGCCGCAAGTCAAGGATGTAGGCGCGAATGTCGCGGATGATCTGATTCAGGGCGTCAATGACGTGTTTGACGCGGTTTTTCGCCTGCGGATTTCCCTCGTCCAGCATGTGCTGAAGGTTTTCCATCGCCAGTCCCACCCCGTAAATGGATTGGATGATGCCGTCGTGCAGGTCCATGCCGATGCGTTCGCGTTCCTCCAGCACGGCGAGACGGCGCGCGTTCTGGTGCAGGCGGGCGTTTTCGATGGCGAGCCCGGCCCAGTTTCCCAAAGCCGAGAGGAGTTGAATGTCGCGCTTGTTGAAAGGAGACTGACTGCGCGTGGCGACGCCCAACACGCCCACCAGTTCGCCCGAAGCTTTCAGCGGCAGGCAGGCGATCTGGCGGAACCCCGCCTGGACGATCGCTTCGCGCACAAAGCGGTCGTCCTTCGTGAGGTCCCGGCTGACGATCGGCTCTCCTTTTTGCGCGGCCATGCCGGGAAACCCGTCCCCCACACGGAAGCGGTTGCTGTTCCAAAACGCCTCGGCCGCCTGCCCGCGGTGCAGCGCCATCCGCAAAGTTTCTTTGTCGTCCTCCAGCAGAAAAATCTCGCCGGCCTCCACCCGCATGTAGTTCATGACGAGGGCGAGAGTCTTGTTCAGAATCTCGTCCTGTTCCAGCGAGGAGGCGAGCGTGGAGGCGATATCGTTCAGCAAGGCGGCGTCTTCGTTGCTGCGGGTCATGGCGGCGTCGCGCTCGCGCAAACGCTCGTACAAGCGCGCGTTCTGGATGGCCGCGGCCGCGTATGCGGCCAGCATCTGGATGATCTTCTCGTCGTCGGCGGTGAACTCGCCCGCGTCGACTTTCTCCGTCAGGTAGATCTGTCCCAGTTGCAAGTCGGCGGCGCGGATCGGGACCCCGAGGAACGACCGCATGTGCGGATGCTGCGGCGGAAAGCCGACCGCGCGCGGGTCGCGCGTCACATCCGCCAGGCGGATCGGCGCCTCGGCGTTCATCAACGCGCCGATCAGTCCCACCCCGCGCGGCGGGTGCGGGATCCGCCTCGCCTCGTCCTCGGTCATGCCGACTGAAATAAATTGCTTCAACTTCCCTTCATCGTCCAACACCCCCACCGCGGCGTAACGCGCGTGCGCCTGCTCGCACGCCGTGGCCGCGATCCGCCGGAGCAGCGTCTCCAGCGAAACGTCTTTCACCAGTTCAAGGCTGGCCTGGTGCAATGCGATCAGGCGTTCCTGCAATTCCTCGCGCGTCAAAAGCATCTGAAATATCCTCTAATTCGACCATTATATCCAAATTCAATAAGTTTGATAGAATTTGGCAGGCGGCCAACATACAATTGCGACAGCAAGGACAAAACCATGACAAACTCCCGAATCGCTGGATTTTACAATTTGACTCTCGACGAACGCCGCGCCAAACTGGCCGAGGCTGCGCGTCTGACCTCGCCCGAGCTGGCCGCGTGGACCTCAGGCGGACTCAGCCCCGAGTCCGCCGATCCCATGATCGAAAACGTAGTCGGCCTGCACGCCCTCCCGCTCGGGATCGCGCTCAACTTCCAGGTGAACGGGCGCGACGTTCTCGTCCCGATGGCAATCGAAGAGCCGTCCGTCGTGGCGGGCGCGTCGTTCATGGCGAAACTGGCGCGCGCCGGCGGCGGATTCCACGCCACCGTCTCCGCGCCGCACATGATCGGGCAGATGCAGGTCGTCAACCTGTCAAACGTCGAGGAAGCGCGGCTCAAAATCTACGAGAAGAAATCCGAACTGCTGGCCGAAGCCGACACGATTGATCCCGTGCTTAAAAAATTTGGCGGCGGCGCAAGGGACATCGAAGTCCGCGTCATCGAGGACTCCCCCATCGGCGCGTTCCTCGTCGTCCACCTTATCTATGACGTGCGCGACGCGATGGGCGCGAACGCCGTCAACACCGCCTGCGAAAGACTCGCCCCGCAAATCGAGTCCATCACGCGTGGCAAAGTCCATCTCAAGATTTTGTCCAACCTCGCGGATAGACGTCTCGCCCGCGCGCGCTGCGCCATCCCCCTGAAAGAATTGGAGGTTGTAGGTCGAGATAGTATCTCAACCTATTCTGGCGAGACCGTCCGCGACGGGATTCTTGCCGCCTGGGCATTCGCCGCCTCCGACCCGTACCGCGCCGCGACGCACAACAAAGGAATCATGAACGGCGTGGACGCGGTGGTCATCGCCACGGGCAACGACTGGCGCGCCATCGAGGCGGGCGCGCACGCCTACGCCGTGAAGAACGGCAAGTACACATCCCTTTCCACCTGGGGCAAAGACGCGGACGGCAACCTGGTCGGGACGCTCGAAATGCCAATGGCGGTGGGAATCGTCGGCGGCGCGACCAAAGTCCACCCTGCGGCACAGGCCGCGGTGAAACTGATGGGCGTGAAGACCGCCAGCGAACTGGCCGAGGTCATCGTCTCGGTGGGACTGGCGCAAAATCTCGCCGCCCTGCGCGCCCTCGCCACCGAAGGCATCCAACGAGGTCACATGTCGCTACACGCAAGACAGGTGGCGATTGCGGCAGGCGCGAGCGGAGAGTTGATCGAGAAGGTGGCCGCGCAGATGGTGGCCGAGAAGGTGGTGCGAATTGATCGTGCGGAGGAGATTATGAAAGGAATAAACGCGTAAATCGTAGGGGCAGACCTACGTGTCTGCCCAGCTTGTTGCGCCACGGCACGGGCGGACACACAGGTCCGCCCCAACAAGATCAAAAATTATGACCGACACCCTCCTCTGGCAAATCCGTCACTTCATCTACTCCCACCTCGTGGACACAACCCTCCCTCCGAGCGTGGACGAGACCGCGCGTCACTTCAACATCAGCATCAAAGAGACAGGCGCGCTTTACAAGGAATTAGCGGATCATCACGCCATCTTCCTCGAGCCAGAGACCTACACCGTCCGCATGGCTTGGCCGTTCTCAGGCACCCCAACGGATTTCAAAGTCCACGCCAATGGAAAGACCTACTTCGCCAACTGTGCCTGGGACATGCTCGGCATCCCCGCCGCGCTTCATAGCGACGCGACCATCGAAGCCGTTTGCACAGAGAGCAATGAGACGGTTCAATTGCAAATCAAAAATGGAGAAGTCTCCGACAGCATTTTGCTTGTCCATTTTCTCCTACCCTTCTCCCGCTGGTACGATGACCTGGTCTACACCTGAGCGAACATGCTTCTCTTCCAGTCGGAAGAATGGATCGAACGATGGTATCAACGAAATCACTTCGAGCGCGGAGAGACGATCACGGTACAGCGCGCCTGGGAACTCTCCAAACTCTGGTACGGGGAGCGCCTGTCATTGGATTATCATGGACGAAGCCGCGAACAGGTCGCGGAGATTTTCGGGCGGGTTGGGTTGGTGTCGAAGTTTTGGGATGTAATCGGCGGGGGATGAATCCCCCGCCTCAGTTCATGGAAGTCGGTTGAAACCGACTCGCCCACCAGTCCGAAGGTTTCCATGTACTGAGCAGGGATTTCAACCCCGCTCATCTGATGGAACATGCCCGCAAAGATTTTGAAAGGAATACGAATTTGAGCAAAATCAGTTTTCTAACTAACGAAGATATTTGGAAAACAATTCCTGAAATCATCAAAGCATCCAAACGCACGGGTGTCGCTGTCGCCTACCTTGGAACTGATGGCGCAAAACTCCTTCCATTGAAAAAAGGTGACAGGCTGATTGTGGACATGAGTCCTGCAACCGTAAAAGCAGGTGCGACAAATCCTTTCGAAATCGAAAAGCTAATCAAAAGAGGCGTAAAAGTTTTTTCAAGAAGAGATTTACATGCAAAGATAATCCTAACTGACAAGGCGCTTCTCGTCGGCTCAGCTAATATTTCCAAAAACTCACGCGCTATATTAGACGAGGCAGCCATTTATACAACTGATCCAATCGCCCTTCAAAGATCAAAAGATTTTATCAATCAAATATGCACTGAACCTGTATTCCAAAAATATCTAAAGGAATGCCAAAAAATATATAAACCTCCAAGATATTCCAAGTCTCAATCTAGCAGATCAAACAACAAGCCCAATGTAACACGCACAAAACTCTGGCTTATCTCCTTAGTAGAGAGTGAAATTCCCTCTAATGAAAAAGTTGCCTTCGAACGAAGCGAAAAAAAAGCCAATAGGCTGATAAAAAATAAAGATCGCTCCACGCTTGAAAACTGGTATTGGACTAAACCAAGCAGAGCTAAGGTCGGCGATTGGATGATTCAGTGCATGAAAAACAAAGATCAAACCATTGAGGTGTACTCCCCGACACGCTTGATTCTTATTGATGAATATTTCCGTAATAAGATAGCTGGCGCAAAGCGGTTTGTTCACCACATGGAAGCGCCGATTGGTGGACAATCTATGAAATGGAGAGATTTCAAGAAAGCCTTCAAATCCATCACACATAGAGAACTGGAAAAACCTAGAATGATTGAAATAAAAGATCCAAAACAAGCGGATGAATTACTACGGTTGTGGACTGATAAAGGCCGCATAAGGAAAACTAAATGACCACCCCCTCCTCCTCCCCCTCCCTCCTCCGTCCCTCCCGCCCCGTCGGGTTCATCGGCTACGGCGCGTACGTGCCGCGCTATCGTCTCCCCGCCAAGGAAGTCGCCCGCGTGTGGACAGGCGGCAAAGGCGCTGGCCTGCCGATCAAAGAAAAAGCCGTCCCTGGGCTGGACGAGGACGTGATCACCATGTCAATTGAAGCGGCCAGGAACGCCATCGCCCGCGCAGGCATTGACCCCGCCGAGTTGCGCGCGATCTGGGTCGGGTCTGAGTCGCACCCGTATGCGGTCAAACCCACCTCCACCGTCGTGGCCGAAGCGATAGGCGCGTCCGCGCACATCCAGGCAGGCGACTGGGAATTCGCCTGCAAAGCGGGGACGGAGGCCATCGTCGCCGCGATGGGATTCGTCGGCTCGGGCATGGCCGATTACGCCCTCGCCATCGGCATGGACACCGCGCAGGGCAAGCCAGGCGACGCGCTCGAATACACTGCGGCGGCGGGCGGAGCGGCCTACATCGTGGGACCCGCCGAGAACGCGCTGACCGTCATCAACGCCTCGTACTCCTACGTCACCGACACGCCCGACTTCTGGCGGCGCGAGTACCAGAAGTACCCCGAGCACGGCGTCCGCTTCACGGGCGAACCCGCCTACTTCGCCCACATTACCACCTCCGCCAAGACGCTGATGGAAGCGCTCGGCACGTCTGCCAAGGATTACAAGTGGGCCGTCTTTCATCAGCCCAATACCAAGTTCCCGCAGCGCGCCGCGCAAATGCTCGGATTCACCCCCGAACAGATCGCGCCCGGACTGCTCGTCCCCGTCATCGGCAACACCTACTCGGGATCGTCCATCATCGGGCTGACGGCGATTCTTGACATCGCCCAGCCTGGTGACCGCATCCTGCTCGCCTCCTTCGGCTCTGGCGCTGGCTCCGACGCCTTCGACCTCACCGTCACTGACGCGATTCTCGCGCGCCAGGGCAAAGCGACAAAGACTCAGGAATATATCGCGCGGCGGACGGAGATTGATTACGCCACGTACGCGCGTATGCGCGGGAAGATTACGATGAAGTGAGGAAGTAATTGGAGATTGGTAATTGGTAATTTTTTCCGATTGCCAATCTTGTTTCTCGACGACAATGTCGAAAAGAGCTTAAACACAAAGTCCACTAAGTCAACGAAGGAAAACCGACGAACGCAACACAATTCCTTTGTCCCCTTTGTGCGCCTTCGTGTTTAAAGATTTTTCCCACCGTCTTCCAATCTCCAATCTCTAATCTCTAATCTCCATTTACTACTTACCACTTACCCAAAGAGACTCCATGACAGAAATCATCATCGCAGGCCTCGGCCAAACGGACGTGGGCGAACACTGGGACATCAGTCTCCGCGACCTCGCCTTCCTCGCCATCGAATCCGCGATCAAAGACGCGGGCGGGCTTAAACCGCAAGCCCTCTACGTGGGCAACATGCTCGCGCCCAACCTCTCGCGCCAGGCGCACCTTGGCGCGCTGCTCGCCGACTTCGCGGGACTGACTGGCATCGAAGCCGTCACCGTGGAAGCCGCGGGCGCTTCAGGCGGCGCGGCGCTGCGACAGGGCTACCTCGCCGTCAAAAGCGGCCTCGTCGACGTGGCGCTCGTCGTCGGCGTGGAGAAGATGACCGATCAGGTCGGAGCAGGCGTGGAAGAAGCCCTCGCCACCGCCGCCGACAGCGACTACGAATCCGTGCAAGGCCTCACCCCCACCGCGCAGGCCGCCCTGCTCATGCAGCGCTACATGCACGAATACAACGTCCCCGCCGACGGCTTCGCGGGGTTCGCCCTCACCGCCCATGCCAACGGCGCGGGGAATCCGCACGCCATGTTCCGCAAAGCCATCAAGCCCGAGACCTACGCCAAAGCCGAGCCGCTGACTCCTCCCCTCAACATGTTCGACGCCGCGCCCAACGCCGACGGCGCCGCCGCCCTCGTTCTGACTCGCCGCGAGCTGCTCCCGTCCGATTGGCCTCATCCGCTCGTCAAGATTCTCGCCTCCGCCACCGCCTCCGACACGCTGGCGCTGCACGATCGCAAGGATCCGCTCTTCTTTGAAGCCGCTCACCTCGCCACAGGTCGCGCCATCAAACAGGCGGGCATCACCCTCGACCAGGTTGACTTCTTCGAATACCACGACGCCTACTCGATCTATGCCGCCCTCGCGCTCGAATCCTCGGGATTCGCGATTCGCGGCCACGGCTGGAAGATGGCCGCCGACGGCCGCATCTCTCTGACGGGCAACCTGCCCTGCGCGACGATGGGCGGACTCAAGGCCCGCGGCTTCGCGGGAGGCGCCACGGGCGTGTACCAGGCCGTCGAAGCCGCGACCCAGCTACGAGGTCAGGCGGAAGCGTGCCAGGTGACGCGGACGCGCGTCGGGATGATCCAGTCGCTCGGAGGTCCAGCGTCCACGGCAGTCGTCCACATCCTTGAGAAATTAGATTAGACGACTTCCAATCCCTCTCATTCCTGCAAAGCGGCAAGCCTGATAGCCTTTGAGAGTCGCGCCCCATAAAATGGGATTTGCAAGCAAGGAGAAAAAATGGAAATCCCTCGACACTGGCGACTCAAAAAACAACGCTATGCCCTGATGGGCGAAGTCTGTCCGCATTGCGACGCGAAGATCTTTCCGCCGCGTGATGTCTGCCCTGAATGTCACCACGAAGCCAAAGAGTTATTCCAATTCAGCGGCAAGGGCGAGATTTATTCGTACACCACCATTTACGAAGCCCCCAGCGGATTCGACAGCAACGCGCCCTACACCGTGGCGCTGATCAAGTTGAACGAAGGCCCCATGCTCACCGCACAGTTGACCGACGTGGAGGCGGCGCAGGTGCAGATTGGTATGCCCGTTGAAATGGTTACGCGCAAGATGCGGGATGACGGGGATGAGAGGGGGATGATTGTATACGGATATAAATTTAGAAAACGCGTAGGCGTCACGTAGACAGCAACGTAGGCGGCGGAGAGAATTCTCCGCCGCTTTTTTGCAATGATGAATATCTTCTCAAGTTAATGAGAGTGCAATTTCGATGACACTTACAAATCCGTGCTGTTATATCCGGCAATCAGTGTGATCTTATTTCCGCCGTTCAACCCGCGCAACTCGGAGAGGAAGTCGTTCACATAGCTGGACTTTCGCAAACCGACACTGTAGGTTAGTTCGGTCATCGCGCCGTTTTGGATGGTATCCACGCTGATGAGTTCGGAGGTGTGGGTGTATTTGATGAAGGTCTTGTCGAAGAGGTTATCGAAAGCCGCATCACTGGTAACCTGCACCCGCAAGATCTGGCTCGCCATATCGCGCGCGAACCAATCCAGCCGCATCATGACCACAATCATCAAACTGATGACCACCGCGCCCGCCACTGCCAGCAAATAGAATTTTGTACCAACCGCCATGCCGATTGCCATGACGAAGAAAATAAAGCCGACATCGCGTGTCTCTTTGACGGCATTGCGAAAGCGGATGATGGACAACGCCCCGACCATCGAGAATGCCCGCGCAATGTTCGAGCCGACGATCATCATGATCAGCGCCACCACCATGCCGTTGATGACCAGCGTAAACACAAAACTCTGTGTGTACGATGTGCCGCGATGGGTGATCTTATATACCCAGCCTATGAAAGCGCTCAATACAAAACTGAGCGTCATGACGATGACAATATCGAGAACCGAGATTTCTCCGGTGAGGTCTTGCAGGTTGAAAATATCCATGATGGTCTCCTGAAATTTTTATTGCGAAACAAGTGCAAAACGTGAAAAGGTATCGGCGTGCCCGTTAGCGAGTTCGATGCCGCGGCAATATTTGCTGATGCGGATCATACGCAGGTTGTGTGCCGCGATCATCTCGGTCAGCCAGTAGGGAATGCGCTCGTTGACCTTGATCTCCATCACCGTGCGGTCGGGTGAAAGCATGGGCAGGCTTGAGGCTTCCTCTTCCAGCCGCAGTTGATGAACCTGATAACTGAGCGCGGTGTCAAACGTGACACGCAAGCCGATGTCATAATCAGTGCCGATGAATGCCTGCCGTTCATAGCGGACAATGCTGACCGGGCGCAGGTTGTACTGCCAGACAAAGGCGTAGATTTCATCCACAACCGCTTCATCCTCCGCCGATACTTGATCTGGGTACTGACGCTGATTACACAGCCGCAGCGCTTCACCATACGGTAGGATGACGCGGCGTTTCTGAGTCACTCTGTCCAGCCGTTGCTTGATCTCCACGAAGACGGGCGTATCCGTTGTCAGCGGGGCACCAGGCGTCTCGTAGCGGCGAATGCGTAATTTACGTCTGAAGCGCAAGCCATCCACTTTTTCCCAATAACAGCGCAGGTCTGGCGAGTCGTAGTACAGGCTGGCGAGGGCGTAGCGTCCGTTGCCGCTGCCGTGTTCGTCGGCGAGCAGGTAGGCGCGCAAGGCTTTTTTGAAAATCTCGGCTTGTTTGAGACTGAGCAGGTATTTGAGTTCAAAGCGATTGAAGCGCCGAATGGTGTGACTGAGTTTGCTTGACATGAGTCCATTGTAAAAAAGAGGGCTGTGAAGAAACCAAGAAAAACCTGTGAGGTTGCTGTGAAAAGATAATCCACGAATAACACGAATTTTCACGAAGAAAAAAAGTAGCACAAGCCAATTGACTTGTGCTACGAAAACTATGGACGCGGTCCGCCACCTCCACCGCCGGGGGGCATTCCCCCACCCCCGCCAGGACCAAAGCCGCCGCCCGCCGCACCTGCAGTAGTGACCACACTTGAAACCGTGAGGCTGGCAATTTGCGTTCCGCCAGAATATGCGCCGCCGGAGTACAAACCGTCTACTGCTGTACCGGTGGATGTGCCGCCAGTGAAGACAGTGTAGGTTTCACCGTTTGCGATCTGCGGAGATGAGATGACTACCGATTGAAATTCCTTCGCCGAAGCAAAGGTGAATAGTTCTTCGCCGGTGGATGATTGAATGTGAACGAGTGTGCCAGCGGCTTGCATGGTGTCGAAGTTGTACATGATCGAATATTGAGTGGATGATATGCTTGGAGATTGAGCCATGCCCGAACTGCCAGCCGTGATCAGGAAGCCGCCGGTGATATCGAAGGAGCCAAAATCCAGCGAGCCATTGCCACTGTTGGTCGGTCCGTTGACGATGACCGTGCCGCCAGACATGCTCATGGTTCCGTTGGAGTCCAGCCCGTCACCTTGCGCGTTGACATATAAATAGCCGCCGTTGAGAAAGACCTGTGCGCTGCCCGATTCAAACTGGTTTTGCCCGGGTCGCCCGTTGACAGAGGAACCGTCCGCGCCGCCAGAGCCGTTGATGCCGTCGTCTTCGGTATTGAGGTGGATCGTGCCGCCGTTGATGGTGAGCAGAACGCTCTCCAAACCTTCATACGATTTGAGAATGTTCACATTACCGTTATTGATTGTGAGTGAGACATCGGCATGGATGCCGTCGTCGCCGGAGGAAATTTGCAGATCGCCACCGTTGATGCTGACGCTGCCGTTCGAGTGAACTGCATCATCGGCGGAGTCGATCATGATGGTGCCGCCCACAATAGTCACATCCACACCGGCTTTCAAGCCTTTGGCGCTTTCTTCAAATTCGTAGTTGATTGCACTACCGCCGCCAGTCACCAGGTTGAGCGTACCCGCATTGACCGTGAGTTGCGTTTCGGCTTGAATTGCGTCCATGCCTGCGGTGATGTTGAGCGTGCCGCCTTCGATGAGGACATAGCCCTTGGTGGCGTCTTCGTCATTGTTCGATTGAAGACCATCGCCTCCGGCGTTGACCGTGAGGCTGGCGTCTTTGATCGAGATGTAGTTTCTGCCTTTGATGCCATCGTTGACAGCATTGACGGTAATGGTTCCGCTGACGATGCGCAGATAATCTTTGCTGGCGATGCCGTTGTTGTAGTTGGCGTTGACAGTTAAAGAGCCGTTGCCATTGATGACTAGATCGTCTTTGCTAAAAATTGCCGCGTTGGGTTCGTCCACTTCGGCGCTGGTGAAGACATAGGTCGCGCCGTCTGTTACGGTGTTTTGTGTGCCATCGGCGAGGGTGATGATGGTCTTATCTGCCGCGCTGATGAAGATGGGCGAGGTGGATGAGTTGGAAATGGTCGCGCCGTTGAGAATCAAATTGACGGTGCCTTCTTTGGCGCTTTCAACGAGGATCTGTCCGTTGTTGAGTGTGCCGCTGATGGCGTACACCCCGGGTGCGGTGATGGTGACGGTGGAGCCGTTCACGCTTGCGCCGCTGCCTTCGACGGTGATGACATCGCCCGCGAGGTTGATCTTGACGGCAGAGTCTATGCTGGGCGGCGTTTGGTCTTCGTCAGTGTAGGAAACTGATAAAGGTTCAGAAGCAGTGACCGGCGCGGACTGAAGCGTTGTATCCGTCGTGGTGGATGTAGTTGAGTCAGTAACTGCCGTTCCGCAGGCGGCGAGCGCGAGGGAAAGAGTCAAAAAAAGTAAAATCAGTTTTTTCATGTTGAGGTTTCTCCGAGTTTATTGCGCCGCCATGAGCGAGGCGCTGAGGTTTGCCGTCCACGCCTGCAAAGTGGCGGGGGTGACGGTGTACGAGGTGATGACCTGGTTGCCCATACCAACTGCCATGAAGAGCAGAATACCGATCAGCAGTAGGACGAGCGGAAGGTTGCGTTTGGTTTTGAGGGTCATGAGATTGCTCCGTTTCTTATGAGTTCATTCTAAAAGAGGGCGCTGTGTGCAAGCCAAGAAACGGCTGTGAATATGCTGTGAAAAAAATGGAACAAGTTGTAGGCTTGTTCCACGAAAATCACGCCATCGGTTTCAACTTTGGTCTGCGTAAAAGATCAATGGCTTTTTGTATGAGCAAGATCAGGACGGTGATGACGCTCAACTTTGCCAGCACCATACCCACTTCGCTCATGCCCCGCGAGAACGAAGCGCTGTGTTCATCTCCGCCTTCGGGGCGGGCAGGCATGGATTGTGAATCTGTGCCGGTCATTTGAGGAGGCGCTCCGCGCTCCGCTTCACTGCTCGAAACAAGGCTGGTGTTTTCAACCAGGGCATAGACTCCGGCCGAAACTGCCGTCGCCAAAAGCAGGATGACAAGGATTTGCAAAATGGTTTTCATGGTTATTTCTCCTTGGAGGTCTGAAGAGTGAGGGCAACAACGGGCTTTTGTTCGCGCGGTTTGAAAATGCTGGCAACCGGGCTGACGATGTAGCGTCCAACATTGGTCACGATCCATTTCCAGTGCAGGGCAGAGTGAACTCCGAGCAGGATCACAGATGCGTCTGAAGCGAGATTGTGGATGGTCTTCCAACTGTGGCTGACATCCAATTGAATACCGAAGAAGGACATCACATCTTTCGAGATCATCAGTCCACTCAACAGGGCGGTGGTCATCGCGACGAAGAAGAGTGCGTCCACCACATAGTTGAGGCGTGACTGGTTGAAGAAGTTCCTGAAGAATTTCGTGGTCACTTCCACCAGCCATTTCCAATGGAAGAGCAGGTGTGTCACAATGGCGGCACTGAACGCCACCGAAAGCCATTCGTGAATGGTGTTACCGGTCAGTTTGGGGCTGGCAATCACCAGAAAGGCAATGAAGATCGTAATATCGAGAACAAGGTTTGTTTTTGTAGAGGTTTTCATTTTTGGCTCCTTTCCCTTCCCCGAACCTCACCCGAGAGGAGAGTGAGCAGATGAAGTTCGGGGAAAGGACTAAAATTGGTTGGTATTATCGAACACCCGCATTCTAGAATTTCAACCTGTGAAGAAGCCAAGAAAGGTCTGTGAAATCATTGTGAAAATTTTGAAGAACTTGTAAAGTTCTCAAAAACAGTTCTCTACTGTACATCCTACTGTTTTTCGTCATTGCGAGGGCGCTCTTGTTCTTGCCCGAAGCAATCCCAGCCGTAATTTTGGGATTGTTTCGCCGCCAAAAGGCAAGGTCGGCGGCTCGCAATGACGGATGTACGGTAGCAAAAAACAAAAAAACTGTAAAAACGCCAAGAAAACCGCCCACTTTATTCTCTTCACAGCATTTTCACAGGAAGGTTGTTTATAGTATGCTTATTACACAATAAACATGGCGGGCTGCAAGCCTGCCCTACAAAAAATAAAGCGAGACCCCATGCCTACTGTACTGATCGTCGACGATGACCCCAAACTCTTGAAAATGCTTCAGCGCACGCTGACCTACGAAAACCTTGACGTACTCACCGCCACAAACGGACTGGAAGCCCTTCCGCTCGTGCAAACGCATAAGCCTGACCTCATCATTGCCGATTGGATGATGCCCAAAATGGACGGGTTGACTTTCATTCAACGCCTGCGCGATGAAGAAAACAAGACGCTGATTCTGATGCTCACGGCGCGGGACGCCATCGAAAACCGCGTGGAAGGACTCGAAAGCGGCGCCGATGATTACCTTGTGAAACCGTTTGCGCCTGCCGAACTCGTGGCTCGCGTCCATGCCATGTTGCGGCGGGTGGAGGTAAAACCCGAGAATCAAAAAGCCAGTTATGCCGATGTGACTCTCGACCCATCCACCCGTGAAGCCAGACGTGGGGATATGGATTTGAATCTCACCATGACCGAATTCAACTTGCTGCATCTGCTGCTGCGGCATCCGCGCCAGGTGTTGGAGCGCAGGCAGATCCTCAACGATGTGTGGGGTTATGATTTCGGCGGCGATGACAACGTGCTCGAAATCTACGTCGGCTACCTGCGCAAAAAACTCGAAGCCGAGGGTGGCTCACGTCTGATTCAAACCGTGCGCGGTGTGGGCTATGCTTTGCGGGAGGAATAATGTCGATTCGTTTGCGCTTTACGTTGCTTTACACATTTATTCTCGCGTTGACTTTGTCCATCTTTGGAATCGCCCTCTACACCATTCAGTCACAGTCCACGCTTGATTCGCTCAAACAGGATCTGCAAATGGGTGCCAACAAAACAGCCGAAGCCGCGCTACGGTCTGATTCTCCTGATGAGCGCCCCGCCCCGCCTCCAGAGGATGGGCAACAGCCGCCTGTTTCCTTTGACGAATTTTCAAACGGAGGTTTTCAAGCCTTCCCAGAACGCGAGATTGCCCGCATCCTTGACCCCAACGGTAACCTGGTTGCAAGTCCCTTCGGGCGCGAAGAGGATGAACTGCCTTTAAGCGAGGAAGGTCTGCAAATCCTGCAAAGCGGCAGCGACTGGTGGCAGACGGATACCGTCTCTGATGAAGAGATGCTTATCTACAGCCGCCCCGTCGTTGTGGATGATGAGGTTGTGTACATTGTGCAGGTGGCGCGCCCACTCACTGAGCGGAATCGCACCTTGCAATCGCTTGTCACCACGCTGCTGATCGCCGGTTCACTCATTACACTGATCGCATTCGGAATTGGTTGGGTATTTTCTGGCATAACGCTCGCACCCATCCACCGCATGACGCAAACAGCCCAAAAAATCGGCGACGAGCGCGACTTCTCGCGCCGGGTCGATTATGCTGGTCCACAGGATGAGGTTGGGCAGCTGGCAAGCACATTCAATGCCATGCTGACTCGCCTGCAAGATGCATTTCAAAAAGTGGAGCACTCCCTCGAAATGCAGCGCGATTTCGTTGCGGATGTCTCACACGAATTGCGCACGCCGCTGACCACCCTGCGCGGAAATCTGGGACTGCTGCGCCGAAACCCATCGTCTGAAGAACAAACCGACATCATCAACGATATGGTGGATGAAAACGACCGTTTGATTCGACTCGTAAATGATTTACTGCAACTTGCCCGCGCCGACGCTGGTCGAAGTCTCACCAAAGAGACAGTGGATGTTTCAGCATTGCTCGAAGAGACCATTCGCCAGGCACGCCAACTCGACTCTCAGCGTGATATCAGCCTGGAGTCTGCACCCAGATTGAAGGTCATGGGTGACCGGGACGCCATCAAACAGGTGTTGCTGATTGCGTTGGATAATGCCTTGAAGCACTCATTTGGTGACGTCAATATCACAGCCATGAAAAACGGCTCACTCGTCGAAATCCGTGTGCAGGATTTTGGCGAAGGTATCCCGCCTGAAAAACTCGAGCACGTCTTCGATCGGTTTTATCGCGGAGAAGAGACCGCCTCCATCCCCGGCTTTGGGCTGGGTCTTTCCATCGCGAAGACCCTCGTCGAGAGGCAGGGCGGCGAAATTGAAATGCAAAGCGAAGTAGACAGGGGGAGCGTGCTGATATTGATGTTACAAACAGCAGGGTAGTTTATTCTATATCACAACACCAATCGGATTAGCCCAGTGTGGCATATATCGTGTATACGGGTATAAATTTAAGCCCCGAGCGTAGGCGGCAACGTAGGCGGCAGAGACCAACCTTTCTCTCATCAGTTTCCCCAAAAGTCCCCATGCAAATGCATGGGGATTTTCTTGCGCAGAGACATTTATTTGCAGTATAATTGCAAATAAGCAAAGGAGGCCGAATGAACAATAACTACATTCATCGTTCCTTGGAACCAATCGTTCTCAAAGCCGCCAAACAGTTTCCTGCCACCGTAATTGTCGGCCCACGCCAATCGGGAAAGACAACATTATTAAAGCAACTCTTTGGTAATAGCTATCAGGTACTTTCTCTTGAACCACCAGACGTGCGCTTAGCTGCACAAACCGATCCACGTGCATTTCTAAATCTATATCCCCCTCCAATCGTATTCGATGAAATCCAATATGTTCCAGAACTCTTGCCCTACATAAAAGAAAAGATTGATGCATCTCGCGGTCGGAACGGGCAATTCATCCTAACCGGGTCCCAAAACCTGCTCCTAATGCAACAGGTAACAGAAAGCCTTGCGGGACGGGCGGCTGTTCTCAAATTGTTGCCATTCTCTCGGAGAGAATTGGCAAGTTTTCCAGACCGAACTTTTCCTTGGGAAAACAAATCACTATCCGGTCTCCCAACTCAAACACCATCATTTTTATGGGAACAAATTCTGCGAGGCTATTATCCGGAGATTGCCACTGACCTCACGCGCGATGTACGCCTATGGCAAGCCAGTTACGTCCAAACATATTTAGAACGCGATGTACGCAACTTGAGAAACCTCGGCAATTTGACGCAATTTCAAGTCTTTCTGCGCGCTCTGGCTGCCCGTAGCGCTCAAATCCTCAACCTGAGCGAACTTGCTCGTGATGTTGGAATCGCAGTTAATACTGTTAAAGATTGGGTCTCAATTCTTGAAGCTAGTTTCCAGATTTTCCTGCTGCGTCCCTACTACGCTAACATTGGCAAACGGCTAATCAAGTCACCAAAGGTTTACTTTGTGGATACAGGACTGCTGTGTTACCTCGTCGGCTTGCGCGATATTGAACATGCCGCGGCTGGACCGATGGGCGGAGCGATATTTGAAAACTTGGTCATCTCCGACCTGTATAAAACATGTCTCCATCGCGGAGAGGAACCACCGCTTTACTACTGGCGAACAGTGGCAGGTTCTGAAGTGGACGTGGTCATTGAAACACAGTCTGGTCTTATTCCAATGGAAATCAAACTTTCCGAAACACCGCGACCTGAAATGGCAAAAGAAATCCTTGCCTTTCAACGAGATTTCAAGAGTAAAGCCTTGCCAGGCTATGTGATTCACTCAGGAAACATCACCTTACCGCTTGGACAAGGCGTAACAGCTTTGCCGCTAAATAACTTATAAAATTGTCTGAAAAGTATTTCCCCTTGGGACGTACTGTTGGATATACTACCCCCGCCATGCCCGCGCTCACATCCCTACTTCTCGACAGTTTCCCCTACTCCCGTTACGCCGACTCGGGCTCCATCCAGCGCGGGCGCGCCTACTACAAGGAAAACCGCGCCTGGGATGTAACTCTCATCTCTGACAGCAAGGCCATCATTCTCGTGGACGGCGACTCGAACGAGTACACCGTTGAGATCAAAGTGGACAAGAAGGGCGATCTCGCCTTCGAATGCGACTGTCCCTACGCGGATGATGGCAATTTCTGCAAACACATGATCGCGGCCGCGTTGGAGTTGAGCGAGTATCTCAAAGACGACGAAGAGGAAGATTGGGATGATGAAGAAGATGATGATGATGAAGATTTTCAAAATGTAAGAAAACCTGCTCCTCCGCCCGCTCAACAGTCCTCTCAGAATTGGCAAAAAAAACTGGATGAAACGCTTTCGCTTGCGTCGCCGCGTTCCTCCTCGCCGCATCTGGCGCGTTACGTGGCGGCTGTTTTCCTGACACGCACGCAGATGGGCTACTATGGCTATGGCAGCGCCTATCGCCCAGAATATTTTTATTCCCTCGAACCGCTCATCATCAAATCTGAAGACTGGTATCGCATCGCAGGCGCGGAGAAAAAATCTCCGCAAGAGATCAACCACTTCCTCGAAACCAGCAAGAATTGGCTCAAGGTCAGCGAACGGATCTTCCGCCAAGTGAACCCTGCGGGCTGTTTGAACATGGACACTGAATCAGCCTCGGTCTTGAACATCCTTTCCAACTCCATGCAATATGGAATAGGAACCAGCAACCTGCCCATGTATCTTTCCATCCTCGCCAAACTCGATGTGCCAATGTTCCTCGGCAGTCGTTACCCCGATAAACTCGAACGCCGCATTTACCTCCTGCCCAACCCCGTCGAAGTAAAAATTGACATCCAGCGCGACGAGACCAAACTCGCCCTACGCGCGGGCTATGAATACAACGGACAATTTAACTACATCAACAAACAGGTCGAGATCGTCTCTCCCAATCATCCAGGTTGGATTCTCATGGACGATCATCTCGCCCAACTTCGCAGTATCCACGCGCTGTCCATCCTGCCTTCGTTTCCCATCGAAATTCCCATCCAGCAAGCAGACGATTTTCGCGAGCGCTACTTCGCGCGCATCGCGCAAGTGCTCCCCATCAAAAGCGACCTCGTAAAATGGCACGACATTCAAGTACCGCCCGTCCCGCGCCTCTACCTGCACGACGACAACAAGGATAAGACCCTGCGCGCCGACCTGCGCTTCGGCTACGCGGACTACGAGGCGGCCGCGTCCAAAACGGGCGAGACCCAATCTGTCGAGACCGTCCCCGATTCGTGGGAACTCGTCCGCATCCGCCGCCAGCCCGAGCGCGAGCAATATTTCTATCAACTGCTCACCGACCCAAATTTCCGACTCAAGCGCGCGGGTTCCGCCTTCCCCTTCGGCACGCTCGAACTGCGCGCTCGCGCCCATCCCTTCGATTTTCTGCTCCACTCGGTTCCGCTCCTCGCGCAGGCGGGCTTTGAAATTTACGGCGAGGAGAATCTCAAACTCGGCAAGATCAACCGCGCCAACGCCACTTTGCGCGTCAACATCACCTCGGGCATAGATTGGTTCGATCTCAAAACCATCGTCGAATTTGGCGACCAGCAAATGTCCTTCCACGATGTCCGCAAGGCGCTCAAACGCGGCGAACGGTACATCAAACTGGCAGACGGCTCGGTGGGGCAAATCCCCGACGAGTGGCTGGAGAAATACAAACATCTCTGGAATCTGGCGGAGGAGACCGAGGACGGATTCCGCGTGGCGGACGTTCACCTGTCCCTGTTGGATTCCCTGCTCGAAGACGACGCCTCGATTCAGATATCATCCCCGCAGGGGGCTACTGCGGAGTGGCGCGAACGCCGCGAGCGTTTCCGCACCTTCGAGCGGATCGAGCCACGCGCCCTCCCCAGCGGATTCACCGGCGAACTGCGCCCCTACCAAAAGCACGGCTTCGACTGGCTGCACTTCCTGCGCGACTACAAATTCGGCGGCGTCCTCGCCGATGACATGGGACTCGGCAAAACCGTCCAGGTGTTGACCTACCTCCAGGCGTTGAAGGAACAGGCTGAGGTCAAGAAAGAAGCGAGCCTCCTCATCGTCCCGAAGAGTCTGATCGCCAATTGGCAGAGAGAGTCCGAGAAGTTCACACCCAGTCTGCGCTTCCTCGAATACATGGGCAACTTCCGTCAAAAGGACACATCCATCTTCAACGACTACGATGTGGTGCTGACCACCTACGGCACGATGTTGCGCGACGTGGAGTTGCTGTGCGAGTACAAATTCCATTACGTGATCCTGGACGAATCGCAGGCCATCAAAAATCCGCTGGCGAAGAGCGCCAAGGCCGCGCGCCTGCTCCACGCCGACCACCGCCTCGTGATGACGGGAACGCCCGTAGAGAACAACACCTTTGAGTTGTGGTCGCAGTTCGCGTTTTTGAATCCTGGCCTGCTCGGCAACATGGATTACTTCAAGAGCGCGTTTGCGAATCCCATCGAAGCGAAGGGCGACGAAGAGGCGGCCAAGACCCTGCGAAAGTTGGTCTACCCCTTCATCCTGCGCCGCACCAAAGAACAGGTTGCGCCCGAACTGCCGCCGCGCACCGAACGCATCGTCTACACCGACATGGACGCCGCGCAGAAAAAGTTGTACGCGCAGACCCGCGAAAAGTACCGCGCCGAACTGCTCGGCCTGATCGAGAGCGCAGGCATGAACGACGTGCGCTTCAAGATTCTCGAAGGGTTGTTGCGCCTGCGGCAGATCGCCATCCATCCCGCATTGGTGGACAAAAAATACAAGGGCAACGCGCCCAAGTTCGAGGTCCTGCTCGAAACGCTGGAGACGCTGCAAGCCGAGGGACACAAGGCGCTGGTCTTCTCGCAATTCGTCGTGACGCTTAAACTACTCAAGCGCGAACTCGACGAACGCAAGATCAAGTACGTCTATCTCGACGGGCAGACTCCCAACCGCCAATCACGCGTTGACCAATTCCAAAATGACCCGTCGTTCCCGTTCTTCCTCATCAGCCTGAAAGCTGGTGGCGTAGGCTTGAACCTGACCGCCGCCGATTACGTCATCCATCTCGACCCGTGGTGGAATCCCGCCGTGGAAATGCAGGCCAGCGACCGCGCCCATCGCATCGGCCAGGACAAACCCGTCTTCGTCTACAAGATCATCGCGCGTGACACGGTGGAGGAAAAGATTTTGCAATTGCAAGAGAAGAAACGCGCCCTGGTCAAAAGTCTCATCACTACCGAGGCCAGTTTCTTCAAGTCGCTCACGCGGGACGATGTGAAGGATCTGTTCAGTTAGCCGTCATGCGCACCATCCCGCCGCCACACCACCGAGACGCACTCCCAACGAGTCGCTATTCATCCCGCCAAATGAGTTTTTCAGTGATGTGGACGAGGATGAAGATTAAATCTGAACAAACATAATCCCCGCGCGGTACATATCTTGTATACGGGTATAAATTTCGTTTACATAGAGTATGAATCCCGACTGAAAAACCGCTTCGTCTGCGCTGCAGGAAACGAATCGGGATTTTTAGCGTAAAAATTGGGGAAATTTGTAAATATTCCATCGCCCCGAATACCAGTACACTCAAAGCATGAAAGTTCGGGATGAGTTCCAATTCCCTTCCGAAGAACCGTCCAACCGCGAAAACGGCTGGCAGGCCGACCTGTTGGAGCTGCTTTTCAAACGCATGCCAATGGGCATCGCCATCCTGGACAGGGAATTTCGCATCCAACGCTACAACCCAACCTGGGGCGAGTTTGCGGCGCGCTACACTCCGTCAACGGGCGCGCCGCTGGCGCCGGGCATCGGCTACTTTGAGCATCTGCCCGGCACAGAGACAGCGATCCGGCCATTATTCGAACGCGCCCTGACAGGCGAAGTTGTGCGGAAAAACGGATTTCGCCTGCAATCAGATGAAACTGTCACCTATTGGAATATCGTTCTCGCGCCGCTGATCAAGAACGACGAAACCGTCGGCATCTTGAACATCGCCGTGGACGTGACCGAGCAGACGAAGCTCCAGCAAAACCTGGAGCGCCTCATCGCGGAACGCACGCGGGAATTGCAGGTCCTGCTGGATGTGACCGCGGCGGCCAACCGATCATTGGACTTAAAGGAAACGCTCGCGACCACCCTCGACCTGATCGTTGCCCTGGTCGGCGCGTCCCGCGCAGGGGTGATGCTGCTCGACGAACCCACCGGCGAACTGATCCCGTACTCGCTTCGCCCCGTACGGGACGTCGCGTCGGACGACCTGGAGAAAATGCTTTCGACCTGCCGGTCGGTCCTGGATGACGGCGCGGCCTTGTATGTTGCGCCAAATCCTGAGGAAGGTTTGCTTGAGCCTGGGGCGTTGATCCCGCTCGAAAGTCGGGGAGACCGGCTGGGGGTGTTGGTGATCGTTGGCTCCCAGGGAGGCGCGTTCTCGACCGCCCAACTGGCGTTGTTCCAATCCATCGCAGATCAACTGGGCGTCGCCGTCGAAAACGCGCGGCTTTTTGCCAAGAGTGAACAGGCCGCGGTCGCCGCCGAACGCAACCGTCTGGCGCGCGATCTGCACGATGCGGTCACGCAGACACTGTTCTCATCCAGCATGATCGCGGATGTGCTGCCCAAAATCTGGGAGCGGAATCCCGACGAAGGCCGTCGCCGCCTGGAGGAACTGCGTCAACTGACGCGCGGCGCGCTCTCGGAGATGCGCACCCTGCTCGTGGAGTTGCGCCCGGCCGCGCTGGCGGACACGGATTTGGGCGACCTGCTCGAGCATCAGGTCAACGCTTTTATCGCGCGCACCCGGTTACAGGTCAGGTTTGAACGCAGCGTTTCCTATAATCCGCCTGTGGAGGTCAAGGAGGCGTTCTATCGTATCGCCCAGGAAGCGTTCAACAACATCGCCAGACATGCCGAAGCCGCGCAGGTACGGGTGAGGTTGGATGGCGAGCCCGGGAAAATGGATTTGACGATACAGGACGATGGGGTAGGGTTTGACGCTCAAACGCTTGAACATGAGGGCCTCGGTCTGGGCATCATGCGGGAGCGCGCCCGCAGTATCGGCTCACGGTTGGAAGTTGCGAGTCGCCCCGGGCGCGGGACACGGTTGCACTTGAACTGGCAAGCGCCCGATGAGGAGAAAGAGACATGAGTGAAGCCAAAACCATTCGCGTGATGCTGGTGGACGACCATGCGGTCGTGCGCAGCGGGCTGGGCGCTTTTCTGCTGGCCCATGACGACCTTGAACTGGCTGGAGAGGCCTCCAGCGGGGAACGCGCCGTTGCTATGTGTCAGCAGACCCGGCCCGATGTCGTCCTCATGGATTTGATGATGCCAGGCATGGACGGCGTGACCGCCACAAAATTAATCCGTGAGAAATATCCGGCCGTTCAGGTGATCGCGTTGACCAGTTTCAAAGAGAGGGAGATGGTCGAGGGAGCGCTGCAGGCGGGCGCCATCGGCTACCTGCTCAAGGATGTTTCCGCCGATGAACTGGCCCACGCTATTCGCGCCGCCGCCGCGGGCAAACCCACCCTCGCCTCAGAAGCCGCGCAGGTCCTGATCCAGTCCACCCGCGCGCCCGCCGAAAATCCCGGCTTCGATCTCACCGTCCGCGAGCGCGAAGTGTTGGCCCTCATGGTGGAGGGTCTGAACAACCAGCAGATCGCCGAGCGATTGGTGGTCAGCGTTTCGACCGCCAAGTTCCACGTCAGCAGCATCCTCTCCAAGCTCAATGCGGCCAGCCGCACCGAGGCGGTGTCCATCGCTTTGCAAAAGCGCCTGGTCAAGTGACCAGGCGAAGACCATACCATAGTACAGCACGAAGACTCCCCGGCAGGCGGATGCGGCCGGGGAGTTGTTCTTTTAAACTAAAGCCAGACTGAAGCAAATCGTGTTTCAGCGTGATAGGAGAAAAAGAAAAATGAAGAACAAGAATCAAGTCGCGTTTCTGATCATCCTGGTCGCAGTCGCTGCCGCCACGCTGCTCTTTGTGATCCTGCCCCCCATCCTGTACGGGACAGCGCAGGAAATCAAGCCACCGGCGCCCGAGCAGGTCGTCCAACTGTTCTACGACTGGTACGTGTCGTACCAGGGCAATCCGCTGGCGGACAAAGCGTACCAGGACAACGTGCTGCTGAGCCCGGCGTTCATCGCCCATCTGGACGATTTCACCCGAAGCGGTGAGTGGAGGGTCGACCCGGTCTTGTGCGCTCAGGATGCGCCCAACGAAGTGACCGCGCACCCCGCCCAGGTTTCCGGCGAACGGGCTTCGGTCGAAGTGACCACGAACTTCACGGGCCACAGGCTCACGGTCGAGCTGGTGAAGGCCGGCGACGCCTGGTCCATCGACAAGGTCGTCTGCAGCCGCTAACCGGCGAGGCAGAGCAATCGAAAGGGCTCCCCGCCGCGCGAGCATGGCCGGGGAGCCCCCCTTCCAGACAGCAACCGAGGTCAAGCCTGGAGCGCCACATGAAGACCGTCCTCCTTGCGGAAAGCGAAAAACATGTGCTGGACGCCCTGCGCCTGGCGATGGAGCAGCAATCGGAAATAAAGGTCGCAGGTGAGGCACGCTCGGCGGAAAGCCTGCTCGCCCAGGTCTGCCAACATGCCCCGGACGTCATCCTGTTGGATTGGAGTCTGCCCGGCCTGCATCCCCAGCGGCTGATCCGCACCCTGCGCGAATGTTGTCCCGCTGCAACGCTGGTAGCGCTCAGCGTCAAGCCGGAAGATGAAAAGGCGGCAAAGGAACATGGCTTGGACGGTTTCATCTCCAAGCAGCTTTCAGCCGAGTCGTTCATCGCCGCATTGAATCAAATACTTTCAAGGTCGAACAACTTACAGGAGATCCCATGAAAATCCTATCCATCGTTATCGCTTTGGCTCTCACCCTGCACGGCCTCATCCATCTGATGGGCACGGTGACGTACATGAAACTGGGCGCTGTGCAAGGGTTGGAATACAAAACCACCCTGCTCGACGGCCGCTGGGATTTGGGTGAAAACGGGATGGCGCTTTACGGCGCGCTCTGGGCGCTTGCGGCAATCGGTTTTGTCGCTGCCGCGGTCGCGCTGCTGGCAGGCCGGGGTTGGCATCGCCCGGCGCTGATGGGCGCAGCGGTGTTCTCGTTGGCGCTCACCGTCCTGGATTGGAAGGTTGCGGCGGCCGGCGCCGTCATCGATGCCGCCATCCTGGCGTGGCTGTGGTTGGGCCCGCACGCATGAAAATGCAGAAGCTTACGACCATGAATGTGATCCCCCGCAGCCTGATCCTCTGGCTGGCATTCATGCTGGTCTTGTGGTCAGTATTTGCGCTCGGCTGGATTACGCATCCACAAGCCTGGAACGCGGGCGTCGACGTTCAGCGGGAAACGGGCTGGCCGGTTTTCTGGTTCATCCTGGGCCACAATCTCCTGTTGTTGTTCCTCATCGCGGCCGGGAATATTTTTGTCCGCTTCGGCAGCTTCACGCCGGGTCTGGCGATTCTGATCTATCAGGCCATTGTGATCGGCTGGACGGCCGGGACCAACAACTTTATGGAGCCGTTCCCCACCGTCGCGGCGGCAAACGCCGCCTTCCTGCGCATTGGGCTGTGGGAAACGACCGCCTATGTCTTGATCTGCGCCGCCACCTTATCAAAATCGCTTCTCGTTGCCGATACGTTTCCGGCAAAAACATGGGCGGAAACCAGGAAAATCAAGGACATTCAATTTACTTGGGCTGAATTCCTGGTGATGGGCGCCGGATTTCTCAGCCTGCTATGCGCGGCGGGTTCCGAAGCATTTCTATTTTGGAACTGAATGTCTCTTTGACGAATATCATCACACTGCCCTTGCAGGAGATGAAGGAATATAGACATGAACATCAATCCAACTCTCAAATGGCTCGTTCCCGTGATCATCCTGCTGACGCTCATCGCCGCGCTGGCGGGCCTGCTTCCGGGCGAAGGACAACCTTATCTGTTGACCAACTTCCGCGGTGAACAGGTGACCATCAACGCGCGCGGTCTCTATCACTGGGACACGGTCAGTTCCGCCGCTCAGATGCAAGCCAACGACCTTGTGACGCTCTTGCTTGGGCTGCCATTGCTCGCCGTTTCGCTTTGGCTAACCCTTCGCGGATCGCTGCGCGGCCGCCTGCTCCTGACCGGCACGCTGGGCTTTGTCCTTTACACCTACATTACGATGTGTTTTGGCGCGGCGTACAACAAGTTGTTCCTGGTCTATGTCGCCATATTCAGCGCGAGCCTGTTTGCCTTCATCTTGAGCATGATGTCATTCGATTTGAAGACGCTCCCCGAGCGCTTCTCCGCAGGGCTGCCGCGCGGCTGGATCGCTGGTCTGCTTTTCTTCGCCGCGGCTTTCCTCTTGCTGGCATGGCTGGGACGAGTTGCCGCGACCTTTGCCCCGAATGCCGTCCCTGTCCTGGAAAACGTTACCAGCATGTTCATCCAGGCGATGGACCTGGGGGTTGTCGCGCCGCTGTGCATACTGTCAGGCATCCTGCTGTTGCGCAGAAGAGCGTGGGGTTATCTGCTGGCTTCGGTGAGTTTGCTCAAGTTCCTGACGATGGGGACTGCCGTCAGTTTGATGGCTCGCAACATGGCGCGGATCGGCGCAGCGACCAGCGTCGTGGAACTCATCATATTTCCCGCGATCGCGACTGTCAATCTGGTCATGGTCGCGTTGTTGCTCAGAAATATCAAGGAATAAATCCCACTGAAAGGAGAAAAAATGGACAAGAAATTCGCACTCTATATCGTTTTGGGCTTGGTCATTGGGACGGTCTTCGGAACATCCTTTGGCCCAGCCATCGGGAATACCCTTCTCGGCATGGCCGGAGGCGCACTTGGCGGGTTGTTCATCGGCTGGTTCATCGCCGCGGCTGCGCAAGAAAGAACCGGGCGTCAATAACTTTAAGACAGTGTGGACAGCGGCAACACTGTCCACACTGACAAGAACTACAGGAGTGAAATCAAACCCATGAAAAAGCAAATTTCTCGACTAAATTCAAAAAAACGTGCGGCCATCCCGATGGGCGTGGGGGTGGCGCTGGGCATTGCACTGGGCGCCGCGCTGGGCAATATCACGCTTGGACTCGCCATCGGCATCGTTCTCGGTGGCGTGGGAACGCTGTGGAGAAAGGATCTACCGATGAAAACCAACCGAATACTATTTGAAACGATCATCATCACTGTCATTATGCTGACCGGCATGTTGCTGATCCCGCGCGTAAAACCCCTGTTTGCGCTGCTTCCGGTGGCATACCTGCTGATCGAGCGACCGCTTCGCAAACGGACCTGGGGCGACCTGGGTTTCAACGGGCGAACTTTTTGGACGGCTCTGCGCGCCGACTGGGTTTTGTTCGTGTTCCTGGGATTCGTCGTCCAACCTGTAACCGTGCTCTGGGCAAAAGCATATTTCCCTGAATTCCTGGCGCACATTCAAGCGCGGCTCCCGTTCGAGAGCGGGATCAACTGGGGAATCCTTCTTCCGCTGCTGGCATTTTCCTTGATCGGTGAAGAGATGACCTACCGCACCCTCATTCAGGGACGCTTGGCTCTATTCGTCGGTACGCCGGCGGCCATCGCAATTGCGTCGCTGCTGTTTGGCCTGGCACATTTTGCCCCGGGTCCGGGCATCGTTGTGTTCACAGATGTCGCCTTGATCGTGATCTCTTCCGTGCTTTACGGCATATTGTTTGCCCGCCACAACAACCTTTGGGTCGTTTGGCTTGCGCATTTTCTGGGCGACATCTTTGGTTTGGTCGTTCTGTTTTTGGTCTGACGACAATGAACATCACCATCTTCGGCGCAGGTTCACAGGGCGACATCCAACCCTGCCTCAGGTTGGGAAAAGGCTTGCAGCGAGCAGGTTTGCAGGTTCGTCTTGCCGCTCCACAAAACTTTGCCGGTTTGATCCAAAAGGAAGGGCTGCCGTTCCATCCACTATACGGGGATGTTCAGGAAATCATGACCAGCGAGACCGGACAAAAGTTCATGGAAAAGGGAGATACAAACCCGATCCGCTCCATCTTTGCCATGCGCAAGATGCTGGGACCGGTTGCGCTGCAAATGGCAGAGGGCGTACTCGAAGCCTGCCAGGATGCCGATGCGCTTATCACCCCGGCAGTGTTCGCTCCGTTCGGAAAGATGATTGCTGAAAGGCGCGGCATCCCGCTCCTGCTGGTCGAGCCGACGCCTGCGCTTCCCACGCGGGATTTTCCCGCTCCGGGCTTTCCCATTCAGAAAAACATGGGCGGGATTCTCAACCGCCTCTCTGGCTTTGCCGCGCTGGAGACGATCTGGCAGTGGTATCGCCCCTTCGTAAACGAATTCAGGCGGCGACTTGGCTTGCGACGATTGGGCAGCTCGGATTTTTTTCACACCCTGGTCTCCACGCCGCTGTTGGGCGCTTACAGTTCGGCAGTGATTCCCCGCCCGCAGGATTGGCCGAACAATGTGCACATCAGCGGTTATTGGTTTCAAGACGACCCGCATGCCTGGCGCCCTCCCGTCGAATTGGAAACGTTTCTGGAAACGGGCGAGGCGCCGGTGTATATCGGGTTTGGAAGTATGGCGGGACACGACCCCGAGCGTTTTGCGGGAATTGCGATCGCGGCGTTGAAGAGAAGCGGAAAAAGAGGCGTGATCGCCACCGGCTGGGGCGGCATAAAGACGACAGACGTTCCGAAGGATATATTTGTGCTGGACTCTGCCCCGCACGGCTGGCTATTCCCGCGCATGGCGGCGGTTGTGCATCACGGCGGCGCGGGGACAACGGCGGAAGGGCTGCGCGCCGGGAAACCGACCGTAATCGTTCCCTTTATCGTGGATCAACACTTTTGGGGGAAAAGGGTCCAGGCATTGGGCGCGGGAGTGGAGCCGCTTCCAGCCAAAAGGTTGACCGAGACCCAATTGGCAGGAGCGCTGCAAAGGACGGTCAGCGATGCCGAGATGACACGAAGGGCGGAATCGGTCGGCAAGGCGATCCGCGCGGAGGATGGAATCGGCGCTGCGGTCAAGATCGTCAAGGAATTCCTGGGAGCATGAAATGAACGAAGAATATCAGATTACCCCCTTTCCGAAAATCCGCCGCCTGATGGTGGATGGCGGACGCCTGGCGCGCCAGAAACACTTGGTCCACGGGTTGGTGGAGATGGATGTCACTCACGCGCGGCGAATGATCAAGGAGCACAAAGCCAAGACCGGCGAGGCGCTTTCATTTACGGCGTTCGTCATGGTTTGCCTCGGGCAGGCAGTGAACACAAACAAACAGATGCAAGCCTACCGCGCCTGGTGGGACAGGCTCGTCATTTTCAATGACGTGGACGTGAACACCATGTTCGAGGTGGAAGCAGAGGGGCGCCAGGTCATTCGTCCGCACATCATTCGGGCGGTCAATCGGAAAAGCCTGCGAGAGATCCATGAGGAGCTCCGGTCTTTTCAACAGGACAACGGGCGCGGGCGGGAAGCAAATTTCATCGGATGGTTCGTGTACCTGCCCTCATTCGTCCGCCGCTTGATTCTGGGAATGCTTTTCCAGCGCCCGCGCTTGCGGAAAGAAATGAGCGGCACCGTTTCGTTGACCGCGGTCGGCATGTTCGGCGACGGCGGCGGCTGGGGGATCCCCGTTTCCAATCACACGCTGCAAGTCACGTTGGGCGGCATTTCCGAAAAACCTGTTTTGAAGAACGGCCAATTGGAGAACCGCGAGTTTCTATGCGTGACGGTCAGCGTTGACCACGATATCGTGGACGGCGCTCCCGCGGCGCGCTTCGTGCAGAGATTGAAGGAGTTGGTGGAAGGCGGGTATGGGATTGAAGATTTCACCAAAACAACTCAACAACAGCGTCAAAAATAAAGGGGAAGTTGTTCCAGCACGAAAAAGCCGTGTCTCCATATATAATTGATCGGGTATGGTCAAAGGATTGCTCGAGACGAAATTTCACATTCCCGGCGGGCGGGCAGACGGCGTGGCGCGTCCGCGTCTGATCGAGTTGTTGGAGAAGGGGCTTAGCGCGAAGCATAAGCTGATCCTAATCTCCGCCCCTGCCGGGTACGGAAAGACGACGCTCCTCGGCGCCTGGCTCCATTCCCGGAGGAATGATTTACCATGCGCATGGCTTTCGCTGGATGAGGAGGATAATGAGCTCAACCGCTTTTTGGG
Source organism: Candidatus Denitrolinea symbiosum (assembly GCA_017312345.1). Taxonomy (NCBI): domain Bacteria; kingdom Bacillati; phylum Chloroflexota; class Anaerolineae; order Anaerolineales; family Anaerolineaceae; genus Candidatus Denitrolinea; species Candidatus Denitrolinea symbiosum. The sequence continues at coordinate 2,407,177 of BLAA01000001.1, read as the reverse complement.
CTACTGGGTTTCCACCTTCAGTCGTGCGGATGAAAGCCTGGGGAGGGAAGTCCGACCTCTGCTTGAAATGGGGCAGCTCCCATCGCCTGCTGCGGTTGTGGATGCGCTGATCAACGACCTGACCGAACTTCAGCGTCCCGTGATCGTGGCTCTCGACGACTATCACGTTATCAACAACCCGCAAATCCATGAAGTCCTGGCGCGCTTCGTCGAACGGCTGCCCGAAAACGTTCATCTGGTTATCAGCGCCCGCCAGGATCCGCCCTTCCCGCTGGCGCGGATGCGCGCACACGCGCAAATGACCGAGATCCGCGCGCAAAATCTGCGCTTCACGCGGGAGGAAACAAACCAATTCCTTCGCTCCATGAAACTGGACCTGCCTGAGGAGGTTGCGACCATGCTGGAGGAGCGCACCGAGGGCTGGGCCGTGGGCTTGCAGCTGGCGGGGCTGGCTCTTCAAAACCCGAACGACCTCCGTCGCTTTATCGAAACCTTTCACGGCAGCCACCGCTATGTCTTGGATTACCTGGCAGAGGAGGTCATCCGCCAGCAGGGGGACGAAATCCGCGCCTTCCTCGCGCAAACCAGCGTCCTCGACCGGTTCAACGCGGAGGTCTGCTCCGCCCTGACGGGGCAGACAAACTCACAGGTCATCATTGACCGCCTGGAGCGGTCCAACCTTTTCATCGTTCCCCTGGATGACCGGCGCCGCTGGTATCGCTATCATCATCTCTTTGCCGATTATCTGCGGAGTGAATTGAGCAAGGCTGAACAGAAGGCTTTGTTGGAAAAAGCCTCCCGCTGGCATGAGGCAAACGGCCTGGTCTTTGAAGCGGTTAAATACGCCTTTTTGAGCGAAAACTCCGCGCTCGCCGCCGATGTCCTCGAAGGGGCGCTTCAAAACGCCTCGACCTGGAGCGGGGGCGAACTTGGCACGCTGATCCAATGGCTCGACAAACTGCCGCGACCGCTCATGTCCTCCAGACCCATGCTGACCCTGCACGCCTCGCGGGCGCTGTATCTGGCGGGGCGTGTTGAACTCTCCATTCAATTCCTGGATCAGGCGGAGGACGCCCTGCGAAAAAATCCCGCCTCGGCGTCGGACGTTGAGAGACAGCTGGCAATCGTGTCCACGTACCGCGCTTCCCTCGCCGCCTTTCGCGGGGATCTGCAGGCGGCATTCGAATTGGCGCGCCGCGCGCTGGATCAATTGCCGCAGGATGAGTGGCACGCCCGCGCCCGCGCCACCGACGCATTGGGACTGGCGCATGAACTCTCCGGAAACCTGGAGGAGGCAAGCCGCGCATTTTTGCGAGCCAGCGAACTGGCTCGAACTGCGGGCGTCTCCTACCTTGCGGTGAACGCCCTTTGTGAAGCGGCGCTCGCGCAGATCGGGCAGGGGAGGTTGAGCCAGGCAGCCCAATTCTGCCGACAGGCAATGCAACTCGACGACAACGCGAGCATTCCGCCTTTTGGATTGGCGTGGGCCATCCTGGCTGAGATCGCGCGCGAACAAAATGACCTAGCTGCTGCCGAGCGGTATTTGATGGATGGGATGAAACTCTCCCAACAGGGCGGTCTCACCGATGACCTGCGTTACGAGCTACTGTTCCTGGCGCGGTTGAGACAGTCACAGGGCGATGTGGTGGCTGCCAGGGCGGCAGCCGGGCAGGCTGAGGCAATCACGCAAACCTTTGGGATTCGGCGTCTTTCCAATATTTCCGGCGCGCAGCAGGCACGGATACATCTAATGCAGGGCACGTCCGGTTGGGCTGACCAATGGGCGTTAGGTTATGTGAAGTTCAGGGAATTGGAAAAGGTGAAATACGTTCAGGATTTTGAAGAGTTGACCCTGGCGCGCGTTTACCTGTCAAACCGGGAGTTTGAAAAAGCATCGAGCCTCCTGGATCCTTTGCTCGATAAAGCGGTTGCGGCGGGCAGAAACCGCGCCGCATTGGAGGCGGCTCTCCTGCTCGCGCTTCTCCACCAGGCGCAGAACCAGACAGATCCAGCCGTGGAATGGTTGGAGAAGGCTCTGAAGCAGGCTGAACCGGAAGGGTTTCTCCGTATTTTTCTTGATGAAGGTTCATGGCTGGAAAAACTGCTGCCGGGCGCGCGTCATGCCGCCCCGGATCTTGCCGACCGGCTGATGCAGATATTTTCCGAAAGGGCGGGGAATGCAAATCAAGGAAGGTCGCATTCTTTCAACGAAAAATTGATCGCGCCCTTGAGCGAACAGGAACTCCGAGTGTTGAGGCTCGTTGCGGCTGGAAAATCCAACGCTCAGATCGCCGCCGAACTGGTCATCAGCGTTGGAACCGCCAAATGGCATGTCCATAATATCCTGCAAAAGCTGGATGTGGGGACTCGCGCACAAGCGATTGCCCGCGCCCGGGAACTGGGAATTTAATCCCCATCCGAACAAACGCCGCCGCGTAAGCGGTTTTTTTTATTTAACCTATCCAGCAAACCTATCCTTCGATAGGGGACAATCAAAGCCGTTGACGCTACACTGTATGCGACTTGGAACAAGGAAAGGATTTGCCTGTGAACACAAAATTCATGAATCTACTGCTGATTCTGGGAACGGCATGTTTTCTAATTGGCGCCCCTGTCTCTCTTTTGGGGCTTTTAGAAACGCCGCTGAATTTTATCCTGCCTGCTTTGGGACTTATTTTGATCGGCGCCGGCGCCGCCGGCAGGCGTAAGCCGATAAGGAAGAAGCAATGAACCACAGCGACCGCTTCATCAACTATCAGATCCGGATTGAAGGATTTGTCCGCCCGGCCCGGTTTGATGGTTTCACTGTCACAAACCTCCCTGAAGGCGAGACTCTTATTCGCGGCATCATGGATCAATCCGCGTTGCACGGTGTCTTGAATCGCATCCGTGATTTGGGGCTGGTACTCCTCTCTGTTCAGAGCCTCCCCAACGAGAAAGGAAATTCTCATGAATAAGTCAAAGAAACGAGGCTGTATGACCCTCCTGCTGATACCCGTCATCCTGCTGGTTGCGTTTACGTTGTATTCCCAATGGACGGCTCATACGCCTGCCATTGCAGGAGCCGACGGCAAACCGCTGCCCAACAGTATCGCCTCCCTGGAGAAAGTGGAGTTGGGCGGCGTGGAGCAATGGCTCATCATCCGCGGACAGGACGTGGACAAACCCGTGCTCTTATTCCTCTCCGGCGGGCCGGGCGCCAGCGAAGCCGCCCGCGTGCTGCGCTTCAACCAGGAGTTGGAGAAACATTTCGTCGTCGTCATCTGGGAACAGCGCGGCTGCGGAAAATCCTACCCGGCGCGTGATGACCTCACCGTGGAACGCTACACCTCCGACTTAATCGAACTGACCGGGATGCTGCGTGAGCGTTTCGATGAACAAAAAATTTATCTGGTGGGCCACTCCTGGGGCACGATCATCGGGTTGCTCGCCGCTCAGGAACGTCCCGACTTATATCACGCCTATGTGGGCGCGGCACAGATGGTAAACGTGCTTGAAACAGATCGGATGATCTACGACCTGGTGCTGGAACATTCGCGCCAAACCGGCGATGCAGACTTTGTGCGTACGCTCGAAACGCAAGGTCCGCCGCCCTACCTCGGCAAAAATCCCATCGGGCCCTACGCCAAACTGTTCGGGCGCGAGTATCAGCTCTTCGAAGCGCCCAACATCCGGGATGAGACCTATCGCCGCGAAGGGGATGCCATTCTGCTCATGCTCAAGCAGCCCGAATACGGCTGGCTCGACCGGATCTATTATCTGCTTGGGCTGATGACCACCTTCAACACGGTCTACCCGCAGCTGCAGGAACTGGACTTTCGCGTGGACGCCGCCCGCCTCGACCTGCCAGTTTACATTGTGCTGGGGCGTCACGATATGAACAATCCATCGCCGATTCCTGAGGAATACTTCAACCTGCTCAAAGCGCCTGCGAAGCAATTGGTCTTCTTCGAAAACTCAGGACACGGCATGATCTGGGAGGAGGCCGGGCTGTTTCACCGCCTGATGGTGGACACGGTCCTGGCTGAAACGTATCCGCGCTGAACCAAAGAGCCTGGTCAGATGACCAGTCACAGACTGGCTTAAAGCACAGCCTCGAAACTCATCAACAAGCAGATGCGCTCGAAGGACGTTTTCTGTAAACTATAATCATAAATGCTGTCGTTATTCATAAAGGAAAAACCATGATCAATCCATTTTCACAATACATGAAAAGGGCGAACTTCATTTTACGCTTCCTGCTGTTTGGCCTGCTCCTATTTCTCCTTGCGGGCTGCGCCTCGCAACCGTCGGGCGTGCCGATGAATTATCGCTGGGCAAGCGTCGAGGGCGGTCAGATTCAGGAGACTCAGGCGGGCGAACAGTTTTACTTCGGTATTCCGGTGGACGAAGGCATGATCGCCGAAGGCGCGCCGGTTTCCATCAAGATCAGCGGCGACGTCATCAGCGGCTGGCTGCGCTTCGAGCTGCGCGCCCCCGACGGCGAATCAGTGTGGGACTCAGGGACGATTAACCCGGGCGATTTCTCCGTCAGTACGAAGTATCCCCTGCCTGCTGGTCAGGTCGGGGACTATACACTGGGCCTGGTCTACGGAGCGAACACCAGCGCGACGTACAATCTGGGCTGGCGGGCATTCAAACTGGGGCCGATCATCCTGCTGCCCGGACTTGGGATGATCGCGGTGGGGCTGGCGTTTATCGCCTACGTTGCGCGGAAGCGGTTGACAGGCTGGCGCTATCTGGGGCTGGGGGCGCTGTTCTGGGCGCTGACCGTGGCAATCAAATTCGCCGTCGCCATTCCGCTCAACCCGCTCCTCTTCCGCGTGCTGGGGGCCGACAGCGAACATCTCTTCGCGCCCGGTAACCTGGCCGCCTATCTGTACATCGGCGCGTTAACCGGCATTTTCGAGGTCGGGCTGACCTGGCTCATCCTGGCTCGAGTGCGTTGGGGACGGGCAGCGTGGAATCAGGCGCTGGTTTTTGGCGTCGGCTTCGGCGTTGTCGAAGCGCTGTTGCTCGGCCTGATGGGGATAACCCCGGCGCTGGTCGCGTATCTCGCTCCAGATGCGTTGCCGGTTTCCGTGCTGGGCGAACTGTCTCGCAACGCCTCGTTCGTCATGGGGCTGGCGCCGGTCGTCGAACGGCTGGCGGTCGTCTTCGCTCACATCTTCGCCTGCGTGCTGATTTTCTACGCCATCGCTGTTGGCGAGATCAAATGGGGCTGGCTGGCTATCCTCTACAAAACTGTGCTGGATGCAGTCGCAGGATTCGCAAACTTCTGGGGAGTGGGCGCCCCGGTCAAGATCTGGACACTGGAGGCGGTCATCCTCGTCCTCGGCCTGATCGGGCTGTGGGGCGCATGGCAAATTGCCCAGCGCTACCCGAGGCTGCCGTCTGAAAGGGAAGTCGGCCAATAGGCCAGCCAGATGATCAAGCGTTTGTCCCTGGTGAACGAATCAGACTTGGCTCTCAGAATAGGATAAGAATGAAAAGACGCGCTTTTCGCCGCTTTGGCCTGACCCTGGTATTGATTTTGCTTGTAGCGACACCCTTCGTGTTGTTCCCGCCCCATCATCCACTACCCGCGACGGGACCCCACGCAGTCGCCACAGCGCGCCACACCTATACCGACGAAAGCCGGGTTGAGCAGTTCTCGGATGAGAAGGAGAATCGCAGGGTCAATGTGACGTTTTGGTATCCGAAAGATCGAAGCGGAAAGGAAACCTATCCATTGATCGTGTTCTCGCACGGCGGACTGGGCACAGAGACGAGCAACGAGTCCCTGTTCCTCGAATTGGCGAGCCACGGCTATGTGGTTGCCTCCATCGGACATCCATACCATGCCTTATGGACGAGAGGCGAAGATGGGCGCATAACGTTTGTGAACCGGGAATATTTCAACGAACTCCAGCGCGAAGACGCCAAGACCGACAAACGGCAGAGTTACCGCTATTACCAGAAATGGATGGCGACGCGCACGGGCGACATCCATTTTGTGATCGATACCATCCTGGCAAAAGCTGCGGGCGGCGCAGGCGGCGTCTATGCACTGGTGGATGGCGCCAGGATCGGCGTGATGGGACATTCGCTGGGCGGCTCGGCGGCGCTGGCGATGCCGCGGCAACGAGGCGACATCGCCGCGGTGATCGCGCTGGAAGCGCCCTTCTTGTATGACATCGTCAGCGTGGAAGAGGGCGAATTCGTCTGGCTCGATGCAGCCTATCCCGCGCCGGTCTTGAATATTTATTCGGACAGCTCCTGGAGTCATCTCGCCGAATGGCCTCAATATGCCAGGAATCACGAATTGCTTGCGGGCGCCCCGCCAACCGCCGTCAGCCTGCACCTGCCGGGCGCCGGGCACTTCTCCCTGACCGACCTGGCGCTGGTCAGCCCGCTGCTGACGAGATTCCTGGAGGGCGGGCCAGCCAAGCATGACCGCGAGGAGTACCTGCGGACAGTCAACCAGGCCTGTCTCCAATTCTTCGACCGCTATTTGAAGGACAAGGGCAATTCATAAGCTACGGCCTTTACCAAGACCGCCTCGGCCGGTGGAGAAAAACCTCATGAACACAAAGAAGTCGAAAAGGAAAATCCTGATACTCGCAATCCTTTCACTCTCTATGATCTGCATTGCCCTTCTGCTGATCGCGCCGCGTTACGGAAATCTTTCGATCAATTTGCCGCTGGAACACAAACCTGTTTTCGACAGGGATATCAGCGCTTATCCAGGCCGGCTCCATGTCGAAGGTAATCGATTGATGAATGAAGATGGACAGGTGGTGACCTTGCGTGGACTCATGCCTGCCGATCCGGCGACGCTGAGGCGCAAGGGACAGTTCAATCGCCTCTTCTTCGACAGGATGGCCGCTTCCGGCGCCAATGTCATGCGCATCCCCGTCCACCCCGAACGCTGGGAACATGATCCTGATTACCTGTGGCGTTATCTCGACCCCGCGGTCTCGTGGAACGGCGAGAACGGCGTTTACACCATCATTGACCTGCATTTCATCGGAGATATCGGGAGGGATCGCGGCCCGCAAATGCCCGATATCAGCATCTCCAGTCGAGATTTTGCCCTGGATTTCTGGCGGAAGGTGGCATCCTACTTCAAGGACACCCCGCACGTTATCTTTGAGATATTCAACGAACCGGCAGGCATCTCCGCTTCAGCATGGCGGACAGATGCCCAGGTCCTGGTGGATGCCATCCGCTCCGCGGGCGCGGACCAATTGGTCATAGTCGGGGGCGTCGAATATTCCCGCGACTTGTCCTGGGTGCTGGAAGAACCGATCAGGGGTGAAAATATCGCCTATGCTGCGCACATCTACCCGGCGCACAGCAGATATTCATGGGATCGCTGGTTTGGAGATATCGCTGAAAAATATCCGGTGGTGGTGACTGAATGGGGCTGGATGGCGACCGATCCAAGCGGCGAGCAGTCCTATCTGGTCGGCAGCCAAAAGGCTTATGGCGAGCCGTTCGTGGGCTACCTCGACCCGCGCGGGATCAGTTGGGTGGCATGCTGGTACGATGACGAATGGAAACCGGCTATGTTCACCGAAGACTTCAATGAGTTGACGCCGTTTGGCGCATTCATCCTGCAACAACTCTCCGCGCCTTCTCGTTCAAGCGGAGAGTAAAGCCTTCTCTTGATCCTTCTGTCAATCTGCATGAAACCAAGGAGAGTACACCATGAACCTAAACGAATGCCAACGGGAAATGCGAACCGCCTTCCTGGGCGGTTTCGCCGGGCAAATGGTTTCCGGCGTCATTTGGCTGGCGGCTTCAGGCATTAGTCTGTGGGGGGCGCCGCGTTACGGCATGGCGACGCTCTTCTTTGGCAGCATGTTGATTTTCCCGCTCACACAACTAACGGTGCGGCTGACGGGACGCCCCGGAAAAGTCAGCGCCGACAATGGACTGTGGCAACTGGGTTCCCAGACCGCATTCACCGTGCCGCTTAATTTCCTGCTGGTCGGCGCGGCGACGCTCTATCGCGAAACCTGGTTCTTCCCCGCGGCGATGATTGTGGTCGGCGCGCATTACCTGCCCTTCATGACCCTGTACGGTATGAGAATGTTCGGGCTGTTGGCGGGTTTGTTGGTTCTGGGCGGAGCAGGGCTGGCCCTTTATGGACCGGCCGTCTTCAGCCTGGGGGGCTGGCTTACGGCTGTCGCCCTGATTGCCTTTGCTTTTCTCGGCAGGTATCTTGTTCTACAGGAGGAAAAACGCAATGTATCCCATCCTTGAACACGACTTCGCATCGGAGGCAAAGATCGAACCGTCCCGCGTCATCAAGCCGCGCGACGTGCCCGAACATTGCGTCATTTCATTCTTTCGGGAAGTGAACGAAACAATCGTCGCCGAGAAGCGGGCCGAAGTTGTCGTCCCGAACCGCTGGGAGGATGGCGGACATCCCATCTATGAGATCGAGCATCTGGGCAAGCGGCTCGCATTCTTTCATCCCGGCGTGGGCGCGCCGTTGGCTGCCGGGCTTCTCGAGGAAGCCATCGCTTTCGGTTGCAGGAAGTTCGTCGTCTGCGGCGGCTGCGGGGCGCTGGACAAAAGTCTCACGGTCGGCAAACTCATCCTGGTCGAGAGCGCGGTGCGGGACGAAGGCGTATCCTATCACTACATCCAACCCGGGCGCGAGATCAAGACGCAGCCGCGGGCGCTGAACGCGCTCCGATCCACATTGACCCGGCGCGGCATCCCCTTTGTGAGCGGCAAGACCTGGACCACCGATGCCCCCTACCGTGAAACTCAGTCCATGATTGATGCCCGCCGCGCGGAGGGCTGCCTGACCGTCGAAATGGAAGCGGCCAGCCTGCTGGCGGTGGCGCAATTCAGGGATGTACTGTTGGGGCAGATCCTGTATTCAGGCGATGACCTGAGCGGCGACTCATGGGATACGCGCGGTTGGCAATCGCGCCGTGAGGTGCGCGAGAGCCTGTTCTGGCTGGCGGCCGACGCCTGCCTGGAGATGTGACCATGAAGAACAGGTACTCCACCCTGCTCCTGCTCATTTTGGCTATTCTAGCGATATTCGCCATACGCGCTTTCCTGGCGGAGAGAATCGCCATGCCGCGCACCTTTGAAGTATTCGATACGCTGACCGTCGTCGGCGCGCTGGTGGTAGTATTGAAAGATCGTCGCTATTTGCGGCGGGGCGATTGGCTCGTTGCGTTGATATTGGGCGCGGTAATCGGCATCGGAATGCTGTTCGCCACGCTCTTCTCGCCCTACCCGTTCCTGGGGCTGGTCAAAAGCGCGCCGGGGCAGGCCCTGCTGCGCGGGCTCTTTACCATTCTAGCCACGCTGGGCGGATTGGCAATCATGCGCCAGGGTGGCCCGGTGCAGTTCTCCATTGCGAACGGGGATTGGCGAAGCGCGGGCCGAGGCGCGCTCCTCGGCTTGACCGTTGGGCTGCCGCTGGCGATCCTGAATGTTTTTGCGCTGTGGTTGACGCAAGGACAGTCATTTGATTGGCAGCATCCCTTGGCTGCCCTGCTGGACGCGCTGCAACCCGCGGTCGTCGAGGAAGTAATCCACCGCTTCGCCCTGTGGGGGCTGTTGTGGCTGCTGCTGCGAAGATCATCGCTTGAACAGGCGGCCTGGCTGGCGGGGTTGCTCGCGATGTTGGCGCATACCTACTCGCATTTTGACGACCTTTTCCTGCAATCGCCGTTGACCGCCTTGGGCATGGGGGCGATACTGGCAATCTTCTGGGGTTTGCCCCCGCTCATCCTGGCACGGCACCGCGGTCTCGAATCGGCGATGGCATTTCACTGGCTCCAGGATGCCCTTCGTTTTCTGGCGGGGTTTTGATTTGTCGGTGCAGACTCGCTCCTGGTCTTTTAAGAGCCGCGATAATAAGCCATCCGGCAGAAACTAGATTCCGCCGGAGTCGATCCGCACTGTTATCAATGCAGCGGTAAAAGCAAGATGACGGCGCATCCGGGCACGACCGGATATTGCGAGTTGAGTTTGGCGTATTCCCCGGCCGCGTCGCCGCTTGCAATAGAACGCCAGGAGTAATCGGTTGTTTTCTAACGTGCTAAGTCGCCAAAATTTATATGATTTATGTCATTTGTTCCACTTAATAAATTTTAGTAGAATGGTCATCGTCGCTTCATAAATCTTTCCTTGAGCCGCATATTTCATTTTGGCTCATGTTCAGAACAAGTGATTACGGACCAGTTTAGCGACGAGACTCGGCGAGATGCGTTTATGGTTCACAGCCAATTCGTGGATGGCGGCATAGCCTGACAAGTATGCTTTATGAACACCGCGATAGGGTCGCAAGAAATTACGCAACCCTGTCCAGCCGCCTTCGTTGGAGTTGACGTGGACTTCCCGAACGCCATCTCCATCGTCATCACGTGCATATTCATTCTTTCCATGACAGACGGTGTGACGCACGCGTTGTAAGCGATTGTAACTGTCGTATTCATCTGTGTAGAGCGTCGCTTCTGGTCTGGTAAAGTTCTCGACAAATGGACACAAGCTATCGCCTTTTGTATCTGGCATCACTTGGATCCGCACTTGGCGCGTTTCGCGCCCAATCACTGCGCAGACCGGCGGACGATCATTCGCATACGTCCCTCGCCCGCGCCGTTTATTGGCTCGTTTGCGAGGCGGATCCTGCGGATCGCCGTGCCACTCTCCTTTTTTCCCCCGCGTTCTGGAACATTTCGTCGGTTTCGACTTCCAGATCGCTCAAGGGTTTGGTCGCTTGTTCCTTCTTGGCATTCGCCTGAAGCAGATGCCTCACGGTCAGCCCGGTTGTGCGACTGATGCTCAATTCTCGCGACAACTTCGCCGTTGGCTTCCCCTGCACCACCTCGCGAATGAAAAGGATAGTTTGCTCAGGAGTGAAGTGTCTTCCTTCAAACGCAGTTCCGCTGTAGAGATTGTAGATGCCACGACAGGCTTTGCACCGATATACAATCAGACCGCTTTGTTTGGTCTTACGAAATCGAGTCGCCTGCTCAAGACCAGCTTTACAATGTGGGCATTTCAATCCATCGGGATGAAAATGCTCGGTTAGCCAGACCGTACATGCATCTCGATCCATGAGTTCAACAATTGGAAAGTCCATGCCCCTATTCTACCGAATCACTTGTTCTGAACATGAGCCTTTCATTTTTCCCAGCCATGATTATCGCATATTTTTTTAACGGGCTTTGCTTTGGAGGCTTGGGACTGGCGGCATATTTACAAATCCGCCAGGGGGGTGACTTCGCGCTCAAGAAACAGCTTCCGTGGCTGGCCTCCTTTGGTTTCGTCAGCGCCGTTACCAGTTGGGTGGATATGTTTCTCTCCAGCAACAGCGTAGACGAATATGCTCAAATTCTGATCTTCGCCCGGATAATACTCCAACCGATAAGCGGACTCCTGCTTCTAATCTTCGGTTGGCGCGTCCTTCGGGATTTAACGCCTCTCCCCGCCTGGACGGTTTTCATCCCCGGCGTCATGATCGTTCCCATTTCATACGTTATCGCGTATGCCGCGACCACGTTCATCACCCCTTCGCCTATTGAAATTCCAATTGATATTTGGTCTCGATATTTACTTTATCTGCCCGGCAGTATCATGGCAGGAGTCGGCTTTTTGCGTCAGTGGGATGTTCAACGCAAGCTTGGTATGTTCGACGTGGCCGGCTTGATGCTCGGCACCGGTCTGGCGTTTCTCTTCGAGGCTTTCGTGATCGGCCTGGTCGTGCCCGCCGCGCCTTATGGGCCGGCTTCCTACTACAATTATGATCGCGTGATCACCAATGCTTTTTACGGAGAGTCTCTGACTACCGCCAACAGCACGATCTCGTGGCTCGATTATCAAAGCGTGCTAAACGCAACAGGCGTCCCGATTCAATTTTGGCGGATGTTATCGGCAGTTATCCTGACGTTTTTCATGATACGGGGATTGGGCGTATTCGAGGCAATCCGCAAACGTCAGTTGGAAGAATTGCAAAATGAACGGGATCAAGCTCAACGGTCCGCGTTCGAAGCGCAGATCGCAGCGCGGCAAACGGCTGAAAATTGGACGGATGTCCTTGTCAGCATTAATCGCCGAATCACAGAATTGGAGGATATGGATAAGATCCTCCTGTTTATCGTAAAAAAGGCGCGGGCGTTATTGCAATCCGACTTTACCGGGCTGGCCTTGTTTGACGATTCCTATTCAACGCTGAACTTGAAATATATTTCCACCGAAAATAAAAACGAATTCATCGCCGAGCCCGTCGCAATTCAAAACGAATTAATTCTGGAAACAGTTCGGGCGGCGCGGCCTCGCCGTTCGCTCGAAACAAACGCATTGACATCCCCGGAATATTTCGATTTTGGTTTACAGGAAGGAATACGAGCGATGGCGATCGTCCCTCTTGCGCTGGATAATCGCCCGGTGGGCGGAATTTGGACGGCGCGTTGCGAATCGAAACCATATTCCGACACCGACTTGATCTGGCTGGAATGTATGGCCGATCAGGTGGCAATCGCCATTCAGCATGGTTTAATGACCTCGCACCTGCAATCGTATTCGATCGCGGAAGAACGGGCGCGCATTGCGCGGGAAATGCACGACGGTTTGGCGCAAGTGCTGGGCTATTTAAATATAGAAGTACAAACGCTGGGCGCTTTGCTCAAACAGGGACGCAAAGAGGCGCTTGAAGCCGAACTGAATCAAATGCGTGAAGCGGTGCGCACGGCTAACGCGGACGTGCGCGAAAACATCCTGAGTTTGCGGACGACATTGGCGAATGAAAAGGGCCTGGCCTCGGCCATGGATGAATATCTACAAGAGTTCAGCATCCAGACGGGAATCGAAACCGAGTTCCGAAACGAGGTCGAAGGCGAATTAAATCTGGCGTCGTTGGCAGAAGTCCAACTGGTCTGTATTTTGCAGGAAGCATTAGCCAATGTCCGTAAACACGCGAAAGCCACCCTGGTGACCGTAACCATTTCCAGAAAAAGCATCAACGAAAATGAGAGCATTTTTGTGTCGGTGAAAGATAACGGGCTCGGTTTCATTGAACGAAATTCAAAGCACAGTTTTGGCCTTCAAACCATGAAGGAACGTGCGGCCAGCGTTCAGGGCGTTTTACAGATTCACTCGATTCCCGGTGAAGGGACAACCGTCGAATATTCCTTCCCATGTTTGTCACGCGGCAAATTGGAAAGAAACTCGCGCTCTCTACAGGAAATCGGACTGCAAGCGAACGCGACGGGAGCAGTATCGAGATGAATGTAAGAGAATGGGCCCTGCCGGTCTACACCATCCTGATGCAACTTTCGGTCGGGACTCTGCTGATGCTGTGGATTGCGCGCGAAGTTCACATCCGCCAATTCGCCGAGGCAGAGATCAACCGAATCATGAAATTTCCAGTCACAATCATTTTCACTACCGCGTGCCTGGCAATGGCCGGCTCTCACTTTCATTTGAGCAAACCGTTACATTCCTACCTGGCTGTGTTGAATTTTCGCACATCCTGGTTAAGTCGAGAGATCGTATTCACAGTATTCTTTTTTTTAACGCTGTCAAGTATGTTAGCGTTACACTGGCTGCAAAACGACAAAACAAAGTTAAAAACCTTTTTAGGCTGGCTCGCCGTTCTATTCGGCTTCGCGCTGGTGTTCTGCATGGCGCATATCTACCTGCTTCCCGCCCAACCTGCCTGGAATTCGCCGTTTACAGTCCTGTCGTTTTTTTTGACCATGCTTCTTCTTGGCAATATCGCTTTGCCTGCCATGTTGCTGGTTGATTTTTCATTCTCGAACGTATTGACGTTGGAACGCTTCGATCAACAATATCTTTTAATTCGCCGCGTTTTGATTTGGTCAACGGCCGCGAGCGCTCTTATATGGCTCATGGCAGTCGCCTTGAATTTCTACCAAACCTTGATGCTTCGCTTGGGAGATCGCTGGACTCAAACTAGCTTTGAACTTCTGACGAATCTATATCGCCCCTTGCTAGTCTTGAGGCTGGGCCTGCCGCTTTTGGGAATCGCTATATTAGCCATTTCAGTTTTCAGCGCCGTCAGGCGAAATCGAGCTATCCAGGAATTAATGGTTCCGATTTATGCTTCGTGTATTTTCGTGATTGTTGGAGAGATCCTTGGCCGGTTTCTCTTTTACGCGACGCATATCCGTATCGGCGTCTAGAAAAGATTTGGAGTTGAACATGTCTATTCGAGTTTTGCTTGCAGACGATCACAAACTATTCCGCCAGGGGATGATCAGCCTGATGCGCACGCGTGAGGACCTGGTCGAGGTCGTGGGAGAGGCGGAAACGGGCGAAGAAGCGATTCAATTGACCGAAAAATTGAGTCCCGACGTGGTCCTCATGGATATTTATATGTCGCAAATGGATGGGTTGCAGGCGGCTAAAGAGATTCGGACGCGTTTTCCCAAAGTGGCGATTGTGATGCTGACCTCCTCCGAGCGCGACGGACACCTGTATGAAGCCGTACGTCTGGGAGTGGCCGGCTATTTACTTAAGAGTCTAGACGCGGATGAATTGTTCGAATTGCTGGAAGGGGTGACGCGCGGCGAGGCGGCCATGACGCGTTCAATGGCTATGCGGCTTCTAAAGGGCGTGGCCGATCGCATGGTTGACGGCGAGAGCGGGGAAGAAGCGCTCTCGGAGAAAGAACTGTTGGTTCTGCGGTTTGTCGCCAGCGGCGCCAGTAACGCCGAGATCGCGGAGAGTCTTTCGATCTCCATCAACACAGTCAAGAGTCACTTGAAAAATATTTTGGAGAAACTCCAACTCGCCAATCGAACGCAAGCTGCCACTTATGCTTTGAAGCATGGCCTGGTTTTGCCGAGGGAAAATTAACGGGGCGCGGCTGATGGCAAATTAATCCTTTTACAACCATATTTTATCCATATTTGAATCACCCTTTGGGGTGAGGCTAATTTGCTTCGCAGGAGGGATGAAGAGATGGATGTTATCGGATATTCTAATAGTGAAAATCGACACAAGAGTATCTAAATCCATCTTTTATCAGGAGAATGCCTAGTGACGAATCCTAATCATAAATTTCAAATTCCCTTCAAGCCAGAAAATCTGGCTCTGCAAGAGTAAAAATTCACCTCATCTTATTTCGGAGGAACGTAATGAACGAAGGAAATTTCCTCACCAACACCTTGACCGATGTAGCGCTCACCCGCCGCAGTTTCCTTAAATGGAGCGCGGCTTTGGGTGGTACAGCCGCACTGGCCGGGGGACTAAATTTCGGTTTAAAGACCGTGGAGAAAGCGGCGGCAGCCAGCATTGAGGATATAAAAACAGTTGCCTGCTACCATAACTGTGGCGGTCGTTGCGTACTTGGAGCTGTCGTGAAAGATGGTACAGTCGTACGGATTGTTGCAGATCCCACAGAGGAAAAGGACCCAATCACGAATCCACGAGCTATTCCTTGTCAGCGAGGTCGCGCACAAATTCGTCGTGTTTACGCGCCGGATCGGCTTAAGTATCCCATGAAACGCGTGGGCAAACGCGGCGAAGGAAAATTCGAACGGATCAGTTGGGATGAAGCCCTCGATATGATTGCCAGCGAATTGCAGCGAATCAAAAAACAATATGGGCAGGAATCCATCTTCTTCATGCAAGGCTTAGGTGAAATGTGGACTGGGCCTGAAGGCCGATCCCCCATTACTCGCTTGCTGAGGTTATTTGGCGGCCATGTTGAGTTTTACAACAACTATAGCTTCGCCGCATTTCAAGCGGCCATGCCCTTTATTACAGGTGGAAGTCGCGCCAATTGCGGCAACTATGTGAATGACATCCTCAATTCTAAACTGGTTGTCTTGTTCGGCGATAACTCCTGTGTGACGCGGGCGGGCGGCGACAATGCTGGCTACTACTACGTTAAGGCAAAAGAACATGGTGTGAAGTTCATCGTTATCGACCCTGTATACACTGACACAGCCATCGCCACTGCTGCAGATTGGGTTCCGATCAATGGCGGTACAGATGTTGCCTTGATTGCCGCCATGGCCTATGTCATGGTTAAAGAAAACCTTTACGATAAAGAATTCATGGCTAAGTATGCAGTTGGGTTCGATGAAGACACCCTGCCCGAAGGCGCTCCTGCCAATTCCTCTTACATGGCTTATCTTATGGGAACTGGCTATGATATGGTACCCAAAACCCCAGAATGGGCGGCGCCAATTACAGGTATCCCTGCCGAACGTATCGTTCAATTGGCTCGCCAGATTGCAACCACCAAACCTTGCGCGATGTTCCAGGGTTGGGGGATTCAGCGACGCGCTTATGGCGAACAGGCGGTTCGAGCCGTTCCGACACTAGCGGCCATGACCGGCAATTTCGGAATTAAAGGCGGCAGCCCAGGATTGCGTCCAACAATAATGCCGTTCAAAATGGGCGGCTTCCCCCTTCCTAAGAATCCAGTAACGGCATCCATTCCACTCTACTTGTGGACGGATTACATCTTCCGCGGCAAAGAGATGACGAACGGAGCACGAGACAAGATCAAAGGAGCCGAAAAACTAGGCGCCAACATGAAGTTTATGTGGAATCACGCCGGCAACACCGTATTAAATCAACATGCAAACATCAACCGCACAAAGAAGCTCCTTGAAGACGATACGATGCTTGAAATGCTGGTCTCCTACGAAGTTGCGATGACTCCAACAGCTAAGTTCTCCGACATTCTTCTACCAGCAACAACAGGTTTTGAAGTTGAATCCATCATTACTGGCGAAGGCCATGCAGAAAAAGGCGGTCGCCAGTTCGCGCTCTTCAATCATCAAGTAATTGAGCCGATGTACGAGAGCAAGAATACTCTATGGGTGATGGAACAGCTAGCCGATCGTTTAGGGATTGGCGAGGAATTCCGTGACGGCCACATGACGCGGGATGATTGGATGCGAGATATGATTAAAGTTTCGCAAGAAGCTTATCCAGACTTTCCATCTCTCGAGAAATTCAAAGAAATGGGCGTGTACAAGATCACAGCCGATAAGGTCATGGTTGCATTCGCCGCCTTCCGCGAAGATCCAGTCGCTAACCCGCTTGAAACCGAGACAGGCAAAATCGAGGTTTATTCCCCCGGTTTAGTCCGATTCAATGAGCCGGATGAAATCCCCGCGATTCCTCTCTACATCCCGGAGTGGGAAGGCGTGAATGATCCATTGCGAAAGACATTCCCGCTCCAGATGTCCGGATACCACGCCCCTCAGCGCTCCCATTCGACTTTTGACAACACCGACTATCTTAGAGAGGCGCTTCCTCAGATGTTCTGGATTAATCCATTGGATGCGGAATCTCGAGGAATCCAAAACGGAGATAAAGTCAAGGTCTTCAATGATCGCGGCGCTACCTTTGTTCGAGCATATGTGACTAACCGCGTTCGTCCTGGCGCAGCATGTCTGGCACAGGGAGCCTGGTACACTCCCGATCAAAATGGGATGGATACGAACGGCTCCATAAACATGCTGACTAATGAGCATCCGACGCCGCTGGCGAAAGGAACGACTCAGCACACTACCCTTGTACAGGTTGAGAAGGCCTGATAGGAGATTCAATATGGCTAAACAACTTGGTTTCTACGTTAATCTGGCGAATTGTATTGGCTGTAAAGCATGCGAGATCGCCTGTAAAGACCGCAAAGGACTTCCGGCCGGAGTACGCTGGCGCCGTGTATATGAATATAGCGGAGGTGAGTGGATTGCTAGCGGCAACCAGCATGTTCCAAGCGACGTCTTCAGCTACTATGTTTCAACAGCCTGCATGCACTGCGAAAAACCGATTTGCGTAGAGGTCTGCCCGACCTCTGCCATTCGGAAGCGTGACGATGGGATCGTTGTGCTCAACTCCGATAATTGCATTGGTTGTCGCTATTGCTCATGGGCTTGCCCCTATGGCGCTCCGCAATTCAACGAAGAAGCGGGCGTCATGACAAAGTGCGACTTCTGTGTTGAACTCCAGGAGAGAGGCGAGAAGCCCGCCTGTGTAGATGCATGTCCTATGCGGGCGCTTGAGTATGGTGATATCGAAGAACTAAAGGCTAAACATGGCGGGTTAACTGCTGTGGCGCCAATGCCCGATCCATCTCTAACTAATCCAGCCATTGTGTATGGCCCTCACAAAGACGTGAAATCGGCGCACTACCGTGGTGGACAACTAAAGAATATAGACTGAGAGGAGTCTTAAAATGGTTACTCGTGAATGGGCTCTACTCATATTTACCATCCTAGGACAGATGGCCTCCGGCGCTCTGCTAACACTGATGCTTATCCGCGCGTTCGCTATTCGTAAGACAAACGTGCAACAAGCAAATCGCTTGACGGATGGTCCGTTATTTATTGTGGTGCCAATCATGGCGCTCGCTTTGCTGGCATCTCTGTTCCATCTTGGTAATCTTATCAATATTACGAAGGCAGTGCCGAACCTGGGCACCTCATGGCTCAGCCGTGAAGTGATCGTTGCAGTTGTCTTCGTAGTTCTGGCAGCGCTTTACACCTTCCTGCAATGGCGTAAGCTATCTACCGAACTGATCCGAGCGACAATCGGTTGGATCGCCGCTTTGGTTGGACAGTTCCAGACCATTGCCATGATTATGGTGTATATGATCCGAACACAACCCGCCTGGAATACATTTGCCACACCGATTACCTTTCTGGTTACCTCGTTTTTGCTCGGCGTGCTGGTAGTTGCTGCAGCATTAGTGGCTACTCGTGCGATAGGCGACGAAACCCAAACTGACCTTCTGCACAGTACTCTCCGGGGTATTGCAATTACTTCCATTGCCTTGGTAGGAGTTGAGTTTGTAGTGTTGCCTATTTATGTTCTTTACCTGTCTACACAGGGCGCGTCAGCCCTTCAGACAATGAGTTCCATGTTTGGGACATACACAGCGGTTCTCGTACTACGACTCCTGCTGGTCTTTGTAGGTGGCGGGGTGTTAGGCGTCTACTTGTATGAGAATGCAGCCAATGGGAAAGAGAGGAACTTAGCTTTGCTGGTCTACAGCGCCTTCATACTGGTGTTGATTGCTGAAGCAATGGGGCGGTTCCTTTTTTACGCAACCCATTATTCCATCGGGTTGTAGGCCGCTACCTGACAACAGGGGCAGGAGGATTCCTGCCCCTGTTTTTAATAGGAGTCTTCATGACACTTAAGTCAGCATCTTTGTTCATTGTAGCGCTTCTCTTTGCTCTAATTTTCCCTGTATTGCCAGTTGCGTCACAATCTGCTGGGGAGGATGGTATCCAAATTATTTCACTCTCAGAAAGCGGACACGACATTGCAAATGCAGTTCTGTTTTCACACGATGGCAAACGGATTGTTGTGGGAACTTCTTCAGGAATTTCCATTTTTAATTCGAAATCCTTATTTCGCGAACGATTTATTGAAACAGGAACATGGGTACGCAGCATTACACTCTCATCAGACGAACAAACTCTTGCCGCCGGCCTTTTCGACAACACAGTCCGCCTATGGAATTTTTCCGATGGCAGAGAAATATCTGTTTTACGCGGACATACTAATTGGGTACGAAGTGTAGCTTTCTCACCAAATGGGCGTCTGCTCGCGACTGCCGGCGACGATGATACAGTGCTTCTTTGGGATACATCTACTCACTCTATTAAGCGCGTAATCACACAAGTCATCGGAGCGCGTGTTCTAGCCTTTTCTCCCGATGGGCAAGAACTCGCGATCGGATTGCAAGATTCAACAATCAAGTTGATTAAGGCTTCAGATGGCAGTTTAACAAAAACGCTTGTTGGGCATACCGATTGGGTTCGAAGCCTCGTGTTTTCTCCGGATGGCGCTACTCTGGCTTCTGGCGCATTTGACGCTACAATCATCTTATGGGATGTTTCCAACGGCCACTCAACTCATAAACTTACAGGCCATCAATCCAGCGTTTTAAGCCTTGCCTTTTCCCCTGATGGGATGACGCTGGCTTCCGGTTCGGTTGATAGTACTGTTAAGCTCTGGGATCCAAAAGACGGCAACCTCCTTCATACACTGATCGGTCATACAGACTTCGTTTACAGCGTGGGCTTCTCTCCGGACGGAAAAATATTGGCGTCTGGTTCAAGCGATAATACTGTTAGGTTATGGAACTTAACTCAACCGAGCCTAGTTACTACCCCGCTCACAAACACGCCAAGCGACTGCAGATCTTGCCATCATCCGCGCGGCCTTATCGCTCCGCCAAGAGTCATCCAGGTCAAATGTAACGCTTGCCATGCAGATGGAATCGGTTTAAATTTTTGTCCGACTTTTCCCTCTGCACAAATAGGCGCTCTGCCTATTCAGTTTAGGAATAGCGATCTACCGACGGGCGTTCCCGTGGCAGGTGAAAATCTGGCGGTGATTATCAATTATCCAACGAATGGAGAAAGCGTATATTCTTCCAGTGCATACCGGGCTCCCTTATATGTTACAGGCTCGATTAAATCAGACATCGCCCCTACCCACGTAACCTTAGAACTTTCAGTTTTCTCCCGAGATGCCACAGAGCCTGTCTTTACTGTAACAGGTCATCCGTCTGAGACCGGCAGTTTCGAATATAAATTAACTCAAAATCATGATAACCCACTTCCTATTGATGTCGGGCCTGCGACCCAAGACTGCCTGATATGTCATGGTACTTTTCAAAATCAGAGCAATGGAGATTTACCGGAAGGCGAAGTACGATTACTCGTTCGTGCCACGGCTCCAGACGGAAGAACTGCAACTGACGAACGTTGGCTCTATGTGGACACTAGTAAAAAGGTAATGATTGAAGTAAATGTAGTTGACAAAGATACACGTCAACCTATAGCGGGCCTTCCTGTACAAGCTTCCACGATTCTCTATCATTGGCGTGAGCGCTATGCTCATGAGAAAACCAATCTGCAGGGAGTGGCTTATCTCAATGTAGAAGCTCTCACTCAGGCGCCCACTGTTTATCAATTCACAATACCAGATACAGTGCTAGACGGCTCTTATTATTCCGCGCTTCAACCCATTTCTATTTCCATACTGCCAGACGAAACCCTTTTACCAGCTGTGACTATCGAAGTCCAATCTCGAGTCAGCCATGTCTTTGGGCATTTAACCGGCGCGCTCCCAGCAGAGCTGTTGGATGTGTTGGCCATCCGGTTGCCAGACGGTGATTTTCATCGGATTCGAAGTTCTGGTGACTATTTTGAATTCCATGGACTAGCTAATGGCAAATACTTATTTACGCCTGATCCATTAACATTGTTATCCTTTGATCTCTACTCTCAACCGGCCGCAGTGGACCTGAGCGTCGTTCCCGAGGCCCACCCTGAATTGGTTATCACGCCAAAAACCGGAATACGAATTAGCGGGAGATTGCTTGATCGTACTAATACTGCTAATATTCCGTTTGCCTGGATTGTGGCCAAGTCAGGCCAGGTCTATACACCTGATCCCGTCACTGGTGAATTCACTTTTTTCACCGACGGCTCCACTCGTCAATCCCTCACGGTACTTGCACCTGGATACTACAGCCAGACACAAATGGTGGATCTGACAAGCAGAGCAGTAGATGGGCTTATTTTTTCGCTCGTGCGTCAATCGACAACCAAATCTTTGAACTGGGGTGAAGGAAAGATTATTATCCCATCAGATAGTGTTTATGAGTTCGTTCAGAATACGCTAAAAATAACTCGTGGCTGGGTTTGGGGCTATGACGGCAATAGCGCACAAACAATCGAAGTTGCAGGAAAGCAACTTGAACTAACCAATGGAACCTTTGCTCTTGAATATCTTCCCCCTGAAGGAGGTTGGTTATATGTTCTAACAGGCCAAGGCGTTATTCAGGCCGAAGGTCTCCCGGATATCCAAGTAAAGAGCGGAGAAATGGTCTTTCTACAGAGTGGAGTAAACGCGCAACCCGTCTTGCTTGAGCCATCTGTCTTGGCAATTCTAAAAAACGTAGATCAACCGCCAATTTCTCCAACTTGGGAACCGGGACTTGGAACGCAGATTACAAATCGCCTAGCGCAATTTGGTATCGGATTCATGCAAATTATTACATTTATTACCTATTTTATAGTATTAGTCTTCCTTGTAATTGTAATATATCGCACGATATACTGGTTAATAAAGGAACGTAAAAATTCTCGGAGTAATCGGAGATCGAATGTACAATAATACAATATCCGCCCTCGAACTTGAATCTTTGGCCAGCGAAGTAGTATTGCTGGGTTTTCTTGCGAAGGTCCTTTATACAGAGCCTAATCGAGAGTGGCTTCAACAATTAACCTCCAACCAAATATTTTCCGAGACGCCCTTTGGGGCAGAGCAAGAGGAAATCCAACATGGGCTAGAATTATTACAAAATTGGAGTCTTGCTCACAAGAAAGGGATTTCTGATGATGAATATACCAATCTTAATTTGGATTATGCTCGTTTATTCATTGGATTAGAATCGACTCATCCGTCTCCTCCTTGGGGTTCTGTGTACTTGGATCGAGAACGCCTGGTTTTTCAACAGTCCACTCAACGCGTACGTGCGTGGTATCAGCGGTTTAACTTAGAACCCGAACAAATAAACAAAGAACCGGATGACCATATTGCGCTCGAATTGATTTTTATGGCGCGCTTGGCCAAAATGGCGTTAGAAACTACCGACAAGCAGAAGTATATCGAATATTTGACAGCCCAAAAAGATTTTCTGCATGAAAATCTCTTGCGTTGGGGACCATCTTGGGCAAAGCTTGTCAAACAACATGCACAAACCGACTTCTATCGTGGTATGGCGTATTTGGTTCATGGCACGCTATTGGCAATAGCAGATATGCTTAAAATCGCCATGCCCAAAGAGGTCGCCCTGTGAGTCTGCTGGATGCCGCCGAGCGCTTCGCGGCCATGGACCGTTCTGCAATCGTTCTGGATCCCGCCCGCTGCCTGCACTCGCTCGACCGCGCTTCGACCTGCGAAGCCTGTTTCCAAATTTGCCCGGCGGAGGCGATCGCGCCCGGCAAGCCGCCGTCGCTGGATGCGGACAAATGCGAAAGTTGTCTCGCCTGCCTCGTAGTTTGTCCGGTCGGCGCGTACAACGCCGACGACGCGGTCCGTCCTTTGCTCAACGCCGTCACGCGCTTGGAAGGCCAGACCCTCGAGTTGGTCTGCGCGAAAAATCCGCAGCCGGAAAAGGGGATATCCGAATCGAGCGTCGGGATTCGCGTCAAAGGCTGTTTGGCGGGATTGGGGACGGGGACCTATCTCGCGCTGGCCGCGTTGGGATTGGAGCGCGTCGTCGCGCGGACCGAGGCCTGCTCCGCTTGCGAGTGGGCGAATCTACGCCCGCAGATCGATTCGCAGATCGAACGCGTGGCGCGCGTTCTTGCGGGGTGGGATAAAAGCGAGACGGTCGCGTCATCTTCCGCATCGGACGGATTAGTCGAACGGACAGTTTGGGACGCGGAGAATCCCCCGCTTTCGCGCCGCGATCTGTTTCGCATGATGGCGCGCCAGGGACAGGTGGCGATGGCGCGCGCCATGGAAAATGGCGAACATTCGATTGGGCGCAAACCGGGGCGCGATCGCGTGCGCGCGCTCGGCGCCGTCGCCCATTTGGACGCGCCGCTGAACGGGTCGTTTGGCGCGCTGGACGGACTCAATTTTGCGACGGTGACAATCAGCGAAGCCTGCACCGCCTGCAGCGCGTGCGGACGCGCCTGTCCCACCGAGGCGTTGAAATTCGAGAAAAGCGAAGACAACGCTTCTTTCGCATTGAAATTCTCCGCGCGCGATTGCGTCGGCTGCGACCTATGCGTGCGCGTTTGCCTGCCCGCGGCAGTGAGCGTGGACCACGCGCCGACATTTGCCCAGGTCTTTGGAGAAGAACAAACGACGCTGTGCGAAGGCGAATTGGTTAAGTGCGAGCGCTGCGGTTCATTAATGGCGAAACGCGGCGAAGCGCGTCTGTGCGACTTGTGCGAATATCGCCGCGCGCATCCGTTCGGGTCGGTGATGCCGCCCGGGTTTAACAGTAACCAGTTCAAGGTCCCGGAGACGAGACAATGATTACCGAGATCAACGAAACCAATTTGAATTCCATCCGCAATCCCGTTTTCCGCTCGCAAGCCGAACGCTATGCGGAAATTTATCGAGACTTTATCGGACAAGTCCGGCAGTTGGGCATGGATTTTGCGGACGAAGATCGCAACCAACAAGCGCTCGAGCATATAGCCGCGCTGGGTAAAAAAGGCGCGGTCGTCCGCAACGATAGCAAAAGCGTGTACCTCAACAGCATTTCGCCGAGCTGCGTGGCTTGTCAAACGGCGGCAGGGAGCCATACTTTCTTCATCTCGTTGAAGTGCCATCGCAATTGCTTCTTCTGTTTCAATCCAAACCAGGAGGATTACGAACGCTTCCGCGGGAACGAACGCAACGTCTCAGCCGAACTAAAAGCGCTGCGCGCCAGCGGACAGCGCGTCCAGCATCTCGCGTTGACCGGGGGCGAACCCCTGCTCCACCGCGAGGAGACGATCCAGTTCTTCCAACAGGCGCGGCAGGATTTCCCGAAAGCCTACACGCGCATCTATACCTGCGGCGACCATCTCGACCGCGCGACGCTGCAAGAATTCAAGGACGCGGGTCTGGACGAGATCCGCTTCAGCATCCGCGTCGAAGATACGGAAACCGCGCGCCGCCACACGTTCAGCCAGATCGCCCTGGCGCGCGAATACATCCCGCAGGTAATGGTCGAAATGCCAGTCCTGCCCGGCGCGTTCGAGGAGATGAAAGCCATCCTGCTGGAGCTCGACCGCCTCGGCGTGTTCGGGATCAACCTGCTCGAATTATGCTTCCCCTTCCACAACCTTGAAGAGTTCCGCCAACGCGGCTATCGCGTCAAAGCGCGGCCGTTCCGCGTGCTGTACAATTACTGGTACGCGGGCGGACTGCCGGTGGCCGGCAGCGAGGAGACTTGTCTCGACCTGATCGAATTTGCCCTCGAAGCGGGACTCAAGCTCGGCATCCATTACTGCTCGCTGGAGAACAAACACACCGGGCAGATCTACCAGCAGGATACGCATCGAATCGACTCGGACACGCTGTATTTTTCCCAAAGGGATTACTTCCTGAAGTCGGCCAAGGTCTTTGGCGAGGACGCGGCGCGCGCCAAGGCCGTCTTCGATAAAAAAGGGTTCCGCCAGTATCGATTCGATCCCACTTCGCAGACGCTTGAATTTCACGCCAGTAAAGTGAAATGGCTGAGCGCGTTGGACGTGGAAGTGGGCATCTCGACCCAGGTTTTGGAAGAGCGCGAGGGCGAACTCTATTTGCGGGAACTTAAACTCGACCTGGCCGCCCCGCAGGATTTTCGTCTCTCAGACATATAAGGAGTTACCATGCTTGGACTAGGCCCCACAGAACTGATTATCCTTCTCATCATCATCATTCTACTCTTCGGCGTAGGGCGCATCAGCAAGATCGCCAGCGAAATGGGCAGAGGCGTCCGCGAGTTCCGCGACGGGCTTGCCGGTAAAGCGGACGAATCCGCCGACGCCGAAACCGATTCCGAGAAAAAATAATGTCCGCGATCGGCGCCGGCCCCGAGGCCGCCAGGAAACCTAAACGCGATTGGGGCGGTTATCTGCGCGCCTTTGGCCGCGCGCACCGTAAAGCCAGCGACCAACTGGAGACCTCAAAGCCTTTGCTCCAGCATCTGGACGAACTGCGTCGCAGGCTCTTTAAAGCGTTCCTGGCTTTAATCATGACCACAGCGATCAGTTTCGCCTTCGCGCGCCAGATCATCGACTATCTCTCCGGGCCTGTTGGGGGACCGCAAAAACTGGTTTCCATCGAGGTGACCGAGAACATCGCCATCTTCATGAAAGTCTCGCTCCTCGGCGGGTTCATTTTAGGAATGCCGTTTATCGTCTATCAGATGCTGGCCTTCATCATGCCGGGACTGAAAAAGAGCGAACAAAAGTGGACTCTGATCCTCGTCCCGATGGCGACGCTCCTCTTCGCCGGCGGCGCGGCTTTCACGTGGTTCGTGATGCTGCCCTCCGCCATCCCATTCCTGACCGGCTTCCTCGGAATCACCACGCAAGTGCGCCCCGAAAATTACTTCGACTTCATCACGCGCCTGATGTTCTGGATCGGCGTCTGCTTTGAATTGCCGCTGATCGTCATGTTCATGGCTAAATTGAAATTCGTCACCGCCAAACAACTGGCGAGCGGATGGCGTTACGCCGTGGTGGGGATCGCCGTCGTCGCCGCGGCGGTCACGCCGACCGTGGACCCGATCAACATGGGGCTGGTGATGGCGCCCCTGATGGGACTCTACGCGATCAGCATCCTGCTGGCCGCCGTTGTGGGAAGAAAATGATATGGACGTCTTCGGAATCGGCGCGAACGAACTGATCGTCATTCTGATATTGGCCGCGATCGTCCTGGGCCCCGAACGGTTGGCGCGCGCGGCGCGTGAAGCGGGCAAATTGATTCGCAACATCAAGGCCTACCTCGGCTCGTTTTCGGACGAATTGAAAAACGAACTCGATATGCTCGACGACTTGAAAAAGGTCAAGGACGATCTGAAAAAGTTTTAGACCGGCGCGGTCGTCGTCACCCGCACGGGTGAGACCATAAAATACTCCAAAGGACGATGTCAAACGCGCGCATTTGTTGTATCATCACAACGGATTGAATCCTCGCGGATTCATCCTTAACAAATCACTCCGATCCATTCCGCCTGTCGCCGCAAAGCATGGCGGGATGGACGCCTCTCTCGAGAGAAAGGGCTGCCCTGGAAACGGGACAGCCTCCCGAAATCCCGCTGCGAGCGGGATGGACTTGGAAAGGAGCCCTGGACTGTGCCACCGCACAACGCCCCTTTGGGACGATCCGTCAACTCGCCTGGCTCCGCCCCGGCGAGTTTTATTTCTCCAAAACGTCTCCAATCCGGGCTGACTCTGGTCAGCGGGCCGCGCGGCGCGGGAAAAACCCTGTGGTGTCTGGAGCTTGCCCGGCAGGCGCGCGCCCTCGGCTTGGAGCCGCGCGGGCTGGCCTCGCCCGCCGTCATCGAGAACGGCTTCAAAACCGGCATTGACCTGCTCAACCTCGCCAGCGGAGAACGCCGCCGCCTGGCAGTCCGCCGAAACGCAACCGAAACCGGCTGCCCAGCCACACCCGATTGGCAGATGTCGGCAGAGACGCTGCGCTGGGGCAACGCCATTCTCGAGAATCTCAAATCCTGCGACCTTTTCATTCTGGATGAACTCGGCCCGCTCGAGTTTCAGGGCGGCCTCGGCTTGACGGTCGGGCTGCGTTTCGTGGACTCGCGCCGCGACCTGCCGCTCTTCGTGGTGATTCGCCCCTCCCTGCTCGAGGCAGCCCGCCAGCGCTGGCCCTGGGCGCTCATCTTCGACCTCGCCGCACAGCCGCAATGACCCGCTTCTTTTTGCCATGATCTCCGTCCGCAACCTCACCGTCTCTTACGAAAATTCTCCCGCCCTGCAAAACGTCTCCTTCGACGCGCCGGCGGGAGAATGCCTGGTCGTCACCGGGCTTTCGGGCTGCGGCAAATCCACGCTGGCGCGGGCGTTGATCGGGCTCATTCCCAACGCCATCCCCGCCAAAGTGGAGGGCGAGGTAACGGTGGCCGGCCTGGACGCGCTGCGCAGCCCCACCGCCGAGATCGCGCGGCAGGTGGGGGCGGTCTTCCAAAATCCCCGCGCCAATCTTTTCCACCTGCGGGTGGATGACGAGGTCGCTTTCGGACCGCGCAACCTGGGGCTGCCGGGAGAGGAAATCGCCCAGCGCGTGGATTGGGCGCTGGAGGCGGTCGGCCTCTCCGCTTTGCGCGCCCACAAACCCGCCACCCTTTCGGGCGGGCAGATCCAGCGCGTGGCAATTGCCGCCGCCCTCGCCATGCGCCCCCGCGTGATGGTGTTGGACGAGCCGACCGCCTCGCTGGATGTGGCGGGCGCCCAAAGCGTCATCGCCACGCTGGAAAAACTCAAGCGCGAAATGGGCATGACCATCGTCATCATCGAACACCGCCTGGCTGAAGTGCGCCGCATTGCCGACCGGGCATTGGTGCTGCGCGAAGGACAGGTCGCCGCGCTCGGCGGCTTCGAGCAGACGCTCAACGACCGCAGTTTCCTGCGCGCCCACGGCTTGCGCCGCCCGACGATGGAGGCGCTCAGCGACTGGGCGAGCCTGCTCACGCCCAACGGACGCCAACCCGCCGGCGTTCAGCCGCTGCTGGACCTGAGATCCCTCAGCGCGGGCTACAACGGCCACGCCATCATTCAAGATGTCAACCTGCAAATTTTCCCCGGCGAATTTGTGGCGCTGGTGGGCGATAACGGCGCGGGCAAATCCACGCTGGCGCTGGCGGCGGCGGGCTTGTTGAAGCCGCTGGCAGGCAGAGCGCTTGTGCGCGGCAGCGCGCGTTACCGCCCAGGGCTGGATGTCGCCCTGCTCTTCCAAAACCCCGCCGACCAGTTATTCACCAACTCGGTTGAGGAGGAAGTTGCCTTCGGGCCGCGCAATTACAAAACCTTCCAGCCCGAAATCCACGAAGAGACTTTGGCAAGCGCCGACCTGACGCGCCTGCGCCAGCGCCGCCCGTTCTCATTGTCGGTTGGGCAGCAGCAGCGCGCCGCGCTCGCCGCCTGCATCGCGCTGCGCCCGGCGCTGGTCATCCTCGACGAACCCACCCTCGGGCAGGATTGGCGCCACCTGCAGCAACTGATGGATTTCCTCGTCAGCCTCAACCGGCAGGGGACGGCCATCCTGCTCATCACCCACGACTATAAACTGGTCCACCGTTACGCGCGCCGCGTCGTCCTGCTGGACAAGGGACGCCTCGTCCTCGACGGGAAAATTGACCCCGCCTTATTCAACCCCAGCCAGAGCGAGGAAACCGCCCATGCCGCACCCTGACGCCCTGCGCTGGGACGAACGCTACGCCCGCGAGCCCGACCGCTTTGCCCTGCGCGATCCGCGCGGCTTGCTCACCGAACGGCTGGATTTGCTGCCCCGCGGCGCGCTCATCCTCGACGCCGCCTGCGGCGCCGCCGCCAGCGGACGGTACCTCGCCGCGCGCGGGTGGCGGGTGATCGCCCTCGACGTGTCGTGGGCCGCGCTGCGCCTCGCCCGCCTCAACGTCAAGGAGGAGGCGAGCCCGATCTCCTTCGCGGTCATGGACCTGACCGACCCGTGGCTCCCGCCCGCCTGCTTCGACGTCATCTTGAACTTCTATTTTCTCTCGCGCCCGATCATCCCCACCTACCGCGAGACCCTGAAACCCGGCGGCTTGCTGTTCTTCGAGACCTATCTGGGCAGCCCCGGAGCCAATCCGAATCGGTTTTTGGAATCGCAGGAACTGCGGCGGCTCTTTGACGATTGGGAGATTGTCCATTACGCGGAGACGGAGCGCTGGGCGCACGCCCGCTCGGGTTACAAGGAAAAACGCCGGGCGGCGCAGTTGATCGCCCGCAAACCGTCCTGATTTTTGCCGCGCCTGCGAAATCATCCGCAGGGAACATCCAATGATTTGAAGAGGAACGCCATGAAATTTTCAACCCGTGAACTCGTCACCCTGGCTGTGTTCGGCGCTTTGTGGGGACTGGCGGAGATCAGCCTCGGATCAGCGCTGCACGCCATCAAACTTCCGCTGACCGGGCTCTCGCTCGCGGTGGCCGGCGTGATGATCGCGTCCATCGGCCGCCTGTTCGTGCCGCGCCGCGGCTCGACGCTCTTCATCGGCGCGATCGCCATGGTATTGAAGCTGTTCAGCCTCGGCAGCGCCCTCCTCGGGCCGATGCTCGGCATCCTCGTCGAAGCGCTCGTGGCGGAACTGATCCTCGACGCCTTCCCCCGCCCCTCGCGGCTGGCCTTTGTGGCGGCCTGCGCGGGCGCGGCGCTATGGGTCTTCGTCCATCCTTTTGTGACCGGTCTGCTGATCTGGGGACAGGGCCTGCTGACGGTCTGGCTGGACATGCTGGACACGGGCGCCCGCCTGTTCGGAATCCCAACCCAGGCGGCGTGGGCGATCGCGCTGACGCTGATTGCCCTGCATCTGGTCGTGGGCGGAATCGGCGGCTGGCTGGCTTGGAACCTTGGTCTAACGCTGAAAACCCGGCTGGGCGGGGGCTTCCCCGAAAACGCCGGATAACCTTACCTTTTCAGGAGATTTACCATGAAACGTTTTTTGCTTTTCACGCTCGTTCTCGCGCTGGCGCTGACGGCTTGCACCCCCAAAAACGCCGCCTCTACTGAGACGACGCTGAAGGTCTCGGATGGGACCATCTCAAAAACTTACACAGTAGAGGATCTCAAAGCCCTCGGCGCAACCCAGGCCGCGTTCAAAGACGTGACCTACGTCGGCGTGCCGCTGTCTGTTTTGCTCGAAGACGCGGGGCTCGATCCCACGAAATTGAGCGCCGTCAAAGCCGTGGCAGACGACGGCTTCACCGCCAACTACGATCCCGCCCTGTTTACGGCGGCGGATACCATCGTCGCCTACGCAACGATGGACGGCGCGATGTCTGCCGAGGATGGCGTCTTCCGCATGGTCCTGCCCAATCAGGGAGGGAAATTGAACGCCCGCCATCTGACGGAGATCGTCGCCATCCCGTAGCGTTCCTGCCCGTCAAACGCGTCCGCTCCGCCAGC
Source organism: Candidatus Denitrolinea symbiosum (assembly GCA_017312345.1). Taxonomy (NCBI): domain Bacteria; kingdom Bacillati; phylum Chloroflexota; class Anaerolineae; order Anaerolineales; family Anaerolineaceae; genus Candidatus Denitrolinea; species Candidatus Denitrolinea symbiosum. The sequence goes on along the minus strand of BLAA01000001.1, from coordinate 2,376,547 downwards.
CCAACTCTGGCGGAGCGAGCCTTCCGCCCTGACGTCGGAACGAGAAAGAAGCCATGTTAAAGCCAGCTCAACCCGCCCTTTCAACGCTTGCAGCCGCCAAACCGCTGCTGGGCAGCCGCGGCAGGCTGTTCATCTTCGTGTGGGCCTTGCTGATGGCGCTGCTCCCCCCGCTGGAAAAAAGCCTCCTCCCGGCGATCATCGCGCTGATCGTCCTGGGTGCGCTCTATCCTTTCGCGCTGCGCCGCCTGAGCCGCCCGCGCTGGCTGGCTCTCCTGGCAATCTTGTTCCTGGTGAATCTGTTTTTCGGCGCGCCCGGAGCAGAAAAAGACCTGTTGATCCTGGGGCTGCCGCTGTCTTCCCTCTCCCTCCTGAGCGGGGCGCAGATGACGCTGCGCGCCGTCGTCATCCTGCTCGACGCCGACGGGCTCTCCGCCTCGGTGGACGTCGCCGAGGTGGCTGGCCTGCTCGAGCGCGGCGGCTTGCGGGGTTTGGGCTTTTCTATCGGCGTGGCCGCCAACCTGCTGCCCGAACTGCGCCAGTCGGGAGTCAACGCCTGGCATAGCCTGCGCATGCGCGGCGGACTGCGCGCCAACTGGCGGCGCGGACTTCAACTGCTGGCGCTGACCATCCTGACAAACGCGCTGCGCCACAGCGAGGAGATCGTCCTGGCGGCAGAGGCGCGCGCCTTCCGCCCCGAACTGAGCCGCCGCAGCGCGCTGCGCGCCGGTTCGCTGGATGGGTGGATCGGCGCCGCCTGCCTCCTCTCGCTGGCTGCGCTGTTCGCGACCGTATGGTAGCGGATCGTCCCCGCTTCGCCTGAACCTGCGCAGCCGACCGCCGTCCCGCCGACACAGCCTCCGGTTGCGGCTTCTCCCGATCCGAACGTCGGCTTGAACAAAGGCGGCGGCGTGGTGGACCGCACACAGAAGATCGAGCAACTTGTGATCTATCGGATCAACTGCCCGTAACGATAACGTCCCGCAGGCTTCAAAACCTGCGGGACGCTTCTTTCTCAGGGACGGTTGATTCGGCTTGGATGCTTTTGTTCGCTCGTGTTTCCCTCATCCCCAACCCTTCTCCCGTAGGGGGAAGGGAGCCGTTATTCCCCAATAATTTTTACGAGGACGCGCTTTCTTCGCCTGCCGTCGAACTCGCCGTAGAAGATCTGTTCCCACGGACCGAAGTCCAGTTTGCCGTCGGTGATTGCGACGACGACTTCGCGTCCCATGATTTGGCGTTTGAGGTGCGAGTCGGCGTTGTCTTCACCTGTGTCGTTGTGGCGGTATTGGCTGACTGGTTCGTGCGGGGCAAGTTTTTCCAGCCATTTCTCGTAATCGTGATGCAGACCCGATTCGTCGTCGTTGATGAAGACAGAGGCGGAGATGTGCATGGCGTTCACTAAAACGAAGCCTTCCTTGATTCCGCTTTCGCGGACGGCGACTTCCACGTCGGGGGTGATGTTAACGAAGCCGCGTCGGGTGGGGAGGTTGAACCAGAGTTCTTTGCGATACGATTTCATGTCTATCCTGTTTGGAAGTTTTACTGCATCGATTCTACTTTGTTCTTGAATATTAGCAGGGGATATTCACTCGCGCCGCACAATGCCTTTCTGCCAGGCGTAGACCGCCGCTTGCGTGCGGTCGTCGAGGTGCAATTTTTTGAGCAGGTTGCCGATGTGCGTTTTGACCGTGCTTTCGCCGATGACCAGCGCTTCGGCGATCTCGGCGTTGGACCTCCCCGCCGCAACCAACTGCAAAACCTCGTACTCGCGCTCGGAGAGTTCGGTGAAGGGATTGATCTCTTCCTTGCGCAGTCCTTGTAACTCTTTCATGATGCGTGAGGCGACACGCGAATCAAGCGTCGCCTCGCCCTGTGCCGCCTTGCGGATGGCTTCCGCCAGTTCTTCGGGTTCTACATCTTTGAGCAGGTACGAAATCGCGCCCGCGCGCACAGCAGGGAAGATAAATTCGTCCTGATGATGAGAGGTGACTACAATTACTTGCGTCTCTGAGCGCAGTTTGCGGATCTGACGCGTCGCTTCGATGCCGTCCAGTTCGCCGGGCATTTCCAAATCCATTAGCACGACATTGGGTTGATGCCGCTCGACCGCCGTCACAGCCGCCGCGCCCGAATCGGCTTCGGCGACAACTTCGATGTCGCTCAACGTTTGCAGATAGGCGCGCACGCCCTGCCGCACGATCTTATGGTCATCCACAAGCAGAACTTGAATAGGCATGGGGTGATTCCTCAAACATTTTTCTTGATGTTAATTTAATCCAATAGCATATTTAACAATGTACAAAATCCAAATATGCAGCGGATAAAAAACATAGAATAGATATTTTAAACTATACCGTCCGCGTTCTCCATTGTAAAGTATGATGAAAGGCAGGGCGGCGATCATCATCCATTGATATTCGAATTCCCAAAAATATTGAAGGTTGTTCAACCCCCACAGCAGGAAGATAATGCTCAAACCTGCATAGGCGAAATACAGGGTGGGTTTCTTGTGGTAGAAGAAATAGAACACAACAAATATCGTTAGCCCGTAATAACTTGATTCGATAAGTAGGCTTACAAACGCCAAAAATATTGCCAAAGAAAGACCGAGCCATTTTTTGCTTCCAGTTTGGGCGCGCGCCCACTCAAACGCGGCGATCATGCTTACGCCGACCGCGATGGATAAAAATATATTTTGTCCGATTGGGAAGAAGGGGTCAGGCTGGTAAACGGCTTGCACGATGCGGCTGATGACGAAATTGCCGACCTGCATGATGACCGCCCATGTAAACAGGCGGGTGATATAGCGGCGGCGGTTACTGGTTTTGAAGTAACTTTCCACTGCGAGGAAGAAGAAAAGAGGAGCAACAATACGTCCCGTATAGGTTAGGTAAAGCGGAACGCGTTCGGGTAGCAATGAGCCTAAATAAGTTCCGAAGTGTTCTCCGAACATTAAGACAAGGGCAATTACTTTCAATTGAAAGGCATTTAATTTCATAATATTTTTTGAATCAATCTTTTGCGTTTTAGAATTTAATTTTTGGCGTCCAAGTTGACGCGTGCTGTGAGCGTAGTCCCCAGTGTAGGAGTAGAAGTCACTTCCAGCGCGCCGCCGACTTCGCTCAGGCGGGCTTTCATGCTGGTCAGTCCGTAGGAAGCGGGCGAAACGGCATTGGGATCGAAGCCGCGCCCGTTGTCCGCCACGATTAGCGACGCTTTATCGGAATCGATGCTTAGGCTGATGCCGACTGTCTCCGCTTCGGCGTGACGCGCAATGTTGGAGAGCGCTTCTTGCAAAACGCGATAGAGCGCCTGCTCGACCTCCAACGGCAGAGAACGTTCGCCGCTGACTGAAACCGTAACGCTGATACCGCTGTTTTCCTGCCAGCGTTCGGCGTATTCGCGCAAGGCTTGCGCCAACCCTTTATCTTGCAGGGCGGCGGGGCGCAATTCGTCAATGATCAGTTTGAGTTCCTGTTGCGTTTCGCGGTTGAGTTGCAGAGCGCTTTCAAGATGCTCCGCCGCGGCAGAAGGGTCGGACGTAAGCAGGTTTTTGGCGGCGCTCAACTGCATACGCGCGGCGTAGGTCTGCTGTTTGACCGTATCGTGCAAATCGCGTGCCAGGCGATTGCGCTCCTCCACGCGGACGAGCGCGTCTTGCGTGTGCAGCAGGGATTGCAATTGTTCCGCCATGTGATTCAGGTTGCGGGTCAATGAGCCGATTTCATCCCCTGAGGTGTCGCGCGGCGCGGCGGAGAAGTCGCCTTTGCTCCAGGCTTGCGCGGCGTTGGAGAGATTGGTCAGACGTTTGCGTAGTCCGCGCGAGGCGAGCCAGCCGAAGACCATGCCCAAAGGCGGCGAAACGAACAGCAGCATAAAGAGCAGCAACAGGAAAAACGAACTGTAGAGCGCGAGATTTTCAGGCGCCGCAAAGGTCGGCGGGTAGAGCGAGTAAATGACGATGGCGCTCACCGGGTCGTCGTCACTTTTGCGCAGGGGGAACGCCACCAAACGCGAGCCGTCGGGCGCGAGCACGCTTTGAGCGGAGTAGTTCTTATCGCCAACCTGCGCCGCCTCGAGGATAAATTCCATATTGAAATCGAACATGGAGCGCGGCTTGAAAGGTTGATTGAGCAGGCTGGCATCCACCGCTGGAGCGGCGGCGAGCAGGTTCAACTGCGGGTCCAGCACATAAATGGGGTGCGTTTGAATCGCCAGCGTGTTGGCATAGGGAAGCGTCTCGCGCGAGGGAGGGAATTGAAAGTCGGCGCTTGTAAAGCCGTCGCGCTGCACGCGCTCCAGCCAAAGTTGCAGGGCTTGCGGGTCGTCCAACAAATAGGGAATATTGTCCTGAAAACCCGTTTTAGACCAGTAAAAACTACCCATCACGCGGCTGTTGCTCGACCCATCCAAATAGAAGATGACGGCAATCGCCAGCGCCGCCAGCGCGATGACCGCTCCCGCAGTGGCAAAGGCATACGAAATGGAGAGTTTCCATTGTAAACGACGGAAAAAATTAAACATGATGCGATTCCTTATCCGCCGATATCTTGGCGGCGATAGAGCCAGACGGCGAGCGAGAGAAAGATTGCGGCATAAACGCCAGCGACGACAAAAGCAGAGGTAGGGGAAAAAACATGAGGCGGAGGTTCAACAACCCGATTCCCGATGGAATTCAAAAGATAGGTCGCGCTGAATCCCAGATTGCGCAACGCCCACCTGGTCCAACTGGCGCCGTATCCGATAGAGCCGAAGACGATCTCTATAAATTGAGTATAACCCAAGCCGATGACGACGCTGGCAAAAGCGGAGCGCGTGAGGACGGCGATCAGCGCGGTCAATGCAATGTAGGGCGTCAGGACGAGCGTCATGTAGCCGACAGCGGCGAGCGTTGCCTCCCAGTTGACGTTGAGAAATTCAGCAAGGGCAAAATGGAAGACCTGTGTCTTGTAATGCCAGCCAGTGATTCCAGCCGTAACGACCGCCAGCGCCTGAACCAACGCGGTGGCTCCCGTCAGCAGGATGAACTTGGTCAGCAGGCTGTTCGAGCGCGAAGCGCGCATCAGCCAGTGACGATTGGTGCGTTGAGAATAATCGTTGCCGAAGACCAGCGCCGCCATGATGACGACGAAAGGCATCAGGAACGGATACAGCCCGTCCAGCCCGTTGGCGAGGTCGAACGCCAGCCCGGGCATTTTTTCCGTGCCGTCCAGCAATTTGACGCTCGTCAGGCGGTAATAATTTTCCACGGCAGCCCAAACGTAATACAGGCTTGCGGCAATCGTCAGCCACAACACCGTGCGACGCGTCAGCCGCGTCCATTCGATGGAAAGAAGTCTGAAAAACATAGCAGTCCTTTACTTGGCGGAAGTGACGTCCATGAACAACGCTTCGAGGTCGTTCTTTTGAACGGCAACTTCTGTGGGGATGATGTGATTTTGTAACAGGTGATTCATGACGGTTTGACTGTCCGCGCCGCTGATCGTGAGCGAACTGCCGTTGGTTTGTACACTGACATTTGCCAACGCTTCTAACGCTCGGACGGCTGATTCAACATCGCTGACGGTTACTCTCACCCCGGGCTTTTGCCCGTTGAGCAACTCATCCACGCGCCCCTGCGCCACGATGCGCCCGTGATTGATGATGGCGATGCGGTCGCAAATTTGCTGAACTTCGTTGAGCAAATGGCTGGAGAGCAGCACCGACGTACCGTTCTCTGCCAGCGAGCGCAGCAATTGACGGATCTCGCGCATCCCAGCGGGATCGAGTCCGCTGGTGGGTTCGTCCAAAATCACGAAGCGCGGACGGTGCACCAGCGCCATCGCCAGCCCGACGCGCTGTTTCATGCCCGTCGAGAAGCGGCTGACTCTCTTGCGCCCTACCTTGCCCAAGCCGACCATCTCAAGGACTTCGGCGATGCGTTTTCCATTCACGCCGGGCGTCAGGCGCGAGACCAGCTCGACGTTCTTGCGGGCGGAAAGATACGGCACGAAGGCTGGCGCGCCTAGCAGTGCGCCGACATTTTTGAGCGCGGCGGTGCGATCGGGCGTCACGCGCTGACCGAGCACACGCGCTTCGCCGCTGGTGGGATGCACCAGCCCCAACGTCATACCAAGCGTGGTGGTCTTCCCTGCGCCGTTCGGACCGAGAAAACCGAATACTTCTCCTTCATAGGCGGTGATGTTGACCGCATCCACCGCTTTGGCGGCGCCGAAGGTTTTGGTCAGGTTTTTGGTTTCAAGCACAATGTTGGACATAAATTTTCTCCGTGTTAGCCGCCCAAATCCTGGCGGGTAAAAATGACGAGTGAAATAAGGGTGATGAGAACAAACCACACGCCGATAAAAACGACGGCTTGGGTTTGCGGGATGGCGAACGCTTCCAACGGCGCGCTTCGGTCGAGAGCGAGGTTTGCGGTTTGCAGCGTTCCCGTCAGCACGGCGGGCAGATATTTCATCAGCGCGGGGTAATAGTGCGGCAAGGCGCTGAGCAATAATCTTTCAATCACGGTGGCGTACACGATTGTCCCGCCCGCGGCGAAGAAGGGTGAGCGGCTGGCGATGGCGAATAGCGTGGTCAGCGCCAGATAAGGCAACGCGCTCCAAAAGACGCGCAAAACAGCAATCGGCAAAGCGGAGGCGTTCAAATTCGCCGAATCAACCGCTCCGAAAAACAGCAGGCGCGAGAGCGCCGCCAGCCCCAGCAGGGAAGCGAAAGCGAAGATGATAATCAGCAGGCTAAACAGCAGAATGGCGAATATGCGCACGCCCAGCAGAAGCGGGCGCGATACGCCGTGCACCAGCCACAGTTGAATGGAACGGTCGGGGTAATCGAAGGCGACAATCACCGCAGCAGTGACGGCGTAGGCGAAGATGCCCAGCCACAACTGAAACATGCTCATTCCTTGCAGCAGGTCGCTCTCCAGTCCGCCCGAAGCGGGTTCGAATCCGCTGGCGATTTGAGCGTGCGAGGCGAACAGGATAAGCCCCTGAAAGACAGCCAAACACGCCAGCCCAATCCACAGCGCGGGATGTTTCACCGTCGGCTCATGTTCAGAACAAGTGATTCGGTAGAATAGGGGCATGGACTTTCCAATTGTTGAACTCATGGATCGAGATGCATGTACGGTCTGGCTAACCGAGCATTTTCATCCCGATGGATTGAAATGCCCACATTGTAAAGCTGGTCTTGAGCAGGCGACTCGATTTCGTAAGACCAAACAAAGCGGTCTGATTGTATATCGGTGCAAAGCCTGTCGTGGCATCTACAATCTCTACAGCGGAACTGCGTTTGAAGGAAGACACTTCACTCCTGAGCAAACTATCCTTTTCATTCGCGAGGTGGTGCAGGGGAAGCCAACGGCGAAGTTGTCGCGAGAATTGAGCATCAGTCGCACAACCGGGCTGACCGTGAGGCATCTGCTTCAGGCGAATGCCAAGAAGGAACAAGCGACCAAACCCTTGAGCGATCTGGAAGTCGAAACCGACGAAATGTTCCAGAACGCGGGGGAAAAAAGGAGAGTGGCACGGCGATCCGCAGGATCCGCCTCGCAAACGAGCCAATAAACGGCGCGGGCGAGGGACGTATGCGAATGATCGTCCGCCGGTCTGCGCAGTGATTGGGCGCGAAACGCGCCAAGTGCGGATCCAAGTGATGCCAGATACAAAAGGCGATAGCTTGTGTCCATTTGTCGAGAACTTTACCAGACCAGAAGCGACGCTCTACACAGATGAATACGACAGTTACAATCGCTTACAACGCGTGCGTCACACCGTCTGTCATGGAAAGAATGAATATGCACGTGATGACGATGGAGATGGCGTTCGGGAAGTCCACGTCAACTCCAACGAAGGCGGCTGGACAGGGTTGCGTAATTTCTTGCGACCCTATCGCGGTGTTCATAAAGCATACTTGTCAGGCTATGCCGCCATCCACGAATTGGCTGTGAACCATAAACGCATCTCGCCGAGTCTCGTCGCTAAACTGGTCCGTAATCACTTGTTCTGAACATGAGCCTTCACCGTCTTGCGGATTTCGATAGACAGCAATCGTAAAGCCATGCTTAATCCAACGACACAATGTCTTGCATGTCGTCGGCGATGAGTAATGGGCTGACACTGCCCACCGCGAACAAAAGAGTTAGAAAAACTATCAGTGTTGTGGTCATTTTTATCTCCTTGATTGCCCCGAGTATAGGAGAGAGACGAACTTTGCGGTTCAGCCTACAGGATGATTATGTCTCAGACTGGAGGCTGATTGTTTATGGTACCAAAGCAAATGCTCGAAGCATAAATTTATACAGCCGCAACTTTTGGCAATTCAGTATCTCATGCGCTATGAAGATTCGACCTTTCGAGAAGCCGAGGTTCGACTGCGAGAGCATACTGAATTACGCAGCCAGACAAGTTCTAGACATCGAAGATAGAGTGGGTTTTACAGTTGGGATTATCTTTTGGATACGCCACCTCCAAAGCCTATCCATCACGATTCATGCTCGATCACCTCATACACCGTCGCCGCTTCGGCGGCGAACGCTTTGAATTCATCAACCAGCCCGCGCCCGCCCTGCGCCAGGTTTTCGACATGGTGATGGACAGCCAGCAGATCATGGGCGCTTCGCTTTTCGACTCCGACTTCCGCCAGAAACACCAACAGGGCTGGGACTTGCTCTTCGAGCGACTCACCGGCGCGCACGACGACGAGAACGCCGAGCTGCGCGAGTTGCAGGATTGCCGAAATTATTTGCAATACGACATTCGCATTCACTACCCCAACGGCGACCGCGCGTTGCTGAGTCAGATCAACGCCAAAAAATCGGGCGGCGAAACCACCACGCCTTTTTATGTGGCGATGGCCGCCTCGTTCGCCCATGCCTATCGTCTCAATCAAGCCCGTCCCTCCGACACCATCCGCCTCGCGCTCTTCGACGAAGCCTTCGGCAAAATGGACACCGCCCGCACCGCCTCCGACCGAACCCACCTCAAACGCCTGCTCCTCCGCCCCGAACTGCGCGACGTTCGTCCCATCACCGAACACCTGCTCAAGCGCGGATTGAAGTTGGAGCAGGAGGGGATGGAAAAACAATAAACGGGGATTTCATTGTCTCCATGGGGTGGACGCGTTATACTCTGCCAAAACACAGGAGCAGGCAACCTATGGGAATGTTCGACACCGTTTTCGCTGAATTGGACTGTCCCTTTTGCGGCAGGCAATATCGCTATTCCCCGATGAGTTGGGAGGAGGCGGAACGCGAAGTCAGGCGGCACAAGCAGTGGGAGACCGAGTCGCGGCAGAGATTTCTCGACGGCAACAAAGATCTCTTCTCTTTGCAGGATCAATGGGCGAAGCAGGCTGGCTTCGACGACATTGACGCATGGATCGCACAACTCGACACGCCTGACAAAATTGAAGCGCATCGCACGCGCCGTCATTTGGGACTGGCGGAGATTCAAACCAAGCAGTTCGAGAATGTGCTGGCTGAATTTTTCGTCGGCGATGAAATTCCCCAATACACAGGCCACTACTTTATCCGTGAAGATTTCACATGCGACGGTTGCAGTTCAGGAGATGAAAGCGTGTGGGTGAATGTATGGTTTGAAATCGAAGAGCGCAGGCTGAAAGCCGTACTGACGCGTAACCCCGAAACGGGCGAGCCTGAACGCGAGATACACAAACATGTTCCTGTTGAGCCGCGTCCGCCCGACCCGCATCCGCCACTGCATTTCAAGCATCGCAAAATCCAGGCTCATGCCAGGTGGAATGATGAAACCAAAACGTACGATATGGAAGTCCATCGCCTGCCCGAACATTACACGTTTTCCAACGAGAGCGAAGAACTCCTCCGCATCGCGTTCGAATCCTTCGCGGACGATTACCTGTACCTGATCGGCAAGGGACGCGACGACCAGCCTTCCCTCCACGAGCGCCTACATTCCATCTGCCGCCATCTCCCTTCGGATTTCGAACCTACGGCCAGCGCGAACGCGACGGCGCGGATTGCTCCTGCGGCTGCAAACATTTTCTCAAACTCCCTGACAAACTCGGCTATGACTGGGGCGTGTGCGCCAACCCTGCCAGCCCGCGCGCAGGGTCGCTGACCTTCGAACATCAGGGATGTGAGCGCTTTGAAAGCGATGAAACATTGGAGGCAGAATGAACGATGAACTCACAAAAGCCATGAGCCGCGGCCGATTATTCGACCTATGGCAACGCGCCAAAGAAAACGAACCGCTGGAAGGCGAGGAAGCGATGATGGCGCGCATGATGAAGGAACACACAGAATATTTCGACGTGTGGGAGCGGTTGGAAAATTTCGGCGAAAATGAAATCGTCGTGGACGGCGTCAACCCCATCTTGCACGTTTCCATGCACAGCGTCATCGAAAACCAACTCGAACAAAACACCCCGCCCGAAGCCCGAAAAGCGTTGGCCGCCCTGTTGAAGCGAGGCGTCGCTCGCCACGAAGCCATCCACGCCATCGCCTCCGAATTCAACATGGAACTCTTTCCAATGCTGAAAAATTCTCGTCCCTTCAACAACCTCGCCTACAAACGCAGGCTGGAAAAGCTTGCACGGGGAAAAAGATAACGCAACACGCAACATGCAGCCCATGTCCCTCCTCCCCTCCCTCCACACCCGCTTCGGCTTCGACTCTTTCCGCGCGGGGCAGGAAGAAGCCATCACGAGTCTCCTCAACGGACAACACACCCTCGCCATCATGCCCACGGGCGCGGGCAAATCGCTCATCTACCAACTCGCCGCGCTTTTGTTGGAGGCAGACATGCAGTCCGCCCCTACAACCCTCGTCATCTCGCCGCTCATCGCGCTGATGAAAGACCAGGTGGACGCGCTCAACCGCAAGGGCATCCCTGCGACGTTCATCAACAGCGCCATCCCCCTCCCCGAACAAAACCAGCGTTTGACTCTCCTCGCGCAGGGAAAATACCGGCTGGTCTACGTCGCGCCCGAACGCCTCCGCAACGTGACCTTCCTCCGCTCGCTTCAATCCCTGACCCTGAGCCTGCTCGCCGTGGACGAGGCTCACTGCATCTCGGAGTGGGGCCACGACTTCCGCCCCGACTACCTCCACATCGCCGAGGCGCGGCGTCAGTTGGGGAATCCGCTCACCGTCGCGTTGACCGCCACCGCCACGCCCAAAGTCCAGGATGAGATCGTCCGCCTGCTCAGCCTGCCCGAGTCCACCAAACGCATCGTCACGGGCTTCAACCGTCCAAACCTGACGCACGAAGTGAAGTACACCGCCGACGCCGAGGCCAAGTTCCGCGCCTTAAGCGAACTGCTCGGTAAGTCGGATGGGCAATCCGACCTACAGGGCGCCACCCTCATCTATACAGGCACGCGCCGCGACGCCGAGGAAGTGGCCGAGTTCGTGCGCGTCGTCTGCAAACTGCAAGCCGAATACTACCACGCGGGACTCCTCCCCGAAGACCGAGCGCGGATTCAAGAGCGATTCATCAACGGCGCGACTCCCGTCATCGTGGCGACCAACGCCTTCGGGATGGGCATTGACCGCGCCGACGTCCGCCAGGTGATCCACTACTCCGTCCCGGGTTCGCTCGAAGCGTACTACCAGGAGGCGGGACGCGCTGGCCGCGACGGTCAGCCTGCCCGCGTCGTCCTGCTCTACGACCCGCAGGACCGCGCCTTGCAGGAATTTTTCATCCAAAGCGGCATCGTCGCGCCCGACGAGTTGCAACTGCTCTACCGCGCCCTCGGCAGCGCGGACGGCGAAGTCTGGATGACCATCGAAGACTTCCAGCGCCGCACAGATCTGCATCCCGTCAAAATCAAAGTGGGACTGGCCGAACTGGAGCGCGTCGGCGTCGTCGCCCATCTCGGCGACGACAACGTGCGGATGTCGCTGCGGCGCGGGGAGTGGAATCCGAGAGCCGTCGAGCAGGCCGCGGCGCGCAGCCGCGAGCATACGCGTCACCGCACCGAGCAGCTGGATCGCATGATCGCCTACGCCGAGTCGAATGCCTGCCGCCGAAGGATCGTCCTGAAGCACTTCGGCGACAGCGGCAGCGCGGAGGCGCCCGTCTGCTGCGACAACTGCGAGTCGAACAAATCCATGCCCGCAGGCGAGGCGGCTGGCGACGTGTCGCAAATGTCCCACGCGGAACGCGCCGCGCTCATCATTTTGGATACCGTCCGCAGGCTGGGAACCCGCCAGGTGGGAAGAAAGAAACTCGCGCAGATCCTCAAAGGCTCGAAGGCGCAGGATATTCGACAATTCAATTACGACAGGAATGCCTATTACGCCAAACTCGCAGCCATCCAGCAAAACCAGATCGAGGACATGATCCAGGAGTTGACATCGCTCGGATATTTCAAGGTGATCGGGGGCGAATATCCCGTCATCAGTCTCACGCCCAGGGGCGAAGCGGCGATCAAAAATAAATCGTCCATTCCGCTTAAACTCCCGCAGGGATTTTCCGCGCCCAAGATCGAAAAGAAAAAAGCCGAAATGCAGGCGGGCGGGACGGTGGAATATACGGGTCAACTCATCAACGAGGGGATGACGCCCGAAAAGATTGCGCGTCAGCGCGGCTTGACCACGATGACCATCTACGGTCATTGCGCCAAACTCATCGAAGCGGGAAAACTCGATGTGAGCCAGGTAATACCGAAGGATATTCAGGAAAAAATCGAAAAGGCTATTCAAAAGGCAGACTCGACGCATTACCTTTCCTCCATCAAAAGCCGCCTGCCTGAAGAAATTACATTTGAGATGATTCGCTGTGTCGTTGCGGCGCGTGGTCGGTCCCAGACTTCCAAAGTTTCCAAAGCCTCGGAAGTCTCTGCGCCCGACTCCATCTCATCCTTCCTCTCCTCCTCTCATCCCCGCCCCATCAAAGGGACGTGGAACGCAGGCTACGCCCTCGACTTCCACAGCAGTTACAGAGGCGCGGACTGGAACCGCAGCGGCATTGGCGATCTCGTCTATCGGCTCAAGTACGAATCGGACGCGTCGGTTCTTCCCAACCTCGTCGAGCAGGCGCGCAGTCTCTTCGCCGCGCATCCCGAGATGAGTCAGTTCGACATCATCGTCCCCGTGCCATCGTCCACGCCGCGCGCATTCGATCCCGTACATGAATTATGCAAGGCGCTATCGAACGCGCTCGATAAACCCGTTCAACCCTGCGTCTTCAAAACGCGCCAGACCCAGCCGCAAAAAGAAATGCGCACCCTCCCGCAAAAACGCGACAACGTCGCGGGCGCGTTCGCGCTGAACGATGTTGTAAGCGGAAAGCGCATTTTGCTTGTGGACGATCTCTTCGACTCAGGCGCGACGCTCGAAGAGATCACAAAAGTCCTGCTCAAAAGCAAAGCCGCCCGCGTCAATGTGTTGACCCTCACCCGAACCATCCACGCCGACGCGTAAATCCAAACCTGAAACCTGGAACCTGAAACGTGGCACCCTCCCCCGACTCCCTCGCCCTGCTTCTCCTCTGCTCCCAACTTGGATTGGACGAAGACTCCGTCAAGCCGTTGACCCTGCGCGAATGGAATCCCCTCGTGCGGAAAATGCAAGCCGCCTCGCTCCGACCCTCCGACCTGCTTCGCCTCCCCGACTCTGATCTCCGCTCGCAACTCGACCTCGACGAGCAATTCGTATCTCGTATCTCGTATCTCATATCCCGCGACATCCAACCCAATCTATCCCGCCTCGCCTCGCTCGGCATCTTCCCCCTCACCCGCGCGGACTCGGACTACCCCGAGAAATATCGCTCGCGACTCAAAGACTCCGCGCCCGCAGTTTTATTCCACGCGGGAGAGAAGGCCTTGCTCGGACAGCCTGGGATCGCCGTCGTCGGTTCGCGTCATCTCGATGACGCGGGGCAGGAATGCGCCAGGTTCGTGGGCAACGCCTGCGGCATGTCGGGACAGGTGCTGTATTCGGGCGGCGCCAAGGGCGTGGACACGCTAAGCGCGGAGTCCGCTTTGGAGGCGCGCGGGACCGCCGTCAGCGTGCTGGCGGATAGTTTGGAGAGACAGGTCAAGGTCCAGAAAGAAGCGTTGAGTCGCGGCGATCTGTGCCTCGTCACGCCGTACAGTCCCAGCGCGGGATTTTCCGTCGGCGCGGCGATGGGACGCAATCGACTCATCTACTGTCTCGCGGACTACGCCATCGTGGTCGCGTCGGACGCGGAGACGGGCGGCACATGGGCGGGCGCGACCGAGACGCTCAAGAATCATTGGGTCCCTGTCTTTGTGTTGGAGCACGCGCAGATGCCCGAGGGGAATAAGATGTTGTTGCAGCGCGGCGCGCTGCCGTTCCCGCACCCGTTCAGGGAAGCGCCGACCAAATTGCCGAATTGGATGAGGGAGGCGGCGGCAGGTTTGCCCTCGCAACCCAGCCAGCCGAGTTTATTCTGATCTCCGCCTATCCCGATTACATCCATCAACGTTGGCCCGCGGCGAAGGTCAATGGGATTGCCACGAGCGGAGGCGACCGCTCAGCAGAAAATCATCCGAGCGTCGGTTCAGGTTATTGATCGGCGGCCGCCCACGGCCAAAACATGACGATGGGCGGCCGCCGATTCAAACGTTTAGACGGCGAGGCTACTTGGTCGAACGCGACGGTTGGCCGAGCGGATACCGTTGGAAGAAGATGAAGGCGAGGACCATGATAGCGGCCACGACAGGACCAATGGTGACGACGCCATACCGCCAGGTCAGCAGCAACGCCAGCGCCCAAGTCCTAGAGATTTTGTTCAGGTAGGTTGCCCACCGACAAGCTGTGTTCCCTGCCGATGGATCTCGCCCGCACATAACAGGCTGCGCTTGTTCGACATCCCCGTGGCGGCGGGCTAAATTTCCCAGATTCAGCCATCGTTTATCGGACAAGCCTGCTATTCGATGGTTGTAGTCTTCGTGGCGAATGCAAATTGCCCGGGGATATGGTTGTTCTTAATAGCAAGAGCCACAGTCAGAAGTTGGGTCGGCAGGATTTCCATGACAGGCAAACACACAGCCGGAACGGGCGGCAGATCGAATAGACCGGACCGGTCGTTCACGCTTACCAGCCTGGCGCGTCCCCCCGCTTTTTGAATATCGTCAACCAGCTTGGCGTTCAATTTCTTCGACGGTCCCGTCCCTTCATAGACCAGCACAAATACCTCGGGCGAGGTCATTTCCAATGGACCGTGTCTGAACGCGGCGCAGCTCATCCCCTTGACCCCGGCTCAAGTGCAACGCGCAGCACAAGCATTTTTATTGCAAGCTGGCGCGCCAGCCCCCAACGCCAGGCCCACAGGAAAAGGTCGCGGAAGGCAGCCAGGCTACTGCCCCGCACAAAGAAAACGATATGAGATCGTTTTCAAGGGCAAAAAACGCAAATTCTGCCTTCCATTTGACTGCTTCTCGATTGTAAAGGTTCAATCGCTATCAGCGCATTTTCTGCGCTCTGTTTGCCAACTCTAAACTTAAGTAAGAAAGCAGCCATCGCGATCTAGCCTATGTGAGTCTCTCCCTTATTTTGAAATTCCATAATCTCGATCGAAGCCAGAATCAGCGTGACGTAATGGATGTTTTCCAGATCCAACATATAGTTTCGACGAATTTTGTCGATGCGATATTTGACCGTCTTCGGGTGGAGGAATAGCGCATCGGCGGTTCGTTTAAGGCTGCGGCTGTTCTTCAAATATGCAGACAGCGTCACGTACAGTTCCTCCGAATCGGCTTGCAAGCGGACCAACTCCTCCGGCACGAAATCCAACAATTTCACCTTTTCCTTGCCGAGGAAGAGCTTAAAAAGGCCCAAATTTTTATATTCACGAATATTGTTACCAATGTTATTGTGTGAAAGAAAATCCGCCACCAGTTTCGATTGTGTCCCAGCGGCAGCGATCTCGCGCACAGGAAATAGGTTGCTCAGACCGCCGAAGAAACGGATAGGTTCGGACAGACGCTCTTCCGCGATACTCTGAGCGGTCAAAGCATTAATTTGAGCGGCGTCAAAATAACCGGGCTGGCGTCTGGATGAAGACAGGACATACTGATCATAGCGCGGCGTCGTGTAGTAAACCATATGGCGATAGTTTCGTTGAATCTTGGCGCGCAGGGTGTTTTTCATGGCATATAGCGCAATCTGATCGCTCTCGCCCGCGCCTGAAAAATTAATCGTCAACACCTGGCACGATCCTTCCGGGTCGATCTCCAGCTCGGCGCAGGCAGATAAAAACTCCGTCGAATCGTTGATCATGCCGCGCAGCAGATCATTAACCAGCGTGTTCCTATTCCACATCAACCTCTGCTTGCCCGAATACTCTCGCAGCAGGTTCAATTGCAGACAGCGGATTAGGTTCTCAATAATTACGATATCGTCCTCGTCAAGCTGGTGATGATAAGTTTCATGGATCGCCAAAGTTTCAACAGCATCTTCCATTGAAAACTCAACCAGAACCACACTGGGATATTTCTGATTGGCGGAATTTTCGCTGCGACATTGATAGCGTTTATAGCCAAAGGTCATGTATTCGGAATGGAATAGTTCCCGCTCAGCCTCAATTGTAAATTTAGCAAGCTGTTTATTGGTACTGATACTAGCGCGCTTGCCTCTTTTCATCAGAGTCATCTCAAGCCCCAAAAAGGCTCTAAATCGAAGCAAAATTTCACGCAGACTCAGCATCTCCAGCGCCATTTCCGAGCCGATCTTACTGACCTTGTAATACAGCGCCAGCCGTTGTTCACGGATACCGAGAATAAAAGTCAAAACTTCAACAATGATATCTTCGTACTTGGTTGCCCCGCTGATACGGATAAGCGGAATTTCAAAAGTTTTACACAAATTGACGAATTGCTCAGGAATCTCGCTGATTAGACGGTCAACCTTAATGATGATGCAGCTAATGCCGAGTTGTTTTATTTTGTCACAAAAGACTAACAACTCTTCGTCGCTGTGGCTTTGCAACGCGAAATAACTGGTCAAGATCGCCATTCCTGGCTTTCCCCACTTTTCGATATCGGTCGCTTCCAGGATGTTGATGCCTGTCACGAGCAGGTTCCAGTCTTTCACGTCTACAATCAAATCCGCTCCCTGAAGGCTTGTGCAATTAAGAAGGTCTCGTATTTTCATAGGATGGTTCCAAATCCCTTGTTTTATCTCTTAGAGATAAAAAATTATAACAAATTTCCCTTATTTTGCTAATGACGGAGAGACGCCTTTTGAGTAGACTTAATCAGACCAAATTACTGCTCGAAGTTCGAGCAGACTGAAACGCCAAACGTAATCCGATAATCTCGATCTCAGGAGGATCCATGTTGCGAACGATCATCAAAAAGAACAGCTACCAGGACTCTATTAACCTGATGCTGCTCACCAACGAAATAAACACCATCGAGGGCGTTATCCAATGCTCCATCATGATGGGGACGGATGCCAATAAGGATATTTTCAAAAGCACAAATCTGCTAACCGAGGAAGCCAAAACGGCTTCACCTACCGACATGGTGATGGTGATGGAAACGAACAATGACGATGTTGTCGACCATGTATTGAAGAGAGTCGACCAATTCTTGTCGGACCTCTCGGTCAAAAAACAGCAAAGCGGCGTCGTTGAAGCCAACACGCTGGACGAAGCGCTTGAGATCATGCCCGACGCCAATCTGGCGCTTTTCTCCATTCCTGGCGAATACGCGGCCGACGTGATGGAACAGGCGCTTGAGCGCAATTTGAACATTTTTTCCTTCACCGACAACGTTTCCGTTGAGGACGAGGTCCGGTTGAAAAAATTAGCCCATGAAAAAGGCTTGGTGATGATGGGCCCCGATTGCGGCACCGGCATTCTTTCGGGTATCCCATTGGCTTTTACAAACGTGGTTAAGAATGGCAACATTGGAATCGTCGGCGCATCCGGCACGGGCATCCAGGAAGTCTCTTCTCTGATCGATCGGCTGGGCAGCGGCGTGACTCACGCCATTGGCACTGGCGGGCGCGACCTGAGCGACGCGGTGCAGGCGATAACCGTGAAAGACAGCCTGATCGCGCTTGAAAATTACGCCCCCGCTGATGTAATTGTGCTGATCTCCAAGCCGCCGGCAAAGTCGGTGCGCGATGAAATTGTAAATCTACTTCACAACCTCTCTAAGCCAGTGGTCGCCATTTTCCTGGGAGAAAACCCGACTCAGCACGAAAACAACGTTTACCTGGCGCACACCCTCGAAGAAGCCGCGCGCATCGCGGTGGACTTAGCCAATGGCAATTCCGTAAAAAAGAATTACCTGCAGCCGCTCGACAATCAAGTAACGAACACGCTCCCACAAGATCTGACCGTCAAGGGATTGTATTCCGGCGGCACCCTGGGCGGCGAAGCAGCCATGCTCATTTCGCAGGCTCTCGATCTAGGAGAGATCATCCACAAGGAAGGCTACCTGCTCAACGAACGCGGCTATCAGGTGATCGATTACGGCGACGACATGTACACTCAAGGTCACCCCCATCCAATGATTGATCCAGCCACCCGCATTGACGCCATCAAGAAATATGGGGCTGACCCTAAAACTGGCATCATCCTGCTGGATGTAGCGCTCGGTTACGGTTCACACCCCGATATGGCTGGAGTTCTGGCGCCCGTAATCCGCGAAACGCTCGAAAACGCTCGCAAAGCAGGCCGACAGCTTTATGTTGTCGCCACAGTTTGTGGAACCCGGCAAGATCCGCAAAATTATGACCAGTCGGCGGCAACGCTCAAGGCGGCCGGCGCGCTGGTGGAAGATAGCAACGCAAAAGCGGTACGTCTGGCGCTGCAACTCAAGGGCGTTACTTACACCGAAGTCGACAAACAGGTCGTCGGTCGCGATTTCCAAAAAGTAGCCCTACCCCAACCCAGTAGTCCATTGATGACATTGTTGACCGCCAAGCCGCGTGTTATCAACATTGGTCTGGAAAGCTTCAACGAATCGATCCGCAAATTTGGCGGTAAATCAGTGCAATATTCCTGGCGGCCAATTGCTGGCGGTAATAAGAAACTCATCCGCATTTTGAACAGGATTTCCAAACTCGAGTCGGTCGCGGCCGCCAACCAGCAGGTTATCGAGCGTATGCGCGACTCGCAGCCCTTCCTGGTGGACGTCGTGCCCGCCAAGTCCGTGATCGAGGCGCTAAATCGTAAGGTGTTGCTGCATGCCGGCCCGCCCATCCAGTATTCAGAAATGACCGGGCCAATGCAAGGCTCGTGCGTCGGCGCCGCGTTGTTTGAGGGTTGGGCGAAAGACGAAGCCGAGGCGCGTCGTATGTTGGAAGCCGGTGAAGTTGAATTCATGCCCTGTCACCATGTCAACGCGGTAGGCCCCATGGGCGGCATCACCTCCGGCAACATGGCAGTGTTGGTGGTCGAAAACAAGGCGGATGGCACGGTTGCTTATTGCACCATGAACGAGGGCATTGGCAAGGTGTTGCGCTTTGGCGCATTTAGCGAAGAGGTCGTCAATCGCCTGCATTGGATGGCTGACGTGCTTGGTCCAACCATCGCGAAAGCCGTCAAAAGCACGCCAGACGGCATCAACCTGAATGTTGTCATCTCCAAGGCAATCACCATGGGTGATGAGTTCCATCAGCGTAACATTGCCGGCACCCTGGTGCTGTTGAAGGAATTGGTCCCATTGATCGATGCGCTGGAGATGGATCGCAAGGACAAGCAGGACGTACTCCGCTTCCTGGCGAACACCGATCAGTTCTTCTTGAACGTGATGATGGCAGTGGGCAAGGCGATCGTTGACTATGCCCGCAAGATCCAAGAAGGCACCGTAGTAACCACGATGACCCGCAACGGCAAAGATTTCGGCATCCGGATTGCCGGAATGGGCGATGACTGGTTCACCGCGCCGGTCAACACGCCGCACGGGCTGTACTTCACCGGTTACACCGAGGAGGATGCCAATCCCGATATCGGCGACAGCGCCATCACCGAAACCGTGGGAGTAGGCGCAATGGTGACCGTGGCCGCTCCAGCCGTGACGCGTTTCGTGGGTTCCGGAGGCGGTTATGACGATGCTCTGAGAGTGTCGAATGAGATGAACTCGATTTGTCTGTCCAACAATCCCAATTGGAGTATCCCGAACTGGAATTTCAAGGGCGCCTGTCTGGGCATTGACGCTGTCAAAGTCGTCGCCACGGGCATCACCCCGCTGATCAACACCGGCATCGCCCACAAAAAGGCGGGAGTCGGACAGGTCGGCGCCGGAACGGCGACCGCCCCACTGGCCTGTTTCGAAAAAGCCATTCTTGCCTACGCCAAAAAACTGGGAATTGACGCCGAATGATCTCAGGTTCTTTGTCTGGGGTAATGAGTTCCTCATTACCCCAGATTCTCGCCCGCTCCCGAAATGGGAAAATCCACAGCCTTTTCAGCCAGAGTTTTAATATCGGCTTCGAGCAGGGTTTGGTTCACATTCGTCGGGCGGGCGGGCAACTTTCCAGCTTTGGCATGCGGATTTCGGACAGCCAGATGGACGATATCCTTCCCAGTCTGGAAACGGGCGATTTGGTGAAAACAAATGGCGTCACCCTCACTATCTACCCCACATACGGCCCCATTGTTCAGATTGAAACAGCCCGGCTGCAGAGTATTGACTTGTCGCTGCATCCGGTTGAAACGGCGCCGCGGCGGTTGGCAATCCTCCGCCAGGCGCTGGAAGCGGTCAATGCCGCCGCGTCGCTTGGCTTGGCGCTCACAGAGCAAGACTGGGTCCATTTAAACACCCTAATCCAGGAAGATGTTCACTCTGAAGCATTCCAAGCAGCAGCGCGCTACCTTGTGGGCCGGGGTAAGGGACTGACGCCCAGCGGAGATGATATTTTGCTGGGCTTTTTCCTGGCGTTAAAACTGTTTGGGCAAGCCTCAGGTTTGACGCAGCCGCTGCTCGATTTCATCGAACGCAGCACCACCAGTATCAGCGCGGCTTATCTGAGAGACCTGGCGAATGGTTATATCAGCGAGTATTTCCAAATGTTTTGCCAGGCGACTGCCCTGGAAGATCCTGACAGATTGAGGTCGGCTATCGAACAAATCACAACAATCGGTTCCACATCAGGCTACGACTCGTTGATGGGTATGAGTCTTGGCGTTACGAAACTCGAAGGCAGGTCAAAAGCCTCCTTCGTCAGTAAGCGTTTGTTTTTCAACCCCACCTTTTTCAAACAATGTTTGGAGGAATGAAATGGCACAAGCCCAAGGCAAGTCCAAAAAGAAGATCGGAATGACCACCTGGATCTTAATTGCCGTCGTGCTCGGCATGCTCTTCGGTCTGCTCGTCCCAGCCAATCCGATCGTCACCGACATACTTAAAACGATTGGACAGATTTTCCTTCGTCTCATTCAGATGTCCATCATTCTGCTGGTGATGGGACAGATCATCCAGGCTATCGGCGGACTGAAAATGAACGAACTCGGCAAGATCGGATATAAGACGCTAGTAGTCTTTTTCCTCAGTTCGTTGATCGCGTCTGTGTTTGCGGTTGTGATCGGCTACCTGTTGAAACCAGGCGCCGGGCTGGACCTGTCGGCGATTCAAACAACGGTGACCGTGGAAGCCAACAAGACCACCATCTGGGACACGTTGTTAAACTTCATCCCCATCAACGCAATCAAAGCCATGTCCGACGGCAATATCATGCAAGCCATCATCTTCGCGTTGTTCTTCGGGATTGCCATCAGCTTTGTCGGCAAGGATAGCAACCTGGCGCTCTTTGACATGATCAAAGAGTTCAACAGGGTCATCTTGCGCGTGATCACTATGATCATGCAGGTCGCTCCCTATGGCGTGTTCGCTTTGATCGCCTCCTCGATCGCTTCGTACGGTATCCAGGTGGTTATTCCTCTGGCAAAATACCTTGGGGTTTTCGCGGTCATTGACCTGGCTTTCATTACTGTCTACATCCTGGTTGTATCCGGCGTAACTCGGGTGGGCATTGGCGATATCGTTCGCGGGCTGGGACGCATGTCAGCCATGGCAGTCGCCACCGGCTCCTCGGCCGTCACCCTGCCCACCGCCATGCAGGATGTGGAGAACAAACTGGGCGTTGGCAAAAAGGTCAGCCGAATCATGATGCCTCTGGGCGTCACGCTCAACAGCAACGGGGCTGCCATCCACATGACCATCACCCTAATCACCATCGCGCAGATGTATGCCGTGTCCTTCTCGGCTGGCGACATCCTCTTCATGGTCATTCTGTGCACTCTGGCATCGGTGGCAAACGCAGTTGTACCCGGCGCCGGGATTGTCTCGTTAACCATTGTCGTACCGCAGATGGGGCTGCCGCTCGAATCCATCGCGCTGTTCGCTGGCATTGAAATCTTTGTCGGCATGCTTCGCACCATCCTCAACGTGGACGGCGATGCGCTGGCAGCCATGCTGGTGGCCAAGAGCGAAAACGTGATTGATCTCGAAAAAGTCAAGCGCGCTCGCAACCTCTCGGATGAAGAATTGGTTGAACTTGCCGCCAAGGAACAAGCTGAGGAAGAAGAACTGACCAGGAACCTGGCTCCCGAAGCCACCCGGTAATGTTTTGTTAAAGATCCAAATGCCTCCCTTTATCTGAAGGAAGGCATCTGGTCCATCATAGCAGCCTGAGCGGAACGGCATTGAGGTATTCAGGATGGTTCAGGACAAAAGAAAAGCAGGCATGACCACAATCATCACGCTCTCCATGATCCTGGGCGTGGCGTTTGGATTGATCACGGGCAAAAATTTTCCGTTTATCGAGATGTTGGGACAGCTGTTTCTACGGCTGATCCAAATGTCGATCATCCTGCTCGTCACCGGGCAGATCGTCGAAGCCATCGGTGGGATCAAGCCCAGCGAAACCGGCAAGATTGGCGCGAAAACCGTCGCCATTTTTGCCGTATCCACCTTCCTTGCAGCCTTCTTTGGCATATTGATGGCGGTCGTATTCAAACCCGGCATTGGAGTTGAAATTTCGAGTATTGAAGCGAGCGTGGATGTGACGGCTGGAAAAGCCAGCGCCATCGCCGACACGATGTTGGGATTCTTCCCGACCAATATCATGCAAGCAATGGCCAACGGCATCATCGTCCAGGTGATTGTATTTGCCATCTTTGTCGGATTGGGACTTAGCTACATTAACCGCGATGGGATATCGCTCCTGTATAAAACGCTGGTTGATTTCAACAAAATCATCATGCGCATCATCCAAATGGTGATGTACTTCGCGCCGGTCGGCGTTTTTGCCCTGGTAGCTTCGTCAATCGGCAAGTTCGGAATTGAAGTAATCATCCCTCTGGCCAAGTATTTAGGCGTGTACGGACTGGGCACACTGCTGTTCTTGATCGCATGGGTGGCAGTGGTGTCAACCTACACGCGGATCAATCCGATTGAGATTGTCAAGCGCGTTACGCGTATGTCGCTGGTGGCGCTGGCAACCACCTCTTCGGCAGTAACGCTGCCGATTGAAATGGAAGACGCTGAAAATAAGTTGGGCGTAACCAAGGATGTGAACAAGATTGCCCTCCCGTTGGGAGTCAGCCTGAACAGTAACGGCGCCGCCATGCATATGGCTATCACCATCATGACCATAGCCCAACTATACGGCGTATCTTATACTTTCAGCGACATGGTCTATATCGTCGCGCTGACGGCGTTCGCTTCGCTCGCCAATGCGGTAGTGCCCGGCGCGGGACTGGTTTCGCTCTCGATAGTTGTGCCGCAAATGGGCTTGCCGCTTGAAGCCATCGCGCTGTTTGCGGGCATAGAGTGGTTCGTGGGTATGCTGCGCACGATCCTAAACGTCGACGCCGACACCTTCACTTCGATGTTGGTGGCTAAGAGCGAAAACAAACTCAACTATGCTGTGTACGATAAAAATCCAGGACTTGTGTAACTGATGTTACGCATGGAGCTGGCGAAAGCGAACGAGCCAGGCATGAAGCCGCGAAGACGCAAATTCACAAAGAGTCTTTGAATATTGGCGTTGTGGCGCCCCAAAAAACAGATAATCATTTGCTCCTTTAGATTTTAGATAGGATGGAGAGTTTTCATGCTTCCCATTCCACCAGGCATGAGCGCCGAAACCTCGTAACGTTTCTGCGCGCCCATCGAAACCATCGTCAGGAGGCGATTCGGATAGGAATATGGAAGCGACCGTGACTTTGTTCCAAGTGGCAGTTCGTTACATAAGAGCCAATAGACTTTATCCGAAATTTAATTGGGACACTGATTCACGCTGACAAACGCAGATTTTTCTTCTCGAATCAGCGAAATCAGTTTTCATCTGCGTTCCTAAATACTTATTACGGATAAAGTCTTATCTTTCTACCTCGGGGAGCGTCCAATTGAGAAAGGAAAAAAATTTGCCACAGAGAGCGCAGAGTTCTCAGAGAAAGGAACTCTCAAAATCTCTGCCTGCACTGTGCCGCAGGCACATGTGTGTACTCTGTGGCTAAAAACGCTTCGTTGGACACTCCCCTACCTCGCGGCGGGAATTACTTGTACTGCCAGCCGAAACTGACGGATGTTTGCCCGCCCGTCTGGACGGTGATTTGCAGGCTTCCGTAGGGTGGCGCTGTCCACGCGCCCGAACCGAGGATGGCGGAGTTATTGGCATCGCCTGTGGGAACGCTGACGCAATAGGTCGAGCCATACAAACTGCCAAAGGAAAATTTTCCTTGCGCGTCAGTCGTGACGGCGATGGGCACAGGGCTGTTCGGACTGGGCAGGCTGGCGCATGGTCCCAGTTGCAGGAGGACGGTCACGCCCGCGAGATTCGGTTCGCCGACCTGTTGTATGCCGTCGGGTTGCGGCGAATCGTTCCAGACGTTGCCCGAAACGACGGCGTCGGGAATGGCGTCCTGCATGTCGGCGGCGGTGAAAGCCTGCCCTTTTGTCACGATGACGTTGAGCGTATAGGACGACCCGTCTGGTCTTTGCAGGTTGAGACAGTACGCGCCGTTGAAGTTCCCAGCGAGCAGGTAGCGACCGCTGTTATCCGATTTTGCGCTCGCGAGGCGCGCGCCGCCCAGCCCGCAGTTTCCTTGTTGCAGCCAGACTTCGCGGTTTGCCATTAACTGGTCGTCGAAGTCATATTTAAAGTTGCCGTTCAGGTCTTGATAGACGAAGCCCGAAATCGTAGTCACGGCTGGCGAAGCGATGACGAGTTTGAGCCACAGCGGCGAGTCCTTTTTACCCACGCCGAATCTGCTCCCGTTCGGCGACTGGAATTTCCAGTGACTTTCGTACGCGCCAGGGTAGATGGGCGCAGTCATGTCCAAACTCAGGTCAATGGTCTGACCTGGAGCGGTTACGAACGGCAGAGCCAGACGGTCATAAGGCGTGAGCAGGGTCCCGTCTGTGAAGACGAGGCTGTAACGATTATCCCAGGTACACGTTCCCGTATTTTTGACGCGCCATGTTTTGACAAAGGCGATCTCTGGCGCGAGGACGCTTCCGTCGGGGATGGAAACATCCGCTACAAATTCGGCGGCGTTGACGCACGCTCCCGTTCCCGACGATGAAGCGGTTGGCGCGGCGGCGGACGCTGTCGCGGTCGGGAGGGCGGTCGCGGTGACCGTGCTGGTTGGCGTCGCGGCGATGGGGGTATCCGTCGGCGCGACGGTGTTGACGACGGCTGTCGCTTGCGCCGTCTCCGTAGGAACGGCAGTGGGCGCGGAACAGGCGTACATTGCCATGACGATGGATAGAAGGAAGATATGAGGTCTAACGCTTTTCATTTTTTCACCTGACTGTTTGTCTTGTTCGATTCTGCTTGACGTCTGAACGACAAGAAAGTTCCCGTTAGGGTTTCATTTTGACGTTTTCGCGCCCGTCAATTGCCAGCGACGGACAAAGACGGCGAGGGCGAACAAAGCAAAAGCGGACAAAACGTAGAACTGCCAGGGGCTTGCGGGGGTGATGCCCGCTAAAGCATTCCTGCATTTATGGGCGGCGGTTGATATTGATCGAACCCGCCGCCCGCTTTTGTTACAAATACCTTGCGACAGCCATCCCCAGCATGGCGATTGCAAGCAAGACGAGGTCGAACTGATACGCCTTCATCAACGACGATTGCAAGCGGCTCATTTCCTGGACCTTGGCTGGATTCGGCTCGCTCTGCGCGGAGCCGATCTCCGCCCCGAGTTTTGCGATTTTCTCCTGCATCTTGCCGAAATAGCCCGCGCCCATCACATACGAGCCGAGCGCTGCCACCGCGCCGACGGTGAACGCTGCGCCCGCGCCCGTCGTCCAGATGAAACTGATCCCGCCTGCGAAGAAGCGCGCATACAACAGCGCTCCCGAAAGCACGGTGACCGTAGCGACGATCCCCAGCGTCGCCCCGAGGCGCGGCGCCAGCGTTTGCAGAAACTTTTGCCCTGCGGACTGGGTGATGCGCGCCACAGGGACAAGCATCAGCAGGTACAGCGCCGCGCTTCCCACCCATACGATGCCGCCCGCCACATGCAGGACGCGCAGAATGAGAATGACGTAAAGGTTGTTTAGAATTAACATGATTTACTCCTTTTGTTATTGCGAAGCGCGTCGGCAATTTTTTGCCAGACGGCAACTTCTGAATCAACGAATTAAGCGATCCACTCTATTGCCAGAGCGATCAGGGTTACGATCCCGCTCAGGAGAAAGGTCAGGATGACGCCGTTCAAAAACTTGCGGAGGTGGAAACCGAAATCGCGATAGCCCGCCATGCCCTCCGTGCCAGGCAGGATCATGAAGCGCGGCTGAAGCGTCATCAGCAGAAACCAATCCAACAGGATCAGGTCGAGCAGATTCCACGTCTGGAACATGGTCACAGCCACCAGGAAGACATCGCGCGCCGCGAGTTCGCCCGTTTGGTTGCGGAGCGTCGTCAGCGCCAGAATGACGATCGCGACCAGGACGATCAAAAAGGGCAGACTGACGCGATTCGCCTGCCGACGAGTCGAAACGTCCATCGCTCCGAATTTGGCGCGCACATCGGGCGGATATTCGTTCACCAGCATGGCGACGTTGATTCGTCCCAGGACGAGAACGCCGATGCAGAAAGCGATCCCAAAGACGCCGCCCCAAATTGCGCCGTGTCGAATAAGTTCAACAAGTGTCATAAATTTCTCCAGTTCAGCCTGCTCGGACGTACAATTGCATAAGAAAACTACTTGAACAGTTACAAAATTGCGATTGCGTCTCGAGATTCATCCTTCAGATCTAGTTGGCAGGCGGCAATACGCCAAAAGCGGACAGCGCGCCCAACACCGACATCAGAACGACGAGGGCGGTTACGATACCCAACGACCAATTGAGCCAGCGCTTTTCAGGGTGATTGACCCAATAATGAGTCAGAAAGGCAAGCAGACCCGCCTGGAAGAAGATTTCGGGAAAGTTCAGGACGTGAAACCAACTCGGCAAAACGGTATAGATCATCCCTTCGATGGAACTGGGCGCGGCGGCAAAAGGGGAGAAGATGCCGACGATCGCCAGCGTCAGCCACAACGTTAGCCAGCCGTGTTTATGCGGAAAAACGCTCGCGCGCAAGGCGTAAAACGCCAGCCCGAACAGAAACCCGCGCAAGATTTGAAAGAACGGTCCCGCCATCACCAGTGGATGATCGGTCTGGCGCAGATAGTTCGAAACGGCAGGGTCGGCGTATTTGGCGGCGTAATCCAGAAACAAAAACGACAATACGCCGACGATAAAGTACGTGCCCGTGTGAACAGC
Organism: Candidatus Denitrolinea symbiosum; assembly: GCA_017312345.1. Lineage (NCBI taxonomy): Bacteria > Bacillati > Chloroflexota > Anaerolineae > Anaerolineales > Anaerolineaceae > Candidatus Denitrolinea > Candidatus Denitrolinea symbiosum. The sequence continues at coordinate 2,348,866 of BLAA01000001.1, read as the reverse complement.
CGTCGTTTTTAGCGCGATGGACGGAAAAGAGAGTTGTTTCATTGAACCTCCTGCGGGCGGCGATTTCAACGGAAGGAACGCCTTCTCATTGCTCCTGAAAGTTTGCCAGCGCCAGCGCGGTCAGCCCCATGCCAAGCATGGACACGCCGTTTTTAACATCCAGCGTCTTGAGCGTGGACAACACAATGACGGCGACGCCCATTGCCAGCGCGATCCCCTTCAATGCGATCTTGATGATATTTTTGTACATGGTTTTCTCCTTTTTTATCGAATCCATTCCACGGCGATCAGCGGCGCGCCCAGGTCGCGGACGTGGCTGAGCAAGCCGAACAAGCCCGCCTGATCGCGCACGGTTCCCGTGACGACGGTGGCGGCAAACTTCCCTTCGCCTTCATAAGTCACTCGGACATCGCTCATCCAATCAACCCAGGCGGCGGAGAGGCGTCCCTGAAGTTGCAGGCGATAACGGGCGGGTTCGTGCGGCGCGAGCGGTTTCGTGTCCATGTGAACGCAATATAGCCGCTTTATCGAAAAGCGGCTTCGTCAAAAAGTAGGATTTGCAGGTAGGATTGCGAAAGGAAGGGTCAGCGTTTAGGTAGTAACCCCAACGCATCCGCGCGCGCGATGGCTTGCGTGCGGCTGGCGACGCCCAGTTTGTTGAAGATATTCCCCATGTGCGTTTTCACGGTCGTGATCGAAATGACAAGACGGGATGCGATGTCCTGATTGGAACAACCCTCCGCGACGAGACGCAAGACTTCGCGCTCGCGCTCGCTCAACGCTTCAACCCCCACCGACGGCTGACCTGGCTTCTCAGGCGACTCTGCCCCCGAGCCGAATCCCGCCAGAACCCTCTGGGCGGGCGGGTTGCCCGTCATCTTCATTAGCAACGCGCGGATGGTATCGCCCTCATCCACAAACGCCGACAGATATTTTTCTGGCTCGGCAAGTTGCAGGGCTTCGGCGAGGCGGGAAAGCGCGTCGGCGGTTTTCCCTTGCGCGGCGAAAATCTTCGCGAGCAGGATGTTCGCCTGAATGACATAGTGATTCCGTCCGCCCGCCTTCGCCGAGTCGAGAATTTTTTGCGCCAGCGTCAAAGCGTCGTCCATGCGGTTTGCGGAGAGGAATATGCGCGTCACATCGAGCGTCAGCGACTCGTTGAAAGGCGTCGGCGTGGATAAAGCCGAAAGATGGTTCGACTCAAGCCAGGTCAGAGAAGAAGCGGGGTCGCCCGTCCAGACGCGGCGCAGGGCTTCGGTCTGTGTCGACAGGTTTTCGTTCTGCGGATGGAATTCATCCAACAGCGAAAGCGCGGTTTGAGAATCGCCGCGCCGTTTCGCGATGCGCGCGAGACCCGTGACAATGGCGAAGAGCGCGTCCCACTGATTCCAGGCGCGCGCCAGCGGCAACCCCGTTTGAAAATAATTTTCCGCTTTTTCCATCTCGCCCCATTCAGAATAAATTATTCCCAGCCCCGCGTGCGCTTGCGCGGCGTACGGCGAGATGTCCTGCGGCGACTCGGAAAGCGCCTGTAAATGCGTGCGATGCGCGGCGCGAAGTTTTCCTTGAGTGAGTTCGACGCTGGCAAGCAGAGCCGCTGAAAGTTGCAAAAGGTGTTGGTTGTTGTTTTGGCGCGAGAATGTCATGGCTTCTTTGAGATATTGCGCGGCAAGCCGAACTTCTCCCGCATTTGCCGCGTCGAAGCCCAGGCTGTACCCAACTACGGGACGGAGCGACCCAACGGTATTGAACAGGCACGGCGTATCGTCGGGCAGTCGCGCAAGCCGCGTCTGCATGGCGAGCAATCGTTCGCGCGAACGGAGGGCGGGGTCTTCGAACATAATCGGCTGGCGGGCGACGAGAACTTCGAGCAGCGCGGCGCGGCGGGCGTCGTCGAGCGAGTCGTCGGTGAGCGCGGCTTCGGCAGACATGCCAAAATGTCGTTCGACGCGCGCCAGCCACGGCTCGGCGTTTTGGCGCGTGCCGACCATCGCCCATGCAATTGCCATGCACCGCCGCGGATGATTTTCCAACAGCGACGCGGGCAGTCCGCGCGCAAAGTCGGTCAGTTGCACGAGTTCGTTTTGCGCGAAGAACAGCCCCGCATAGGTTTGCAAAAGATGCGCCACGCGTTCTTCGTCAGGGATGTGCCGCGCGTAGCGAATCGCGGCGTGGATGTCGCCGTTCGCTTCGCACCACCCGCTGGCGGAGCGATACAACTCGGCTATTTCTTCCGCCGACGCCGCGCCGCGCAAACGCTGTCGCAACAGGTCTGCGAACAGGTGGTGGTAGCGATACCAGACGCGCACGTTGTCGAGCGGGATGAGGAAAAGGTTGGCGCGTTCCAGCGCGGCGAGTTCGATGGGGGATTTGCCGATCACGGCTTCGCACAACGGCGCGGAGAGTTTTTCGAGGATCGAGGTGCGGAGCAGGAAATCCCGCGTGGCTGGGGTCTGGCGGTCGAGGACTTCTTCAATGAGATAGTCCGCGATGTGGCGGTCGTCGCCTGTGAACGAATCGAAAAAGGCTTGCGTGTCGCGCCCGCGCATGGACAGCGCCGCCATCTGCAAGCCGACGATCCAGCCTTCGGTGCGGTTTTCGAGCGCGGCGATCTGTTCGGTCGTCAGGGTCAGTCCCATCGCGGCGCGGAGGAATTCGGCGGCTTCTTCGCGGTTGAAGCGCAGGTCAACGGAGCGAATCTCGATCATCTGGCGGCGGGCGCGGCGGCGGGCAAGGTTGAGCGGCGGGTCTTCGCGCGTCAGCAATATCAAATGAAAGTTGGCGGGCTGGTGGTCGAGCAGAAAGTTGAGGTTGTTGTGAATTTCGGGGGATCGGATGAGGTGATAATCGTCTATGACCAGGGCGAGGGATTCTTCCGCTGCGGCAAGTTCATTGACGAGCGCGGCGAGGATTGTTTCGAGTTCGGGCGGTTGCGGCGCATTCAAGATCGTTTGCGCGGTTTCGCCAATTCCCGCGTAACGCGCCTGCAGCGCGGCGACGAAATATCGCCAGAAAAGCGCGGGCTGGTCGTCGCCTTCGTCCAGCGCAAGCCAGGCAGGGCGCGGCTCAGCCCGCGAGTGAATCCAATCCACGACGAGGGCGCTCTTTCCGAACCCTGGCGGCGCGGAGATGAGCGTCAACGCCGCGCGCAAGCCTGTCTCCAGCATGGCATACAGGCGCGGACGCGCGACAAAGTCCGCCCGCGCAGGCGGGATGTGGAATTTGGTCGCGATCAACGGCTGAGAGGTCATGCAGAGTGATTATACAGCCACTCGTATTGCGGCAATAATTCCTCGGTTATTTTATGTTTCCCGCATATGCCACCACTCGCGGAAGGTGTGACACAACCCCTCGTCATCGAACTCCGCCACGAACAGACAATCCAACGCGAGACGTTTGCCCGATTCGACGACGGTGAACGACGACTGCCATCTTGCGATACCCGTGTTCCCAGTCACGGAAAGAATCTCGAAGGAGGATTTCTTGTCCTTGAGATTCTGCGCGCCTTTGTTCCAATATTCGTAAATGGCGTCGCGCCCGACCATCGGCTCATCGAAGGGGCTTTCGTAATAGCGGGTGTCGGGCGCGAAGAGATTCGCGGAGGCTTGCGGGTCGTTCTCCGCACTGGCGCGACCGTATTCGGTCATCCATGCGGTGAAGCGTTCAAGAGTCAATTCGTTCATGTGGTTATGCCTGAATCTGTCTCTCTTCCGTCCGCGAGAGATTCTCCGCGCCTGCGATAAGCGTTACCACAACAGCCGCGACAATGTACAGCGCGACCAGCATGTTCTCCGCAACTCCGCCAGCGACGGCGAACTTGACGGGCAGGAACATCCCTGCAGTGTTCCCTGTGGCATGGAAGAGAACCACGAGCAGGATGCTTCCGCGCGTGTTGTTGTAGAGCCAGGTATATAGAACCGCCAGGGCAAGATGCGCGACCGTGAACCACGCGAAGGATCGTTCGTCGTTCATGCCCGTTCCCAGAAATTTCGGCAAATGCCAGACCGACCAAATCACGCCGACGATCAGGCTGGCGGTCAGCGCGTTGTACTTGGCTTGCAAGCGCGGCAGGACGTAACCGCGCCAGCCCCATTCTTCGCCGTTGGTCAGGATTTCAAAAATCAGCCACGGCAGGACGAGCGCGAGCAGCGGCGCGTCGAGCGGGACTACGTCGCGAATCATCGGATGGGAAAAATCAACAGGGACGCGCGCAAGCCACGAGGTCAGGAGGATCGAAGCGAATCCCAGGGCGGGCAAAAGCAGGAGCGCGACCAGCCACCACGTCCAGCCGACGCGCCAGAGCAGGAAGCGTTTCAAGAACGCGATCATCGCGTCCCTGCCGAGAGTCGCCCATGTCATCAAAACCGAGACGAGGATGAATCCCCAGCCGAGCGTGAGGACGACAGCGAACGGAACCTTGAATGGCAGGACGCCCGAGTTCGAAAAATCAATCGTCCATGTGTAGAGGAACATCAGCGCGAGACCGACGACGAGCGAATGGCGTTTGAGGGAAGCGTTCATGTCAGTTCCTTTGGTAATGATTGCATTATAGTGGATTTGCTTGTGTTTGCGGTCTGGCTCACCCGTACAAAAACCCGTACAAAACAGTACCGCAAAGTTCACTTTGCGGTAAAAGGACAAAGTAAACTTTGTCGCCCTGCGTTAAAATATCCTCATGCAAGACCTGCCCTTCGGTCTGTGGCTCAAGAAACGCCGCAAAGCGCTCGACCTGACCCAGAGCGCGCTGGCAGACCGCGTCGGATGTTCGCTCGCCACCATCGAAAAGATCGAAGCGGAGGAGCGCCGCCCCTCGTTGCAGATTGCGGAATTGTTGGCAGACGCGCTGGAGATTCCGATCCCCGAACGCGCGACGTTTCTCAAAGTGGCGCGCCGCCTCAAATCGGACGATGGGCTTGCTTCTGTTTCCCCGATCCTTTTTTCAGCGCCGAAAACGACTCTTCCCACGCCTCCCACGCCGCTGATCGGACGCGCAGACGAACTGGGCGGAATCGCTCACCTGCTGGCGAATGCCGAATGCCGCCTCATCAGCCTCGTCGGTCCAGGCGGAATCGGCAAGACGCGGCTCGGAATCGAATTTGCGAATCGCCAGCGCGGACTCTTCCCCGACGGCGTGCATTACGTCCCGTTGGCTTCGGTCAACTCGGCGGGATCAATCGTCCCTGCGATCGCCGAAGCGTTCGAGTATTCGTTCTCGGGTCCTGTCGAAGCGAAGGAACAGTTATTCGCCCATCTCGCGCGCACGATTCAAAAATCCGCTTTGCTCGTGTTGGACAATCTCGAACACCTGCTGGCGGGATCGCCCGCGACGGCGGAACTCGTGGCGGAGATTCTCCAGCGCCTGCCCCGTGTGCGGATTCTCTGCACGTCGCGCGAACGCTTGAACTTGCAGGGCGAATGGACGTTTGATTTGCGCGGCTTGCCCGTGCCGCCGTTGGAAGATGTCGGCGAAATCGAATCGTACAGCGCGGCGATGTTGTTCCTGCAAGCCGCGCGGCGCGCCGACGCGAAGTTCAAACTGACCGACGCCGACAAGCCCGCGCTTCTGCGGATCTGCCGCATGTTGGAAGGGATTCCGCTCGCGCTCGAACTCGCCGCCGCGTGGGTGAACATGCTTTCGTGCGACGAGATCGCCCGCGAGATCGAATCGAACATTGACTTTCTGGCAGTCTCGATGCGCGACCTGCCCGAACGTCACCGCTCGTTAAAAGCCTCTTTCGATCACTCGTGGAAATTGATCTCCGACGCGGAGCGCGACACGTTGAGCCGCCTCTCCATCTTCCGCGGCGGATTCGACCGCGCCGCCGCGCAAACCGTCGCAGGCGCGACCCTGCCGATGTTGTCGTCGCTCGTTTCCAAGTCGCTGGTGAGGCGCAACGAAGAGGGGCGCTACGACCTGCACGAAGTCATCCGCCAGTACGCGTGGAATCATCTCGACGAAGACGAAGCGCGCTGTGTCGAAACCTGCTCCCGTCACTGTGAGTTTTATCTGCGCTTCGCGGCGGAACACGAAAGGAAATTGAAGAGCGTCGCGCAACAGGATTCCGCGCAAGCGATGACCCGCGAATTGGACAACCTGCGCGCCGCGTGGGCTTGGGGCGTGAAGCATGGCAAGGTCGAATGGATTCAAAAATCCGTGCGCGCCTTTGGCTGGTACTTTGAAGTGGCGGGCTTGATCCATGAAGGCATCGAACAACTCGAATTGCTCGTGAGCGCTCTAAAAGAAAAACCGCGCGACGCGCTGACGGATCGAATCCTCGGCACGGCGCTCGTGCAACAAGGTTTGCTCTACTTCCGTTCGGGGCAATTCCCGCGCGCGCAGGGACTCTACAATGAAGCCATCGCCCTCCTGCGCCTTGTCAACGACCACGCGCTCCTCACCGACGCGCTGATCTTCAGCGGCACCATCCAACACCTGAGCGGCGCGTATCTCGAATCGAAACGCATGATCGCAGAAGGTCTTATCTACGCGCGCGAATCGAACGAACGCTGGTTTGCCGCGTACGGAGTCTACAACCTCGGGCATGTGGACAGCATTCTAGGCGATTATCAAAACGGCTATGACCAAATGCAGGCGGGTCTTAAACTCTGGCGCGAACTCGGCGATCCCCACTCCATTTCGCTCGGCTTGAACTTCCTTGTCGAAACGCAGGTCGCGCTCGGTCGGCACGACGAAGCCATCGCCGCCATGCGCGAGAGTATCGCGTTATGCGAGCGCACAAAAAATCGCTGGGGCATGGGCACGGCATATCGCTATCTCGGTCTCGCGACTCTCGCGGCGGGTCAACCCAACGAAGCGCGCGCCCATCTCGAAAAGAGTCTCGAAATCTTCGGCGACGCCTTCAAAGGCTGGGACATCGCCCAGACCATGATCTACCTCAGCGAGACGCATCTCCGCACGGGCGACGACGCGCGCGCCAAAACGATTCTGCTGGACTCCCTGCGCCTCGCGCGCGACATCCACTCCGAACCGTTGATCCTCCAATCCCTCGCGGGACTCGCCTCTTTGGAAATCCGCGTCAATCCCGCCATTGCGGCTGGCTGGCTGACCCTCATCATTTCCCACCCCTCGGCGCTGCATATCACAAAAGTTCGCGCAGAAGAACTATTGTCCAGCCTGCCCGTGCAGGGAGATTCGAATCCAACTATCGAGCAGGCAGTGGAGGAAGCGCTGCGAAAATAACGTGCGTTCAAGCCGTCCATGCGGATGGAATGATGAACCATAGCGTCAAGGAACAAGCCGCGATAAAATCAAGAAAGTTAAACGCAAGCATGACATCGGATTTTTCTCGGGCAGAGTCCACGCCTATCCCGACGGATCGCGGCAAACGCGGCACAAAATGCAGTTTGTTGGTCAACCAACAAGGCCTGCCGCTGGGAGTGGTAGTCAGCGGAGTGAATACGCCCGACAGCAAATTGCTGGAGACCACCTTGTTGTCCATCCGTCCTGTTGGGACGATTCGTCAATTCGCCTGGCTCCTTCCTCCCCGGCGAATTTTCTTTCTCAGAAACGCCTCCAGCCCGGACTGACCCTGGTCAGCGGGACGCTGGAGGCGGGACCCGACCATGTCTGGAGGATCGAGGCGCTTACTTCAAGATTCAATCCACCGTCAGCGTTTTGGACAAATTCCGCGGGAAATCAGGATCGAAGTCGCGCATCACGCTCATGTGATATGACAGTAACTGCAACGGCAACACGCCCAGCAAAGCCGAAATCTGCGGATCGGACTTGGGAAGCGCGATCACATCGTCCGCGTTGGCGCGCAGGCGCGGATCCTCCTCCGCGATGACGATGGTTCGCGCGCCGCGTACTTTCACCTCGTTGATGCCGCTGATGATGAGCGGCACATCGTTCGGACCCGCGACAAAAACGATGGGGAAGCCTTTGCTCACCGCCGAGAGCGGTCCGTGTTTGAACTCGGTCGAGAGCATCCCTTCACAGTGCGCGTACGTGATCTCCTTCAACTTCAACGCGCCTTCGAGCGCGATGGCGTACGTCGCGCCGTAGCCGAGACAGTACAGGTCGTTCCACTCGTTGATCTCTTTGGCGATCTCTTTGACCTGTGGCTCGACCATCTCGATAGTCTTGTCCATCAGTTCGGGGATGGAGTCCAATTCGCGGACATCTTTTCCCGCGAGTTTATACGCCAGATACAAAAACGTCACGACCTGATTGGTAAACGTCTTCGTGGCGGGGACGCTGATCTCGTAGCCACAGCATAAAAGCAGAGAGAACGAAGTCGCTTTCGTCAACGTCGAGCCGACCACGTTTGCCAATCCGAAACACGCCATGCCGCGCGCTTCCGCAACCTCCAATGCGTTCAACACGTCTTTTGTCTCGCCCGATTGGCTGACGAAAATTCCCACGTCATCGTGAGTTACTGCGGGTGCGTATTGCGCGATGAACTGCGGCGCCAGCACAGGGATCGCGGCGCGCCCCGCCAATTGTGCGAAATACACCGCGCCCACCGACGCGGCGTGATAGCTCGTACCGCACCCAATGAAAAATAAAGGCTCATGTTCAGAACAAGTGATTACGGACCAGTTTAGCGACGAGACTCGGCGAGATGCGTTTATGGTTCACAGCCAATTCGTGGATGGCGGCATAGCCTGACAAGTATGCTTTATGAACACCGCGATAGGGTCGCAAGAAATTACGCAACCCTGTCCAGCCGCCTTCGTTGGAGTTGACGTGGACTTCCCGAACGCCATCTCCATCGTCATCACGTGCATATTCATTCTTTCCATGACAGACGGTGTGACGCACGCGTTGTAAGCGATTGTAACTGTCGTATTCATCTGTGTAGAGCGTCGCTTCTGGTCTGGTAAAGTTCTCGACAAATGGACACAAGCTATCGCCTTTTGTATCTGGCATCACTTGGATCCGCACTTGGCGCGTTTCGCGCCCAATCACTGCGCAGACCGGCGGACGATCATTCGCATACGTCCCTCGCCCGCGCCGTTTATTGGCTCGTTTGCGAGGCGGATCCTGCGGATCGCCGTGCCACTCTCCTTTTTTCCCCCGCGTTCTGGAACATTTCGTCGGTTTCGACTTCCAGATCGCTCAAGGGTTTGGTCGCTTGTTCCTTCTTGGCATTCGCCTGAAGCAGATGCCTCACGGTCAGCCCGGTTGTGCGACTGATGCTCAATTCTCGCGACAACTTCGCCGTTGGCTTCCCCTGCACCACCTCGCGAATGAAAAGGATAGTTTGCTCAGGAGTGAAGTGTCTTCCTTCAAACGCAGTTCCGCTGTAGAGATTGTAGATGCCACGACAGGCTTTGCACCGATATACAATCAGACCGCTTTGTTTGGTCTTACGAAATCGAGTCGCCTGCTCAAGACCAGCTTTACAATGTGGGCATTTCAATCCATCGGGATGAAAATGCTCGGTTAGCCAGACCGTACATGCATCTCGATCCATGAGTTCAACAATTGGAAAGTCCATGCCCCTATTCTACCGAATCACTTGTTCTGAACATGAGCCAAAATGTTTGATTCTTCAAAGTGACACGGAGACGGATCGCGTTGGACCGCGTATCATACACAGAAATACTTTCGACTATGGGCGAAGCGCCGCAAGCCGCAATAATCCGCTGTTCGAATTCCTCAAGGCTTATATCAGCCATTCCGACATTTCCTGCAAACCTTCCAGTTCCGAAACATACGCTTCCCATTCAAAGTAGTCCTGTTCAACCGGATACGAATAAGGGTCGGCGATCTTCCCGTCTTTCCATGCCGCTTCAAATTCTTGAAACGACATCGAATATTTTTTCTCGAATTCAGCGATCTGCGATTTTGCTTCTTTTATACGCAATCGAACCAGGTCCTTTAAAGCCAGTGAAAGCGCAAGGTCGGGACGCGATTGCCCCGTCAGCCTCCTGACCAGATTATGCGTCGCTTTTGGCAAAACCAAATTATCAACAACCATGGAACGCTCCTTTCACTCCAAACTGGCCTTGATGCTCTCAGCCACGTCCGCGTTGATGCCCTGCACGGAGGTCAACTCTTCCATTGTAGCAGACCTTATCTTATCCACAGAGCCGAAATGTTTCAAGAGGGCTTTCCGCCGCGCCGGCCCCACGCCGGGGACGGAATCCAGCGCGGAAGCCATGCCCTGCTTCGAGCGGCGCGCCCGGTGCGCGGTGATCCCGAAGCGATGCGCCTCGTCGCGGATGCGCTGGACGAGATAGAGTCCCTGCGAGTGGCGCGGCAGTTTCAGCGAGTTCGAGCGATGCGGGAAGAAGATCTCCTCCTCCTGCTTCGCCAGCCCGACGACGGGGACTTTCTCTGCCAGCTCAAAATTTTCCAGGACTTTGACGACGCGCCCGAGTTGACCCTTCCCGCCGTCCACAAGGATCAGATCGGGCAGGCGCGAGAACGACGCGTCCACCTTCGACCCGGGGCCGGACGCGGCCTCCTCAGCCGATTGCCAGCGACGGAAGCGCCGCGTCAGCATTTCCTCCATCGAGGCAAAGTCGTCGGGCGCGCCGATGGACGTGGAATCAATATTGAACTTGCGATACTGTCCCTTGGCAGGGACTCCCTGCTCAAAGACGATCATCGCGCCCACGGTAGCGACTCCCTGCGTGTGCGACACGTCGTAACATTCGATGCGGTTCGGCGGCGCGGGCAAATTCAGCGCGGACTGAAGTTCCGCGAGAGCCTGCTCCTGCTTGTGCGAATCGGCCTGCCACTGCGTCCGCAACGCGGACAATGTCTCGCTGGCGTTTTCCGCGGCCATCTGGACGAGTTCCCGCGTCTGTCCCTCCTTCGGGACGCGGATCTCCACCTTCTCGCCGCCGCGCCGAGAGCGCATCCACTCGCCGATGATCTTCGCCTCCTCGATTTCATGCGGCAGCAACACCTGCTGCGGGACCGAGGCGGCCTCGGTGTAGAACTGTTTGACGAACTGCTCCATCACTTCGGCGTCGGCCGCGTCCTCCGTCCCCTCGAGGATGAAGTACTCGCGTCCGATCAATTTCCCCGCGCGGATGAAGAAAATCTGCACGCAGGCTTCGCCGTCGGCGCGCGCCAAGGCGATTACGTCCGAATCCTTGTAGTCCGAGGCGAAGATCACCTTCTGACGTTCCATGATGTTTTGCATCGCCTTGATCTGGTCGCGCAGCACAGCGGCTTTCTCGAAGCGAAGTTCCTCGGCGGCTTTGTCCATCTCCGCCTGGACGCGCGCCAGCACAGGTTCGGAATGTCCGCTTAAGAAGTCCATCAGGTCGGAGATCATCTGGCGGTATTGCGCCTGGTTCACCGCGCCGATGCAGGGAGCGAGGCAGAGTTTGATGTCGTAGTAAAGACAGGCGCGCTGGTCCTGTCCCGTGATGACGCGGTCGCAGGTCAGGTAGGGGAAGACGCGGCGGAGGACGTCGAGGGTCTGGTAAACCGCCCAGGCGGAGGTGTACGGCCCGAAGTAGCGCGAACCGTCCTCCACCATGTGGCGGGTCACGGTCACTTTGGGAAACGGGTCATTCCAATGGATCTTGATGTAGGGATAGCGTTTGTCGTCCTTGAGCTTGATGTTGTACCTGGGGCGATGCCGCTTGATCAGGTTCATCTCGAGGATGAGGGCCTCGAGTTCGGAGCCGACGACGATCCATTCGATGTCCGCGATCTGGCGGACGAGGCGGCGCGTTTTGCTGTCGTGGCTGGAGTCCGCGTGGAAGTAGGAGCGGACGCGGTTCTTCAGGTTGATCGCCTTGCCGACGTAGATGATCGTCCCCTCGGCGTTCTTCATTAAGTAGCAGCCAGGCTTCGCAGGCAGGGTCGCTAAAATGCCTTCGATATGCTTCGAAATTTCCATGCGATTATTTTAGCACAGACAAAATCGCGCGCGCGGCGCGCTTGTCCGTGAGTTATCCGAATAACGCTTGAACGGCTTCGCGGAATGTCTTTGTGTGATGGTCCACGTCGGCTTGCGTGGTGTCGGGCGAGATGAGCGCCATGTTGTGGAAGGGCGTCATCAGGATGCCGCGGTTGAGGGCGAAGAGATGCATGTAGCGGTCGAGTTCGTGGTCAATGGCGGCGGCGGCTTCGCCGCCGTTGCGCGGCGGGGTCGGGCGGAACCAGTACTCCGAGCGGTTGCCGAGACGTTTGACGATCCACGGGAGTTTGTATTCGGCGATCACTTCTTCCACGCCCGCGGTAAATTTCTCCTGCAAGGCGACGGCTTTGGCGTAAAACTCGTCGGTGAGGACGTTTTGCAATGTGGCCTTCATCGCGGCGATGGACAGGGCGTTGCCCGCCAGCGTCCCGCCGATGCCGCCCACGTCCGCGTCGTCGAGGTCCATTTTGGCGGAGAAGGCCTTCGAGACCTCCTCGGTAAACCCGTAGACCGCGGCGGGGACGCCTCCAGCGAGGGGCTTGCCGAGGGTCAGGAAGTCCGGTTGAAGTCCGCGCGAGGCGGTGTATCCGCCAGGACCCGCGCAGATGGTGTGAGTCTCGTCAATGATGAGATAGGTCCCGTATTTGCGCGTCAGTTCGCGCAGGGCTTCGTGGTAGCCGTCGTCGGGATGGATGATGCCGATGTTGGTCATCACGGGTTCGGCGAGGACGGCCGCGACGTCACGGGCGGAGAGCGCGGTTTCGAGCGCGGCGACGTCGTTGAACTCGATGACCTTGGTCGTCTCGCGCGGGTCAATTTGCGGCCCCATGTTGTTGGGACGCGAGATGGGCGTGCCTTCCTCGTCGAGGGTGATGAAGGTTTCGTCCACCGAGCCGTGATAGCAATAGTTGAAGACGAGGATTTTGGGACGCCCTGTAATCATACGCGCCATGCGGAGGGCGAAGCGGTTGGCGTCGGTGGCGGTGAGGGCGAACTGCCAGAAGGGAAGGCTGAAGCGGCGCTGTAATTCTTCGCCGACCCAGATCACGTCTTCGTAGGGGAGCATGAGCGTGATGCCTTTTTGGATCTGCTCGTTGATGGCTTCGTTCGTCGCGTCGGGGCCGTGACCTGTCATCGCGCCCGTGTCGCCGAGGCAGAAGTCAATGTACGAGTTGCCGTCCACGTCGGTGAAGCGCGCGCCTTTGGCTTCCTTCACGAAGACGGGGAACGATCCCGCCCAGCGCACCATCCACAACATCGGCACGCCGCCATGCAGGGATTTGCGGGCGCGCTGGTAGAGTTCGTAGGATTTGGGGTGGGTTTTGTGGAAGAGGGCTTCTTCCTGCTGGAGGAGAGATTCGAGTTTGGAGCGGTTGAGGATGTTGTTCATAATTCCTGAGAAGTAAGGTCAAAAGTCAAAGGACTTCCGAGTTTTCAGGCATCGGAAGTCCTTGCCAGCATTCGCCCTTCACTTTAAAGCCATTTTTCCAGTTCAAAAGTCTCGGAGAAAGGGTTTGCGAATCGAATGCCTTCAATCACGCGCCCGTCGGAAAAATCTTCGCTGAATATCACAAGGATTTGGTTTAGGTGCGCGCACGCCCAGATTTGCGCGTCGTAATACGAAACTGAATGTTCTCGCGCGCCGCGCAAGGCTTCCATAATGATCGTCGGTGTGAGGGGAAAAGTTGGAAAAGCTTGAAGGAAATTGCCTACATGCTCCTCTGCTTCCGAATGCGTCAGGAGAGGCGCATTGCCGCGGGTGGTTGCATTGACAAACTCTGAAAGGCATTGAACGCTTAAACAACCGCGCTGATTAATTTCCAATTCGCGAATGATACCTATGGCTTTTTTCCGCTTTACTTCTTCCGCAAGATCGAACATATAAACCAACAGGTTTGTATCAATCAGTATTTCGGTCATAGCGTTTCATTCTCTCTTCATAGAGTTCCTCGCGAGTCCAATCACGTTTTCGCTGCGGAACAGGCCCGCGCTTTTCCATTTCCTGGAGAAATTTGTAAATTCTCTCCCAAGCTTCAAGATTGTAAGCGGGCCGATAACCAATGAAACGTAGCTCCGTTTCCAACGCGCGGCGGATGATTTCCGCCTCGCTGACGCCGCGCGCTTCGGCGATTTTTTTCAAGCGTTCTTCCTGGCTTTTTTGAATATAGATTTGCTTTCGAATCATTTGCGCCATGGGTTACTCCTGCGACTATACATCACATTATACATCACATGAGGTGGCTGCCAGGAAAGCAATCGCAAAAGGCGCGACCCTCGACTATTTTATCGCCGCCTTCAATGCTTCGCCAAATACAGCAAGGCCATCGTTGATCTGTTCGCCCGTTACATTCAGCGGCGGGATCCAGCGGACGGTGTTGTCGTAGGTCCCGCACGAGAGTAGGAGCAGGTTGCGCTCCTCGGCGGCGCGGACGATCTCCTTGACGAGCGGTTTGGCTTTCGCCTGGCTGCCGTCCACGATGAATTCCGTGCCGACCATGAGTCCCTTGCCGCGCACGTCGCCGATCTGGGGATATTCCTCCTGCAATTTGCGGAGTCCCGTCATCAGTTGGACGCCGCGTTCGGCCGCGTTTTCCACCATCTTCTCTTCGCGCAGCGCGCGGATGGTGGCGACTCCCGCGGCGCAGGCGATCGCGTTCCCGCCGTAGGTCCCGCCGATGGAGCCGACGTCGAGTTTCTTCATCAGGTCCGTGCGACTGAACACGCCGGAGAGCGGCATGCCCGAAGCCATTCCCTTCGCGACGGTCATAATGTCGGGGACGATGCCGAAATGTTCGAAGGCGAACCACTTGCCCGTGCGGCCAAATCCCGATTGGACTTCGTCGAGGATGAGCAAAATACCGTGCTTGTCGCAAATCTCTCGCAGGCCTTTCATGAACGCGGCGGGCGGGACGACGTATCCGCCTTCGCCAAGGACGGTCTCGATGATGATGGCGGCGGTCTCTTTCGGCGCGGTCTGCGAAGCAAGCAGGTATTCCAGACGCTCCAGCGCATATTGACTAGCCTCTGCCTCGGTCATCTTCAGGTTGAAGGCATAGGGAAAGGGAGCGACGTACACGCCCCCCAGCAGCGGGGAAAAGCCCGCGCGATAGATCGTCTTGGAAGTGGTCAGGGACATTGTCGCGTGGGTGCGCCCGTGGAAGGAGCCGCTGAAGACGATCACGTTCGGGCGGCTGGTCGCGACCTTGGCGAGTTTGACCGCGTTCTCCAGCGCCTCCGCGCCGGAGTTCGCGAAGAAAAACGAGTCAATCGAAGGCGGGACGAGCGGACGGATCTCCTCGATGAGTTGCAGCATCGGTTTGTGGATGACGATGTTCACCTGCGCGTGGATGAAGTTACCCGCCTGCTCGCGGATCGCCTCCACGACTTTCGGGTGGCAGTGTCCCGTGTTCGCCACGCCGATGCCGCAGGTGAAGTCCAGCAGTTTCCGCCCGTCGTCGGTGTAGATATACGAGCCTTCGGCGCGGTCGGCGACGAAGTTGAAGATGCGACTCCAGGCCGGAGTCATGCGCGGGAAATTATCCTGATAGAGTTGGGACGTCATGATATCCTTTCCGCTCAAAAGAAACGGGAATCAGTGGGCGATCATCACGTGTTTGGTGATCTGATAATCGCCAATCGCCTCGGCGGACAGGTCCTTGCCGAAGCCCGATTGTTTAAATCCGCCGTGCGGCGTTTCGGAGGTCAGCGGCAGGTGGTCGTTGATCCACACCGTGCCGAATTCCAGTTCGGAAGAGAGGCGCATGGCGCGCCCGATGTCGCGGGTGAAGACCGAAGCCGCCAGCCCGTACAGCACGTCGTTGCCCTTGCTCAGCGCGTCGGCTTCGTCGTCGAATCCCTGTACGGTGATGACGGGGCCGAACACTTCGTTCTGGACGATCTCCCAATCCTGCTGGACGTTGGCGATCACGGTCGGCTCGAAGAAGTAGCCCGAGTCGAATCCCTTGGGCGTGCCGCCGCCCGTCAAGATCTTCGCGCCCTGGGCCTTGGCGCGCTCCACAAAACCGCTCACGCGTTCCTTCTGGACGCCCGAAATCAGCGGCCCCATCTGGACGCCGTCTTCGAACGGCATGCCGATCTTGACGTTTCGCATGGCCTCGACGACCGCTTCCTGCATGACCTGGATATTGCTCTTCTCGACATAGAGACGCGTCGCCGCGGTGCAGTCCTGTCCCGAGTTCAGGAACGCGGCGGTGGAGGCTTTCGCCGCGACCAGTTCGGGATCGGAATCGTCGAACACGATGAACGGCGCTTTGCCGCCCAATTCGAGGTGGACGCGCTTGAGCGTGTCCGCGGCGGTCTTCATGATCTTCTTGCCGGTGCCGGTGGATCCGGTGAGACTCACCATGCGCACGTCGGGATGCTCGACAAGGGCCTGCCCCGTATCGTTTCCGCCGGTGACGATGTTGACCACGCCATCGGGGATGCCGGCTTCCTTAATGAAGTCCGCGAGCATGAGCGTGGTGAGAGGCGTGCCGGGCGCGGGTTTCAGCACGATGGTGCAGCCTGCCGCCAGCGCGGGACCGATCTTCCATGCCGCCATCATAAATGGATAGTTCCACGGCGCGATCTGCCCGACGACGCCGACGGGCTCGCGGCGATACATGGAAGTGTAGCCGGGCATATATTCGCCCGCGTGCGAACCGTGCGTGTCGCGCGCCGCGCCGGCGAAGAAGCGCAGGTTGTCCACCGCGAAGGGGACGTCGCCGCCGAGACTGACGAACGCGTACGGTTTGCCCGTGTTTTCAGATTCGAGTCTGGCGATGGCCTCGCTGTTGGCCTCGATGATATCCGCCAGTTTCCAGATCAGTTTCGAGCGCTCGCCCGGCGTCTTTTTGGACCAGCGACCGTCGTAGAAGGCGGCTTTGGCGGCCTGCACTGCTCGGTCCACGTCTGCGCGACCGGCGTCCGCCACTTCGGCGATCTTCTTTCCCGTCGTCGGGTCTTCCACAGCCATCATCCGGCCGTCCTGCGTGTCTTCCCACTTACCGTTAATCCAAAGTTTGTGTTCCACAGTTATGCTCCTCGGTATGTATTATCGCCCTGGCGGCGACGTTAAGCGTCTGTCCGAATCGCGACCATTTGAATATTGGTCATATCCTCCATTGCAAACCGCACGCCTTCGCGTCCCAGTCCGCTCTGGCGGTTGCCGCCATAGGGCATGTGATCGGCGCGGAAGTTGGGCGTATCGTTGACGATGACGCCGCCGAAGTTGAGCCGTTTGATTGCCCTGAGGACGCGGTTGATGTCGTTGGTGAAGACGCCGACCTGCAGGCCGAACTTGCTGTCGTTGGCCTGCTGCAGCGCGGACTCGAAATCGTCGCTGGAGATGACCGACGCAACCGGCGCGAACGTCTCCTCGGCGACGACCTTCATGTCGGGTTCGACGCCCGCCAGCACGGTCGGATAATAGACCGTCCCGTCGCGTTTGCCGCCCGTCAACACTTTCGCGCCGCTGCCCTGCGCCTCGTTGACCCAACCTTCGATGCGGTCCACTTCCTTCGAGTCGATCATCGGGCCGACGTCCACGCGCTCGTCGAGCGGATCGCCCACGACCATCGCCTCCGTCGCCTTGACGAATTTCTCCGCGAACGGCTCGAAGACCTGCTTCTGGCTGTAGATGCGCTGGACGGAAATGCACACCTGTCCCGAATTGTAGAACGCGCCGAGCGCGCAGCGTTTGGCGACAAAGTCCAGGTCGGCGTCCGGCGCGACGATGACCGGGGATGTATTCCCCAGTTCGAGCGTCACCTTCTTGATGCCCGCCACGGCGAGGATGTGCGCGCCCACAGGCGGGCTGCCCGTGAAGGTGACTTTGTCCACGCGCGGGTCGGAGACGAGCCATTCACCCACGGTGGAGCCGGACCCGGCCACAAGGTTGATCACGCCGGGCGGAAGCCCGGCCTCCATCAAAATCTCGCATAACTTGACGGCGGTCAACGGCGTGGTTGTAGCGGGTTTGAGGACAAGGGTGTTTCCTGACGCGATGGCGGGAGCGACTTTGTGCGCGACCAAATTCAACGGGAAGTTGAACGGGCTGATGGCGGCAATCACGCCTATGGGACGGCGGGTGAAAAAGCCAAAGTAGCCCTCTCCCGACGGGACGGCATCCAGTGGGAAGGTCTCGCCGTGCAGCCGCCTGGCTTCCTCGGCCGCGATCGTAAACGTGCTTTGGGCGCGGTCCACTTCGGCGCGGGCGAACTTCATGGCTTTGCCCGCCTCGGCCGCGATGGTCTTGGCGAGGTCGTCGGCGCGCTCGCGGATGAGCGCGGCGGTTCGCAGCAGGATGTCCGCTCGTTTGTGAGCGGGCATTTCCGCCATCACGTCTTCGGCGCGTTCGGCGGCGGCGATGGCGGCGTCCAGCATTTCGCTGCTGGCGGCCGGCAATGTGCCGATCACTTTACCGTTGTACTTGTTCGTCACTTCCAGGAGCGTGCCGCCCCCAACCCACTCGCCGTTGATCAGTAACTTGTAGTCCACGTTATCCTCCGTGCTGCAAACTTGGAATCTTGTATTTAACTACGCGGGCAGATAATCCGCCGCCCACTCGATCTCGAGTTGTCTGAGTCCCGCGCGGGTGGGGACGCCGTTGGCGGTCCAGCCTGCCAGCTTGTAGTACGCGTCGATGGCGGTATCCAGCTCCTCGTGAGTGATGGCGAAGCCCGCCGTCGGGCCGGTCCCCTTCAAGGGTTTGAAGAATTTCTTGGGCAGGTAATCGTCCTTGCGTCCGAATCCTTCGCGGGCGTTGAAGGCGCGGAAAAGGTTCAGGCGGCGGCGCCCGACCGCCATTAACTCGTCGAGCGTGATGTCCCAGCCGGTGACGGCGCGGAGCGCCGCCGCAGTTTGCTCGCCGTCGTAGAGCGTCCAGGCAGGACCGAAGACGAATTGGCAGAGCGCGGCGGAGTCCAGCATCGAGTAGAAGACTTCGGTCTCGTAGGCGAAGCGGATCTTTTCGTCGGTGAGCGAGTAAGCCGGCTGCGGCGCGCCCAGCCCGATCTGTTTGAGGCGGTCGAGGTTGAAGTCGCCCACGCCCTCCTCGTAGTAGGGATCGTGTTCGCTGGATTGGTGGTCCGCGCCGAAAGGATTGACGGCGTAGATGAGCGCGAGACTGCGCTTGGCTTGCGGCATGTGCGCGGGAGCCTCGGCGCCTTTGACCGTGATGAGACATTCGTCCGCGCCCCGCCCCCAGATTTTCGCGGCGCGCTCTGAACCCAGGCCGAGCGTCCGCCCGAATTCGCTATCCGCTTTGACGATGTGATTGAGCGTTCGGAGCATGGCCTCGGCGTCGCCGAATTTCAATTCATAGCCGCCCGTTTCTTTCGTCGTGATGATGCCCTTTTCGAAGCACTCCATCGCGAAGGCGATGGTCGCGCCGCAGGCGATGGTGTCCACGGCGTATTCGTTGCAAATCTGGTTGGCGAGCGAGACGGCCGCCAGGTCGTCAATACCGCAATATGTACCGAAGGTGGCGAGGGTCTCGTATTCGGGACCGCCGTAGCGTGGATCCACTTTGTAGGGGCCGTCTTTGATCTCGACCACGCGCTTGCAGCGGACGACGCAGGCGTAGCAGGTATCGCGTTTTTGGAGGATGGTCTCGGCCATCTTTTCGCCGCTGACAGGCTCCGCGCCCTCGAACTGGGCTTCGTCATAGTTGCGGGTGGGAAGACAGCCGATGGTGTTGTTGAACATGACGACGACTGCGGTGCCGAATTTGGCGAGGCCGTCCATGTCCCCGTTCTCAGGGATGGCCTTCGGCCCGAACTTGTTGAGCGCGGCAAGCGCCTTCGCGTCGGCCATCTCGACCTTCTTCGTGCCGCGCGCCGCCACAGCCTTGAGATTCTTGGACGCCATCACCGCGCCCATGCCTGTGCGTCCGTTGTGCCGCGTGGACATGGAGACGATGGTGGAATACAACACGCCGTTTTCCGCGCCAGGACCGTGCTGGAGAATTTCGGCCTTCGGGTCCACTTCGGCGTGGATGATGTCGTCCACCTCGCCCGTCAATTTACCGACCAGGTGAGACGCGTCGCGGAGTTCAGCCTCCCCTTCCACGATGGCGAGATAGACGGGTTTGGGCGATTTGCCTTTCACGACGATCCCGTCGAAGCCCGCGAACTTCAACTCGGCGGGGAAGAATCCGCCGCTTTGCGAGTCGCCGATCCCGCCGCTGAGCGGAGACCGGGCGTTGGCGCTCAAGCGGCTCTGACCGGAAATCGGCGCGCCGGTGGCGACCCCGACCATCAGCGTGAGGACGTTATCGGGTCCGAGCGGATCGGCGCCCTTGGGCATTTCGCGCAGGATGTAGTGCATCCCCATGGCCGAACCGCCCAGGTACTTGCGGTAGAAGGCGTCCTGCGGCTCTTCGATTTCGAGCTTTCCGTTGGTCAGGTCAACGTGCAGGATTTTTCCGTTGTATCCTTTTGGCATGGTCTCCTCCGACAACGATTAGGGGTTGGCGATCAGCGGCTGACCGATGCGGTCAATTATACGAAAACACGGCAGGGAAGGCAAACCAATTATGCCGAAAGAGACAGGCAAGCGCCTTCCCTTGTCCGTTTGGGAGGCCGGGCGCGGTCCGGTCCGTCAACCCTACCCGACACGCGCCCGCGAGCCGCGGGACGTTCCTTTCGACAGGCCGGCTGGCTAACGAATCCCGTACGGGAAGCCGTATTCCGCCATTTTTTCCATAAAGGGGACCGGCTCGAAGGCTTCGGGACCCAGCGCTCCCGCGCCCTTCCAAATCCCATGCTCGATCAAATCCATCGCGATGACGGGAGAAAACGCGGTCTGCGCCACCACGGCCTGGCATCCCAGCCGCGCCATGCACTCGTCGTTATCGGCCACCTGGTACAGGTAGACTTCCTTCGGCTTGCCGTCCTTTGTTCCCTTCACCCAGACGCCGGCGCAGGTCTTGCCGTGCATCTTATCGCCGAGATGGGCTGGATCGGGCAGGCAGGCCGCCACCACGTCGCGCGGCGCGACCATCACGCCCTTCACGTTGATCTTTTCCTTGTTGTCGAGTCCGAGCATTTGCAGGGTCTTCAGGATGCCGATGAACTGGTCGCCGAGTCCGTATTTGAATGTCACGCGCTTCGCCTTGATCCAGCGCGGGACGAGCAGCACTTCCTCATGTTCCACGTTGACGACTTCGATGGGGCCGATCCCCTCGGGGAAGTCGAACGTTTCCGGCTCGGAGAACGGCTCGGTCGTGAACCAGCCTTTGTCCGCCTCCCAGATCACGGGCGGGTTGAGACACTCCTCAATGGTCGTCCAGATCGAAAAGTTGGGGGCGAACTCGTATCCGTCAATCGTCAGGTTGGCGCCGTCGCGGACGCCCACTTCCTCGATCTCGTCGAACAGGTGATCCTGGGCATAACGCGCCATCACGTCCACCATGCCGGGTTCCACGCCGATCCCGACAAGCGCCAGCAGGCCTTTTTCCTCCCAGGCCTTCGCCCGCTCGAACTGGTAATCGCCGAGTTTGACGCCGGTCTTGCGGAACGGGTCGGTGGGATGCGGCTTCGAGAGCGTCATCGCCATGTCCATGTAGCCGACGCCTGCGTTGAAGGCCGCGTCGAAGATCTTCTCGTTGAAGACGGGATCCACTGCGTTCATGACCAGGTCGACGTTATACTTGCGCGCCAACGCCTCGACCATCTCCTGCTTCCCCGCGTCGATAAACTCGACGGGAAAGCGGGCCGCGTCGCCCCCGACCTTTTTCTGCACTTCTTCGGCGCGCTTCAGGTTGAAGTCGCACAAAACCATTTGCTCCATCCACGGGCGGGCGCCGGCAATGACGGCAATGGCCTCGCCTACCCCTCCAACGCCAACCAGCAATACTTTCATGATTTTTCTCCATTCGTATTACAGCGCAAGGTCCGGCCGTTTCTCCGGCGGACTTCGGGTCATTGCAAACGCTTTCCCATCGCCGGCCGCGCCCGGCCAGCGATGGGAAAAAGCCGGCCCCCGCAGGAACCGGCTCAAAGTCACGCGCGAGGCGGTTAGTTGCCTCCTTTGACCTCGGTCCAAATCTGGTCGTAGATCAGAAGCGCCTCGCCCACGTCGTCAATGCGATGGGCCTTGGCGACCGCTTCGGCCGGCGGGTTGGTGATCGGCGAGTTCGCGAACGGTTCGTACAGGTCGGGGGCGTTGTTCTTGGCGTATTCCAGCGCGGCCAGATTGGGGTTGAGGTACGGGAAGTCGCGCAGCATCAGGTAGAACAGGTTGCCCTGCATGGTGTAGTTCAGCCAGGCGTAGGCGGCGTCCAGGTGCGGGGCGCCTGTGGGAATCGCCCAGTTATCCTGCCAGATGATCGAGCCTTCGGTGGGATAGGCGAAAGCGAAAGCGGGGTCTTCCTGGTTGGCTGTGAAGGCTTCTCCTGTCCAGACGACGCCCAGGTCCACATCCCCGGCGATCAAGGCGGTCTTCGGGCTGTCGCTGTCGAAGATCTTCACGTTGGGGATCAACTGCTCCAGTTTGGCTTTGGCCTCGCTCAATTGAGCGGGATCGGTGGCGTTCACGTCGTAGCCGAGAGTGAGCAGCGTAAAGCCGATGACGACGCGCGAGTCGTCTACGAAAACCAGCCGCCCGGCGTATTCCGGCTTCCACAGGTCGGCGTACGAGACGGGGGCGGGCGAGACTTTATCGGCGTTGTAGACGATGGCGTCCAGGCCGCCTTCGTAGGGGATCGTATATTCGTTGCCCGGATCGAACGGTTGGTCCAGGTATTTGGGGTCCAGGCTGCCGAAGAAATTCAGTTTGCTCTTGTCCAGTTTCTGGAGCAGGCCGTTGCGGACCATCAGGCTGATGACGTAGTCTGTCGGCAGGACCAGGTCGTACGTGGCGCCGCCCGCCTTGAGTTTGGCGTACATTTCCTCGTTGGCGGAATATTCGTCGTGGTTGATCTTGACGCCATAGACGAGCTCAAAGCATTCCTTCCATTCGGGGGGGATGTACTCGGTCCAGACGAACAGGTTCAACTCTTTCGAGGTCACCTCGATATCGGATTCGGGCGCGGGGCACACGAACCCGGACGCGGTGACCTTTTCTCCGCTCCCGGCCGACGGCGCGCTTCCTCCGCCGCAGGCCGTCAGCAGGACGCTTGCCGCGAGCAGCAGGGCAAGCATTTTGGACAGCGTGGTTTTCATCACTTCCTCCTTGGGATACAGAAATTTTTCTCACAAGACAGACCGCCTGTCTTGTGTCTTGCGCGATATTAACGATCGCCGCGCGACGCCCGTCCCCTGTCCCCGCCCCTTCTCCACGAGACGAGGCCCAGGCGGAAGACGCGTGGGGCCGGACTTAAGTCCGGCGGTTCTGGAAACGCTGCAACAGAAAGACGACCGTGAAGACGACCAGGATCCAGATTGTGGACAGGGCATTTACCTGGGGCGTAATGATGCGCCGCAGCAACCCGTATACGTAGATCGGCAGGGTGGTCGAGCCGGGGCCGGAGGTGAAGAACGTGATTACGAAATCGTCCAGCGACAAAGTGAAGGCCAGCAGCGCGCCCGAAAGCACGCCCGGCAGGATCATGGGAAAGGTCACGCGCCAGAAGGTGACCAGCTCGTTGGCGCCCAGGTCCATGGCGGCTTCTTCGAAGGATTTATCGAAGCCCTGCAAACGCGCCTGCACCACCAGCGTCACAAAGGGGACGCTGAAAGCGATATGCGAGACGATCACCGTCGGCAGCCCCATGGTCAGGCGCGCAGAACCGGCCAGGTTGAGGCTGTTATTCAGGAACGAAAATACCTGGCTGAACAGCACGAGAATCCCGATGCCCATGACGATCTCAGGGATGATGATCGGGATGTAAAGCGACAGCTGCGAGAAGGACTTAAGGCGGAAATCGTAGCGTTGCAGCGCCAGCGCGGCCAGCGTCCCGATGAGGGTGGCGACGACGGTGGAGATCGCGGCTATGGCGAGGGTGTTCCGCGTGGCGTTCATGGCCTCCGCGTTGCGGCTCAGTTCGCAGAACCAGTGGAACGGTCCGCACGGACTTTGGACGACCGTGCTGCCGTCCATGATCAGCGGGCCGACGCGGGTGATGAATCCGCCGAAGAAAATATTGGTCCGCGAGGAGTTGAAGGAAAACAGCATCAGGCCAAAGATCGGCGCGTACAGGAAGAAATACACCAGCCCGGCGGCGATCCTGACGAGGGGAGAACGGCGATGGGGATTCATCCTGCCCGCTCCTTTCCGGTCCATTCAGACGATGAAGACGCGTTCATGCGACAACGATCTCCTCGCCGAACCCAAACTTGCGGGTGTAGAAATACATCACGACCAGCGTCAAAACCATCAGGATGAGGGACGCGGCAGAGCCGAAGGTTGGGTCGCGGGCGTCCAGGAATTGCCGCTGGATGAGGTTGCCGACCAGGATCACCTGCTTGCCGCCCAGCAAGTCGGACACGACAAAGGCGCCCATGACGGGGATGAAGACCAGCACTGTGCCGGCCACCATGCCCGGCATGGACAGGGGCAGCGTCACCCGCAGGAAGGTGCGGAAGGGGTTGGCGCCCAGGTCGGCGGCGGCCTCGTAGAGCGAATTGTCTATTTTTTCGAGCGAGGTGTAGATCGGCAGGATCATGAACGGCAGGAACTCGTACACCATGCCAACCAGCACCGCGCCGGGGGTGTAGAGCATTTCCAGCGGCGTGAAACGCGCTCCCACCAGGCCGGCCAGCCAGCCAAGCACGTCGTTGATCAACCCCTGCGTGCGCAGCAGCATCATCCAGGCATAGACGCGGATGACGAAGTTCGTCCACAACGGAACCAGCACCAGGAACAGGAAGGTGTTGCGGCGGCTGGGATGGGAACGGGCGATGAAGTACGCCAGCGGATACGCCAGCAGGATGACCACGATCGTCGAATTAAAAGCCAGCGTCAGCGAACGCCACAGGATCTGAACATACAGCGGGTCGAAGCAGGTCGCCCGTCCATCGGGGCAATTATGGCTGATGCCGATGATGCGGATGTAGTTGTCCAGGCTGAACGTGTAAATGACGTTCCCGTCCGCCGAGCGTTTGCCGAAGCTGATGACGAGGGTCAGGATGAGCGGGATGATGAGCAAACCGACCATAAAGATGAGCGTCGGCGTGATCAACAGGGTCCCTTGCGCGGATTTGTTTTCGCGAAGTCGTTTCAGCATGGCATCACCTCATCGGTTGGGCATGACCAGCGTGTTCTCGGGGAACAGGGTCAACCACGCGGACTGGCCGACGGTGTAATAGGCCTTCGGATCCAGGCTGGAGATCCTGTTCTGTTCCCAGACCTTCACCTGCACTCCGTTCACGTCCATCACCAGATGCGTGTCCGATCCGATATACACAGAGTTGACGATCCGGCCTTCGAAGCAATTATGACTGAGGACGGCCTTGTCGGCGAGGCGGATCTTTTCGGGACGGATGGAAATGGCGGCGGACTCCCCGACCGCGATCTCTCCTGAAACCAGCCCCTTGACCTCGGCGTTCAGGGCCGGCACGAACACGTCGGCTTTATCGCCTTCGATGGCTTTG
Organism: Candidatus Denitrolinea symbiosum; assembly: GCA_017312345.1. Taxonomy (NCBI): domain Bacteria; kingdom Bacillati; phylum Chloroflexota; class Anaerolineae; order Anaerolineales; family Anaerolineaceae; genus Candidatus Denitrolinea; species Candidatus Denitrolinea symbiosum. Next base: position 2,323,479 of record BLAA01000001.1, on the reverse strand, counting down.
ACGGTCCCCTCCAGGAAATTGGAAGTGCCGATGAAGTCGGCTACAAACTTGCAATTCGGCCTTTCGTAGATTTCCACGGGCGCGCCGACCTGCATTACCTTACCCTTGCTCATCACCGCGATGCGGTCAGACATGGTCAGCGCTTCCTCCTGGTCGTGGGTCACATAGATAAAGGTGATGCCCACTTTCTGCTGGATGGCCTTGAGTTCCAACTGCATTTCCTTGCGGAGTTTCAAATCGAGCGCGCCGAGCGGCTCGTCGAGCAGAAGCACGTTCGGCAGTTTGACGAGGGCGCGGGCGAGCGCGATGCGCTGCTGCTGTCCGCCCGAAAGCTGCCTGGGGAAGCGTTTCTCCATCCCGGTCAGCTGCACCATGTCGAGCACGCGTCCGACGCGTTCCTTGATCTCGTTCGCGGGCGCCTTTTCCATCTCGAGGCCGAAGGCGATGTTCTGATAAATCGTCATATGCTGGAAGAGCGCGTAACTCTGAAACACCGTGTTGACGGGACGCTGGAACGGCGGCGTGCGTCCCTGCGCCTTGCCTTCGATGTAGACCTCCCCCTCCGTCGGCCATTCAAAACCGGCCACCATCCGCAGCGAGGTGGTTTTGCCGCATCCCGATGAACCGAGCATCGAGAAGAACTCCCCATGTTTGATCTGCATATCTACGTGGTCCACCGCGTTCAGCAGGGCGCCTTCGGGAGTTTTGAAGGTCTTGACCACGTCGCGCAGCTCGACTGAAAATTCGCTTGTCTCTGTCATCTATCTTCTCCGGGAAATAAAATGAACGTCGCTGCGAGTCGCCGCGCGGCCAGCCGCCGCGGCGACTCGCAATAAGCGGGAAGCAGGCTAATTACGCGGCGACCGCCTTCAACGTGTCCTCCAATCGGTCCAGCAAAATATCCATCTGCTCCTGCGTGATGACCAGCGGCGGTTCGATGCGGATGGTCTGCGCGCTGGTCAGCGTGCCGGCCACCAGCACGCCGCGCTTGAACAGCCCCGCGGCCACCTGGTATCCGATCTCCGGCGATTTGAAGTGCATCCCAATCAGCAAGCCTCTACCCGTTATTTTCTCATAAATTTGCGGATATTTCGCGGCGAATTCCTCCAGTTTTGGAATCAGATAATCGCCCTTCCGCGCGGCCTGTTCCCAGAGTTTTTCGCGCAGCGTAACGTGGATCGCCGCGATCGCCGCCGAACAAGCCAGCGCGCCGCCGCCCGTCGTCGTGGTGTGCATGAACGGATTCGGGTACATCATCGGCTGGAAGATCTCCTCGGTGGCGCAGACCGCGCTGACCGGCATCACGCCCCCGCCGAGGGACTTGGCGACGGAGATAATATCGGGGACGACGTTCCAATGCTCCACGCCCCACAGCTTCCCCGTCCGCCCCATGCCGGTCTGCACTTCGTCGGCGATGAGCAGCGCGCCGTACTTCTTCGTCGCGGCGCGGATACGCGGCCAGAAATCGTCGGGCGGGATGATGGCCCCCGCTTCGCCCTGGATCGGCTCGAACAACACGCCCGCCACGGGAATCCCGACCTTGTCGCAGATCTCCAGTTGACGCTCCACCGCCTCCGCGTCCCCAAACGGGACGTGGTAAACGGGACCCGCGTACATCGGCCCCATCGGCGCGCGGAAGTCGGACTTGCCCATCATCGAGAGCGAACCCATCGTCTTGCCGTGAAACGCCTTGACCGCGACGATGAACGCGGCGCGTCCCGTGTAGAGTTTCGCGATCTTGATGGCCGCCTCAATAGACTCCGTCCCGCTGGCCGCGAACCAACTGTACTTTAAATCTCCCGGCGTAATATCCGCGAGCAGTTTCGCCAGCACGCCGCGCAGCGGGTCTATCAACTCCTGCGAGGGCATGGGCGTGCGCGAGAGCTGCGCTTTTACCGTCTCGATCACTTCGGGATGACTCCAGCCCAGGTCCATCATCCCATAACCGCCCAGGCAGTCGAGATATTCGCGTCCGAGCACGTCTTTGAAAATGGCGCCCGAACCGCTCCATTCCACCGCGGCCCAATCGCCCGCCTCGGTGACGGACTTGCGATACTCCAGCCAGCCGCGGTTGAAATGCTCGGCAAAGTTCTGCTTCGATTCGTCGATGATCTGTTTGCCCTCCGCCTCGGTCGGGAAGCGATCCATGCGGATCAAGTCCATCCAGCGGGACGAATATTCCAGGGCGTCTTCGTAATCGTGGGTCATGGTAACTCCTTTGGAAGAGATTGAAAATTAGAGATTGGAGAACGGAGAGCAGTTTTTAAAGCCGTGCCGGTTCTCTGCTTCCTGTTCTCCATTCTCTGCTCTCTTCTCACTAAAATTTCCTCGTCCATTCCTTGGGCCACCTCTCCACGACGACTTTCTTCTGCGTGAAGAACTCGACCGCGTCCATCGCCTGCCCGTGCATATCGCCGAAGAACGAGTCCTTCCAGCCGCTGAAAGGGAAGAATGCCATCGGCGCGGCGACGCCGATGTTGATTCCGATGTTGCCCGCTTCGGCTTCGTAGCGAAACTTCCGCGCCGCCGAACCCGACGACGTGAACAGGCTCGCCTGATTGCCATATTGTCCGCTGTTGACCAACTCGATGGCGTCTTCAATCGTCTGCACGTGCATCAGGCTCAACACGGGTCCAAAAATTTCGGTCTTGGCGATTTCACTGCCGCGCGGGACGTCTGCCAAAATAGTGGGCTTGATGAAGTGCCCCGATTCATATCCTTGGATTAAAGCCCCGCGTCCATCCACAGGGACGGTTGCTCCTTCCTTGACGCCGAGTCCAATCAGCGACTCGACTCTCGCCTTCGACGCGGCGCTGATGACGGGTCCCATCTGGACGCCTGAGTCGAGTCCGTAGCCGACGATGCGCGACGAAGCGGCGTCGCATATCGCTTCACTAAAAGTCGAATGGGCTGAACCAACCGTCACTGCGAAAGAAACGGCGAGACAGCGCTGTCCCGCGCATCCGAAGGCGGAGTCCGCTATGATCTTCGTCGCCATGTCCATATCTGCATCGGGCAACACGATGACGGGATTCTTCGCTCCGCCCTGCGCCTGGACGCGTTTGCCGTGCGCGGCGGCGGTGGCGTAAATATATTTGGCGACGTTGGTCGAACCGACGAACGTCACCGCTCGAATGGACGGGTGTTCGAGAATCCCATCCACCGTTTCTTTTGCGCCGTTGACGAGATTGACCACGCCCTTCGGAAAGCCGACCTGCTCGATGAGTTTGAAAATGAACTGCATCGTCATCGGAACTTTTTCGGACGGCTTGACGATGTAGGTGTTGCCCGCCGCGAGCGCGTAGGGCAGATACCAAAACGCGATCATGCCAGGGAAGTTGAACGGCGCAATCGTGGCGCACACGCCGACAGGCTGACGGATCATCAACTCGTCTATGCCTGTGGCAATGTCTTCGACGAATTCACCCTTCATCATCATCGGCATCCCGCACGCCACTTCGATATTCTCGAAGGCGCGTACCATTTCGGCTTTTGCCTCTTCCAACGTTTTGCCCGCTTCGTCCGTGATGAGTCTGCCGATCTCATCGTGGTTGGCGCGCATCAGGTCACGCAGTTTGAAGAGATATTGCACGCGGTCGTTGACGGGCGTTCTGCGCCAGCCATCGAGCGCCTCACTCGCCGCCTTCGCCGCTGACTCGACATCCGCTTTTGTGCCGAGGGGAGTCTTGGCGATGACGAGTCCTGTGGCGGGGTTGATTACGTCAAAATATTCTGCGACGTTTGGTTTTGTCCATGAGCCGTTTATATAGTTGAGGATTTCCATGTTTACTCCGAATAAGAGATTAGAGATTGGTAAGTAAGTAGTAATTGGTAATTGGATGACGCGCTACGCTTCTTTCTAATCTGATAGTTGATTCTATCCGTTGAACTTTTGCTCTCGCCTCAGCCGCCCACTTTGTTATTGAGGATAGTTTCTTGGGGTAAAGTCATTCAAGGTTCAACAAAGTTTGACGTATTTCTTGCCAAAATCGCAAATGTTCTCTTTTAACTCCACTGGCGCGTTGATATTCAAATTCAAGCCATTTGGTATATTCACCAACAATGTCTTGTGGGTTGCTTATTAAGCGCATGTAATATTTCAATGAAGGGATAACGCCGTTGACAATAATCTGGCATGAGTGAACTTTCTTGTACTTATCTATTTCTTGCACTACCGATTCGTAGTCATCAAAGTTCGGTTCACTTGTAGTCAAAATATAGTAACGGTCAATTTCAGTGTTTCTTATCTTTCGATAAACTACACCAACCATATCAGCGGTAACCGGCTTGTTGTGCTTGATTTCAACCGACTCGAAACACGAATTATCGGCATTGTTTACATCAATATCCCCCAAAGATTTAGAACGAGAATCGGGGCTGGTATGCGATTCGAGTGGCAAGAGAAATTTTCCCGAATATCTCCTGACATCAGGCATCAGGAGGTTATAAACAGAGTAAATCGCCAGGACAGGAAGGCGGGCAGTTCCAACAATGCCTTTGCCATAATCGTGACGAATATGCAGGCTTAGCGCGTCTATGATTTTTGCAATCGTTATACTACTTGCAACTTGTACTCTGGCAAAAAGAGCGTCATCGCTTGCTGTTGATTCAAACATAAGACCCATTAACGCAACCAGCAACTTAGGCGCAAGATTGCTTTCAGCCTGCACATGGTCTAATGTTCTCAAAAAAGCAGTTTTCAGAGCGATGTTACGAATCTTGCCTGGAAAATTAAGATTGTATGGGCGAGGTTGTTCTAAAGAACGAGTCAACCATGCGCTTTCAGCCATTGCGAAATGAGGAAATTTGCTTTTCAAAAATGGGGTGACATATTTCGTGTCAAACGTTCTACCCGAATAACCGCCCTTCATACCTTCCTGATGTTTGCGAATATCTTGTTCAGGCTGATAAACCTTGTACACAAGCGAAGTCAATGTAACGCCCAGAACGGCTTTTTGAGTTTCAGCATTTTCTACGATGATTCTTAATTCGTCAACGTATTCATCTGGCAAGCCAGATAAAATTGTTTTTAATGACCTCTTCTTCGCCGCTTCGTAAGCGGTTTCCAATAATTCATTAGGCGTTTGCGGCATTGTTTCGCTCCCACAAAGACAATTGATGCTTCACGCTACTCAAACGTTTTTGGGCGTAAAGGCAATATTCTTCGCTTATATCAAAACCGATATACACTCTCTCGTTTTGAAAAGCAGACACAGCCGTTGAGCCAGAACCCATGAAAGGGTCAAGAACAACTTCGCCTTTTTGTGTCAATAGTTTTATAAACTCATCCACAATTTTTACTGGATAGATAGCGGGGTGTGGACAGTTTTTCAACGATTCAACAGGTGTAGTGATAACATCTTTCTTTAATGGGTTACCATAAATACGGATGATAGTAAATCCGTTTTTGTCCAATTGAATTTTTCTTCCGCCATCTTGTCCGCCAAAAGGCTCTGAATGAATTCCCCTGATTTTCATACGAAAACCTTGAATTTCGCCATTACGAACTTCTTCGATGACTTCTTCCAGTGCGTTTCTTGCCATTTCTTTCTGTTTTGGTGTAAGTGTCGATTGCTCAATCAGCGGAAAGTATTTTTTTCCTACATTTTCACCTGTTCCATTGCCATTTGTTTTTGGTTCTTCGGTTGGCTTGAGAAACTCATCAAGAAAATATTTGTAGTCTTGGGATTTTACAAAATGAAAGAACGGTTCTGTGCTACTTACCAGTCTGCGTTTGAATTGCCTTGGGGTCGGGTTGGACTTTACCCATGTTACATTATTTACAAGAGCCACACCGCATTGCTCAGTTGCGGCGATAGCAAACCTATAAGGCATTAACAACAAACTACTATCCTCATACTTGTCACCAACATTGAAAACAATGCTGCCTGTTGGTTTGATTACACGGACGCACTCACGAAAGATTTTCATCAGCGCAGAAATATAATCGTCGGGTTTCTTTTCGTTCCCAACACCTCCACCATCATATTCTCTCTGCTGAAAATACGGAGGAGAAGTGATAATCAAGTCAACACTATTGGCTGGAATGGACTTAAGCAAAACTGCGCTATCTCCACAAATAATTTCATTCCAAAACGGCATTTCTGCTGGACGATTCACTGAGTAAGTAACGGGAGCTTGGTCTTTTATTTTTTTCATGACTCTATTTTACTCTACCACTTTCAACATTACTTGACTTGCTTATCCGTCACTTCCAACGCCTTCTCCACAATCGCAAGACCTTCATCGAGTTGCTCCTGCGTGATGCACAGCGGCGGGACGATGAAGACCATGCTTCCCATGTTGTTCGCCATGATGAAGGTGAACAGTCCGTTTTGGCGCAGTACCTTCCCCACCTCCGCCATGACAGCGGGTGAGAAACTTTCTTTCGTCTCACGGTTTGTCACCAACTCAATCGTGGAGAAAAGACCGATGTAACGCACATCGCCAACGGAGACGTGTCGCGCTTTGATGTCTTCCAACGCTTCGCCGAGATATTTTCCGAGCAAGGCAGCGTTTTCGATGAGCTTGTCTTCTTCGTAGACTTCGATGGTTGCCAACGCGGTGGCACAAGAAAGCGCGTGCGCGCTGTACGTCAGACCCGCATAAAGATATTTGTCGTCGAAGAATTTGGCAATCTTCTCTGAGACGATCACCGCGCCGAGCGGAGCATATCCGCTGGTGATGCCTTTGGCGGTGGTGATGATGTCGGGGACGACGTTCCAGTTGTCCACGGCGAACCATTTGCCTGTGCGACCCCATCCGCTCATCACTTCATCCGAAATCAGCAGAATGCCGTACTTGTCGCATATTTCGCGCACGCGGGGCCAGTAATCATCGGGCGGGACGATGAGTCCGTTCGAGCCGACTACCCCTTCCATGATGATGGCGGCGATCTTGTCGGGTCCTTCGTACTTGATGACTTCTTCTAAGTGAGAAATACACTCGCGCTTACACGACTCTGGCTTCTGCCCAAACGGACAGCGATAGCAAAACGGGTCCAAAAAGTGGACTCCGCCAGGCATGACAGGCTCCACGGCAAGACGGCGGTAATCGCCAGTCAACGCCATCGAGCCGTGCGTCGCGCCGTGATAGGAACGATAGCGCGCCAGAATCTTATGTCGTCCCGTGTAGAAGCGGGCGATCTTGATCGCATTTTCGTTCGCTTCCGCGCCGCCGAGGGTGAAGAAAGTCTTCTTCAAATCGCCAGGCGTGACCTCCGCTAGTTTCTTGCCGAGCAGACCGCGCGCTTCGGTCGCGTTGCCAGGATGGACGAAGGTCAACTTCGCCGCCTGATCTTGAATCGCTTTGACTACTTTTGGATGCTGATGCCCGATGTTCGTATTCATCAACTGCGATGAAAAGTCGAGATAGCGTTTCCCGTCCGCGTCCCAGAAGTACACGCCTTCCGCTTTCGTGACGGGAATCGGATTCACCTGTCCCTGCACAGACCAGGAGAAGAGCGTATATTCCTTGCTGAGGTCAACGATTTCCTGAGAAGTTAGGTTGGTCATATTTCCTCTCTCACGCGCAGCAGACGTTCTCTAACGTCGGTTTGAATACCCGTATTAGAGAATGCAGGCTACGCGGAATGCAAGACGTATAAATCATTTCTTCGCTTCTTTCACGATCTCCGCGTACACGTTCAACGTTTCGTCCACGTCCGCGTCGGAGTGTTCGTAGCACAGGAACCATGGTTCGCGGGCGTCGTTGTCGGGCATGACGCCGCGCCCGATGGCCTTCTCGATCAAAGCCTCGTACATGGCCCGGTCGCTCTTCGCCCAGTCGCGCTGGCTGGCGAGCTTGTCCACGCCGATGGCGAAGGAGAACATGGACGGATGGCCGCTGAACACAACGGGAATGTCGTTATCCTCGAAGATGTCCTTCAACCCGTCCATGAGACGTTTACCGCGCTGGGCGATGGACTTAAGGATCGGCTTCGTTTGCAGCAACTTCAACGTGGCGTACGCGGCCGCGACGCCGGCCTTGTTATTGGTATACGTCCCGCCCTGCGCGACCCCGTGACCGATGATGGACATGATCTCGCGCGAGCCGCCGAACGCCGCCGCGGGGTAGCCGTTGCCCAGGGCTTTGGCGTACGTCGCGAGGTCCGGCTTGATGCCATAGTACTCCTGCGCGCCGCCGTTGGCGATACGGAATCCCGTCTTCACTTCGTCGAGGATGAAGACCGCCCCGTGCCGGCTGGTCTCCTCGCGGATGAGTTCAAGGAAGCCCGGCTGCGGGTCGATCGCGCCGCAGTTGCCCTGTCCCGGCTCGGTGATGACCGCCGCGATCTGGCCGCCGTAGGAGCGCATGGCGCGTTGGAATCCATCCGCGTCGTTGAACGGCAATGTAATGATGAATTCGCGCATGGACTTGGGGATGCCCGACGAAGACGGGATGGGAATCGGGCTGCGCGCGTTGCCCATGGCCTCCGCCGGCGCGTATGTGGACCAGAGGGTGTGGTCGTGGAAGCCGTGATAGTTGCCCTCGAATTTCAGGATGACGTCGCGGCCGGTGTAGGCCCGCGCCACGCGGATGGCGTGCATCGTCGCTTCCGTCCCTGAGCAGGCCAGCCGCACCATCTCGACCGCGGGACACATCGCTGCGATCATCTCGGCGACCGCCACTTCGAGTTCGCCCGTCATGGCGAAGAGCGAGCCGCGCTGGATCTCCTCGATCACTTTGGCGTCCACCTCGTCGTACGCGTGGCCGAGGATGATGGGGCCGAACGCCATGCGGTAGTCAATGAAGCGGCGGCCGTCCACGTCCCAGAGATAGGCGCCCTTGGCCTTGTCCACGTAGGGAGTGAGGCCGTCGCCCCAATAGCGGAAATTCGAGTTGACGCCGAGCGGCAGAATTTTCTGGGCCCGCTTTTGCAATTCCTGGCTTTTCGGTCCAGCGAGACTCATGATCGACTCCGTTTTTTCGTACACGGATTACACGGACAAGAGAGATTTCGCGGATTTCTTGATCCATCCGCGAAGCGTCCGTCGAAACCGCGTAATCCGTGTACCGCGTGAATTTTTCATTTCTTGACGACGGTTTCGGGGGCGCGCCATTGATAGACGTCTTTCAGGATGAGCGGCACGATGGAGGTGGTGGTGCGCCTCACGCCCGGGACTTTGCGGATGGTCTCCGTCACGAAGCGATAGACTTCGCCCGTATCCTTCGCCACCACCTGGATGCTGACGTCGTTTTCGCCGATGGAGCAGGCCACGTAAGAGACGTTCTCGTATTCGGCCATTTTCTGCGCCACTTCGCGGATGCGGTCCGACTCGACCTCCAGCCAGACGTCTGCGCGGATCGGCAATCCCAGCGCTTCGGGACGGACGACCGCACTGAGGCGGATGACATCCTCCTCGATCATCCGCTCGATGCGGTAGCGCACCGCCCGCTCAGAGACGTCGCCGATCCGCCGGGCGATCTGCGCGGCGGGTTTTCGCCCATCTTCGATGAGCAAATTGACAATTTTCAGGTCTATTTCGTCGATTTCATACATTGTTTGTCCTTGTAGTTGCTGAAACGGATGTAGTTTACCCGCGTTCGGAAAAGAAGTCAAGAAATGGAAGCAAAAACCGCCCGAGAGTTCTTTTCTTGGGCGGCTGCTGTTAATGACGGGGGACGGAAGACGGGAGACGGGGGACGGAGGACGGAGGACGGGGGAAGGCTTAGGGGCCGGGAAGGTCCAGCGGCTGGGCCAGGCGGCTTCGCACCGTTCCGAGGATGTCGTTCATAAAGACGACGCGCGCGCCGGCGCGGCGGCAAATCTGGATGGCGCGGTAGTGGGCTTCGGGAGTGAGGTTGGTGATGGCGAACAGGATCAGGCCCACGTCGCGCGTCCGGACGAGGTCGGGCAGGTCGCTCACGCCGCCCAGCACCCTGCTTCCGCCGATGCGCATACCCTGCTTGGCGGGATCGTCGTCCACCATGCCGATGACGGTGAAAGCCTGGCGGAGCGAGCCGCGCGTCAAGAGCCAGCGGACGATCTGTCCGCCCTCCCCCGCGCCGAGGATGAGCGCCCGTTCGCCAAAGTTGCTGCGGCTTTTGCGCCAATCGAGCCAGCGGTTGGCGATGGAGGCGACCAGGCGCAGGCGGTAGCGCAGGAAGAGACTGGCAAAGAGGGCGACAACGGCGCTGAAGATCAGCATCCCGTTCGGGAGAGGCGGGAGAGGCAGCCACTTCCGCGTCGCCCTGGCGGTGTTGACCAGGATCAGGACGAGGACCGTGAGCAAATTGGACATGACGAACGCCAGTCCGTCTTCGGCGGTGGCGCGCGACCAGTAGACCCGGTCGAGGCCGAGGACAAAGTTGACGAGGCTGAACAGGGACGAGAGCGCGAGCGCCAGGAGGGTCAGCGGCAGAAGCCCCCAATTGATGACCGCGAAAACGCGCCAGGCCGACGCGACCAAAACGATCGAAAGGAAGTTGACCGCCAGGTCCAGGAAAAACCAGGAGAGGTTGCGCCGGAAGATCTGGTAGATGGGGCCGGCGAAGAGCCGGCCTTCGGGGATGCGGCTCTGCCTGAGGAGCGGGATGAGGGCCAGGAACGTCCAGGCCAGAATGTCGAAGTCCTTGAGCAGGGAGCGGTGGCGGACGTAGAGCAGGTCGAGACGGAGTTTGTCGGGCAGGATGTCGCGCAGGTAGGTGTCCATGACGTTGTCGGCGGAGAGCAGATCTTCTTCGCTGCGGTAAAGCACGCTGGCGGGACTGGTGATGCCCGGGCGGACGGAAAGGATCTCGCGGCGGGCCTCCTCGGGCCAGGTTGCGACGATCTCAGGGTCTTCGGGACGGGGACCAACCAGGCTCATCTCGCCGATCAGGACGTTCCAGAGTTGAGGCAGTTCGTTGAGTTTGGTGTCGCGCAGCCACCTGCCCAGGGAGGTGATCCGTTTGTCGTCTTTGGCGGTGACGCGCGGGCCGGCCGCGCCGCGCGGGTCTTCGTTCATCGTGCGGAACTTGAGGATCTTGAATTCCACGCCATAGCGGCCGACGCGCCTTCCGCCGTAGAACACCGAGCCAGGCCCCTCCCGCTTAAGGGCGGCGGCGACGATGCCGAAGACCGGCAGGAGCAACAGCAGTCCGAGCGCCGAAGCCAGCACGTCGACCAGGCGTTTGGAGGCGTCGGAAATCCATCCGAGCGCGGAGAGGGTTTTTAGAGCGTCCGATCGAGGCAGATTGCGTTGGTCTTCCATGCGGCGTATCCCCTTTCTGGATGGCGGTAGAGGGGCAGGAGGCAGTGAGCAGAGAGCGGAGAGCAGAGAGCAGTGAGCAGCGATCAGGGGGCAGGGGGCGGATGGCGGCGAGGTAGTGGGTGTTGAAGATTTTCAGGCTTTCGAGGAGGTAACACAGTCCCCAGGAGACGGGCGCGAGTTTGCGGGCGATGGGAGGGGCGAGGGTGATCTTGCGGAATTCGCAGCGGCAGTTGGGAAACAATTGTTTGATCTCCGCCGGACGGATGCCGCGCGTCTGCGGGTTGGTGGGGTTGAGCCAGAAGTCGTACCAGAGGATCAGGCCGGAGGGTTTGAGGACGCGCAACAGGTCGCGGCAGATGCCGCGCCGCAAGTCGGCGTCCAAGATGGAGGAAAGGGCGGTGAATTGCAGGAGGATGTCGAAAGAGCGCGCCGGGAAAGGCAGGCGGCTTCCGTCCGCGTTGACGAAGCGGCTGCCGGGCAGGCGTTCGCAGGCGGAGGCAAGCCGGTCGAAGAGCAGGTCTACGCCAAACAGGCTGGCGGGACGCGCCCCGAGGGCGAGGAACTCCGTCAACACGCCCCCGCCGCCGCAGCCCATTTCGAGGACGCGCAGGCGAGAGAGGTCGGTCAGTCCCTGCCGGCGCAGGGCCTCCACCACCGCCCGCTGGCGGGACTGGATGGTAAACAGGTTGGCGCGATTGAAGGCGGAGTAATCGTCGCGGCCCGCGAAGCGCCGGGCGCGGTCGGCATATTCAGAGCGGAGGCGGGCGAGGTCATCCGGCTGGTTCATTGGAGAATTGGGAGGCCTGGCCGATTTTATCAGCCCAGCGATTCCAGAATTTCAGGAGGCCGGCCAGGAAGCCGAGTCCGTAAGCCAGGTGGAGAATGGCAAAGACGACCGGGAGAAGGGGGAGGTATTTCCAGCCGCGCTTTGCGGCCGTCAACAGCGAGGCGAGCAGGTTGGCGAACAAATAGAGCAGCGGAATGACAAGCGACAGCGGACGGAGGGCTGAAGATAGGGCGAGAGAAGCCGAACCAAACAGCGTCAACACAAAAGCAGGCGGGGCGAACTGACGCGGGCTCATTTGGCGCGGATGTTTTTGCAGGACGCGCACTTTCCAGAAGCCGTATTGGTAGTATTGCCGCCAGAGCGCGGACGGACTACCGCGAACCGTATAGATTGATTTTATGCCGGGACTTAATAGGATTTTCCCGCCAGCCGCCCTGAGACGATAATTGAATTCATCGTCCTGATCGCGCACCAATTCCTCGTCGAATAAACCGATCTTCTCGAAAACACGGCGAGGCCAGGCGCCCATGTAAACCGTACCCACCCATTCTTCCTTTTCCGAATGATGAAAACGTCCGCCGCCAACGCCAAAGAGGGAACTGGTAGCCAGGGTCACAGCCTTGCCAAAATAATTCGCGCCGACGCCATTCATCCTTCCGCCAACGTTATCGGCGTTTGTGCGGCGTAAACTCTTAACACACTGGCGCACATAATCGGGCGCGATCAAAGTATGCCCATCCACGCGGATGACGATCTCGCCTTTGGCCTGACGCAGGGCGATGTTCATGCCGGTCGGGACGATCCTGCCGGGATTGTCCAAAATCGTGACCGAAGGCCGGAGACCGGGGACAGAGGCAGCCAGCGAAGCGATCTTTGCGCGGGTGTCGTCGGTGGACATGCCGTCAACGACAAGGACTTCCATGCGATCCGGAGGGTAGTCCTGGGCAAAGATGGCTCGAAGTCCCTGCTCGATGTAGGCGGCTTCGTTGCGGATGGGGAGGATGAGGGAGACGGAGGGGTTATTTTGCATTGGGAGGCGCAATCTTTGAGACAACAGCTCTAAATTTTCCATTTGCTTCACGGGGTATTTCATCTACCGGCTCAAGTTTTACCTGAACGTTGCCAACACGCGCCTGTAGCCGCTCGATAATAGACTGGCCATCATTCGGCCGATATTCAGGCGCAGGCACAAAACGAACTGTTAGTTTATCAAGCTCCTCCTGGATTATCTGGGCTTCAATGACTGGTAAATGCGCTTTGAAAACCGGGTCAAGCCGTCCGATACGCCTGCCATCTGCTGTATAAAGCACATCATCCACCCGCCCATGAATTTTTCCCAATAACGGTAAAGAGCGTCCGCAAGCGCACCCACTTACAGCATTTAAACTTCCTTCATCGCCGACTCGATAACGAATCAGCGGCATGTCCACATTGAAGATACCAGTGCAAATTAACTCGCCTGTTTCGCCCAATGGAACCGGCGAATTTTCACGCATCACTTCCACATGACCAACTTCGGGCCACAAGTGCATTTTTCCGTACTCACACTCAGAAGCGCTGGCAACAATTTCAGCCATGCCATAGGTTTCACGAACCGGACACTTGAAAGCCTCTTCAATTGCCGTTCGCTGGTAAGATTCAAGCGGTTCCGCGTTGGTAAGTACCACTTGCATTTGCAAGTCTTTGCAGTTTTGTCGCAAAACCTGAACCGCCAGCGCATACAGAGAAGATGTATATCCCCACAAGTAAGCAATTTTGTATTTTTGTAAAGCGCCCAGATAAGCAGGAATAAAATTTGGAGCAAGATGATAGGACGACATATACAACTGGTTCAATCCGGCATTCCAAACCCAGAAAGGCGGTTGGCGCTGATAAACCGGCGTAACCAATTGTCCTCCCAGGATAGCCCAACGATCATGGCGCGAAACCCCATGCCAGCGACGACAGCGCGCTTCAAAAAGCGCGTACCAGTTACGCACCGTTTCCCTGCTCCACCACAGATCAAGCGATTTTCCGGTCGTTCCGCTGGTGTGTTCATGATACATTTTATGAATATCGCAATCATCTGCAATAAATTGTTTTGGCGCAGCGCGTAGAGTTTCCTTTGATAATGTCGGCCAATTTTCCAGATATTGCCAGGAAGCCTTATCTCCCTGCCGCCTGCGCCGATCCCACTGTTCTCGATAATATGGCGTTTGGGTGGCGGCGCGATGCAATACAAAAGCGATCTTCTCTTCCACCCAAGCCTGCCGTTTCACATCGCTCCAATTTTCCATTGAAAGATATTCGCTGATTAGAGATTCGGTTTTTGCGGTATAACGCCAGTAACCAAGGTAACAGCCTCGCAAACTAGCGGCAAGATCACGCAAGGGATAGGGCAAGCGATGATAAATGGATAGCAAGTCAGGCATCTTGGATCAGCTCAGTAAAAAGCCGCTCCCATTGCGGCAAGATGACAGACCAATCAAAACCTTCAACCTTACGACGCGCATTGACTGATAGTTTTTCTGCGAGAGCGGGTTCAGTCAGTAAGCGCCGGATAGCATTCGCCATGGCTTGTGAATCGTCAGGCGGAACGAGCAACGCATCCACGCCGTCCTCAAGCAAATCGGGTAAGCCGCCTACATTCGTAGTTACAACACATAGGCCGCAAGCCATTGCCTCCAGCACACTGACGGGCGTATTATCAACATTAGTCGTGTTAAGAAAGATATCGCCGGTTTGCAATACATCCGGAACCCGCTCTTTAGGCACGGCTCCCGGAAAACCCATCTTATCCTGCACACCCATATCATGGGCTGTTTTTCGGGTGAGTTCAAAACTCCCGTCCATTTTATCGGGACCAAACATCGTCAGGTTTATATCGGGAAATTCATTTGCCAGCAAAGCCAACACTCTCGGGGCAAGGCTGGGATTGTAGATATGATGAAAAGCGCGCAGCCATACCAGGCGCGACACAGGCGTGACGCGTGCTCGAAACGAATAGCGTGAAATGTCGAGCGCGTTAGGCAGAAGGAGAATATCCTGGCGATAAGGCTGCATTGCCTTTTGTAAATAGGGCGAAGGCGCCGTTACAACCGTAGCGCTCTTTAAAAGGTTCCTCACCCGGCCCGGGTTGCGAGCTGCGAACACAGGCAAATTACCGCCATGTAGGGTGAGAATGTGAGGTTTACGCAAAGCATTTAATAGCATCACAGCCAGTTCCGCCCAAACAAAAGACAACCCGCTATAAACTTCCACATAGGCGATCTGATAAAACGTCCTTCGTGAAAAAACCGGCCATAACATATCCAGTAGACGCGTAATACGACCGGTTTTTCGAGAGGTTGCTATTACTGTCCACCCCGCCTGCACAAGCCGCTCAGCAAAGTCTTCACATACACTGCGCGAGCCTAACTCAACGGAAAGGAAGTTGCCGATTACCAAAACGGAATTTCCGTTATTCATTGATTTATTAAATATCAAATCATCCCACACGTAAACCAAATTGTCGCGCCCAATGGGTTATTCCCAAGGTCTTCAATTTCAGTTTTAACAAAGATGGCGAATAGATCCCGATTCGCTCAATCTCATAAAAGGGGTCTGGCGCAATATTATTAGATATCACAGCAAAAGAGGCGTCAAACCTCGCGGCTTGCACCAATTTCGCCGTAACGCGAGTGTAATCGCCGCCCGGATATGCAAAATAACGAATGGGTTTTCCGGAAAGCTCGCCCAAAACACACTGACTCATTTCAATTTCTCTTTTCTGATCCGCCTCGGAGATTTGAGCAAGATAAGGATGAGTGACGGTATGCGCTCCTAATTCGATGATGCCGCTCTCAACGGCCTGTTGAACTTGTTTATTGGTCATGCCGCCGTAAAGAGCCTGTATTTCCAGAGGCAATGGATACGTCTCTGCCATCTTTTTGCAAAATTTAATCAGAGAACCGCTAGATTTTGCAAGCGCGCACAGGCTAACCCAAGATTGCTTCCGTTGTTTTAATGTTCGAAGCGGAAAAATTCGTGAGTTTACGTGCACCTCAGGATAGAGATTCTCAAAGCACAACGCTTTCAAATAGCTAAACCAAAGTAATTCGCCTCCATCTAAGTGGCCTGTCGAAACGAAGATCGCGGCAGGGAGATTACTCTCAACGAGGAAAGGAAAGACGCACTGAAATGTGCTGTTAAAGCCATCGTCAAACGTGAGTGCGATCGGTCCGCCGTAACGCGGCGCCTCCTTTCTTTTGTCTTCCAAGTATTCCTCCAAAGACACAATGCGATAACGACTAACCAGCCATTTAACGTGACGCTCAAACGCCATCTGGGTTAAGGCCTGCCCTACGCACAGTCTCTCAACAGGACTGTCATTTGGAATGACGCCATGATAGAGGAGTATCATGCATCTTCCTTATCTAGAAATGGGCTAACTCCCAAAAGATTTTCGTATACATTTGTCATGCGTTGAACATAACGATCCAAACTAAAATGCCCAAGCATTTGAGCACGTCCATCTTGCCCCATTCTGATCCGTAATTCGGGAGAATTAATCAAGTTGAGCAAATGTT
Organism: Candidatus Denitrolinea symbiosum; assembly: GCA_017312345.1. Classification (NCBI taxonomy): domain Bacteria; kingdom Bacillati; phylum Chloroflexota; class Anaerolineae; order Anaerolineales; family Anaerolineaceae; genus Candidatus Denitrolinea; species Candidatus Denitrolinea symbiosum. The sequence continues at coordinate 2,306,950 of BLAA01000001.1, read as the reverse complement.
TCGTAAAAGATAAGGAGTCGCCAGGTTCCGCCAACAAAGCTCCTTTACCATTTATCAAAAGTTCTTCTATAAAGGGCATACGCCAAGAGACAATTGGAACTCCAGCCATCGCCGCCTCCATAACGGCATTTGGCAGGCCCTCGTCCAAAGATGTAAAACAAAAAACATCTAGGGCGCTTAACAAGACGCTCGCCCCTGTAATCTCCCCAGTAAAAGTGACACAATCAGCAATTCCTAAAATCATTGCCAGTTTTTCAAGGCGCAACCGTTCTGGGCCATCACCAATCAAAAGAAAGTGAAAACCCTTTACATCTTCCCGTAATACTGCAATCACTCTCAGGAGCAAATCAAAGCGTTTTTTGGAATCGAGGCGACCTAAAGAACCAATCCACAAATCCTCTTGAGGAAGGCCATAGCTTCGACTCAAATTTTCCCGTTGAAGTAAGCGATCATTAATTTGGTCTTCTATGGCATTTTGCACCGTATAGATTTGACTAGATCTAAATCTTGAAAACACCCGAATTTTCTTAGCTGCAGAGTATGAGTTTACTAATAATGCATCTACTAGATAAAGAGTTAACTGGGCTATTACAGGACTATCATGAAAGACTCGAAAGCTACCACGATGTCCTCCGAGGCTCTTTGCGCCTAGAAATTTCGCGGCTGCTCCGGCATATGGGCTGGCAAATAGGTGCCAACCATGGACCAGTTGCGGTTTGCATATTTGAAGGTTTCTAACAATGTGGGATAAACGAGCAATCGGGTTTCTTCGGTGAGGAATGTGAAACAATGGAATATCTAATGCCTCAATGGGCTTTTCCCAATAATCCCCAAAACCCGGATGAAGGGTTAAAACAATTGGTTGAAATTTTTCACGATCCAGATGGGATAACCACAGGTAGAGTTGTCGTTCTGCCCCTCCCACGACAAGCTGACCCGCAATTATGGCAATGGGAATGGCTTGCACATTCATAGATTCAGTTTGAGGCGCGTGAAGAGAAAATATTGGGATGACTTGTTGTCATTAATAATTTTCACCATTTCAAGTTACTCTTTTCGCACAATACCAATATACTTGGCTTTGGCGGGTGAAAAATTATTGGCATCCATAGACATCTTAACAACCAAAGAATTAGCGCCAACAATCTGACCAAAATCACGAAACGCCAAATTATCACTAATATCGTCCGATATTAGGTATCCACCAAGACGTAATGCCTTCCATAACCTCTGATAAGCCCAGATCCTACCTTCATAGGTTTTATCGCTATCATAATGGCACAGATCAATACTACCAAAGCGTTTAATAGCTTTTGGAAGAGCTTCGCGATCAGCTTGGCGAATAATCAACCATTTTTCATTATATTCTGGCGGAACGACACACCCCACAAACAAATCATTCTTCAGATTCTTTTCAACCCACTCTGGTTCGTAATAAGGCATATCGGTGCTTATTAAAAATGCGCCATCTCGCTGAGAAAGCGAAAGAAGAAAAACAAGAGATGACCAGCCATAAGCAACTCCTGTTTCAATTACATTCTGCGCCTTAGTAAATTCGGAAATCCAATACAGCAAATCTAAACTGCCTGCTCCGCCCAAGGTAACAGGACACTTTTTAACCATTTCTTCAGCATAATAAAATTCTTTAGGAAATATATCTCTAACTTTTTGATTAGGAACCGACGATCTTCCTGAAATCTTTCCTAAAGATTCCCAGACATTTATTGCTCGATCCTCACACCATTCCTGCGCTTTTTCCGATTCGTTCAGATGTAACGGGTAACCCAAAATCCTTTTTTTTATTGTCCTAAATAATTCGGGATAAAGTTCAGGGCGTTTGATAAACCAACGAATATGGTTAATGTAATTGGACATCATTATTTTTAGTATCTCCTTACCGCGATTGCGCTTTAAGCCGTCGTGACACTACCATTATCACATATTTTTGTATCTACCAGAGTAATTCTCAAATGAATTTGGCTTTGAATATTTTGGAACTGATTTCTCTATAGTTATCATTGGAGATTCAAGAAAAGAATAGCTATATGCAATCACCGCGCATCCCCAAACATAAGCAAAGGTTGTATTTGCCACAAACACCGTGATGAAGCCAAAAACGACTAGCGGGAATGGGTCAAGGTCACTTAGAACGTTCAAGCCATATCGAAAACTATTTCTTAGAGCAATTAACCACAACACAGAAAACGGAATGACTGGGAAGATTCCCGAACCAAGCCAAAGCAGAAGGAAGGGATTATGTGGACTAGATATTGGAAGAATGCCGATTTGACCATAGCGCGCAATATTCCTTGAGCCTCCCAAGACATTTGTTCCATAACCAAGCCACGGACGAAGTTGAATTAATTGCACAGAGGCGCGCCAAATAGTTAATCTACCGGTATCTTCTGTCAATCGCAATTGATAATATTGAAGGCCTGTTTTTGTAAGAGGAATCATATTAAATATAAGATAAATAATGCCAAGTCCTATAACAGCCCTCACCCGATAATGTTTAGGAATAAATCTTATCCCACACATACCAGCAACAACCAAGGCAAATAATGCGCCGCGGCTGACTGTCAGCATTAGCAACATTAACCCACCGACAGCCATTCCCCAAAAAAGCAAACGCCTCAGACCGTGTTTTTTCCATCCTAAAGCCCAAAAAATCAGAGCGCAAAAGCCAAGCCATGCCGCATAATCATTAGCATTGTCAATTCCACTTCCAGAATATAACGCTTCTCGAACATATGCTTCAGATGGCTTATTAATCAAGTCAAATCGCAAGATGACGGCAATTAAAAACATAGCGAATGCTAGATGTTTGAAAAAACCTGGTCGCTTAGTTAGTACAAAAACCGGTATTATAAGAATTAACCAAGACCAAAACGGCTCATTATATGGGTCAGCCAATGATGTCTTAAAAACAAAAAGTTGAATTAATAAATGTAAACCCGTTGTAAATCCAACTAATAACAGCATTGTTTTACCATTCTTTCCAAAATCTCCAACAAATAATGAGATTAAGGTTAATACAAACAACCATAGAACTGCCAAATACGGAACATAAATATCAAAAGGGACGGCCAACAAAGAATAGAACAAATAGCCAAAGAATAAAAGCTCCACACTTTGCATTAGATTGCTGTTTTTATGGGAGGAGATCCATTTGCTCATGATTACTCTCGCATGAAAGAATTCTAAATAAACTTCTTAAAATATCTTAAATGCTCGTTAGCTATATGATCGCGATCATAAGATTTTGCTTTTAATCGCGAAACATTCCCCATCATTTTTCTAAGTTTTTTATCTCCCAATAGTACCTGAAGAGCATCCGCTAATGCCGAAACATCCTCAGCCGGAATCAACAAACCATTTTTTCCATCAACGACCAGATCTTCGCTCGCCCCTTGTAAACTCGCTATAAGCGGCAACCCGCTAGCCATCGCCTCCAAGGCAACAAGAGGCATTCCTTCAATCAATGATGGCATTGCATAAATATCTGCTGCCTTGAAGTATGTTTCAATTTTTTCACTATCGGGCATAATGCGCCCAGAAAAATCAATCCCCACGGGCAAAGCTTGACTACATAAGCGAACATGTTCGGTAACACCCATTTGCTCTACAACTGGCGCAAGGGAACTCACACCTTTTCCTACAATGAGACATAATGCAACCGGGTTTTTAGGGGCTATTAGAGACATCGCCTGAATTAAGTAATTAAATCCTTTCTTGGGATGATTTCTACCAACTGCCAGAATTACCAGCTGACCGGAATTTATCCCCAAGGAACGACGAGCTTGTTCGTTTCTTCTCGCTAATGTATGAAAGCATATTCCATTAGGGATCAACGTGATTAACTGTTCGCTAACGCCCAATTTGACATATTCATTATAAATATCATTGCTAATTGCAATCAGACCGTCTGCATGACGAAGGGCATGAACAATCATACGATCTCTTTTTGGATTCAAACGATCTCCGTAGCCAATTTCAGGTATGTATTGTATATCGCTACCATGCGAGGTAATAATAATGGGGACTTTAATTCTGTTCTTGTTCTTAATAGCTGCATATCCTCCTGGCCAAGCATAGTTTATCTGAACAATATCTGGACGCCATCTGCTGATGCTTCTAACTAAGTGCCAGCCTATCCACCATTCAACAAACCCAAATCTCTCAGAGCCACGCGGAAGCCAAAACCGTTCAAGCTCATAATTATGGCGATGGGCAGGATATCCTTGACGCGTAGATGTACTGACTAAAACTTCATGGCCTAATGAAACCAACCCTTCAGCCAAATTATGAACAGCCAGTTCGGCGCCACCAATCGTAGGTAAAAATCTATCCGTAAAACAGAAAATGCGCATCGATAGGATTCCTTTTATAGTTTTGTTAGCATCAACCGCCGATACAGTAACTCAAACGAATCTATACTTTTCTCAACATCCAGGTTTTTCTCCACCCAATTACGAGCTGCTCTTCCGATAACATCTCTCTTGCTTTGATTTTCCAGCAACAAGACGATTGATTCTGCCAAGTCATCCGGATCATATGACCCCAAAATATACTCTTGTCCCGGATTGCCAAATTCTTCCGGTAAGCCTTGATAGGGCGTTAAGATACATGGTAAGCCGGAAGCCATCGCCTCCGCAACAACATTAGCAAATCCTTCGAGTCTGGAAGGTAATACAAATACATCCGCTATGCACAAATAATCCTCAACATTTTCAACTTCTCCAGTAAATTTAATTCGTTCTGGCATTGGAGAATTCGATATTAATGCGTCGACCTTCTCGGCAAACATTTTCTCGGCGGGATCAATATTTTTATACCCTATTGGATGACTATGTCGCGGCCCCACTAACAGAAGATATGCTTTTGGCCGCCGAGCAATAATTTGGGGCCAAGCCTGGAGAAGTACATCTACCCCCTTTCGAGAAGAAACAAATCCAACAAAAAGAAGGATTTCATCATCTTCTGAAAAACCTAATTTAAAGCGGATTTTATTTCGCTGTATCTTGGAATCGCAGGGCTTGAAACGTTGAAGATCCACCCCGTTGGGAATTATTTCAATACGGCTCCGAGAAACGCCTTGCCCTGCCAGGGTTTCAGCGACGACGCTACTGCTCGCAATCAATGCGTTAAATGGCAAATTTTTTATCCATTGATAAATCATTACCTTAATTCGAGTAGTCGCTGCAGTAACGTTCATTGGACTCATCGTAATTGTATTTAAGCACGGAATTCCCATCCATCTAGCGCGCCACACCTGCGGTGTTCCATAGATCGAGTGACTAATAATCTGAAGTATGTCGGGATAACGTGAAGCAGTTTTCCATTTTTCTATCACGCGATGTAGTAAGGCAGCTGATAAGTCCTTATCAGAAGACGCTATCGGAAAACGGTCAATCTCTATCCCATCCACTATTTCATGCGAAGGAACATCCGAGTGTTGGATGGTCATCACGTGCAACTTAACGCCCCGCTCAAGTAGCTTCGGAACATAGCGTCGAAAACGCTCGGTTGCCCCAGACAAAACTGGATAATAATACAGCGTTACAAGGCATACCTCTATTTCATCAACCATAATACTTTATCGCAGCCCACGATTAAACTTAATAAGATTTTCTACAGATTCGAATAACAGTCGAACTGAATACAAATCTATCCCATATTTAATTGACTGAACAAATGCCCATATCATCCGCTTCGCGTTCCCATTTTTCCCATACAAGGGAATAAGATTTTGCCAAGTTCTTTTATACGAACGCTTCAAGGAGGAAATTAACTTCTCACGTTTTACTATCATTGTTGCCTGGAAACTGTAATCCAATGCCTTGATTTTATTTTCGTATGTTGAAATGTTTGGACTACTCAGGCTTCCTAAAAGTTTATATCGAGTGACGCATATCCTGCTAATGTATGCAAAATGGGCATCTGCCAAACTTAATCGCCACCACAATTCGAAATCCTCTGGACCATTCAACGCCTCATTAAAGAAGCCTACTTTTTCTAATATTTCTCGTCGCATCAAAACGGAGCTAGGACAGATAAAATTCGAAACAACTAAACTTTCCGGCATTCCGCTTTTAATAAAGAACAAGTTCCCGGCTATTTGCTCCACATTTAATAACTTTACTCCCTTTGAAGTTTGTTCAAATCCAGATTCTTTTAGATTAGTATTCAAATCTATATTCAAAAAATCCCCAAAAAGGACGTCCAGTTGCGGATATGAACTCATAATCTCTACTTGATCGGCTAATTTCTTGGCGCCCCATTCGTCATCAGAATCTAAAAAAGCCAAATACTCACCTAAGGAATATTCTATTGCCCGGTTCCGGGCGTACGCGACTCCATGATTTCCATCGAAAAAATATTTAATTCGTTTATCTTGATAAGATCTCACCACATTTTCAGTCTCGTCTATAGAGCCATCATTCCATATAACCAATTCCCAAGCAGGAAAAGTTTGCGCCAGTACAGAATCTATCGATCTTCGAAGATATTTGGCATGATTATATGTCGGCATAATCACCGATACAACAGGAATATTTTTCATAGATGAACTCAGATTCACCACGATATCAGAGGTTGTGGCAGTTTTCAGAATTTCTGCGTCGATGGCTTTTATCGCAACAAAAGATGCCGATTAAGATCTAATCGCTTCAGATAAAACCTTCTCAATTTCATCTATATATCTTTGCAAGGTACAATTTTCCTCGATCTCTCTTCGCGCTCCAGCCGTGACTTCCCAAACCATTCTTGAATTCACTTTCAGTTCTTCAACAATACTGATTATTTCCGCATAATCTCCCGGCCTAACCAAAAAACCGGTCCTACCATGCTGAATAATCTCATTCGAGCCTTCATTTCCATAAGAGACTACGATACAACCACTCGCCATGGCTTCCAACGGCACTCGCGAATATCCGGTTTTATGATGGCTCGGAAAAAAACAAATATCCGCCGCGTGATACAAATTTTTTAATTCATCTTGCGTGAGCATGGGAAAAAAGGCGATCTTATCCTCCAAACGCAATTTCTGAATGGCAGCAGTTACCTCCAGAAAGTATGTTTTGGAAAAATTTTCCCCAACAAAAATCATTTTCCCATCCAGCCCAGATTCCATTAATTTGTCAAGTAGCCTGACCGCGTCCATCTGCCCTTTTGGGGGTTCGATCCTCCCAGGAACGATCAAAAGAATTGGCAAGCCAAGTTTCTCTCTAGGCAGAAAATCGAATTTTTCCGTGTCGATTCCAGATCGTACCACCAGTGCGTCTCCGATTGGAATATTTCTTGAGATCGTGTTGTTATAATTTAGTTCGCTGTTGAAAATAACCTTCACTTTCGTAGGCCACAACCATTTCGGCTTAAGCCGGTTTTGGCTAATTTTACAAATCAAATCAATTATCGAAGGTTTTAATTTATTCAGAATGGCATATCGGCTAACGTATTCTTCAATAAAATAAAACCAACGGCCTCTGTTTTCCCAGGAAGCAATTACCCCCATGCCACCTTCATCGAACACCAGAGAGGTTTTTCGTTCCGCCAAAAACGGTATAATTGCCTTAGATAAGGGCATAATATGCGCTAAGTAAAGAATGTCTGGTGCAAAGCCCTTAATTTGCCTATCAAGCAACGCAGTATCCTGTAAATCAAAGATTAATTCTTCAATAAAACACCTGGCTTTCTTTCTTCTGTGCAACTTCCTGACAACTTCATATCGATATATATGAGCAGATAATTTCAGAGTTCCTTCTTTCATAGAAGTCACAACGCGGATCTTATATCCTCTATCAGTTAATTGCTCCAATATATCTTTGATTCTTAGCTCGTAACCTCCAATATGATATGGAGGATAGTGCGAAGTAATAACTAATATTTTTTTTGGCATACAAATATTATCATATGACTAGAAAATTGGATTGCATCTACTCGCTTCAGCCACTGCTTAATTTTCCAGCCGCCGGGAATACGATCAAAAAACCGAAATAAAGCAGGCAATTCTTCTATCAAGCCGAAATATCCAGCAATGCCTCGACTCTCGATAATACTAAATCCTGTTTTCTCCAACAAATCAGAGAATTCTTTTTTATTAAAAGCATATTGATAGAAATTTTTAGCGGAGATATTTTTAGCATTTCGATAAAAGCCCAAACGGCCCTTAATGCAGCGCAGTGAATTTATATAGGGTACTGTAATAATAGCATATCCCCCCGGCTTCAAAACTCGGTAAGCCTCATCCAGATATGGCTCTGGCCCTAGTTCGCGATGTTCAACCACTCCCAAAGATACATAACCATCATAATAATTATCTTCTTTCTCAATTTTCATCACATTACCCACATAGACAGGGAGATCAGGATAAATTGCCTTCACCGTATTGATTGTTTTCTGGCCCCAGTCAATTCCTTCAATATTATGAAAACCTCTTGCCAGTAAAGCCACAACATATTGAGCAGTACCACAACCTGCTTCTAAAATAAAATCGTCCTTACGAAAATATTTCTCAAAAAAGTAGCCAATCTCATCCAAATTTCCTGCTTCATATTTCTTATAATAATCCTTAGTGATGACATTTTCCCACTCAGCGTCCCAAAAACTTGCATCTGCATGATTGTAATAAAAAACAATTCTTTCGTTTTTCCATATTTTTAGCCGGTTAGTTTTCATGAGGCTTCCTAAAAGAATTTCTACTAGCAGAAGATCTTTCTGAAATAACTTCCTGCGCCAAAGAAATTATCTCGCTTGCTCTTCTTGAAAAGGTATAGTCAACGGATTGTTTCCAGGCGCCTTCGGCTATTTTTTTCGCTAGGTTGGGATGTTTGACCAGGAACAGTATACGATCTGCAAGCGCTCTAGGATCAAGCGGATAAAAAATGACATTTTCCCCATCCTGAAATAATTCCTTATGACAAGGGACATCCGCAACAACTATCGGTTTTCCACGCACCATATACCCAAAGGATTTTTGCGGGGTTGCATAACGAGAATCGACAATATCCTTACTAGCCGGCTGTAACAGAATGTCACAATTGTCAATTTCTGCTAGTACATTACGAATAGGAATTTCAAATCTGATCTCAATTCTGTCTTTCATCTCAGGATCAGTTGTGTATTCATCCAGCCAATTTGGGTCAACTCCCTTTTCTTCTCTAAATCTACCAACCAGTCGCAACCTAAAATTATGAGGTAAATAACGCATCGCATCCAGTAAAATATTTACACCCCGATATTGGTCAATAGTTCCGATGTATCCCAAAATAACAGGATCTCCAAAAGAATCAAGCACCGGAGGTTTAGACAAACGAGGTAAAGGACTCGCCAACCTGATAACACGCGGCTTAAGTTTACTATGTGTCCAAGCCCTTAAATCGTCAGCCAGCGTCTGTGTATTACAAATAATTTCATCAAAATTTAATGTCGCTTGTAATACTCTTTGCCGAAATTGCCCTTCTGATCCTTCGTTAACATCGAAAGGGTGGTCTCCATAAAATTGATTAGGGTCCAATCCTAGCGGAGTGTGCGCTTCATAAAGGAAGATCCAATCCCATAACCACTTTTGTGATTTCCTCATTTCGCCCCAGAAAATCACTTCCTTTGGATCGCGAACATATAAGATTCTATTGCCATGAAAACGCATCCACCGAGGATGAAAACGAAAAAGGGATAGAAGGGCTTTTTCATAATATTCAGCATTAAATTTCGGCCAAAACCTATCAGGGAAATAACGTAAATACATGGCTTGAAATTGTAAACTCAAATCAGGAATTCCATAGTATGTCCGCAGCGCATCCGCCGAAACTCGAACCCGAGGCATAAAGAAAGTTGTATCTACCGTCTCTGAGAGAGCTGCCGCCGACCAAACAGCATCAAATGCGTTTGCCTCTGGATTAGGGAATGTCATAGTATGGATATAGGCTATTTTAAGTTTTTGCATATCATTGAGATTAAGCGCAGTTTTCAGGGCTCTAGCTGAGTTGATATATGATAATTTCATTTTATCCTCATTGCTAAACGATAAACAGCTTTTAGACAATTGATCAAAAATTCTTTTCTTCTTAACCACAAAAAATCATATTTCACTGCTTTTATGGCAGATTGAAGAATAATCCCAGACGATCGTAATTCCCTGATAACGATTAATCCGTAAATGCTTGATATGATTGTTTTTGGATTAATAATAGATGAAAGACTCGGAAATTTCTCAGTACTTCTGAAAAAATCAAAAATTAAATCAGAAAATTCATTGCTGCCATCATAAAACTTAAGAAATTGGTGTGCGAACGACAAAGATAATTCCCCATTGAGAAACAAACTAGGATAAATATCATACGCTCGGTTTAGCAAACGGCTGCTTTCTTCGACATCGCCCATTGCCAATAATACAACTCCACGTGTGTATAATTCTCTTGCCAGACTTTGAGGAATAAGTCTTTGATTTTCTTCACTTATTTTTATATTTTTCAAGTTCTCAAAAACCATCAAATACATTTCAAAATTGTTTCGCCGTTGGTACTCTTTTTGATGTTGAATATCCTGATAAACATTTACCAATGGTTCCGCAGTACAGTACCCATCACTATATGCTGTCAATCTCATCGAGAAATCCCAATCTTCAGCCACCGATATTCTGGTATCTAATCCCCCAACCTGTTTCAAGGTTTTACGCTTTACCACAATAGAATCAAATAATATCTTTTCGCCCAAGATTAATTTCTTGAACATCTCGTTTTTTGGCGCTACTCCTTTTTTTTGTTTCCCCATAAAATCCCCAACAAACTCACCATTTATAGCATTAAACATCTTTCCCCAAGAATAAGAATATCCTATTTGGTGATTTGAACATAATGCCGCAATAGAGGTGCTTAAAAACTCAGGTAGCCACTCATCGTCGGCATCCAAAAAAGCTATGTATTCTCCATGCGATTCCCGGATACCCCGATTACGCGCATTTGATCGGCCTCGATTGCTTTGGTGGAAATATCTAATTCGCAAATCATCTAAAAAAGGGGAAATTATCGAAAAAGTACCATCAGTAGATCCATCATCGACGACAATAATTTCATAATCTTTATAAGTTTGATTTATTGCGCTCAACAATGCGCGTGTTATACATCTCTCCGCATTATATGCAGGGATAATAACGCTTACCAATGCCTTAACAAAGTTGGCTTCATCAAGGTCAACAAAATAATCTATCATTATTTAAAAATCCAGTTGGCGCCAGTAAGCAATCTCAAAAAATAACTTGGGACAATCCATTAATAACATTATCCACAATAACAGCTTTCCTAACCTATATCCTCTTCCGGGTTCTTTGCCAAAGCGTTGAAACGACATCCCATGTTTAATGAGCATGCTTAGCACCAACTGCTGATCACCTGAATTTAATTGACCTCGGCTCGACTTCCACAATGCGTACCACCATTTGAGTTTCATTTTATAAATCAGACTTTTCGACCGATATGCGGAGATGCGGTTGTGATCATGGACACGCCAAAGGGCAACGGGTTTATCCAGTTGCCCCGGTAAAAGTTTAGCAAGTGCGGCTAACTTAAACATAAAAATCTCATCCATGTGTAGCGACAAAGTTTCGTCAAAATAACCAACTTTTTCAAAGACGTTACGTTTCACCACCAACCCTACAATCGAAAAACTTCCTGTTTTTCCGGCAATTAATGTAGAAAATAATTCCCTTGGCTGAACATATTCGGTCATTGTATGTAGGGTAAACCCTTCCCGACCGGCATCCTTCCATCGCTGAAGTCCAACTTCATCTTCAACGTATGCTCCTATTGCTTCATATACTCCTTCCAATTCCGGATCCGCGCCAAACAATTGCTCAGCCGTATCAAAACGCCCCGGAAGATAGAAATCGTCGGCATCCAAAAACGAGATATATTCACAGGTACTTTTTTCGGCTGCCAAACTTCGACTCGCGCTGCAACCATGGTTTCGACCATCGGGATGGCGGTATAAATGAACTTTACCATATTTGGCCGCTAAAGCCTGGCACACTTTCCAACTATTATCCGTAGAACAATCCTCCACAAGGATAACTTCAGCTGTTTGTGGTAGTGCTAAAGCAGACTCGACTGCTTGTTCAACATAATCAGCCGCATTATAAACAGGAATATTAACACTTACTAAAAAAGGCTTCACTATTTCGCCGTACCCATCTTGAGATGTTATCAGGAACATGGATCAACCGTCCAATAAAAATCTTTCACAATCAGGACCCCATGATGATTTGGCGGAATTCTACCAACACCATAAACATCATCTGCGATAACCTCAAATGTTCCGGCATTTGTTATACGTTCTACTCTATCATTTTGTACGCTACAATAAAGGTGCAAAATATATACGCCTGGCGCTAACGGTAAATTTTCGAAGACACAAGAAAAAAAACCAGTCGGCGGAATTGAGGAAAAATCTGAATTTAGTAGCCAAGTAGATCCTGACAATAATGGCCGCCCATAATTATCCTTTATCGTCAATGTTACTGATACTTTCGAAAGTGGTTCTTTTGAGCCGGTTTTGTAAGTTATTCTGAACATGCACTTATGGCACGAACGCACAGCACGGCTTTTTACCGAAGCATCATCTTCAATCCACCATTCTTCGAATTTCAGCTTACCATTACCATCATTCTCCCTCATGGATGGCAATATTTCGTAACCTACAATTTCATTATTATCAATTTGGTTCAAGTATTTTGTAACTGTTGAATCGACTTCACCAGAATAGCTTATTCTTCCAAATTCTAGCAAAATAGCTTGAGTACACAATGATTGCACGGCAACCATATTGTGGCTCACAAACAATACCGTCCGCCCTTCCTGGGCCACATCGCCCATCTTGCCCAAACACTTTTTTTGGAAAGTCGCATCGCCAACGGCAAGTACTTCATCCACCACCAGAATTTCGGGGTCTAAATGCGCTGCCACAGCAAAAGCTAGACGCACATACATACCACTTGAATAACGTTTAACCGGTGTGTCAATAAACTTTTCAACTTCAGAAAAATCCACAATCTCATCAAACTTGCGGGTAATTTCATCACGCTTCATACCCAGGATCGCGCCGTTGAGATAGATGTTCTCGCGTCCAGTCAGTTCGGGATGGAAACCGGTCCCGACTTCGAGCAGACTTGCAATCCTACCCTTGACTCTGATCTTGCCAGAGGTCGGCGCGGTAGTGCGTGAAAGAATCTTGAGCAGGGTACTCTTGCCCGCGCCGTTACGCCCGATAATACCTAATACCTCACCTTGTTCTACTTTAAAACTAACATCACGCAAGGCCCACAGTTCTTCGCCATCACGGTTTCCGTGATCTTTTTCGCCAATCTTGAGCAGTGGATTAGGCTTACCGCGCATTTTTGCCCACCACACATTAAAATCAGTGGTAATAGTACCAGTTCCAATCAGTCCAAGTCTGTATATTTTGGAAAGATTTTCAACAGATATTACGGTAGTCATTAAGGATAGTTCCTTTTCAAGAACAAAACGAGTTTATTCATAACTCGTTTTGTTGATATAACCCAACGAACCTTCCAGAGAAATAATTTTTCCTGGAATTCCGACTACAACACCATTATCGGGTATATCTTTGGTGACAACACAGTTAGCTCCTACAGCCACGTTATTCCCAATCTTCACATTTCCAATCACCTTAGCCCCCGGACCTAGATAAACATTATCCCCAATCACTGGATAGCCTTTTTTGACGCCTCTGTTTGCCTTGCCCAAAGTGACCTGATGGGAAATATTGCAGTTTTTTCCAACAACCACATTTTTATTAATAACAATACCCCCGAAATGCCCAATATATAAACCACTGCCAATTTGGGTACGATAAGAGATTGATATCCCATATTTATATTCATAGTGCGCCAAAATTAACCAAGCTAGAGGAAAAAGGAAATATCGGAAAATTGGGTGCAGTTTCAAATAAGCGCAGGATCTCATCCAAAAAGAATATTTAAAACCAGGCTCAAGCATAAAGGTAAAAAGAAAACTTGGCAAGTTAGCATTACCAGAATACCTATACAAATCTGACCTCAAGAGAAATATATATTTACTAAATTTCACATCACCCCACCTGTTCTACCTGCCCAAGAATATTGCACCAACCAGAGAGTTTAAGTTGCCGCGCAGTCTCGCCCACCAGGCTTCGAGATCGCGCGAGAAGGTCCCGGTGTTGATCTGGCCGAGGCGGTAGGATTTGGAGAGGTTTTCGACGGAGATGACGGGCATAAAGGATGAAGGATGAATGCAGAGTGATGGAGAATGGAGAAAGGAGCAGGCGGGTTATTCGCTGAATTCGTTCAGAATGCGGTGGTAGAAAACTTCATCCAGCCACATACCCGCTTCGATCAGATGATCCAATTCCAGGCGGATGGAACTGATCAATTTGCGTTCACGCGCTTCGACCAGGACGCCAATCGTGCCGGTGAGCGGCAGGCCCAGGTTGCGTGCAAACTGGCGGCCTTCCAGGTCGTCTATCACAACGAGATCAGCATGGGTCTCAAGCGCCACTCCCGACCCTGTCGGCAACGCGCCCCGGTTTGGCTTCGATTTCCCCGCGCACGGCTTCTGGAACCAGCGTTATCTCATACAACTGTTTCAACAAGTCAAGCCGCTCGATCTTGGCAAGCAGGATGAGCGGACTCGTATTAACGACAATTCTCAATCAGACTCCGCGGCGCGGCGACGCGCTTGTCCTATTTCCCTGTCCAACTCGCTCAAGGGATAATTGAAAACAGATATCCGGCAGCGTCCCAGGTCTTCCAGAAAGGCAGCCCGGCTCACTCCAGCCAATTCCGCCGCACGGCCGGAAGAGACACGTCCCATTTCATACATTCTGGCCGCTACCAGGAATTTGATCTGGCGCTCGAATTCTTCGGGGCTTTCGCCCAGCGCCTGCGGCAGGTCGGCAGGATAAGGTATTTCAAGGATTCTCATATTCATACGGTTGCTCCGTTAATGATTATACACGAGGGACGCGGGATCTCTTTTACCCACGGGCGCAGGACGCTTTTCCCCGCGCCGTTGCGCCCGATGATGCCCAGCGCCTCTCCCTGCTCGACGGTGAAGGAGACGTCCTTCAGCGCCCACACTATATCGTCTTCTTCGCTGCTTGAACCGCGAAGCCCGCTAAGGCCGCCAGGATTTAATTCTTCCTTTGCGCTCTTTGCGCTCCTCCCCAGTCCCCTCCCGCTACCGAAGCGCTTTTCGAAACGCAGACAACTTGATAAACAACTGATGACCCTGCTCACGTAAAGCTAAAAGACTTCCTGCCGAGGCATAGCCATGGAGTTCGATCAAATCAAAACAGGCGACTGTTTCCAGATACGAGGCAGGGCGAGCCATAAAAACCGATTTTGTTCCGGGGCGATGTTCAGCGCTCTCATCCTGTCTTCCTGCGGACGCGAATCTTGCGGCTGGTTGCAATGACAACCGCGCCTGATAGCAAGTCATTGGCATGATGCTTCAGAACATATTCAACCAAAGACAAGCGCTCGACGCGGGGCAGGTTCTCGAGACGCAACACGCCTGCATGGGGTTTATTTTCCCGCCAAATCTTTTCCTCGAAATCCTGGTCGGTTGTGACGATAATGCGCTCCTCGCGTATCGCTAACTCTAGAATCGTATCGTCCCACATTTTGGGATCGAGGTCTTTCACCAGAGTTACGTTATGCCCGCGCTCCGACAACCAGCGCGCCAATGAACCGCTTGCATTAACGTCCAACAGAAATTTCATTTAGGCGGCCATGCGGTCAAAAACCAGTTCGCCAGCGACCAGATGCTGCGCATACGCGAGCGCCGCTTGAATGTCCTGCGATTCAAGGAGGGGGTAATCCTCCAGAATTTCCTCGGGCGCGCTTCCCTTTGCCAGCAATTCGAGGATCATTTCCACCGAGATGCGCATGCCGCGAATTACCGGCTTGCCGAGCAGAACATGCGGGTCAAATGTGATTCGTTGCAGTAAATTTTCCATCAAAGCTTCCTTTCGTAATCATCCGCTCTTCCAGATGATCGCGATAATCCCGCACAGAAACATCCCTGGGCAGGATGCCGCTCAACCGGCAAACGATGGGGGCGTTATTCAATGGTTCAAGAGCGGGGATCCGGCGCAGATAGGCCTCGATCAGGTCAGTAAGCGTTGTATGGTTCTCCGCCGCGTAGCGCTTCACGTTTTCCAGTAAATCCCGCGGTATGCGCACGGTTAATTCTGTTTGTTCCATGGCAAACCTCCTGTCGTACATGTTAGCATTTCTTTGTACGGCTGTCAAATAAAGAGAGCGAAAGATGGGAGACGGGAGGCGGGCCGGTCTCCCGTCCCCTACACCGTATCCATAAACGTCTGCTCCACCCGGTTGAAGATCACCGCGCCGATGAAGACGACCGCCAGCATGAAGCCGAAACTGTAGAGCAGGCGGCCCAGGTCCACGCTGCCCGCGCCGAGGAAGGCGTAGCGGAAGGCTTCCACGATGGACGTCATCGGGTTGGCGAGGATGACCCACTGCCAGCGCGCCGGGATGGACGAGACCGGGTAGATGACCGGCGTGGCGTACATCAGCAGCGACACGCCAAAAGCGACGAGGAAGCGCAGGTCGCGGTACTTGGTCGTCAGCGAGGAGATGATGATGCCGAAGCCCAGTCCCAGCCCGGCCATGACGAGGACGAGCAGCGGCGAGAGCGCGGCCCACAGCCAGTTGACCCGCACGTCCGAGCCGCGCAGCGCGAAGAAAAGGACGAACGCCAGGAACAGGCCGAACTGGATCAGGAAGGTGATCAGGTTCGAGATCAGGATCGAGACCGGCACGGCCATGCGCGGGAAATATACCTTGCCGAACAGGTTGGCGTTCTGCACGAAAGTCTCGCTGGTCTTGGTCAGGCAGGCGGCGAAGTAACTCCACACCACCGTCCCGGACATATAAAAGAGGAACTGCGGCAGTCCGTCGGTGGGCAGGCTGGCGATGTTGCCGAAGATGACCGTGAACGTGACCGTGGTCAACAGCGGCTGGATGAGATACCACAGCGGGCCGAGGATGGTCTGTTTATAGGCCGCCACGAAATCGCGCCGCACAAAAAGCGCCACCAGGTCCCGGTAACGCCACAACTCGCCCAGACGCAGGTCGAGCAGGCCGCGCTGGGGCTGGATGACCATATCCCATTGTTCGTTTTCGATCATTCGTTGAATTCCGAGCATCCGCCCTTCCGACAGGAGATATCCTTCGGACAGGAACCGCGTCGTAAAGCGGCGAGTGATGGAGTCTCAACTCTCTTGCGGAGGCCGCGCTGCGCGCCCGCCCATCGTCTTGTTGCCTGTCTCATAAAAAAACCGCTGGTCATTCTTGATTCTCGTCAAGGCCAGGCGGTCCGGCAGAACTTGGGCATTACAGCGTTGGACTTTGATTCAAATCCGGTCCAACCTGCTTCTCCGTTCGAGCAGAAGAGCCATTGTGCATACCATTCCCATCGAACGGCGGTATTATACCGCAAAAAATCCGTCGCGTTCCCATTCTTTTTATACACGGATTTTTTGGCTCTATCCGCGAAAATCTGTAAAATCCGCGTAATCCGTGCACGCAAGTTAAAGCGGGATTTCACGCCGCGGCGCGGGAGGGGGACGCGGGGCGCTCTTTGTATCCCAGCAGGCGCAGCGCGTTGAGCGCGACTACCAGCGTGCTCCCCTCGTGGAAGACGACCGCCAGCCCGACACCGACGAAGCCGGTCAACGAGGCCGCCGCCAGCAGGACGATCACGCCCAGCGCGATGGACAGGTTCTGCACGATGACCCGCCGCGTGGCGCGTCCCAGCCCGACGGCAAACGGCAGCTTGGAGAGATCGTCGCCCATCAAAACCACGTCGGCGGTTTCGAGCGCCACATCCGTCCCCGCGCCGCCCATGGCGATGCCCACCGAGGCATTCGCCAGCGCGGGCGCGTCGTTCACGCCGTCGCCGACCATCGCCGCCTGCCCGTATTCCTGCGTCAGGGAGCGGAGCGCGGCCAGTTTATCTTCGGGCATCAGTTCGGCGCGGTACTCGGCAAGGCCGATCTCGCGGGCGATCGCCGCGGCCGCGCGGGCGTTGTCGCCCGTCAACATAACGGTATGCCGCACGCCGATCCTTTCCAGGGCCTTCATCGTCGGCGCGGCCTCGTCTCGCAGCGTGTCGGCCAGCCCGATCAGCCCCAGCGCGGTCTGTCCCTCGGCGACCCACATCAAGGTCCTGCCCGCGTCTTGCAGCGCCTGCGCTTTCTGGAGCGCGTCTTCGGGCAGTTCCACGCCGGCCGCGTCCATCAATTTTTGGCTGCCGATCCAGACCGTCCGTCCTTCGAAGACGGCGCGCAGGCCGCGCCCCGTCAACGCCTCCACTTCGTCCATCGCGGCAACCGGCAGCCCCCGAGTCTGAGCCGAGCGCAGGACGGCTTGCGCCAGCGGATGCGCGGAACGGGATTCCGCGCCCGCCGCGATGGAGAGCGTCTCCGCTTCCGTCCTCGGGGAGGCGGGAAACACGACCAGGTCGGTCACTTCGGGGCGGCCATGCGTGAGCGTGCCGGTTTTGTCGAACGCGATGGCGTCCAGGCGGCCGAGGTTCTCGAGATGCGCGCCGCCCTTGACCAGCACGCCGTTGCGCGCCGCCTGCGCGATCCCGGCCAAAACGGGGGCAGGCGCGCCCAGCGCCAGCGCGCACGGCGATACGGCGACGAGCAGGCTCATCGCCCGCAGGAACGATTCGCGAAACGGGAAGCCGAACAGCGGCGGGACGACGACCGCCAGCGCGGCGAGTCCCAGCGCCGCGGGGACGAAGACGCGCTCGAATTTTTCCACGGTTTGCTGCGTGGGCGATTTCTGCGCCTGCGCCTCTTCGACCATCTTCATCACGCGGGCCAGGGTCGAATCTTTTGCGAGGCGGGTCGCCCTCACTTCCAGCGCGCCTTCGCCGTTGACCGTGCCGGCAAAGACCTGGTCGCCCGGGGCTTTGTCCACGGAAAGCGATTCGCCCGTGACGGGGGCCTGGTCCACGCTGGAGCGGCCTTCGGTGACGACCCCGTCCACGGGGATGCGAACGCCCGGGCGGACGATGACGACGTCGTCGAGTTGGAGCGATTCGACGGGGAGTTCGCGTTCCCGGCCGTCGCGCCGGACGAGGGCGGTCTTCGGCGCGAGGTCGGCGAGAGCGCGGACGGCGGCGCGGGCGCGGTCGAGGGCGCGTTCTTCGAGGGCGTGTCCGAGGCTGAAGAGGAAGAGCAGCAGCGCGCCCTCGGCGAACTGTCCGAGGCTGGCCGCGCCGATGGCGGCCGCCACCATTAAACCGTCGGTGTTGAAATGCCGGCCGCGCAGGGCGTGCCAGGCGTGGCGCGAAATATCCCAGCCGCCGAAGAGGTAGGCGGCGGCGTAGAGGCCGAGACTGAGGGAGGTCGGGAAGCGCAACAGGAGTCCGCCCAGCCAGCCAACCAGCAGGAACAGCCCGGAGAGCAGGCTGAAGAGCAGTTCGCGGTTTTCCAGCAGGCGCGAGTGAAATTCGTCGAGCGGGACCTGGTAGCCGAGCGAGCGCACGCGTTTTTCGATGGCGGCTCGGCTGGTCTTTTGGCGGTCGTATTCCACCCACATGGTTTCGGCCGGGTAGTTGACGCTGACGTTCAGCACGCCGTCCATGCGCCCGAGGCTGTGTTCCACCACCAGGCTGCAATCCGAGCAGTCCATGCCTTCGATGCGGATGGAGGCGTGACGGAAGCGGCTGGCGATCTCCGCGCCGGCGCGTTCGGCCATGCGTTTGACGTCGGGCAGGGTCAGGAGGTTGGGATCGTAGTGCAGGCACACGTCCGCGGGCGATCGTTCGCGTTCGACGTGGGCGCGCAGAATCCCCTTGCGGTTTTGCAGCGCGGCTTCCAGGCGGGAGAGGCATTCGTCTTTCTCGTCTTCGATGCCCGGAAGCAGGAGCGGGAGGTCGAGCTTGACGGTTTTTTCCATCCGGGGGTCCGTTTCTGACGCGGTTGTGGGGCGGCTCATCCGTGGCGGACGTGATCCAGCCCGCGTTGAAAGAGTTCGACGATGTGGTCGTCGTCCAGGCTGACGAACACATTGCGTCCCCGCTTGCGGGCGCGGATGATGCGTTTGTCGCGCAATCCGCGCAGTTGGTGCGAGACGGCGGATTTGGTCAATCCCAGCCGCGCGACGAGTTCGCCGACGCCCACCTCCCCGTCCATGAGCGCGCCGATGATGCGCACGCGCGTGGGGTCGCTGAGGGCCTCGAAGAGGCTGGCGAGGCGGGAGGCGGTATCGGGAGGGATGAATTTATCCGGCATGGTAATGGACGCTCTGTGTTCGTTTAGTTGAACGATTGCTCAACTGTTGACAATGCTACCATGCGCGGATAAACGCTGTCAAGAGGCGCAGGCAGAAGCGCGTCGCCGCGCCGCCCTGTGCGCCAGGCCCCAAGCCGATGTACAATGGGGACCGTTCGCCCCGATCGCAGCGGCCGGGGCCGAATTTCCAGTTTTTCGACAGCCTCGTTGGACGGCTTCGCAATCACATCAAAAGGAGTGTACACCATGAAAAAATCGTTCCCATCAGCGCTCTTTGCGTTTGTCGTGCTGGCAGTTTTGTTGAGCGGATGCGCCCCCAAACCCTGGGTAAGCGCTGCAAGCATCGTCTCCAAACAAGATCGCCCCATGGAAAAACAAAATGTCTCCGACCAGTGGGACGGCGCGTTACTGGCGGAAAATCTGCTCTTTTCCGGCGAGTTCGAGATGAAGTTGAGCATGAAGTCGGTTGGCGAAAATATCATCGGTTTAACGTACGCTGAAGGGGGAGGGGAACCGTGGTGGGCAGGCACCAAGCGCATGGAGCTCTCCTGCATGGACGGGAGGCTGGGGGTCATTCTTCGCGACGGCGCGTCAGAATCTCCCGTATACACAGATGAACTGGATATGCCAGGCGGCAACTCCGAAACCAGTTGCGATATCACAATTAGATTCGATCAATCTGCAAAGAAAATCCAGTTTCTCCAAAACAACGAGGCTGTTCTCCTGCTCGTTCCAGAAGAGGTCGGGGATTTTCAAGGCGGGTTATTTCCTGGCGGGAAAATCATGAAAGTTGATTTAAGCCTGCCCCCGAATGCGGGTAATTCGAATTCGGGCGTCGAATTTTCAAGCGTCAAGCTGATCGAGTTGGTTTTTTCTGTTCCGCCAGGCGAGTAGCGTCAAAACGTCACGCGCGTCCCCGCGCCGGTTTCTGTCAAGCGCGGGGACGCCGCCAGGTTTAGGGTCGGTCGGGCGGCTGCATGGCTGAGGCGGCGGTAGCCATCGCCTTCTCATGCGGCAGGCCGCCGTCTTCCAGGTTGCAGTTGGACGCGCCATGAATACTCTGAAAAACATTCTGTTCGTTCTTTCCACAGGATACGTCTTCGTCTATTTTTCGGAACATTTATTTTGGGCGCATGTTCGGGCAGACGATTCGCTCAAAAACTGGTTCAGCGCATGGATGGTTTATTCGCTGATGGCCTACATTTTCCTTCGCCTGGTTTCCTATTTTCGAGTTAAAGAAATTTGGGCCTTATTTCTGGCTGGGGCTGTTTTTGGCTGGCTTGCCGAAGGCGTTATTGTGCAAACCGCCTATGACATGCTCCCCTTATCCATCTCATTTACAGGACTCGCCTGGCACGCCCTGCTGACCGTATGGATCGGCTGGTATGCGGTTCAAAAAGCGCTCCTGTCTTCCAACATCTGGTCGAGCATAAAACTTTCCAGCCTGACAGGGTTGGTTTATGGTTTTTGGGCCACCAGCTGGTGGACTGAGCCGGACGGCAGGGTCTCATCTGTCCTTGAATTTTCCGCGTTTACTTTCACGACTACAACGCTGGCAATACTTGCCTACTGGCTGGCGAATTGGAGTTCGTCAACCCCGATGAAGTGGAATCGCTGGACGACGATTGTAATCAGCGGCTTGTTTGCGCTTTATTTCCTTTTAATAGCGGCGCCAGCCAGCCCAATCGCAGTCATTATCCTGCCCATTCTTTTTGGGCTATCGTACTGGGGATTGCGTCAAAATCGCGCGAGCGAGGCCGAGGGGTCGCTGCTGGAAACACTGAACGGCCGCGCTCCCCTGAAAAACTACCCCGGGTTATTTGGCCTGCCTGTTACAAGCGTCCTTATATACGCTCTCGCCATGTCAATAAACTTAACGGCGCACGCCAATTGGATTCTGTATTTCATCGCCACGCCGCTTGGATTTATCGTCTTTGCCGTCAGTTTATATAAGCTACAGCGACAAAAGCGAGCTGGCGCAGCATCCTAAAAGACGGACAAAGCGGCGCGGCTTCAATTCCAAACGGGGCTGCCGCGCTCCGCCCGGGGACGGCGGCGCCGACCGTTACGCGCAGCCTCAGTCTGACTGCCCAACGCGCGTATCCAAGCGGAATTGCATGGCTTGGGCGCGCAGCGCAACGACCCGAAGAAACCGGCGGCTAAGTAGCCGGGACTCGCTGTTCGAAATACGCAAGACCGCCAGGCTGAATGCCTGGCGGTCTTTGGATTCGTTCAGGTAGCGGGGGCAGGACTCGAACCTGCGACCTCCGGGTTATGAGCCCGACGAGCTGCCACTGCTCTACCCCGCATCGGTTTTTAAAGCCCGCAGAGTTTACCATCCAATCAAGGCAAAGTCAAGCAAATTTTGGAATGGAAATATGCTCACCCTCCCGCCAACGCCAGCAGTCCCGGCGGGACCCAGAACTGTCCCTGGCCGAGGGTACTGAGCGCCATCGAGAAGAGCAGGATCGCGAGCCCGACCCCGATCAGGATGCGGTCTTTCATTTTGTAATCCAGTTTTTGCAGCCAGGTGCGCGGGCCGATGCCGAAGGCGCGCAAGTCCATGGCGTCGATGATGTCCTCGCTGCCGATGATGGCATGGATGGTGACGGGGACCATCAGCGGGCCGATCTTCCGCACCTGCTGGATGAGTCCGCCGCCGATCTTCTCCAGCTCGAAGCCGCGCGCTTTCTGCGCGTCCATCGTCAGTTGGAAATCGCGGCTGAAGGTCGGGATGAAGCGCATGGTCAGGTCCATGGCGTAGGCGATCTTGTCGGGCAGTCCCAGCCCGCGGAAGGTGATCCCGTACAGCGCGGGGTTGAGCGAGTAGGGGATCAGGATCGTCATAATGGCGATGCTGAAGACGCGCACGAACTGGCTGACCCCAAAGAAGGCGCGCTCGACAGTGACGTCCAGCGCGGGCGTCCAGCCGAGGATGGAGAAGGACGCTTCGAACCGTCGGATGAGATGCTCCTGCTCGTAGAGTTCCACCCCGCCGCGGCCCGTCAGGAAGGTGAAAAAGGCGAAGATGGACACGAAACCGACGATGAACAAGATCGCGCGGCGGATCTCGTTCCACGTCACGCCCGAGGTGAGCAGGACGAAGAGCGCGATGGCCGCGAAGAACAGCAAAAAGCGCACGTCCCAAAACGCGAGCGTGGAAAAGAGGAAGCAGCCGTAGAACATCATCCAGGCACGCGGGTCGAAGGACTGGATGAACGAGCGGGGACGGGAGCGATAACGCCAGGCGACTAACATAGAAAGTAGATGAGTAGAGAATAGAGAGCAGGCAGAGGGTAGAGAACGGACTGTTCTCTACCCTCTGTTCTCTTCTCTCTTACCGCCCCGACTGCCTCTGCACTGCCGCGTAGGCCGCGACGAGCAGCGGGACGAGGATGGCGGCGAAGATCAGGTTCGGACCCGCCGCGGGCAGGAACTCGCCCACGATGGCGGCCGTGGCGCTGAATCCGTTGATCCAGATGTCGGAGATGGCCGCGAAGCCGATGCCGAGGACGTTGCCCAACATGCCCCAGATGACCGCCTCGCCGACGGCAGCGTTCTTCCCGAACGCAAAGCGGACGACCAGCACCAGCACGAAGCCAACCAGCAGGGCGATGCCCGCGGTCAACGCGATGGGTTGGTCGCCGAAGACGTTGTTGGCGGGATCGAAGAACATCATGTTCGTCTCGCCGCGGTTGAGGAAGTAGACGATGGTGGCAAGCAGGACGAGAGCGCCGCCCACCCACAGGACGGTATCGGTGGCTTTCTTGCGGCTCGCGAACAGCGCGGGCAGGCCAGCGATGAAGCCGACGAGTCCGTTGCCGATGCTCCACTGCGGGGAAAGTCCGAAGCCCGAGATCGCGTCGCCGAACATGTTGCCGACCGCGCCCGTGAAGAAGCCGACGATGGGGCCGAAGGCGTAGCCGAAGAACATCGGGATGGCGATGGCAGGACGGAGCGCCACCTGGCTCAGCGAGGGGACGACGAACACGGTGGCGTTGAAGTACCACGAGAACACGGCATACAGCGCCGCGCCGATAGCCATCCACACCACCTCGCGCGTGCCCACTTCCCAGGCCTTGTTCTCTTTGGTGAACAGGTAGACCGCGAAGGCGATCAGCAGGCCCACGATCACAAACAGGAAGCGCAGGCCGAGCGTGGCATTATCGGTCTGGAAACGCTCGATGCCGAGCGTATTGCCCAGCACGAACACGATGATCGCGAAGATGGCAAGAATCGCCACCAGCCAGATCGCCACAGAAGACAAACGTTTATCCATCTCATTCTCCTTTGTGAAAAATTGATTGCGTTCGTTCAGGAATTCCGAAGTTAGGCGGCGCAATTCAGGAATCCCGAAGTTCTTTCGTTCGGGAATTCCGAAGTACTTCTGTTCAGGAATCCCGAAGTTCTACTTCGGGGCGATCCGAAAGCAATGTTTTCGGATTCCTGCAAACGCCAAAACCGTCACACATGCGCCAGCGCCTCCGCGCGCAGGAACTGTCCCGTTTGCGGGAAGCGCTCCACGTTCAGGGCCAGGAGCGAGCTCGGGACGACGCGGCAGGATTCCAGTCGAGGGAAGTCGCGCAGGACTTCGTGCGGCGAGCCGTCAGCCACGAGTCGCCCGTCCGCCACGAGCAGGACGCGGTTGGCATAGATCACCGCCAGGTCCACGTCGTGCGTGATGAACATCACCGCCTCGAAGCCGGGCATCTGCAAAATGGAATCCATGAAGTTCATGTAATTCCGATAGTCCTGCCCCGCGGTCGGCTCGTCCATGACGAGGATGCGGGAGCGCATCGCCAGGATGGCCGCGATGCTGACGCGTTTTTGCTGGCCGAACGAAAGCGCCAGCGGAGGGTCTTGCTCGAACTCAGACAGGTTGACGATTCGTAACGCCTCTTGCACCTCCTTTTCGATCTCTTCCTTTGAATGCTTCAAATTCGTCGGGCCGAACGCCAGTTCCTCGCGCACGGTCGGCGCGAAGAGCATGTGGCTCGGACTTTGGAAAACGTACCCAAGCGTGCTGGCGATCTCGGCCACGCTCGACTCGCGCGTATCTTTTCCGTTCACGAGCACGCGCCCCGATTTCGGCTTGAGCAGGCCGATGGCGTGTTTGACAAAAGTGGTCTTGCCCGAACCGTTCGGACCCAACACCGCGATCACGTCGCCGCGCTTGATCTCGAGATTGATCCCGTGCAGGATTTCGACGTCCGCCTCGTAGCCGAACGAGACGTTTTCGAAGCGGACCAGCGCTTCGTCCTCCGACGTTTCCGCCTCGCCCCGCTCCGACGTTCGGCCGGCCGCGCCGGGCAGGACGCGGATCTCCGCCGGGGCGGGATCCTGCTTCGCCCGTCGGACGATCTGTTCGGCAGGGAGTTTCACCTCGTGATAGTTCACTACTCTTGATAACCCGCCCACCTCGCCGAGGTAACGAATCGTCCCCTCGCTCATATACATGACGCGTTCGGGATGGATGCGCAGCACGTCTTCGACGCGATGCTCCACCATCAGGACGGTCATCCCCTCGTCGGCGAGGAAGCGCACCGCGTCGAGCGTCTCGCCCGCGGAGGCGGGATCGAGACTCGCCAGCGGTTCATCCAATAACAAAATGGATGGGCGCATCGCCAGCACGCCCGCCAGCGCGACTTTCTGTTTTTCGCCGCCCGAAAGCAGGAACGTGTCGCGGCCGCGCAGATGCGCGATCTTCAAATGCTCCAGCGCCTCGTCGGCGCGCTGATAAATTTCCTCGCGGGCGAGGCCGAGATTCTCCAGCCCGAACGCCACCTCGTTCAGCACCTTCGTCCCGAGGATTTGCCGCTCGGGGTCTTGCAGCACCGTCCCGACTTTTTGCGAGATCGTGGACAGTTTCATCTTCGCCGTGTCTTCGCCGTGGATGAGGATTCGTCCGCCCGCCTCGCCCTTGTAACTGCGCGGGATCAGCCCGTTGACGCAACGGATGAGCGTGGTCTTCCCGCATCCGCTGGCGCCCGCGATCAACAGAATTTCGCCCGCGTTCGCCGCGAACGAAATATCATGAATAGCCGCGCCCTGCCGGTCGCGGTAACGAAAGGATAGATTTTCTACGACAAGAGGAGAGTTGGACATTGCGCCCAATTATCAACGCAGTAGAGGAGACTGTCAAGAAGTCTGGTTTCTTAAGTGAGGAACTTCGTCACTTTGACGTTTGTGATTTACTACGCTATACTTTGTCAGTCGCCAGTCAAGTATCTGACAGCCCACAAATCAGGTTGTTGGATCAACGACTATGAGACTATCAGACCAAAGACCATCAGACTAACAAGGAGTCCCTCATGGCTTTCAAACTAACCTACGCCACCATGTTCAATCCGCCCGAGGAATTGCACAAGGGCTTCGACAAAGCCGTTGCCGCCCTCAAGCAGAATCTGGGACGGGAATATGGCATGTTCATTGACGGCAGGGAGGTGTTCGCCGACGAGAAATTCGAAGTCCGCTCCCCGATCAACACCGATTGGGTGTTGGGCGTAATGCAGAAAGGAAACGCCTCCCACGCGCAGATGGCGGTTGAGGCCGCCCGCCGCGCCTTCCCCGCCTGGTCGCGTACCCCGTGGCAGAAACGCGTGGCCCTCGTCCGCAAGGCCTCGAAACTGATCGAAAAGCGCATCTTTGAGCTGGGCGCGGCGATGGCGCTGAACGTGGGCAAGAACCGCATGGAAGCCCTCGGCGACGTGCAGGAAACCGCCGACCTGATGTACTACTCTGCCCAAATGATGGAAGAGAACAAGGGCTTCATCAAGCCAATGGGCAAAGACCCGCTGGTCGGCTACGACGCCACGAACATGTCTGTGCTGAAGCCCTACGGGGTGTGGCTGGTCGTCTCGCCGTTCAACTTCCCCTTCGCGTTGACCGGCGGCCCGACCGGCGCGGCGCTGGTCGCGGGCAACACCGTCGTCATCAAGCCCGCCACCGACACCGCCTGGATCGTCCGCCTCTACGCCGAATGCCTGCGCGACGCCGGCTTCCCCGACGGCGTGGTGAACTTCGTCACCGGCCCCGGCTCCACGCTCGGACAGGCGCTGGTGGACAGCCCCGAATTCGACGGCGCCACCTTCACCGGCTCCTTCGACGTGGGCATGAAACTCTACCGCGACTTCGCCAACCGCAACTACGTCCGCCCGGTGGTGCTGGAACTTGGCGGCAAGAACCCCGCCATCGTCTCGCGCAACGCCAATTTGGACGACGCCGCGACCGGCATCGTCCGCTCGGCCTTTGGCCTGCAGGGACAGAAATGCTCCGCCGCCTCGCGCGTCATTGTGGAAGCGCCCGTCTACGACGAACTGGTCTCCAAACTGAAGACCCTCACCGACAAACTCGCCATCGGCGACCCGACCGAGCGCGCCACCTACCTCGGCCCGGTCATCAACAAGGGTTCCTACAACGACTTCAAAAACTTCACCGAAGAGATCAACCAGGCCGGCGGCAACTTCCTGACCGGCGGTCACGTGAAGACCGGCGGCGACTTCGACAAGGGCTACTTCTGCGAACCGACCTTCGTCACCGACCTGCCCTTCAGCCACCGCCTGTGGCAGTATGAGATGTTCCTGCCCATCGCCACCATCGGCAAGGTGGACAATCTCGACGAAGCCATGCAGATCGCCAACAGCGTCAACTACGGCTTGACCGCCGGCTTCTACGGCAATGCGGCCGAGGTCAAATGGTTCTTCGACAAGATCGAAGCAGGCGTGACGTACGCCAACCGTCCGCAGGGCGCGACGACCGGCGCGTGGCCGGGCTTCCAACCCTTCGGCGGCTGGAAAGGCTCCGGCGCGAGCGGCAAGAACGGCGGCGGCTACTACTACGTGCAGCTCTACATGCACGAGCAGATTCAGACCCTGATCAAACCCGCGAAAAAGGCCGCGCCGAAAAAGGCAGCCAGGAAGGTCGTCAGGAAAGCCGTCAAGAAAACCGCCAGGAAGGCGAAGAAATAATCGCCTCGCGAATTAGAATCAGCAGAGCGAGATAATATCTCGCTCTGCTTTCTCACATGAAAGATTTCGTCGCCCGCGTCGGAACATTCTTCATCCTGATGGGAATCGGGTCGGCCGCGCTCTTCATCGCGTCGGACGCTTCAACCAAATACACGGCGGGCAGCGTGAACTTCAGCCTGCTGTGCATCGCGGTGGCGCTGCTTCTGGTGGGCTTCCTCTTCCGCAAGACCGCCGCGCCGCCCCAGGCCGCGGAGCGATTCCGTTACATCAAAAAGATCCAGGCGCGGCGCGAGGCGGCAAGACAGGAAAAGATCAAAAAGAAAAAAGAGCAGGAAAAGAAATGAGCAAACTCCTCCCGCTTTCCGAGGCTGTCGCGAAATTCGTCAACGACGGCGACGCGGTTTACGCCGCAGGTTTCACCCACCTCATCCCGTTCGCGGCGGGACATGAGATCATCCGCCAGCAGAAAAAGAACCTCACCCTGGCCCGCGCCACGCCCGACCTGATCTACGACCAGATGGTCGCGGCGGGATGCGCGCGCAAAGTCATCTTCTCGTATATGGGCAACCCGGGCGTCGGGAGCCTGCGACTCGTGCGCGCGGCCATCGAGCGCGGCGAATTGGAGTGGGAGGAATATTCCCACTTCGGGATGATCACCCGCCTGCAGGCCGGCGCGTCGGGACTGCCCTTCCTGCCGATGAAGCAGACGGGCGCGTCGGACCTCGAGCGGGCCAACCCGTCCATCAAGCGGGTTCCCGACCCGTACGGCGGACCCGACCTGATCGCCGTCCCGGCGCTCAACCCCGACGTGTCCATCGTCCACGTCCAGCGCGCGGACGCGAACGGGAACGCGCACCTGTGGGGAATCATCGGCGAGCAGAAGGAAGCCGCGTTCGCGGCGCGGAAGGTCATCCTGACGGCGGAGGAGATCGTGGACGAGTCCGTCATCCGTTCCGACCCGAATCGGACGATGATCCCCGGCATCATCGTCAGCGCGGTGTGCCATGTCCCGTTCGCGTGTCATCCCTCCTACGCGCAGGGATACTACGACCGTGACAATGAGTTCTATCTGGCCTGGGATAAGATCAGCGAATCGCCCGAGGCGGTGACAAAATATCTCGACGAGTGGGTCTTCGGCGTGAAGGACCGCGCCGAATACTGGCAGAAACTCGGCGCGCAGGAGCGGTTGAAGATCGAGCCGCAGTTGAGCGAGCCGATCAATTATGGGAGGTATTAGGGGGGCGGGTTGCGGGTTTAGTACACGCAGGTCTCGCCAGTGCGCGAGGAGTAGTGTTTGGTTTTGATCATGTCGCGGACCTGGTCGAGGAGTTTTCTTCCCTGCGGAGGTTGGGCGGTTGGGTTTTCCATGATTTTTCCTGCGGCAAAAGGATTGTCAAATTATGAAACTGATTGTATATTTGGCGCAATGTTTCTGTATATGACTCTGGACAAGGATATTATACAGAAAAATTCCGTATATGACGCTGATTTGGGGTCTTATACGGAAAACGTCCGCATAAGCCCCCGCAGGGGGCGGTTATACGGAAACTTTCCGTATAATACATAGTTGGGCAACAAGTCATGTACAACCAATACTACAAAAGGAGAATCTATGAGTAAAACAGAACACAGCGAAAAGTCAGTGGCGACAAAAGTGGCTATCATCAGCGGCGTTTTTGCCGTTCTTGCTGCTTGTATCGGTCTGGGAGTTCCTATAATTGAATGGGGCTTAAGCAAAATAAATCCAACGCCTTCACAAGTTGCCGTTACTGTTGCGGCTACCAAAGATACTGTGAATATGCCGATTCCCACTATAACTCACACAGTAATTCCGCCTACAAAACCTCCCACGTTTACAGTTCCTCCTCCAACAATGACTCGTACTCCAACAGAAATTCCGCCAACAAATACACCAACTACTCAACCAAATACAGGGCTTCAACTTGGACAAACTTATCGACAAGGAAACATCGCCTTTACTGTTGTGAGTATTGATTATGAAGTTGCAGGCGGTTTTTATTCAGGAAAATACGTTAGCATTAATGTTGAAGTAAAAAATGTGTCGCCGAGTTCCATATCTTTTACTTTTGGAGACCCAACTTTTACGGTTAAAGATAATAATGGAACAATTTATAAAGATGGCTTCGCAGAAGCCAAAGGAAGGACGTTTGAAGATTCAATCATTCTAGATTCGGGAGATAGTTCAAGACTAGACGGCTATTTATGTTGTGGTCTGGCGTATGGCGTTGACCACTCGGACACATCAATAACAGAAATTGTTTTTATTGTAGAAAATTTATCAAGCATTGAATATGCAGAATGGGTTATTCCAATCAATCACTAATCCCCACAAAAGTTGCCCAACAAAGCGTGCACCTGACGTGTGGGATTCTGCGGCATTTTCGAGCATTTTTCTGGCTTCGAGTTTTATCCTGCTCCCAAGCAGAGTCCACGCCCGCCCACACGCAGGTACCGATTACTTGCAGTGTCAAGTCTTTGGGATGCAATTTGGGAAATCAATTTTTAGACGATCTGTCACGGCTGCGCGGGCGGCCGTTTTTTTATTTCCCGCCGGGGTTTCCCTTTTTTCGGGAACGCTTCGCCGTCCCCGAACTCATCTTTCGGAATCGGGGAATATCCGCTTCTGCTCGATGTCCGATTTTGGAAGTCCCCCCGCAAATGAAAACGAGAACTGCGCTGAAAAGACGCCGTTCCCGTTTCCTGGGGGGTGAGCCCATTTTACCAGAACCAGCTCTGGCGGGAACGCGCCGTTCTTCCGCTTACAGGCTGAGACCCAACTCGGCCATGCGCGCCAGCGTCTCGGCGTTGGAGGCCACCCGACGCGGCACGTCCTTCCGCACAAAGCGCGTGATGTCGGTCTCGACGCCCAACTTCAACAAGGCATATTTGGCGAACTGTTTGCAGGTCAATCCCAGGCGCGCGCTTTCGTCCATGTCCCACGACCAGCGCGTACTCTTTGTGGATGTCCAGGCCAATGTATCTTTCCAGCCCTCTTGCTTTTTCTGCTCCTTCCATGCTACACTCTCCTTGTGTTCGTGGATTGGGACGTGGATTTTCCCGAAAGAACATCGGGACCTTGTTGGGTTTGAGTTACAGGTACCGATACGGGCTTCCGGCTGTTTTGACCGGGCCCAGATTAGTTTCCGCGGGCTCCCATTTAACGCACCGGGCTTTGACGTTTGTGCGCCATCCCATAGCTGCGGCCGGGAGACCCTCGCGCTCACGCCCTGTCCGCGCTCCCGCGGTTGGTATCACCGCCGAGGATACACTGACGCCACGTCCCAGGCAAGGACATTCTAATAACGCAAACCGTTGGGCAGGTAACGCAAAGCACAATTTGAAAGGATAAGACAATGAGCGAATTAAATTCATTTGGTCAAACGGCAAAAAGTTTGTCTCGTAACCCACTCGGCATTATTGCGCTTTTCATAGTTCTTATTTATGGAGTCGCTGGACTCGTTACGGCTTTTTCAGGTTCACTAACTCCAAGCGAAAGATTACCTCTTATTTGGTTTTTAGTTCTGTTCCCAGTGATTGTGTTGATTGTCTTTGCATGGTTGGTAAGTAGGCACAGCGGAAAACTTTTTTCGCCAAGCGACTTCAAAGACGAAGAAAATTATGTAAAAATGCAAATGACGGCTGTGGCACAACTAACTGCTGCCACTACAAAATCTGATGTGCCAACATCGGAAATTGATATACAAAAAATTATTGAAGTGGTAAGGCAATCTATCCCTGCTAATCTACAAGAGAAAAATGATTGGCGTAATCATATTCTTTGGGTTGATGACCGCCCAGATAACAATACTTATGAACGTAGGGCGTTTGAATCTGTGGGCATACAATTCACTCTCGCTCTATCTACTAACGAAGCATTAGAACTCCTTAAGCGCAATAAATACGCCGCTATCATTTCTGATATGGGCAGGCGAGAAGGAAACCGAGAAGGGTATGTTTTATTAGATACGGTACGACAACAGGGCAACCAAACGCCATATTTTATTTACGCTGGCTCAAATTTGCCAGAACATAAGCACGAAACTATTGAACATGGCGGTCAAGGCACAACAAATAATCCGCAAGAGCTATTCCCAATGGTGATGAAGGCTATTGTTACCCACAGTTGAGTCTTGCAAAAACCTGCCCAACACAGCGTGCACCTGACGTGTGGGATTCTGCGGCATTTTCGAGCATTTTCCACGCTTCGAGTTTTTCCTGCTCCCAAGCAGAATCCACGCCCGCCCACACGCAGGTACCGATTACTTGCAGTGTCAAGTCTTTGGGATGCAATTTGGGAAATCAATTTTTAGACGATCTGTCACGGCTGCGCGGGCGGCCGTTTTTTTTATTTCCCGCCGGGGTTTCCCTTTTTTCGGGAACGCTTCGCCGTCCCCGAACTCATCTTTCGGAATCGGGGAATATCCGCTTCTGCTCGATGTCCGATTTTGGAAGTCCCCCCGCAAATGAAAACGAGAACTGCGCTGAAAAGACGCCGTTCCCGTTTCCTGGGGGGTGAGCCCATTTTACCAGAACCAGCTCTGGCGGGAACGCGCCGTTCTTCCGCTTACAGACTGAGACCCAACTCGGCCATGCGCGCCAGCGTCTCGGCGTTGGAGGCCACCCGACGCGGCACGTCCTTCCGCACAAAGCGCGTGATGTCGGTCTCGACGCCCAACTTCAACAAGGCATATTTGGCGAACTGTTTGCAGGTCAATCCCAGGCGCGCGCTTTCGTCCATGTCCCACGACCAGCGCGTACTCTTTGTGGATGTCCAGGCCAATGTATCTTTCCAGCCCTCTTGCTTTTTCTGCTCCTTCCATGCTACACTCTCCTTGTGTTCGTGGATTGGGACGTGGATTTTCCCGAAAGAACATCGGGACCTTGTTGGGTTTGAGTTACAGGTACCGATACGGGCTTCCGGCTGTCTTGACCGGGCCCAGATTAGTTTCCGCGGGCTCCCATTTAACGCACCGGGCTTTGACGTTTGTGCGCCATCCCATAGCTGCGGCCGGGAGACCCTCGCGCTCACGCCCTGTCCGCGCTCCCGCGGTTGGTATCACCGCCGAGGATACACTGACACCACGTCCCAGGCAAGGACATTCTCATAACGCAAACCGTTGGCACGCCCCTTGCAAGGTAGCGCCGCAGTTAAGCGTGGTCAATTTGCCCATTGTTGAGTGAGTTGAAGCAAGGTGGCAGAAGGTCTGCCGCGCTGTTTGGGCAATTTCCAACGCGGAAGCGGAACTCGGAAGTGAAGCAATTCCGCAGGCGTCCACTGATGGTCAGTCAAGCCTGCGGCGATGGCAGGAGTACGTTGCACCCAGCGATGGCCGAAAGAACCAACAGACAGTTTCAAACGCAGGCTTTTGTGGAAGTCACAAAAGTTGTAGAAGCAACCGACCAAATACATGCCTGCCACCAAGGTCTCAGCCTGTTGCGCCAAGTTGCGCGTGCGCCGCGTTAGGGCGCTGATCCTCTGACGAAAGGTGGCATTGAGACGTTCGATGAAAGCGGTATTGATCACGCCTTTTCCTTGAGTGGTTTGGATCAGACGCTCGACCGCATCTTTTGCACCCTGAACAATGCGTCGCTTAACACTCAGGACGCCTTCCATACGCTGTTTGACGACTTGCACAATGGCAATCTCTTGCCAAGCCACCATCTTGCATCGTCCCCTTTCTCCCTCCGAGCGAGGAAACTTGCTCCGAAAGGCAGTCCGAAAGGCGCCGACATAACTGGACAATCCGTCTACCGCCAGCAAGAGTGGACGACACAAAGCCATGCCCTTGATTTTGTCCGCCAAGGCCTGAATCAAATTCAGGTCACGTGTGGGACTAACCACCCCGCCCATCCACAGACGAGGCTGAACCCAAATCGCCAGAGCCATCCAGAATGTGCCTTTCTGCGTCTTGACTTTGATTTCATCCGCTTGCGCTTGCTTCAAGTCATGTACCGTGTTTTCAACCAGATGCTCATGTACCTGCTGACAATGGTTGCCTGCACGAGCGTGCCAATCTCGAACGGTCCGCTCGTCCAATCCAAAGGCGCGAACGATGGCTTGAATGGGGCAGCCGTATGCCAGCAGAATCAACACTTGGATCACCAGCTCAGGCGCATGGCGTAACCGATAGAAAATCGTGCCTTTGGTGACCGTAAACGTTTGTCCGCACACTTGACACACACACCGCTGGTCTTTCTGACTGTGAACTTGGATGTTCCCTTTCCCTTTATGTCCTCTTGCGGGACAATCCATGTTCGGGCAAAATAGTGTTTGTGGGTTCATTGACTCCTCGCTCGATGTGGAAGTCGTACGAGTTTGCCAGTGAACCCATTTTTCCGCAAGATTTACGCACCACCACGTTTTAGTGGGGGGCTACCTCAAAACAAAGCCAGTAACAAAAAATAAAATTGTGCTTAAAGGTTCGGGGATTGCTAAAGAGGGGAGAGGCTCTGGGGCGAAAAATAAAATAATGCGAATAACTGCCCAAGCCGCCCAACCATAAACTATATTTCTAAGCCAGTTCTTTCTATTTTGAAGCGGGGTAAATATTAACACAAACCAAAAGTCGAACACAATATCGAAAACGTAAAAAAGCATATTCATCAACGAAAGCATTTCTTGATTTTCTCCTACCTATGTTTTGCAAGATGGTGGCTAACGGTTTGCGTTATTAGAATGTCCTTGCCTGGGACGTGGCGTCAGTGTATCCTCGGCGGTGATACCAACCGCGGGAGCGCGGACAGGGCGTGAGCGCGGCGTGTGGGCGGGTGTGGACAAAACTTCGAAAACAGGATTCTGTTCGGGTGTAGAAAAAGCCCGAAAATGCCGCAGAATCCCACACGTCAGCTGACGCTGTGTTGGGCAACCTGCTGGTTTACACGCGACTTGGTGTTTGAGCCAATACCTTGACTTCTTTATTGATTTTTCCGCTCAATTCACTTTCTGCAACTTCTAAATCGTAACGGACTTGCAAACGAAGCCAAACTGCCGCGCTTGTACCAAAATAACGGGCAAGACGCATGGCAGTATCAACAGTAATCGAACGCTCGCCATTAACAATCTGGCTGATGCGAATTGGAGTAACGCTGATGTCATGCGCCAGACGATACTGGCTTAAACCAAGCGGTTTCATGAAATCTTCTAGCAAAATTTCGCCAGGGTGAATGGGTGATAAAGTTTTATCCATCATTTTTTCTCTCATCCGTGATAATCCACAATCTCAACATCTTTCGCCTTGTTACCTGACCATTTGAAGCAAATTCGCCATTGGTCATTAATGCGGATGCTGTGTTGCCCCGCCCTGTCGCCTTTTAATTTTTCCAGCCGATTTCCAGGGGGCGCAAGCAAATCTTGTAAATCTTCTGCGTCGTCCAAGTAAATCAACTTTCGGCGGGCGGTTCGTTGAATATCTTTCGGGAATTTCTTTGAGACTTGACCGCGAAAGATTTTTTCGGTTTCATCGGATACGAAAGATTCAATCATGCGCCGATAATATCACGAAGCGATAATATTTTCAAGAACTCAATTTTGCACGGGGTTGCCCAACGGTTTGCGTTATTAGAATGTCCTTGCCTGGGACGTGGTGTCAGCGTATCCTCGGCGGTGATACCAACCGCGGGAGCGCGGACAGGGCGTGAGCGCTGCGTGTGGGCGGGCGTGGATTCTGCTTGGGAGCAGGAAAAACTCGAAGCGAGGAAAATGCCTGAAAATGCTGCAGAATCCCACACGTCAGGTGCACGCTTTGTTAGCCACCGTTTTTGTTTAAGAGACCTTTTGGCTTTTCACAGACTCGCTTGCTTTACTTTTTAGAAATCCAATCTGATAAGTGTTTCTTGACTCGCTCCAAACGCTCATCAGAAATTTGACCCATTGCGCCGAGTAAAGACTCTCCCGATATAACCGCTAACCGCCCAACTCGAATTATGCTTGTAACTTTTAGCCCACTTTGTTCAAAATCATCATCGCTTTCTTGTACTATTTCATCAAACCCAGCAACATAATGGCGAGTTTGTGATGAAATCATACAAGTTAGCCAATCGTCATATTCATTCGGTAATTTTGCCAGCAAAAGCGCAGGGCGCAACTTACCTTTTTCAAGGTCGGTCTGCGGAAACCGAAACGCCACAACTTGCCCTACTTTCTTCAAGTCTTGTGTCATGCGAAGGTTATCCGTAAATCAGAAAGACTGTATAAATCAGGCTCATCTTCCATATCACGCATTGCCGAAGATAAAGATAATGAAGCCCAGTCTTGTTTTTCCTGTTGTTCAGCCTTCATAAGTAAATACTGAACAAAATCAAATAATTCTTCCTGAAATGAATACGGAAGTTTTTGTGTATATTGGTGAATTTTCTCGTCAAGTGTCATGGCTTTTTACTCCAGTATTTGCTAAATCGAGACTATCTGAATTTATTTTACACCAATAGACGGTGAATTTTTGAACTTTATTTTGCGGGAAGGTGGCTAACGGCTTGCGTTAACGGCTTGCGTTAACGGCTTGCGTTATTAGAATGTCCTTGCCTGGGACGTGGTGTCAGTGTATCCTCGGCGGTGATACCAACCGCGGGAGCGCGGACAGGGCGTGAGCGCGAGGGTCTCCCGGCCGCAGCTATGGGACGGCGCACAAACGTCAAAGCCCGGTGCGTTAAATGGGAGCCCGCGGAAACTAATCTGGGCCCGGTCAAGACAGCCGGAAGCCCGTATCGGTACCTGTAACTCAAGCCCAACAAGGTCCCGATGTTCTTTCGGGAAAATCCACGTCCCAATCCACGAACACAAGGAGAGTGTAGCATGGAAGGAGCAGAAAAAGCAAGAGGGCTGGAAAGATACATTGGCCTGGACATCCACAAAGAGTACGCGCTGGCCGTGGGACATGGACGAAAGCGCGCGCCTGGGATTGACCTGCAAACAGTTCGCCAAATATGCCTTGTTGAAGTTGGGCGTCGAGACCGACATCACGCGCTTTGTGCGGAAGGACGTGCCGCGTCGGGTGGCCTCCAACGCCGAGACGCTGGCGCGCATGGCCGAGTTGGGTCTCAGCCTGTAAGCGGAAGAACGGCGCGTTCCCGCCCGAGCTGGTTCTGGTAAAATGGGCTCACCCCCCAGGAAACGGGAACGGCGTCTTTTCAGCGCAGTTCTCGTTTTCATTTGCGGGGGGACTTCCAAAATCGGACATCGAGCAGAAGCGGATATTCCCCGATTCCGAAAGATGCGTTCGGGGACGGCGAAGCGTTCCCTAAAAAAGGGAAATCCCGGCGGGAAATAAAAAAAACGGCCGCTCGCGCAGCCGTGACAGATCGTCTAAAAATTGATTTCCCAAATTGCATCCCAAAGACTTGACACTGCAAGTAATCGGTACCTGCGCTGGGGCGGGGACGGCGAAGCCGTCCAGCCAGAAAAAGGCAGAGGCGTGAAAAAGGCTTGGGATGTGCGCAGAATCCCCAGCGTCAGGTGCACGCTGTGTTGGCACGCTTTTGACCTTAAGACTCGTCTGCTTTTTTAAGACCATCGAATAATGAAGGCTGATAAGAACCGCTGTCAAGATTTATCTTTCGTGGAATCACTTTGCCTTCATCCACTCCACCAAGAAGATTGATGTTATCGGAAACGGTTTTCACGCAATAACTGGCGGCTTGCTCTTGAATTTGATTTTCACTGAACCGTAAAATCTTCCATCCTTCTGTACTCAAATCGTGGTCACGCAAATTATCTTGCTCGGCTTTTTCAGGATTGGCGTGCCAGAAATCGCCATCCGTTTCTATATCAATATTGCCTTTGGCACAATATACCGCAAAATCCAACGCATAATCATTTTTTCTGGCAATAACATATTCCTGTCTTTCTGCTGGAATGTTATGCCGCTTGAATTCTGCCCACAATTTATCTTCCAATGAACTTTCATCAAACAGGTCGTTTATCTCGCTTGCGTTTATAAATTTCTCCCAAGTTGTCGGGATGAAAATAATTCTACGAAACCTTCGGCTAAAAATTGGTTTTGGCAATGTCTGAACAGACTTCACAAAAACTTGATAATATCGCCTGTTACTTTTCTCGTCGTGTGGCTCATCGGGAAACAATTGCCAGCGACGAACTTCACGAATATCAAGAACTTCTGCGAAATAGTTTATCGCGTGTTTCTCTGCGCCAAATGCCAATGTTTGATAAAACGCCAACCACTTTGGAGACCAACGCTCCTTAATCCACTTCTCGACACTGCTTACAGGAATTCTATACCAGAGTTGCTCACGCAAAATGGCAAAATCCAATTTCTTATTGATTATCGCTACAAGGACTTCACCACGTTTTGACATGAATAATGAACTCTCGTTTTGCAAGGGGCGTGCCAACGGTTTGCGTTATTAGAATGTCCTTGCCTGGGACGTGGCGTCAGTGTATCCTCGGCGGTGATACCAACCGCGGGAGCGCGGACAGGGCGTGAGCGCGAGGGTCTCCCGGCCGCAGCTATGGGATGGCGCACAAACGTCAAAGCCCGGTGCGTTAAATGGGAGCCCGCGGAAACTAATCTGGGCCCGGTCAAGACAGCCGGAAGCCCGTATCGGTACCTGTAACTCAAACCCAACAAGGTCCCGATGTTCTTTCGGGACAATCCACGTCCCAATCCACGAACACAAGGAGAGTGTAGCATGGAAGGAGCAGAAAAAGCAAGAGGGCTGGAAAGATACATTGGCCTGGACATCCACAAAGAGTACGCGCTGGCCGTGGGACATGGACGAAAGCGCGCGCCTGGGATTGACCTGCAAACAGTTCGCCAAATATGCCTTGTTGAAGTTGGGCGTCGAGACCGACATCACGCGCTTTGTGCGGAAGGACGTGCCGCGTCGGGTGGCCTCCAACGCCGAGACGCTGGCGCGCATGGCCGAGTTGGGTCTCAGCCTGTAAGCGGAAGAACGGCGCGTTCCCGCCCGAGCTGGTTCTGGTAAAATGGGCTCACCCCCCAGGAAACGGGAACGGCGTCTTTTCAGCGCAGTTCTCGTTTTCATTTGCGGGGGGACTTCCAAAATCGGACATCGAGCAGAAGCGGATATTCCCCGATTCCGAAAGATGCGTTCGGGGACGGCGAAGCGTTCCCTAAAAAAGGGAAATCCCGGCGGGAAATAAAAAAAACGGCCGCTCGCGCAGCCGTGACAGATCGTCTAAAAATTGATTTCCCAAATTGCATCCCAAAGACTTGACACTGCAAGTAATCGGTACCTGCGCTGGGGCGGGGACGGCGAAGCCGTCCAGCCAGAAAAAGGCAGAGGCGTGAAAAAGGCTTGGGATGTGCGCAGAATCCCCAGCGTCAGGTGCACGCTGTGTTGGCACGCTTTTGACCTTAAGACTCGTCTGCTTTTTTAAGACCATCGAATAATGAAGGCTGATAAGAACCGCTGTCAAGATTTATCTTTCGTGGAATCACTTTGCCTTCATCCACTCCACCAAGAAGATTGATGTTATCGGAAACGGTTTT
Organism: Candidatus Denitrolinea symbiosum; assembly: GCA_017312345.1. Lineage (NCBI taxonomy): Bacteria > Bacillati > Chloroflexota > Anaerolineae > Anaerolineales > Anaerolineaceae > Candidatus Denitrolinea > Candidatus Denitrolinea symbiosum. The sequence goes on along the minus strand of BLAA01000001.1, from coordinate 2,267,169 downwards.
CACGCAATAACTGGCGGCTTGCTCTTGAATTTGATTTTCACTGAACCGTAAAATCTTCCATCCTTCTGTACTCAAATCGTGGTCACGCAAATTATCTTGCTCGGCTTTTTCAGGATTGGCGTGCCAGAAATCGCCATCCGTTTCTATATCAATATTGCCTTTGGCACAATATACCGCAAAATCCAACGCATAATCATTTTTTCTGGCAATAACATATTCCTGTCTTTCTGCTGGAATGTTATGCCGCTTGAATTCTGCCCACAATTTATCTTCCAATGAACTTTCATCAAACAGGTCGTTTATCTCGCTTGCGTTTATAAATTTCTCCCAAGTTGTCGGGATGAAAATAATTCTACGAAACCTTCGGCTAAAAATTGGTTTTGGCAATGTCTGAACAGACTTCACAAAAACTTGATAATATCGCCTGTTACTTTTCTCGTCGTGTGGCTCATCGGGAAACAATTGCCAGCGACGAACTTCACGAATATCAAGAACTTCTGCGAAATAGTTTATCGCGTGTTTCTCTGCGCCAAATGCCAATGTTTGATAAAACGCCAACCACTTTGGAGACCAACGCTCCTTAATCCACTTCTCGACACTGCTTACAGGAATTCTATACCAGAGTTGCTCACGCAAAATGGCAAAATCCAATTTCTTATTGATTATCGCTACAAGGACTTCACCACGTTTTGACATGAATAATGAACTCTCGTTTTGCAAGGGGTAGCGCCGCAGTTAAGCGTGGTCAATTTGCCCATTGTTGAGTGAGTTGAAGCAAGGTGGCAGAAGGTCTGCCGCGCTGTTTGGGCAATTTCCAACGCGGAAGCGGAACTCGGAAGTGAAGCAATTCCGCAGGCGTCCACTGATGGTCAGTCAAGCCTGCGGCGATGGCAGGAGTACGTTGCACCCAGCGATGGCCGAAAGAACCAACAGACAGTTTCAAACGCAGGCTTTTGTGGAAGTCACAAAAGTTGTAGAAGCAACCGACCAAATACATGCCTGCCACCAAGGTCTCAGCCTGTTGCGCCAAGTTGCGCGTGCGCCGCGTTAGGGCGCTGATCCTCTGACGAAAGGTGGCATTGAGACGTTCGATGAAAGCGGTATTGATCACGCCTTTTCCTTGAGTGGTTTGGATCAGACGCTCGACCGCATCTTTTGCACCCTGAACAATGCGTCGCTTAACACTCAGGACGCCTTCCATACGCTGTTTGACGACTTGCACAATGGCAATCTCTTGCCAAGCCACCATCTTGCATCGTCCCCTTTCTCCCTCCGAGCGAGGAAACTTGCTCCGAAAGGCAGTCCGAAAGGCGCCGACATAACTGGACAATCCGTCTACCGCCAGCAAGAGTGGACGACACAAAGCCATGCCCTTGATTTTGTCCGCCAAGGCCTGAATCAAATTCAGGTCACGTGTGGGACTAACCACCCCGCCCATCCACAGACGAGGCTGAACCCAAATCGCCAGAGCCATCCAGAATGTGCCTTTCTGCGTCTTGACTTTGATTTCATCCGCTTGCGCTTGCTTCAAGTCATGTACCGTGTTTTCAACCAGATGCTTATGTACCTGCTGACAATGGTTGCCTGCACGAGCGTGCCAATCTCGAACGGTCCGCTCGTCCAATCCAAAGGCGCGAACGATGGCTTGAATGGGGCAGCCGTATGCCAGCAGAATCAACACTTGGATCACCAGCTCAGGCGCATGGCGTAACCGATAGAAAATCGTGCCTTTGGTGACCGTAAACGTTTGTCCGCACACTTGACACACACACCGCTGGTCTTTCTGACTGTGAACTTGGATGTTCCCTTTCCCTTTATGTCCTCTTGCGGGACAATCCATGTTCGGGCAAAATAGTGTTTGTGGGTTCATTGACTCCTCGCTCGATGTGGAAGTCGTACGAGTTTGCCAGTGAACCCATTTTTCCGCAAGATTTACGCACCACCACGTTTTAGTGGGGGGCTACCTGAAGAACGGCAAGAAAAAGTTTTACGCAATATTCAAGCATCATTACGCTGTCTTGGATTAATGGCGCAGTACGATGAAGAAAGACTCCGCAAGCCAGCAACAACTATACGCGAATTATGGACAATGGAATTATTGCCGCCAGATGAAATCGAAACGGCATTAGCCAGTTATTAAGGCGTGCTTCCAAGCCAGCGGCGGCACAACAAAGCGTGCACCTGACGTGTGGGATTCTGCGGCATTTTCGAGCATTTTCCACGCTTCGAGTTTTTCCTGCTCCCAAGCAGAATCCACGCCCGCCCACACGCAGGTACCGATTACTTGCAGTGTCAAGTCTTTGGGATGCAATTTGGGAAATCAATTTTTAGACGATCTGTCACGGCTGCGCGGGCGGCCGTTTTTTTTATTTCCCGCCGGGGTTTCCCTTTTTTCGGGAACGCTTCGCCGTCCCCGAACTCATCTTTCGGAATCGGGGAATATCCGCTTCTGCTCGATGTCCGATTTTGGAAGTCCCCCCGCAAATGAAAACGAGAACTGCGCTGAAAAGACGCCGTTCCCGTTTCCTGGGGGGTGAGCCCATTTTACCAGAACCAGCTCTGGCGGGAACGCGCCGTTCTTCCGCTTACAGACTGAGACCCAACTCGGCCATGCGCGCCAGCGTCTCGGCGTTGGAGGCCACCCGACGCGGCACGTCCTTCCGCACAAAGCGCGTGATGTCGGTCTCGACGCCCAACTTCAACAAGGCATATTTGGCGAACTGTTTGCAGGTCAATCCCAGGCGCGCGCTTTCGTCCATGTCCCACGACCAGCGCGTACTCTTTGTGGATGTCCAGGCCAATGTATCTTTCCAGCCCTCTTGCTTTTTCTGCTCCTTCCATGCTACACTCTCCTTGTGTTCGTGGATTGGGACGTGGATTTTCCCGAAAGAACATCGGGACCTTGTTGGGTTTGAGTTACAGGTACCGATACGGGCTTCCGGCTGTCTTGACCGGGCCCAGATTAGTTTCCGCGGGCTCCCATTTAACGCACCGGGCTTTGACGTTTGTGCGCCATCCCATAGCTGCGGCCGGGAGACCCTCGCGCTCACGCCCTGTCCGCGCTCCCGCGGTTGGTATCACTGCCGAGGATACACTGACACCACGTCCCAGGCAAGGACATTCTCATAACGCAAACCGTTAGGCGTTTCCTTTCCAAGATGAAAAGTGTTAAAATAGCCGCATGAAAATTTACCTTGATTTATGCGCTATTCAACGACCACTTGATACAGCAAATCAAGTTCGGATTATTTTAGAATCAGAAGCGGTTTTAGGCATCATCGCTTTTTGCGAAACTGGGCAGGCAGAATTACTTTCATCAGAAGCATTGATTTATGAAGGGAAACAAAGTTCAATACCGACACGAGAAGAGCATACGCTTGCCGTTTTAGCAAATGCCAAAGAAGTCATCAAAGTTACCGAAAAAGAAACAGAGCGAGCCATAAACTTAACTGCTTTCGGAATTAAGTCCCTCGACGCTCTTCATCTGGCTTTAGCGGAAACAGGAAAAGCAGATTATTTCTGTACGTGCGACGATAGGTTGTTGCGAAACTCGAAAAAGGTTGAAGACTTGGCGATAAAAGTGATAAATCCTGTTGATTTAGTTCAGGAGATTGAAAAATGATTACAGACATAAGACCACTGGTAGAAATTAATCAACAAGCGATTAGCCTACTTTATAAAGAATTAGGCGTTGTGGACGCTGTTCGTTTTCTAAAACAATTTACTCAAGGTTTTGGAGATTACACCAAAGAGCGAGAAATCCTTTTTGCAAATAAATCTGTCCAAGATATTGTGAGTGAAATTGAAAAAATGAGGAAAGCGGCAAAGTAAATTATGGGCGCAGGTATTTTTATGCTTGCGCTCTTTTTAATGGCAAACAGTCTTGCACAACAGCAAAACGCCGAACAAAGCGTGCACCTGACGCTGGGGATTCTGCGCACATCCCAAGCATTTTCACACGCCTTATCATTTTTCTAGTTGGACGGCTTCGCCGTCCCCGCCCCAGCGCAGGTACCGATTACTTGCAGTGTCAAGTCTTTGGGATGCAATTTGGGAAATCAATTTTTAGACGATCTGTCACGGCTGCGCGGGCGGCCGTTTTTTTATTTCCCGCCAGGATTTCCCTTTTTTCGGGAACGCTTCGCCGTCTCCGAACTCATCTTTCGGAATCGGAGAATATCCGCTTCTGCTCGATGTCCGATTTTGGAAGTCCCCCCGTAAATGAAAACGAGAACTGCGCTGAAAAGACGCCGTTCCCGTTTCCTGGGGGGGTGAGCCCATTTTACCAGAACCAGCTCTGGCGGGAACGCGCCGTTCTTCCGCTTACAGGCTGAGACCCAACTCGGCCATGCGCGCCAGCGTCTCGGCGTTGGAGGCCACCCGACGCGGCACGTCCTTCCGCACAAAGCGCGTGATGTCGGTCTCGACGCCCAACTTCAACAAGGCATATTTGGCGAACTGTTTGCAGGTCAATCCCAGGCGCGCGCTTTCGTCCATGCCCCACGACCAGCGCGTACTCTTTGTGGATGTCCAGGCCAATGTATCTTTCCAGCCCTCTTGCTTTTTCTGCTCCTTCCATGCTACACTCTCCTTGTGTTCGTGGATTGGGACGTGGATTGTCCCGAAAGAACATCGGGACCTTGTTGGGTTTGAGTTACAGGTACCGATACGGGCTTCCGGCTGTCTTGACCGGGCCCAGATTAGTTTCCGCGGGCTCCCATTTAACGCACCGGGCTTTGACGTTTGTGCGCCATCCCATAGCTGCGGCCGGGAGACCCTCGCGCTCACGCCCTGTCCGCGCTCCCGCGGTTGGTATCACCGCCGAGGATACACTGACACCACGTCCCAGGCAAGGACATTCTAATAACGCAAGCCGTTAGGCACTTTCGACAATGAACAATAAAATTCTCTCAATTACAGCGAACTCATGGGAATCAGCACGCAAATTGGCTGATCACTTAGGTTTATGGTCCTTCCGTGGGCAAGAGGATGCTACATGGGATCTGGAATCTTCGGCGGAAAGGGCTAGGAAAGATAATTATGAAAGTCGAGAACATCCCAGGCTAGAGATAGACATGGAGGCAATTGAAGCAGAACTTATTTACGAAATGAAGCGTCGTGTCTATCACTATGTGCCGCATCCGCCCGCAGATAGTGACAACTTAGAATGGCTTGCCCTGCTTCAACATTATGGATGTCCTACCCGCCTCCTTGATTTCACGCATTCCTTTTACGTTGCGGCTTTTTTCTCAGTAGAAACAGCGAAAACCGATTCTGCTATCTGGGCAGTAGATCACAGCAAAATAGATTTATCTCTCAACAACAAACTCGGTTTAGATACTACTTTGTGGAGCATGGATTTATCAGATGTAAACAAAAGAAAAATCGAAGTAGTTGAAGGTTATATTGGTCAAGAAAAACGCGACCATAATCTAGTTGTTGATGTAGAGCCAATCCACCTGTCCGAACGGGTATCTATCCAACAAGGTCTTTTTCTTTTTCCGCTAAATGCAGACGTCACATTCATGCAGAATCTTTTAGCAACTTTTGACATTTTAACAGAACAGTTTGGTCAAGCGATGGCAAATCCGATTAGATCGGACAAGGTTACTTATGAGCAGATTAATTCGGCGTCCGTAATCAAACTAATCCTTCCGAAGGGATGTCATGCAACTACAATTTTTGACCTAAAAGAAATGAATATCACCGCAGCAACCTTGTTTCCAGGTCTTGATGGGTATGCCCGATCTCTTAAGATACGGTTTCGCTATCCTGTTGATGATGATTTATATAATAATTGGCGAGAATTTAAATCGAGGTCCGAGCAATAAGAAGCCGCAGGAGAAATCTAAGAAACGTGCCTAACAATGCGTGCAGCTGACGGTGGGTACCGATTACTTGCAGTGTCAAGTCTTTGGGATGCAATTTGGGAAATCAATTTTTAGACGATCTGTCACGGCTGCGCGGGCGGCCGTTTTTTTATTTCCCGCCAGGATTTCCCTTTTTTCGGGAACGCTTCGCCGTCCCCGAACTCATCTTTCGGAATCGGGGAATATCCGCTTCTGCTCGATGTCCGATTTTGGAAGTCCCCCCGCAAATGAAAACGAGAACTGCGCTGAAAAGACGCCGTTCCCGTTTCCTGGGGGGTGAGCCCATTTTACCAGAACTTTGTCTTCCCAGAGTCCCTTCTCCGTTTTTGGGACTCTCCTTCCGAGGAAATCCAGGTCACTTTTACAGAAAAATCCTTGCACTATCCGAAACCGTGTCACCCTCCGCGCCCCTGATATCCTCGTCGGGGGCTTTTTTTCATCATTCTTCAGGGATAGTCACCGGCAACCGTCCACGCGTTTCCAACTTTCCAAACAGCGCTTTCGCCAGCGCGCGCATCGAGGGTTCGAGAATACTGTACGCGCAGAGATAGGTCGGCGCGGCGGGGAAAGCCGCCAGGTCGTACGGCAGGCGCAGCGCGGCAACCACAACCGGCAGGTTTGTCTTGAGCAATTCGCGGACCAACGCGGCCTGTCCCGTTTGCTGATGCGCGTTCAACGTGCCGACAACGATCAGGTCATAGCCGCGCGCTTTCTCCACGATCCCGGCGATGTCGGAATCGCCCGGCGCGTGCGGCAGGATGAACTCATCCACGCGGGAATGGTACTCGCGCAGCGCCTCCGCCAGTTTTGGCGTCACATACGACGAAGTGTCCGCGGGGGTCAGGTCGAGCGGACGCGGCAGGATGACCGCGACGCGCTGGTCGGACGTCAACTTCAGCGGAAGGATTCCCGCCTCGTCGCGGACCAACGTGATGGACGCTTCCGCGATCTCCCGCGCGACTTCCATGTGTTCGGCGGAACGGATCACGCTTAAGTCGGGCTGACTCCACGTATCCCCCAGCCATTTCTTCAGGGACAGGATGCGCGCCGCCGAGGCCGCGAACTCGTCCCGCGCCAGCGTCCCGTCCCGCGCGGCTTCCGTCAGCGCAGCATGGATGCGCTGCTGGTCGAGCGGATCGGTCGTCGCCAGCAGCAGGTCCACGCCCGCGTTCGCGGCGCGCGCCGCGTTCGGACCGAGCGCATCCCCCTGCCCGATGGCGTGCATGTCCAACGCGTCGGAGACGATAACGCCCTCGAAGCCCAGCTCGCGGCGCAGGATGCCGTCCAGGATATTTTTGGAAAGCGTGGCAGGCGGCGCGTCCTTTCCGTCAATGGCGGGCAGGCCGATGTGCGCGCTCATGATCAACTTCGCGCCCGCCTGAATCGCCGCGCGGAACGGGGGGAACTCCACCGCCCGCAGTCGGTCCAGTCCATGCGGGAGAGTCGGCAGGCCGAGATGCGAATCGCTGGCTGTGTCGCCGTGACCGGGGAAATGTTTGGCGGCGGCGGCCACGCCCTGCGACTGAATCCCCGCGATCACCGCCGCGCCGAGGCGCGCCGCGAGCGCCGGGTCCTCGCCGAACGAGCGGACGCCCACCACCGGGTTTTGCGGATTCACGTTCACGTCCACGCAGGGAGCGTAATCCACGTTGACGCCGACCGCGGCCAGTTCGCGCCCGAGGACTTCACCGGCGCGGCGCGCCAACTCCTCGGAGCCGGTCGCGCCGAGGGCCATGTTGCCGGGCAGGGGCGTCCCGTCGCCAAGGGCCATCAGCTGCCCGCCCTCCTGGTCGGTCGCGATCAGAAGCGGAGGCAGGTCGAGGTCACGCGCGAGGCGTTGCAGGGAGTCGGTCAAGGCGCGGAGTTGAGTCGGGTTGTCAATGTTGAAGGGACGAAAGAGCGTGATCCCGCCCGGGCGGTAGTCCCGCAGGGCGCGGACGATCTCGTCGGAGGGTTTGTCCTTCCCCTTGAAGGCCAGCAGGAGTTTCTGGCCGATGGCTTGATGAAGTTCCACGTCAACCTTTCAGGCCGGAGACGACCACGCTTTCGAGGATGTAGCGCTGCGCGAAGAAGAACACCACCATCAATGGGACGGTCGTCAGCACGGCGGCGGTCATAATGGTCGGCCAGGGCTGGACGGTCAGGTTGATGTTGTAGAGCGTGGAGACGTACACGGGCAGGGTGTACATGGACACGTTTTGCAGGTACATGAGCGGGGTGAGCAGGCTGTTCCACAAGCCGACGAAGAGGAAGGTGGCGATGGTGGCGAGCGGCGCTTTGACCAGCGGCAGGACGATCTCCCACCAGATCTGCACGTGGTTGGCGCCGTCCACGAACGCGGACTCGTCCAGTTCCTTCGGGATTTGCGCCATGGACTGACGCAGGAGAAAGACCATGGCCGCGCCGCCCGCGAAGTAGCCGGGGATGATCAACGGTTTGAACGTCCCGACCCAGCCGAGCAGGTTGAAGAACACGTATTGCGGCACGATCAACGCCTGCGGGGGAATCATCATGGTGGAAAGCATCAGGAAGAAGACGAGGTTGCGTCCCGGCCACTCGATGCGGCTGAACGCGTACGCCACCGCGGCGATGGAGATGAGCGTCCCCGCCAGCGCGAGGGTGACGTAGAAGACGGAGTTGAAGTAGGCGGTGAGGAAAGCCTTGTTCTTAAAAATGTCAAAGTAGGCTTGCAGGGTGGGATGAGGCGGAACCCAGATGATGCCGGGCGAGTTGGTCTCGCTGACGGTCTTCAACGAGGAGGAGATCATCCAAAAGAGCGGGAAGCTCATCATCACGGTCGCGCCGGTCAGGAGGATGTACAGGATCAGGCCTTTGAGCATTTGCCAGTAGCGTTTCATGCCGCCCTCCTAATACACGTCGTACGTGACCCAGCGGTCCTGCAAACGGAACTGGATCACGGTGATGACCAGGATGATGAGCAGCGCCAGCCACGAGATGGCCGAGCCATAGCCGATCTCGAAGTGACTGAAGCTTTTCTGCCACAGGTAATAGACCATCGAAATGGCCGAGGGGACGAGCGGCTGGTTGTCGCGGTACAGCACAAAGATCGGCTCGAAGATCTGCAGGGAGGCGATCATCCCCACCACAAGGTTGTAGAAGATGTAGGGCGTGAGCAGGGGGAACGAGACCTTCCAGAAGCGCTGCCAGCCCGAAGCGCCGTCCACTTCGGCGGCCTCGTGCAATTCCTTCGGGATGTTGTTCAGTCCCGCCAGGAAGATGAGCATCATCGTGCCGCAGCCCCAGACCAGCAGCAGGACGACCGACATCTTCGACCAGAGCGGACTCTGCACCCACAGCGGGACGCGGTTGGCGGCGGGGAATCCCGCCTCGATCACTTTATGGAACAGGTTGAAATTACGGTTGTTGATCCCCAGAAAAAATGCCGCAGAAACTTCCTGGACGAAGATCGCGCCGCGCATCAGGTAACTGAACGGCTGGAAAGCCGACATGGCGCGCAGGAGTTGGTTGATGATGCCCGTCCCGGTGTTCAGCATCAGGCGCCAGCACAAAAGGACGGCGGTGTTGAATCCCAAAATCACGGGCAGGTAAAACGACATGCGGAAGACGCGTTCGCCTTTTATTTTCTGGTTAAGCAGCGCTGCCAGGAAAAGCGCAACCGCCAACTGGAGCGGCAGCCCGATGACGGTGAGATAAAGCGTGTTGACGAGCGAGGCGCGGAAGTTGTCGTCCTTGAATAAAATGGTCTCGTAATTTTCCAGTCCCACCCATTGGATGGGTTTCCCCGACGCGATGCGGTAATCGGTGAAACTCCAATACAGCGAAAATCCGAGCGGCACAACGACGAAGATGAAGAAGCCCACGATCCAGGGCGAGGCGAACAGGTAACCCGCAAACGTATTCGCCTGTTTGCGAGGCGTGGCGCCGCGCCATTTCACAATGAGACGCGCCAGCCCCCCGACCAGGTAACTGCTGACGATGATGAAGAGGACCGTCAGAGCGGCCGTCGCCAGGACATCGAGATACGGGTTCTTGATCATGGGCTGTCCTCTCGTAAATCAACGAAACGATGGAGGGGAATCGCTCCCCTCCATCGTCAATGTAACCCGACTTACTTGAGCGCGGCCGAATAGTCGGCCTGGATCTTCTCGTTCACCTGCTCAGGAGTCAGTTCCTCAGTGATGAGTTTGCCGAGGGCGTCCTGCATGATGGTGGAGAGTTTCGAGGATTCCAGGATGCCGGCAAAGCCGACGCCATATTTGGCGGCCAGTTCCGCTTCGATCTTCAACTGCGGCGAGTCGGTGACGTAGCCGTACTGCGAGTCGTTGCGGGCGGGGATCAGGCCCATGGTCTCGTTCCACTTGTTGTTGGCTTCCTTCGTGAAGGCCAGTTTCAGCCAGTCCGCGGCCAGGTCTTTGTGCTTGCTGTAATCGGCCACGGCCAGCCAGTCGTTGAAGGCCAGCACAACGGGCTTGCTGTTCGGGAAGTTGGCGGGATCGCCGTAGAACGGGTCAATGCTGATCTTGTCCCAGGTCGGGCGCGTGAAGGCGGGAGCGGCCCAGCCGGAGTGCGCGAGGCAGACCGCGCCGTTGTTCTTGCCGGTGGCGTCGTCCACGTCAATCACGGAGCCGGTTCCAGTCGGGAGCGAACCGACCGCGTTCGCGGCGGGACCGTAGGTGGCCTGTCGCATCTCGAGCAGGAACTTGGTGGTAGCCAGCGCTTCGGGGGAGTCGAAGTTGGGCGTACCGTCGGCTTTGTAGAGTTGACCGCCGAGCGAGTAGAACACGAGCAGCCACCACTGCCAGTCGGCCATCGAGCCGGCGTCCACCGGGACGAGCGCCTGCTGGGTCAGCGAGTTGGTGGCGGGGTCAACCTTGGAGGCCTGCTTGGCAAATGCGATCCACTCTGCGAAGTCCTTGGGCGTGCCGGTCGTCCAGCCGGAGGTTTCCATCAAGTCGGTGCGGCAGAACACGTAGCGCGGGGCGGTGAAGATCGGCAGGCCGCGCAGTTTGCCTTCGAACTTGGCGTTTTCGAGCGCGGGGCCAAAGTTCTTGATGTCGGGCCAGGCCGCTTCGCCGAGGTAGGAATCCATATCGGCGAGGCTGTTGCCATACAGGGTGTTCATCTCCGAGCCGAGGTTGATGATGTCGGGGCCGTCTCCGGCGGCAAAGAAGCCGGCAAAGGTGGTGTCCCAGCCAGACCAGGAGCCTTCGGTGATCTCAATTGTCACGCCGGGATGAGCCGCTTCGAAGGCGGGGTTGATGTCGCTCTTCAGCCAGGCGATGGTGTCGGGCGTGTAATCGAGCAGGTAGATCTTCAAGGTGACTGCTTCGGCGGGAGGCTGCTCGGGGACTTTGGTGGCGGCGGGCGGCTGCTCCGGGGCCTTGGTAGCGGGAGCCTGGGTCGGCCTGCCGCCGCAGGCTGTCAGCGCCATGCTGAGCAGCACGAGGACGGTCAGGATAGCGAACAGATTCTTACGCATGGTTTTCTTCTCCTTGGAATTAGATTCGAAATTAGACGCGCAACTTGTTCCTGGTCGAAATGGTAACTGCTTACTCTCTCCTTTCTGCGGATGGTTCAGGGTCTATGAACTTGTCAACTCATCCTGCCAATGCGATCTTTCACATCCTGTTCAAATCGTTGGATGAAATCCAGCGCGAAATCGGCCGGGTTTTTCGAGGCGTCGTTCACGAGCGGCGTCATGTCCATCCCGTACGAAAGCCCGGTGGCTGCGTCCACGCCATGAGACTCGAAATAAGTGGCGTTGGCGCGGCGGCGTCCCATGGAAGCCAGGTCGTAGCGTTTGCCGCCCGCGATCTGCGAGTCGAAAACGCCCAGCAACGCAAATTGGAGATTCTCGCGCGGCGACGCGTCCATCAGGAATTTATCGGCGTCGTCCATCCAATCCAACGCGCGCCAGACTTCGCAGCCGACGAGCCGCGCGGGACGTTCGGCCGGGTCCAGCCTCCGAAGAGCCTCGATCACCCTCAGCGCGACCGCCACATGCGTATCGTGCTTGTCGGCCAGATTGTGGGTGTAGACGAATTGCGGCCTGGCCGCGCGGAACAGTTGCGTCAAATCGTCCGCCGGCTCCGGGCGGGAGGCGTCTTTGACGACCTTGCTGGGATAATCCAGCATGACCTGCGCGGCGAACTCGCCGACGATGGCGGCCTTGCGCTGCTCTTTAAAACGGACGAGGCGCATCTCGTCGTCGCTGTAATTTTCGTAGAGACCGTTGCGGGGCGAGCCGCGTCCGTCCGTCACAACCGCGCCCGCGAACCATTTGTCCGCCTGCTGGAAACATTCCAGAATCGGCTGGACGGCCATAATCTCGATGTCGTCCTGGTGAGCGGAGACGCACAAGTGCGTGACGCGCGCCAGCGCCTGCTCGACCGGCAGGCCGTCGGGGATGAAGACTTCGGAAGTAGCGAGGTGAAATTTCATGACTTCCCTTCCAACGCCGGCAAACTCGCGGCGGCCACAGACTGCCCGACGCGGCGCGTTTTCTCGTCCGGCAGGTGCAAGGCGATTTTTTCCAACAGATCAGGGAACTCAACCTCCCAGACCTGACGCACGCCCGAAAGCAAAATGTTGCCGCCGCGGCCCGAGGTGCAGCGTCCCAGAATCAAAACATGCTTGAGGTCGTAGAAATCGGCATATTGCGCCAGGCCGTACCCCAGATAGACGCCCATGCTCCGCCAGATTGCGAGCGCGCCCCCAAAACCCGCTTCAAGCTTCTTTTGCACAAATTCCAGTTTCTCGGCGTCCTTCAAATTTGAAGGGATTTCAATACCCGCCCGCGCCGCGAGACGGAAAACGCACTGCTGCGAAAAATATGAAGCGCCGCAGCCCTTGTCCCCCGACCATTCGTCAACGGGCGCGTCCGGGCTGTAATCCACCGGGGCGAAAGCCAGCTCGTTCAGCCAGCCCTTGATGTGGCCTTCCGTATCCACGTAGCCCGCGGCCTCGCTCGAACCGAGGGCGATGCCGAGGATGCCGTTATCGCCGATGGACATGGAGCCCGCCAGCGCGGTCACGTCGCCGTCATTGATGACTTCGAGCGGCGCGCCAAACTCGGCGCGCAAACGCAGAAAGAGATTCTTGACCTCGCTGAAACGCTCCGCCGGCACGCTGCGAAACAGCGAGGCGACCATCGGGCGATTGTCAATATAAATGCCGGCCGAACTGCCGCCGATGGCGTCCACGCGGGTCATCTTCGACGCGGCGGTCTTCAAGGCTGTCTGGATCTCGCGATAGTGATAATCGGGATCGGCGTGCCTGCGCGGCTCCCACATGACTTCCTCGCTATAGACGGGGACTCCGTCCACCACCGCGCTCACTTTGCGGTCGGACGCGCCGAGATCGAAGCCGATACGGCGTCCCGCCAGGTTTCGTCCGAGCCGCCTGCCCGTCTCGCGCGCAGCGGGCGCGTCGTCCGCGCCGCAGGCGATTACTGTGAACGGTTTCTCGTAAACCTGTTCGCCCATGAAGTGATAATCAAATGCCCGCGCGCCCTCGGCAGAGTAGACGCGGGTCAGATGTTCGGCGATGCGCGGCGAGCCTCCCACGTACAAGGTGTGTCCGCCGCGCTGCCAGAGCAAAAATTTGACGATCCGCTCGACGTATTGGAAATTAGCCTCAAAGTTCGGATGACCTTCGGGATAGACCTTCGTCTCGAAGCGCGAGAACTCCTCGCCGCTTCGCTGCAGGCTGACGACGAGTCGCTCGCCGTTCGCGGCTTCGCGTTGGAAGGCTCGATTCGCCAACGCCGCCGGGCGGAAGGATTCGTCCAGCGGAGGCAGAACACGCGGGGCAATCAATTCCAGGGGCATTAGTTTTCCTCGGTATAAAGGAGCGAGTAGTTATCGAGCAGGAGGAACGCGGACGCGCCGAGGATGCAGGCGCGGACGTCCAATTCCCCCAGTTCGAGCCGCGTCCCGTCGGACATGCGCGCCAGCGCCGCGTTGCGCATCGAGGCGTCCACCGTGTCCAGCCAGAACGACCCCAGTTTGTTCATATCGCCCATGAGGACGATCTTTTGGATGTTCAAAGTGCCGATCAAATTGGCAAGGGAAATTCCAAGATAGTGACCGGCGTTTTCAACCGTCTTCGCCGCGCGGGCGTCCCCGGCTTCGAGCGCGGCGCGGACCTGATCCATGGCGGGCAGGCCGGTCTGCTTCAAGACCGCGCGCGCGCTCGAGATCGTTTCGAGGCAGCCGCGTTTTCCACAGCGGCACAGGCTGCCGTTTTCCTGCGCCACCACGTGGCCGATCTCGCCCGCGCCGCCGCCGTCGCCCTGGAACAGCCGCCCGTTGATCAAAATGCCCGCGCCGATCCCGTGCCGCACGTTGACGACGATCAGATTCTGGTCGGAGCGATGGCCGCCGCCGTAGACGAACTCGCCGATGGCCGTGGCCTGGCTGTCGTTCAGGACCGAAACGGGGATCTGGTATTTCTTCTGGAGCAGTCGGCCAAGAGGCAGATCCTGCCACTCCAAATTGACCGCGTTAACCACGATGCCTTCGCGGGTGTTGACCAGGCCGGGCGTCCCCACGCCGATGCCGACAATGGGCTTCAATTTCTTGCGGATGAGTTGGTCGATGATCTGATAAACGAGTTGGAGCGCCTTCTCCCCATTGTCGTCGTGGACCTCCACTTCGACGGTCTCTTTGATCTCGCCCCGCAGGTTGACGACCGCGCCGATGAATTTATCCTGCGTCAGGTTCAGGCCGATCATGTAGCGGGCGTCCGGCACGACGCTCAACAGGATCGGCGACTTCCCCCCAATGGACGCGCCCAGCCCGACTTCATCCACCAATCCCGCGTTAATCATGCCCCCCACCAAATCGGAGACCGTCGTCCGCGTGAGATGTGTTACGCGGGCGATCTCGGCGCGGCTGATCGACTCGCGTTCAAAGATCGTGCGGAGGATCAAGTCGCGGTTGTGTTGTTTGGTCAGTTGATGCGTGGCTTTTTTCATAAGCGCTTCCACATTCCGCCGCGGGGCGGTCAGACGCGATGCTCCGTTCGGGCGACTTTGTAAATTCAATGGACTTACAAACAAATTATACAAACATCCGTCCCAAAAGTCAACCCTGTTGCCCTCTTGACGAAAACGAAAAAGCGAGACTAAAATAATTTAGCCTATCCTAAATCATTGATTAGCCGCGACTGAACTCCTGCCCCGTCCAGGAACGCCCGAAACGCATCCATGAGATCGACGAGAAGCGCCGCGCGTCCGCGATCCAGTCAGGCGCGTAGCGCGCTCCGCGCATGGAGACGTTGCCCAGGTCGAAGGCTCGGCAGGAAATCAAATCCTTACAGGTATTTATGAAGCAGACAACAGACAAGCCCGTCCAAAAAGACCGCAAAACCGTCCAATCCGCGCGGGACGTGCTTTCGGGCAAAAGCAAAAAGGGATTCTTCGCGCGGCTGATGCCGTTCCTCGGTCCCGCCTTCATCGCCAGCGTGGCCTACGTGGACCCGGGCAATTTCGCCACCAATATTCAGGGTGGCGCGAAATTCGGATACATGCTATTGTGGGTCATCCTCGCCAGCAACCTGATGGCGATGCTCCTGCAATCGCTCTCCGCCAAACTCGGGATCGCCACCGGACACAACCTGGCTGAACATTGCCGCAACCAGTTCTCCCGCCCCGTCGTGATCGGGATGTGGGTCATCGGCGAACTGGTCGCCATTGCCACCGACCTGGCGGAGTTCCTCGGCGCGGCGCTGGCGCTGAACCTGCTCTTTGGGATGCCGCTCTTCGCGGCGGGGTTGCTGACGGCAGTCATCACCTTCCTCATCCTCGGGCTGGAGCGCTACGGCTTCCGCCCGCTGGAAGCGGTCATCACCGCGCTGGTGGCGGTGGTGGCGGTCAGTTACCTCATCGAGACCTTCCTTTCCAAGCCCGATTGGGGCGCGGTGACGTATCACCTGTTCGTCCCGCAATTTCAGGGAACGGAAAGCGTCCTGCTGGCGACGGGCATCCTCGGCGCGACGGTGATGCCGCACGCGCTCTTCCTCCACTCCGCGTTGACGCAGGACCGCATCGTCGCCCGCAACCCCAAACAGCAGCAGACGCTCTTCCGCTATGAATTGATCGACGTGTTCATCGCCATGGGACTCGCCAGCATGATCAACATCTCCATGCTGATGATGGCCGCCTCTACATTTTATTTCCACGGGCTGACCGAGATCGGCGCCATCGAGGAGGCGCATCGCACGCTCGAACCATTGCTGGGCGGCGCGGCCTCGCTGGTCTTCGGCATCTCCCTGCTCGCCTCGGGACTCTCCTCCTCGTCCGTCGGCACGATGGCGGGACAGGTCATCATGCAGGGATTCCTGCATCGTCACATCCCGCCGTGGGTGCGGCGGCTGATCACCATCATCCCATCGTTGATCGTCATCGGCATCGGGCTGGAGCCGACGCGCACGCTCGTCATCAGCCAGGTCGTGTTGAGTTTCGGCCTGCCGTTCGCGGTCATCCCGCTCGTCATGTTCACCAGCGATAAGAAGATCATGGGGACGCTGGTCAATCGGCGCATCACCACCGTCATCGCCAGCATCGTGGCCGCGTTCATCATTCTCCTCAACATCTTCCTGCTTCACCAGATCTTCTTCAGCGGATAAACTCATGTTCAAACAAATCCTCGTCCCCCTGGATGGTTCGCAACTGGCGGAAGCCGCGCTGGCTCCCGCCGCGCTCATGGCGCGCGCCCTCGGCGCGCCCGTCACGCTGCTGCACATCGTCGAGCAGGACGCCCGCCGCGAGGTCCATCACGACCGCCATTTGACGGAGGCGGGCGAGGCGGCCGCGTACCTGCACGAGGTCGCGGGACGCGCCTTCCCTCCCGGAGCGCGCGTCGAGACTCACGTCCACAGCGCGGCCGTGGCCGACGTGGCGCGCAGCATCGTCCAACACGCGCAGGAGGAGTTTGAGCCAGACCTGATCGTAATGTGCGCGCACGGCAACGGCGGGATGCGCGACCTGCTCTTCGGAAGCATCGCCCAACAGGTGGTGGCGCAGGGGACGACGCCGCTGTTGCTCGTCCGTCCGCGCCAGGCGGGGACGTTCCAACTGAAGCGCATCTTCGTCCCGCTCGACAGCGAATCCATCCACGACGACAGCCTGCCTCTGTCCGAGGGACTGGCGCGCGCCTTCGACGCGGAACTGTACCTGTTCAGCGTGATCCCCACCTTCGGCGCTCTGGCGGGACAGGAAGCCGCCGCGGGAAGCATGCTGCCCGCCACCGCCACCGTCCTGCTCGACATCAAGGAGGAGAACGCCCGCGAACATTTGCAGGAGCATATTGACGAGTTACGCGCCGCGGGCTTGGTCGCAAACGCCGAGGTGGCGCGCGGCGACCCCGCGACGGAGATAGTCAAGTCGGCAGAGCGCGTCGGCGCGGATTTGATAGCGCTAAGCACGCATCGCCGGGCGGGGATGGGCGCGTTCTGGGCGCGCAGCGTCGCGCCGAAAGTGGCGAACCGCTCCAGCCTGCCGCTGTTGTTGATCCCGTTGAAATAGGGCGGGATGGGAGACGCCGAGGCGGGAGAGCCCCGCGTCCCATCCCCGGCTTCATGGATCAGTCGTCAACGCCCCCGAAGCCTCCCGCTCAATGCCAGTCTTTTTCCAGTTCGCGCACCTTGCGGACGCGTCGCTCGAAACGTTCGCCGCCCTTGTCCACGCCCAGATAGCGCGCGCTTAAAAAAGCCGGCACGAGGACTTTCACGAGTTCGATTCCTATGACTCGTCCGCCGAGGCACAGCACGTTCATGTTGTCGTGTTGGACGCCCTGCGCGGCGGAGTAAGCGTCGTGACAGATCGCCGCCCAGACGCCCTTCATCTTGTTCGCGGCGATGCATGCGCCGACGCCCGAGCCGCACAGCAGAATCCCGCGCTCCGCCTCGCCCGACTGGACGGCGCGCCCAAGCTTTACGGCAACGTCGGGGAAATCCACGGGGTCGGGACTATTCGTCCCCAGGTCAATCGGTTCGTGTCCCGCGGCGCGCACGGATTCGAGGACGGCCTCCTTCAACGGAAAACCAGCATGATCGCAAGCGACGGCAATTTTCATACGCTTTAATTTCCTATCCAATTCATCCCAAAGAGTTGACCCATTCCCAGCACGAAGAGGAACAGGCCGAGCAGGATGTAAATTCCCCGCGCGATCCTGTCGCCGAGGAGCATGTTCAGCAATTTGCCCAAATGCGTAACGAGCCTCCAGTTCAAGACGGATCCGAGCATGGCAAGCAATCCAATGAGAACAAAGAGCAATCCAAGAGCGACGGAAGTCATGGCGTTTTCACCTCTGGTTCGACAAGTATAACCCTTCCCGCCGACTTCCAACGGTTATTTCTGCCTTTTGTACATGGATTTCACGGAAAGGACGGAATTTCACGGATTTTTTAAAATTTTCCGTGCGAATCCGCAAAATCCGTGTCATCCGTGTACCGAGACCGAATTTTTTCCATCCCCGCCAGCGCGAGGAAAAGCGCCAGCCATGCCAGGATCTGTCCGAGCCGCAGGCCGCCGAAGACGAGGACGCTGTCGCCGCGGAAGGCTTCGAGGAAGAGACGCGCGCCCGCCGAGGCGGCCGCGAAGGTCAGGAACAGGACGCCCGCCGCAGGGAACGGCTTCCGCAGCCCGATCAAACCGAGGATGAGCAGCGCGGCGATCAGTTCGTAGATTTGGCTGGGATGCCGCGTCGCGCCGTACAGTTCGATGCCCCACGGCAGGGAGGTCGCTTTGCCGAAGGCCGAACCGTCCGCGAGATGCGCGGCCGCGAGGCCGACCATCACGGCGGAGAAGAACGGCGTCGCCGCGTCGAGCGTGGACCAGAAGGCGAGTCCCTTGCGGCGGATAAAGACCAGCGCGGCGAGGAGGCCGATCGCAAGTCCGCCCGCCAGGTCGAAGAGAGACGGATTCGGGGAGAAGAGGTCGAGCGGAGAGGCGCGGAAACTGTCCCAGCGTTGAAGCAGAAAGGAAATCCGTCCGCCGATGAGGAAAGCCGTGAGCGAAAGCAGGAGCAAATTGTCGAGCAGTTCGGGTTTCAAGCCGTAGTTCGCGGCGCGTTTCTCCGCCAATACTATGCCGAGATACACCGAGGCGATGACGAACAGCCCCGCGGCCTGGACTGCGAGCGGGCCAAGCTGAATGATGGGAAACATCAGGGCGTCGCCTCCGCCAGCAGGGATTCGATCTCCGCCCGAAGCGTGGTCTCCGCCAGCGGCCCGCCGAGGACGACCTTGCGGATCACGCCGCTGCGGTTGACGAAGAACGTCGTCGGGAGGGCGCTGATCCTGTAGAGGCGCGCCACGCGCCCGTCGAGGTCGAGCGCGATCGTGAAGGGCAGCTGGTACTCGTCCGCGAACGAAGCGGCCGCGGCGCGCGTATCCTGCGAAGTCGAGTTGACGGCCAGAATGACGAGGCCGCGTCCCGCGTATTCCTGCGAGACCTTCTTGAAGGCGGGCATCTCCAGGCGGCACGGTCCGCACCACGAGGCCCACAGGTTGACGATGACCGCCTGCCCGCGCAGGTCGGACAAAGTGACTGTCCCGCCGTCGAGCGTTTCGAGCGTGAAGTCGGGGGCCAGGAATCCCGCCTGCGGCGCGGGGATCTGCCCGTTTGTCGAAGTCCCGCTCCAATCCGCTCCGACGAAGATCCAAGCCAGGCCGAGAGCCAAAATTCCCGCGAACCAAACCCTTCGTTTCAATTGCATAAAAATCCTTTTTGGGCTACACTTTTGTCGAGTCCATTTATTCACGGCGGTCGTTCCGCCGGTGCAGGGATGGCCTCCGTCTCTGCGACGCCTTTCCCAGGAACCATCTTACCATGCTCTTCTCCTCCGCCGCCTTCATCGGCATAGACCCCACCGCCGGGCGCAGCCCCTTCACCTTCGCCGCGCTGGACGACGAACGTAACCTGATCGCGCTCGCCGAGGGCGAACTGGAGGACGCGCTGACCTTCATCGGCAACTTCCCCTCGGCATGGGTTGCGGTGAACGCCCCCGCGCGCGTCAACGCGGGACTGGAGCGGAAACGCCTTGAAAAAGAGACGCTGACCGCCCACCCGCTTCGCGGCGCGGACCTTCGGCTGGCGGAGCGCGACCTGCGCGAGCGCGGCATCTCCGTCTCGCCGACGCCGTCCCGCGTCGAGGCCTGCGCGGGCTGGGTCCAGATGGGATTCACGCTCTACAAACGCCTCGAAAAGATGGGATTCAAGCCGTATCCGACCGAGGCGGCCAACTGCGTCTGGCTGGAGACTCATCCCCACGCCTGCTTCTGCGCCCTGCTCGGACAGGTCCCGCTTCCCAAGCCCACGCTCGAAGGCCGCCTCCAACGCCAGGTCGTTCTATACGACGCGGGCCTGCGCATCAAAGACCCGATGGACTTCTTCGAAGAGATCACCCGCCGACGCCTGCGCCTGGGTATGATGCCGATGGAACTGATCTACCCTCCCGACCAACTCGACGCGCTCGCCGCCGCCCACACCGCATGGATGGCCGCCAAACGTCCCGACGAGACCATGCGGCTCGGCGCGCAGGAGGAGGGGTTCATAACCCTGCCAACAAGAGAGTTGAAGGGGAAGTATTAAGTCTCTTGCCAAAGTGTGCCAAAAGACGCTCACTTTGTCCCGCGGCCGATGCCTTACTAAATTTTTTTCGTCAAAAAAGCCAATCTTGATTTATTTGAACCGATAAAAATGATAAAAAAAAGAGGCGACCATGACCACTGACAACCTCGAAACCCGAGCCATCAACACCATCCGTTTCCTCTCCGCCGACGCGGTCCAACAGGCCAATTCGGGACATCCCGGACTGCCGATGGGCGCGGCCGCCATGGCCTTCGTCGTCTGGACGCGTCACCTGCGCCACAACCCGCACAACCCCAAATGGGCGGGACGCGACCGCTTCCTCCTTTCGGGCGGACACGGTTCGATGCTGCTCTACTCGCTCCTGCATCTCACCGGCTACAGCCTCCCGCTCGACGAGTTGAAGAACTTCCGTCAGTGGGGCAGCCGCACGCCCGGCCATCCCGAATACGGACTGACTCCCGGCGTGGAAATGACCACCGGTCCGCTCGGGCAGGGATTCGCCACCGGCGTGGGCATGGCCATCGCCTCCACGCACCTCGCGGCGGTCTACTCCCCCGAACTGTTCGACAACTTCATCTACGCCATCGTCACCGACGGCGATTTGATGGAGGGCGTCGCCTCCGAAGCCGCATCGCTGGCGGGACATCTCCAACTCGGCAGGCTCATCTATCTCTACGACGACAACCACATCTCGATTGACGGCTCCACCAATCTCGCCTTCACCGAAGACCGCGGCAAACGCTTCGAAGCCTACGGCTGGCACGTCCAGCACGTGGCGGACGGAAACGACGTGGAGGCGATAGACGCCGCCATCCGCGCCGCCAAAGCCGACCCGCGTCCGTCCATCATTATGTGCCGCACCATCATCGGTTTCGGCGCGCCGAAAAAACAGGGGACGTCCAAAGCCCACGGCGAGCCGCTGGGCAACGAGGAACTGAACGCCGCCAAAGAGAATCTCAACTGGCCCAAGGAGCCGCGCTTCTACATCCCCGACGACGTGCTGGATTTCTACCGCGAGGCCGTCGAACGCGGCCACGAACTGGAAGCGGAATGGAACAAAAAATTCAGCGCGTACAAAAAGGCCAATCCCGACAAAGGCGTGGAACTGGAACGCAGGTTGGCGGGCGTCCTGCCGAAAGGCTGGACGAAACTCCTGCCCATCTTCCCCGCGGACGCGAAAGGCATGGCGACGCGCGCCGCCTCGGGCAAGGTCATCAACGCGCTGGCGCCGATCATCCCTGAACTGTTGGGCGGCTCCGCCGACCTGGCCCCCTCGAACAACACCCGCATTGACGGCCTGCCCGACTTCCAAAAAGAGACCCCGCAGGGACGCAACTTCCACTTCGGCGTGCGCGAACACGCCATGGCAGCCGCGCTGAATGGCATGGCGCTCTTCGGCGGACTCATCCCCTACGGCGGCACCTTCCTCGTCTTCTCGGATTACAACCGTCCCGCCATCCGCATCGCCGCGCTTTCACACACTCCCTCGATCTTCGTCTTCACGCACGACTCCATCGGCCTGGGCGAGGACGGCCCGACTCACCAGCCCGTGGATCAGCTTGCCGCGCTGCGGGCGATGCCCAACCTGACCGTCATCCGCCCCGCGGACGCGAACGAGACCGCGCAGGCGTGGAAGGTCGCGCTCGAAAACCGACGCGGCCCCACAGTCCTGGCGTTGACGCGTCAATCCGTCCCCACCTTCCCGCCCTCCAGCCAGCCGACGGTCGAAAAGGGCGCGTACGTGCTGGCGCACCTCGGCAGGAAGATCCCCGACGTGATCCTGATGGCGTCGGGATCGGAGGTCAGCCTCGTGATGGACGCGGCGAAAGCCCTCCACGAAAAAGGACACAGCGTCCGCGTGGTGTCGTTCCCCTGCTGGGAATTGTTCGAGAAACAGGATGAGGCTTATCGGGAGTCGGTGTTGCCGAAGAAGGTCGCGGCGAGAGTCGCCATCGAAGCGGGAGTCGGCATAGGCTGGGAGCGATACGTCGGCGCGGGAGGCAGGGTCGTCTCCATCGAGCGGTTCGGCGCGTCGGCCCCGTACAAGGTCATCTACGAAAAATTCGGCCTGACGGTCGAAAACGTCATCGCGCAGGCCAGGGCGGTTATGCCCAAGCCGCCCGCGAAGAAGCCCGTCAAGCCGAAAAGTAAACCAAAGAAGCCCGCGCGGCGGAAACGATAAACTCTTTCAGAAACAAAATTCCTGGCCGCGAATTTCACGGAGGTAGGACTGCACTTAAGTGTGGAGCGATTCTTTGCCACAGATTAGCACGGATTATCACAGATTGCTTTTGAAAATCTGTGGAAATCTGTGACATCGTACCCGAAGGGTAAATCTGTGGCTGATTTTAGGCAAAACGGAAGACTCCACGGTCTACTGTAGTCCTACCTTCACGGATACTCGCGAATTCTCCATGATTTTTCGCGAAATCCGCGTCGTTCGCGGCAGGAAGAGACGCCGACATTATTTTCGAGAAGGTCTGATCAAATGCCCGCGTTGCTGAGGGAGGTCGTCAGCTCGGAGAGGAGGATGGTCAATTGCGGGTGCGTGATCTGGAAATGGTCAATGGCGGATTGCAGGGCGGCGCGGAGCGCGTCGCCGGAGGGCGCGGGCGCCTCGCCCGAGCGTTGAAGCAGATCGCGGATATCGGCGTCCAGTTCGTGCAGGAGCGCGCGGCCCTTGTCGTCCAGGCTTTCGGCCTTGTGGAGTTCGCCTCGCAAATCTTCGAGTAACGTACGCAGGTCTTTGTCGGCCATGGCTGACTCCTTTCGGTGATGTCCATATTTTACAACAGACTCCTTCAAAAATGAAAATCCTTCCGCGAATTTCACGAATGCGCGCGAATTTTCCACGATTTTTCGCGAAATTCGCGTCGTTCGCGGCAGAAAGAGAGACGCCGACATTATTTCCGATAATGTCCAGCAAACAGCCTTCCCGAAGCCAGCGGGACGCGGATTTTTCGGGTTCGCGCGGAAATTTGCTTTCAGGAAAACTATCTATGACTCCTTCGCTCAATCTTATCGCCGCCATTGGCGCCCAGATCGTCTTCTTCGGCATTTACTTCTATATTGACGCCCGCCAGACCACCGCGCCCAACTGGGCCAGCGTGGTCAAGTTCGGACTCAACCCGTTGACGCTGCTTTACTTCGCGTTTTCCGTCTTCCCGGTCTGGTGGAGTTACCGCGCCATGTACGCGTTCTACAACCAACGCTTCTGGGCCGCGGCCATGCTTCAGGGATTCATCGTGCAGTTCACTT
Source organism: Candidatus Denitrolinea symbiosum (assembly GCA_017312345.1). NCBI lineage: Bacteria > Bacillati > Chloroflexota > Anaerolineae > Anaerolineales > Anaerolineaceae > Candidatus Denitrolinea > Candidatus Denitrolinea symbiosum. The sequence goes on along the minus strand of BLAA01000001.1, from coordinate 2,243,463 downwards.
ACGTGCTGGCGAGTTACCTCGGCTCGAAGCAAATCCCCTCCCTGCGCGAGGGACTCGCCATCGGGTTGGTGTTCCTGAGCGTGCTGGTTGCGGGAAAACGCTGAGACGTCTCTTACTTGTGATAGACTCGCCCCCATGAAAAACACTCGCATCGAACGCGATTCGCTCGGCGAAGTACAGGTCCCCGCCGAGGCGCTATATGGCGCGCAGACCCAGCGCGCGGTGGACAACTTCCCGATCAGCGGACTCAGGCCGCGCCGCGCCTTCGTCTGGTCCATGGCGACGATCAAACGGGCGGCCGCCGAAGTCAACCGCGACCTCGGCCTGCTCGACGACCAGCGGGCCGCGTCCATCATCCAGGCCGCGGACGAAGTCATCGCCGGGCGGTGGGACGATCAATTCGTCGTGGACCCCTTCCAGGCGGGCGCGGGGACCAGCCACAACATGAACGTCAACGAAGTCGTCGCCAACCGCGCCACGCAGATCATGGGCGGACAACTCGGGGAGTACCGCGTCCACCCGAACGACCACGTCAACATGTCGCAGTCCACAAACGACACCATCCCGACCGCCATCCGTCTCGGATGCCTGTGGCGGCTGGATGAATTGCTGGGCGTCCTGAAAGACCTGGCCGAGGCGTTGAACGAAAAAGCCGTCGAGTTCGACGACATCGTTAAATCGGGACGGACGCATTTGCAGGACGCCGTCCCCGTCCGCCTGGGGCAGGAATTCGGCGCGTACGCCAAAGCGGTGGAGCGCGACGCGGCGCGGATCGAGTCCGCGGCCGAGGGGCTGAGACGGCTCGGAATCGGCGGGACCGCTACCGGGTCCGGGCTGAACGCCCATCCCGAATATCACGTCCGCATGACGAAGAAATTATCCGAATTGACGGGGCTGAGGCTGTACACGTCCGACAATCTGTTCGAGTCGATGCAGTCCATGTCCGACGCGGCGGCGTTCTCGTCCGCCATCAAAACCCTGGCGCTGACGTTGATCCGCATCGCCAACGATTTCCGCCTGCTGGCCTCGGGTCCCGCCACCGGGCTGGACGAGATCCAACTCCCGGCGGTACAGCCCGGTTCGAGCATCATGCCGGGCAAAGTCAACCCGGTGATGGCCGAGATGCTGGACATGGCGATGTTCCACGTGGCCGGGTGCGAGACGACGGTGGCGCTGGCGGCCCAGGCCGGGCAGTTGGAATTGAACGTGATGATGCCGGTGATCGCGTACGAATTGTTCGAGCAGATGCAGATCACAATCGGGGCGACGCGCGCTTTCACCGAAAAGGCCGTGCGCGGCGTGAAAGCCAACCGCGAAAAAGCCGAGGGCTGGCTGGAGAAGAACGCCATCATCGTCACGGCGCTGAATCCGCTGATCGGTTACGCCCAGGGCGCGGCGCTGGTGAAGGAAGCCTTGAAGCGCAACGCGACCGTCCGCGAGGTCGCGGTCGAGCGGGCGAAGGCGGGCGCGCTGAAACACCGCGACGAGGCGCGCGCCGTCTCGGCGGAGGAAGTGGAAGCGGTGTTGAAGGACTTGAGGAAGTTGACGGGGCCGGGCGGATAGCGCGTCATATTGGCAAAGTCATTGTTCGCCGCCAACCCATTGAACCGCGAAGCCCGCAAAGATCGCGAAGAAGCCTACTTAAACCTGGCGTTCTTCGCGATGAATTTTGACGGCAACGCGAAAACCTACCAATTTTGAGAGGGCCGCGTGAGAGCCGCTGCGTTCTCTTGACATCCTATCGCAGCCGTAATATACTCCAATCGTCCTATTCATCCGATTAATACTAATCATCCGATGTTTCGCGACCGGCCTCTCTCCGAATTCCTCCAATACCTTGCCTCACACGAACAGACCGAGCAAAGCCTGCCGGCGCTCACCGCGTTGAGCGCCGAGCTGGGAGTCTCGGTCGCGTCCCTGCGCGAACAACTGGAGGTGGCGCGCGCCCTCGGCCTGGTCGAAGTCAAGCCGCGCACCGGCATCCGCCGCCAGCCATATAGTTTCCATCCCGCCGTCCGGCAAAGTCTCCAATACGCCCTCGCCCTCGACAAATCCAGTTTCTTCACCTTCGCCGACCTGCGGCGTCACATCGAAACCGCCTACTGGCAGGAGGCCGTCGCGCTTCTCACTCCCGAAGACCACGCCGCGCTCCAATCTCTTTTGGCGCGCGCCTGGGAAAAACTGCGCGGCAACCCCATCGAAATCCCCCACCCCGAACACCGCGAACTGCATACCGTCATCTACTGCCGCCTCAACAATCCCTTCGTCACCGGCCTCCTGCAAGCCTACTGGGACGCCTACGAAGCCGTCGGCCTCAACGTCTTTACCGACTACGACTACCTCACCGAAGTCTGGACCTACCATCAAAAAATGGTGGACGCCATCTGCGAAGGAGAATTCGACGAAGGCTACAAAGCTCTTATCGAACACACCGACCTGATCCATCAGTTGATCTCATCGTCAAAATAAACCGTGGACGAAATTACACGCGCACTAACCCTTCCATCCGCGGCAAAAATCAAACCTCATCGAGGAGTTTTATGAACCAAAAAATCGTGAACGACTTTTCCATCACCGTCGGCACCGTGAACGGTTCTGGTTCGTCCACGGCCAACACTACCATCCTGCGCGCCATTTTCAAAATGGGCATCCCGGTCAGCGGCAAGAACCTCTTCCCCTCCAACATTCAGGGATTGCCGACCTGGTACACCATCCGCGTCAGCAAAGATGGCTACATTGGACGCGACGAAAAAAACCACATCGTGGCGACCATCAACCCGGCCTCGTTCACGCGTGACCTCGAATCGGTCGCGCCGGGCGGGGCTTTTTTCTACGCCGACGACATCCAGCAGGCCATCACCCGCAGCGACATCTCCGTCTATCCCATGCCGGTCAAACATCTCGTCCGCGAGCTGACCGACGTGCCGAACAGCCTGCGCGGACTCGTCGGCAACATGATCTACGTGGGCATCATCGCCCAGATGATCGGCATTGACATGGAAGCGGTCCGCGCCGCGCTGGACTTCCACTTCAAACACCGCGAAAAACCCACCCTGATGAACATGAGCGCCGTCCAGGCCGGCGCGGACTGGGCGAAGGCCAACCTCGTCAAGACCGATCCGTTCTGGCTCGAGCCGATGAACAAGACCGAAGGCCTGATCATGGCCGACGGCAACACGGCCGGGGCGCTCGGCTCCATCTACGGCGGCGTTCAATTCGCGGGCTGGTATCCGATCACGCCCGCCACCAGCCTGGCCGAATCCCTCAACGAATACCTGCCCCTGCTCCGCAAACGCGAAGACGGCAAGCATACCTACGCGGTCGTCCAGGCGGAAGACGAACTTGCCGCGCTGGGCATGGCGGTGGGAGCGGGCTGGGCCGGCCTGCGCTCGATGACCTCCACCTCCGGCCCGGGACTTTCCCTGATGACCGAGTTCGCGGGCCTGGCGTATTACGCCGAAATACCCGTCGTCATCTGGGACGTGCAGCGCATCGGCCCCTCCACCGGCCTGCCCACCCGAACTTCGCAAGGCGACCTGACCTTCGCGGCGTTCATCGGTCACGGCGGCTCGCAATCCGTCATCCTGCTGCCGGGCAACGTGTTCGAGTGCTTCGAATTCGGCTGGAAGGCTTTCGACCTGGCCGAGCGCCTGCAGACGCCCGTCTTCGTGCTGGCCGACCTCGATATCGGCATGAACCAGTGGATGAGCAAGCCCTTCGAATACCCTCCCACAAAGATGGACCGCGGGAAAGTCCTCACCGAAAAGGATCTGGAAGAATTGAAGGGCAACTGGGGGCGCTATCTCGACAAGGACGGGGACGGCATTCCCTATCGCACCCTGCCCGGCAACATGCACCCGCTATCGTCGTACTTTACGCGCGGCACAGGACACGACGAATACGCCCGCTACTCCGAGGACCCGTCCACCTTTTATCGCGGGATGGAACGCCTGAAGAAAAAATTCGAGACTGCGAGGGCCTACGTCCCGGAGCCGATCACCCACGAGACGCGCGGCGCGAAAGTGGGCATCATCGCCTACGGTTCGACCGAATCGGCCGTCGAGGAGGCGCGCGCCCAATTGGCCGCGTCCGGCCTCAAGTCGAGCATGATGCGGGTTCGGGCGCTGCCCTTCCCCGCGTCTGTCGAAAAGTTCATCCGAAAATACGACCAGATCATCGTGGTCGAGATGAACCGCGACGGGCAGATGTATCAACTGTTCTGTATGGAGTTTCCCGAGCTGGCGCCCAAACTCCACTCGGTCGCCTTCCAGGACGGGCTGCCCGCTTCGGCCAAATGGATCCGCGAGGGCATTTTGAAATTCGTCAAACCCGCCCCGAAGAAACCGGCAAAGGGATCGCCGGCCCGGAATAAAGCGTCCAGCAAGAAGGCTGTCGTTAAAAAGAATGTCGCCAGGAAAGGAGCCAGGAAATGACCGAAACGCTACCCATGGTCGGCGCGGCCCCCGCAAACGTGAATGCCATCGGGCTGAGCCGAAAGGATTATATCGGAAACCCCACCACCCTGTGCCAGGGCTGCGGACACAACTCGATCTCCAGCCAGATCATCGCCGCGTGTTACGAGATGAACTTGACGCCGGAGAAGATCGTCAAGTTCAGCGGCATCGGCTGTTCGAGTAAATCGCCCACCTACTTCCTGAACCGGTCCTTTGGGTTCAACGGCCTGCACGGACGCATGCCCTCCCTTGCCACGGGCGCGCTGTTTGCCGATCGGTCGCTGCGCGGCATCGGCGTTTCGGGCGACGGCGACTCGGCCAGCATCGGCATGGGACAGTTCAAACACATCATGCGCCGCAACATGGAAATGGTCTACATCGTCGAGAACAACGGCGTGTACGGCCTCACCAAGGGACAGTTTTCCGCCACCGCCGAGGTGGGTCTCGAGCTTAAGAAGCAGGGCGTGAATCTGTACATGCCCATTGACATCTGCATGGAGGCCATGGCCTCGAACGCGACCTTTGTGGCGCGTTCCTTCGCGGGCGACCCGAAGCAGGTGAAGGAGCTCATCAAGGCCGCGCTGGCGCACAAGGGCATCGCCATGCTCGACATCATCAGCCCATGCGTCACGTTCAACAACGAGGACAGTTCTTATCACTCTTACGCCTGGGGCAAGGACCACGAATCGCCCCTGCACGAGGTCGCGTTCATCCCGGCGCGCGACGAGATCACCGTCGAAGACTTTGAGCCGGGCACCGTGCGCGAGGTGGAACTGCACGACGGCTCGGCCATTCGGCTGAAAAAATTGGGCGAGGATTACGATCCCACCAACCGCATGGAAGCCTTGAGAATGCTCGAAGAGGCCCAGCGCGAGAATCAACTGGTAACCGGCCTGATCTACGTGGACGCTCAAAAGCCCGGCTTCACCGAGACTTACGGACTCGTGGATACGCCTCTCAATCGCCTCGCTGAGGCCGACCTCCGCCCGCTCCCCGAGACGATCAAAACCATCAACGCGATGATGTTCTAATTAGTCGGTTAGTCAGATAGTCGGATGGTCTGTTAGCCGAATAGTTGGGTAGTCTGTCAGTCCGCCCGTCGAGAAATCGACGGGCTTTAACTTCCAGTTGGCGCAGGTCGGATTGGCGGCCCGGCTGACGGTATTCTGGCTACGCGCAGACGATGAATCCTGTATAATCGCGCCATGAATTCAATCGAAAGGGAACTCTCGTTCGAGTATGTCCGCTCGTCGGGGCCGGGCGGACAAAACGTCAACAAAGTGGCGACGGCGGTGCAACTGCGGTTCGACGTGACGCGCTCCCCCTCCCTGAGCGAGGAGGTCAAAGCGCGGCTGGTGAAACTCGCGGGAAAACGCGTCAGCGCGGACGGGATTCTGGTCATCGAGGCCAAGCGGTATCGCGCGCAGGAGCAGAATCGCTTCGACGCGCTGGAGCGGTTTTACGGGATGCTCAAAAAAGCCAGCCAGAGGCCCAGGACGCGCAAGCCGACGAGTCCCACGCGCGCGTCAAAAGAACGGCGGCTCGAGGGAAAGCGAAAACGCGCGGAAATCAAACGAAGCAGGCAGGGAAACGACTGGTCATAGACCGGCATGAACCGCGCGCCCAGTCAGAAAAATTGCCGCTTGTATTTCAAATCAAAATCCTTATAATTTAAAAGTAATTTCCGGCAGGTTACGAAAACCGCGTGTGACTTGCGCTCTCTAGCGCAAATCCGGCGCTTTCGCGATCTACTGATTTTCGCCGATCGTCGGCTGGACTTTAAATTATCGGCCGCATAAATCATCCGCTGGAAGGAGGCGCCCCTCGTCTTTTGGCAAGGTCTAATCTGTGTCTTCCAACCCAAAGGAGAAAAAATGGCTACTCTATACGGTCATATCGGCGGCGTCCCAGCCCGAGCGGGCGTCCGCGCCGTTTCGGACAACGTCAAAGAGTTTCTGGGAAATGTAGCGGCCCATGTTCCAGCGGAAGTTGTGGGGGTGTACGTGGTCGGCCTGACAACCGCGCCCACATACGCGACCTACTGGACATTGTTCTGCTGGATCGGTTCAATAGCGCTTCGATGGTTCGCCACAGACGGGCAGGGAAAAGTACAAAACATCATCCTCGCCGCAATAGCGTTTCCGATCTGGGCGTTGGCGCTGGGCGGCAATCTGTTCGGGTGGATCCCGGAGCAACAACTGGTAAGCCTGGCTGTCCTGGGATTCTCGATCATCGGAGGCCTGCTATACAACAATAAATAGCATTCCAGCGCACGGGTTGGCGCGCCAAGATTCGCGTCAACCCGTGCTATTTAATAGGAGAAGCGTCGTTCAACCCGGTCAAACGGGATAAGCGTCCGCTTACGCGCGTTGAACGGAATCGGCGTAATATTCGACGAAACGGCCCGGGTCAAAGTCAATCATCAGCCGCGGGCGTCCCGAAAATCGAAGGCGGGCAATCGGTTCCTCGCCAAGGACCGCCATCATTTCCCGAAACACCTTCCTCTTCATGTAGACTTTGACGCGGTCGGTTCCCACGCGGACGAAGGCGTAGTCCTGCCCGATCGTATGCGGCGCAATCACGTCGCCCTCCAGCGACTGGGATTTTCCCTTTTTCAACAACTTCCTCGCGTTTTTGACCGCGTCCCGCGTTTTCGCGTCTATCACCACCGGACCGCGCTTTCCCGCAAAGTGAATCTCGATTCGACGGATATCGCCCGCCTTGCCAATACGATTGGTCAGTTCCTCAAGATCATTGAAGATGGAAATGGCGAGCAGATCTACAGGCCGGCGTTTGCGTTTCTGGATCAAATCCCATATCTGATTCGCGGTTAAGACCATCAGGGCAGAGGCGATTTCCCCCGATATCCCTTGTAAAGCGCCGGCCGCTACATTGTCGGCAACGTCACGGGCCAGCCAGGCCAGTTGGTACACATCGGAACCGCGCTCTCTTCCCGCAATCTCCATCGCCAGGAGTTTCCGCTCCGCAGTGGAAGGGACGGCTTTCTTGAAACTTTGTTTCTCCCGGATAAAATACGCCTTGTAAACCATACGCTGGATCAAAACCAGAGATTCCCCCAGGTCCTGGATTGGAACGCCGCGCGTCTTGAATTGAGCCCCGTCAAAACGCAGGCGGATGGGATACTGGTCAGTAGTCATGCGGCCTCCTGGCGGCGAACTCACATCTATACTGTACAATGTTTTTTGCAAAAGTCAAGCGTGAACCCCCAAACAAAAACAGCCGCCGGGTTATAATCCCCGCCCATGCGCAAACACCCTCTCGCTGGTCTTTTCGCCGGCCTCGCAGCCGCGTCCATTTGGGGCGGGATGTACGTGGTCAGCAAAGTGGTCCTGGAAGTCATCCCTCCTTTCGCGCTGCTCACGACGCGCCTCGTGTTGGGGATTTTCGCCCTCGGCGCGGCAATCGCCTTCCGTCCGCGCGCGTCCCTGACGGCGCGCCAGTTCTGGCAAATCTTCGCGGTGGGATTCGTGGGATACGGCGTCTCGCTCGGATTCCAATTCGTCGGGACAAAACTCTCCACCGCCTCCAACGGTTCGCTCGTGACCTCGGCCACGCCCGCCTTCGTCCTGCTTTTCGCGCCGCTCCTGCTCGGCGAGCGGACGACGGCGCGGCGGATCGCGGCGCTGGTCATCTCGACGCTCGGCGTGATCGCCGTCATTGACCCGCGCAACGCCGAACTCTCACCCTCCCTCTTCTGGGGCAACCTGTCCCTGCTCGCCGCCGCGTTGACGTGGGCGCTGTACTCCGTCCTCGTGCGGAAAATCTCCCGGGCAGGCGACCTGCTGACGGCCAGCGCCATCATGCTGGCGGGCGGAATTCCGTCCAGCGCGCTGTTCGGTTATTTCGAAATCCAATCGCAGGAGATCGGCGAGATCACCCCCGGCGTGGTCGGCGGGATACTTTTCCTCGGCATCATCTCCACCGCCATCGCCATGTTCCTGTGGAATTACGCCTTCGCGGAATTACCCGCCGCGGTCGCCTCGCTGACGTTCTTCGCGCAGCCCGTCGTCGGGACGATCCTCGGGGCGCTGTTCCTGCGCGAAGCCGTCACGCCGCTCTTCATCGTCGGCGGGATATTGATCGGGATCGGGCTGGTCGTTGCCAGTCGGGAATAAATCCCGTTTACGACGACCCGACCGTGTGCAACAAAAGCATGTTGGGCGTCCGCAGCGCGCCGACGGGGAATCCGCACACCAGCGCCACCTGCTGCCCGGTCTTGACCATATTGCTTTGCCGCAAGGCCGCGTCCACGTAGCGGAGCATATCTTCCACCGTGTCCGCGAACGGGACGAGACGCGGCAGGACTCCCCACATGAACGACAGCCGGCGGCAGGTTTCCGCTTCGGGGGTGAAAGCGAGGATGGGGACGTTGGGATGCGCTTTGGAGATCAACTGCGCGGTGCGTCCCTGCATGGTGAAGACGGCGATGGCGGCCACGTCCCGGTCGAACGCGACCTCGTAGGCGGCGCGCGCCATCGAAGCCGCGTCGCTCTCCCCAAGCGAATCCAGCGAGGAGACCTGTCCCCAGTCCAGGAAATGAGACTCGGCTTCCGTCACGATACGCGACATCATCGTCACCGCTTCTATGGGATATTTCCCCGAGGCGGATTCGGCCGAGAGCATCACCGCGTCGGTGCCGTCGAAGACGGCGTTGGCGACATCCGAGGCTTCGGCGCGCGTCGGGAGCGGGTTGGAGATCATCGATTCCAGCATCTGCGTCGCGGTGATCACGAGTTTGGCGCGCGCGTTGGCGGTCTGGATGATCTTCTTTTGCAGGACGGGCACTTTTTCGGGCGGCATTTCCACGCCCAGGTCGCCGCGCGCCACCATCACGCCGTCGGCCACGTCGAGGAGGCGGTCGAGATCGTCGAAGACTTCGGGTTTTTCCAGTTTGGCGATCACCAGCGGCGCGCGCCGTCCGCCGCCGTTATAGCCGAATTTCTTCATCGCCGTCCGCACTTTTAGCACGTCATCCGCCGAGCGGACAAAGGAGATCGCCACCGCGTCCACGCCGTGGGCGAGGCCGAATTTCAGGTCGGCTTCGTCCTTTTCGGTGAAGCCCGCGATGTGCATGCGCACGCCGGGCAGGTTGACGCCCTTATACGAGGTGAGCGGTCCGCCCACGTCCACATGCGCGGTCAGACGCCGCGCCTCGGCAGTCTGGACCGTCAGGCGCAGACGGCCGTCGTCGAGCAGGAGCCGGTCGCCCGTCTGGACGGAGGCGAAGAGTTCCTCGAAGGCCACGGGGATTTTCTGTCCAGAAAAATCGGGCGGAGCGTCGTCCTCCGCATACAGGCAGACTTGCTCACCCGGCGTCAGGTCGAGGGGATGGGGCAGCTCGCCGACGCGCACTTTGGGGCCTTGCAAGTCCTGCAAGATGGCGACGGAGACGTCGAGTTCCGCGGCGACCTTACGGATGGCCGCGATGTGGGCCGCGTGCCCTTCATGCGTGCCGTGGGAGAAGTTCAGGCGCGCCACGTTCAGCCCCGCGGAGACGAGGTCGCGCAGCGTTTCCTCGTCCTGGCTGGCCGGCCCGATGGTGGCGACGATTTTTGTCTTCCGGTGGTTTTTCATGGATAAAATGCCTCATGCACATAACACCCGCGCACCCTGGAAGGATGCGCGGGCGCCATGAAGTTGGGGGCTTTCTTCAGATCACGAATCCGTGATGCCCGGAAGCCGCGATTACAAATAGTGCAGTTCCGCGGCCTGTTTTTTCAGTTCGGCGCGGAAGTCGGGATGAGCCACGTTGATGAGCGCCTGGGCGCGCTGGCGAATGGTCTTGCCGTAGAGTTCGGCCACGCCGAATTCGGTGACGATGAAGCGCACATGGTTGCGGGTGGTGACCACGCCCGCGCCCTGTTTGAGCATGTGCGAGATCTTGCTTATCACGGTCCCATCTTTCAACGTGACCGAGCTGGGCAGGGCGATGATCGGCACGCCGTCTTTAGAGCGCGAGGCCCCGTAGACGAAGTCCAGCTGGCCGCCGACGCCGCTGTAGAATTTCGGGCCGATGCTGTCGGCGCAGACCTGGCCGGTCAGGTCCACTTCGATGGCGGAGTTGATCGCCACCATGCGTTCGTTCTGGGCGATGATAAACGGGTCGTTGACGTATTCCGTGCGGTGCAGTTCGATCATCGGGTTATCGTCCACCCAATCGTAGAGTCGCCTGCTGCCCATCAAAAAGCCCGCCACGATCTTGCCGGGATGGAGGGTTTTGCGGGCGTTCGTCAACACCCCCGCGTTGACCAGGTCTATCACGCCGTCCGAGAATAACTCGGTGTGAATGCCCAGGTCTTTTTTGTCGTAGAGGTATCTTAACACCGCGTCGGGGATGGCGCCGATGCCCAATTGCATGGTGGCTCCGTCGGGGATCAGGCCGGCGATGTGGCCGGCGATCTTTTCCACGATGGCGGCGTCGCCGTCCTCGGCCATAACCAGTTCGGAGATCGCGTAGTTGACCGGGATGATGTGGTGCAGGCGGCTGACGTGGATGAACGAATCGCCCAGCGTGCGCGGCATTTGCTCGTTGACTTCGGCGATGATGATCCGGGCTGTTTCCGCGGGCGTCTTGGTGGGGCCGACTTCCACGCCGAGGCTGCAAAAGCCGTGTTCGTCCGGCGGGGAGACCTGGATGAGGGCCACATCGAGAGACAGCGTGCCGCGCTTGAACAGCAGGGGAAATTCCGAGAGCAGGACGGGCGTAAAGTCGGCGCGTCCCTCCTGCACGGCTTTGCGGGTGTTGGGGCTGATGAACATCGCGTTGACGCGCAGATGGCCTTCCATCGACGGCTGGACATAATTCGCGTCGCCAATCGTCAATAGCTGGACGATCTCCACGTCGGTCAGGTTGGGGGCCTGCTCCACCAGGGCCGCGAGAATCACCCGCGGCACCGATACGTTCCCCGTCAGGAAGACGCGGTTGCCAGACTGAATGGCGCGAACCGCCTCCTGCGGGGTCGTCACACGCGAGCGATAAAGGCTAGTCCAGTCCATTGGCTGCTTCCTTGTTGGCGGCAAAACGTCCCGCGTGCAAAAGCGTCCCGCCGCGCGTGCCGACGGCGGCCAGGATGGCGGGGTTTTCGTCAATGGCTTTTTCCACGCCCTTTTCAGCCAATTCCGCGATAAAGGGCATGGCGGCGTTGACGTAGGAATGGACGCAGGTGCGGGCGACCACGCTGGTGATGTTCGGCACACAAAAATGGATGACGCCCTCCTCTACATACGTTGGCCGGTCGTGCGTGGTCGGGCGGGCGGTTTCGATGCTGCCGCCTTCGTCAATGTCAATGTCAATGATGACCGAGCGCGGCTTCATCGAGCGGACGACCTCGCGCGAGACGAGCAGGGGCGTGCGCGCCCCGGGCGCCAGCGTCGCGCCGATCAAAACGTCCGCGAACTGCGCCACGCGTTCGATGTTCCGCGGCGTGGAAACCATCGTCGAGACGGCCGGGAAGCGGTCGGAAATGCGCTGCAGGGCGAACAGGTCGCGGTCCAGCACGATGACGTGCGCGCCCAGCCCGAGCAGGGACTGCGCCGCGTACGTGCCGACCATGCCGCCGCCCAAAATCGCCACCTCCGCCGGCGGCACGCCAGGCATGCCGCCCAGCAAAATCCCCTTGCCGCCGAAGTCGTTTTGCAGGCAGCGCGCCGCGATCGAAGCCGCCATCGCGCCGCACATCTGGCTGAACGGGCGCAGGACCGGGCGCGAGCCGTCTGGCAGGCGGATCTGCTCGTAGGCGATGGCCGTAATCTTCTTTTCGAGCAGGATGTCCAGTTTATCCTGCCGCGCCGACGCCAGGTGAAGCGCGCCCATCAGCGCACTGCCCGGCGGCATCCACTCCAGTTCCTCGCGGAGCGGACGCGCCACCTTGAGCAGCAGGTCCGCGCGGCCGTACGTCTCCTCGCCAGAGTAGACGATCTGCGCCCCGGCCTTTTCGTATTCCAGGTCGCCGAAACCCGCGCCCACGCCCGCGTCATGCTCGACGAAGATGCGGTGTCCCATTTGGGAGAGCATCTCCACGCCGGCGGGCGACAGTCCGACGCGGTATTCGAACGGGCGGCGCTCTTTTGGTATGCCAATGTTCATGGCGGCTCCTTCAAATCCTGAGACGAGACCCGTTTTCGCGGAGAAAACGGGGTTCGCGAAATCATTTCATATTCAGCGTTTCGCGGATAGACGGCAACGCCCAGTCAATCGTTTCCTGGTCGATCACCAACGGCGGGGCAAAACGGATGACGTGGTCGTGCGTCTCTTTGGCGAGGATGCCCTTCGCTTGCAGCGCCTCGCAGAAGCGCCGCGCGCCGCCCGCCGAGGGCTTTAATTCCACGCCGATGAGGAGGCCGCGTCCGCGCACCTCCTTGACGTGCGGGCTGGGGATCTCGGACAACTGCTCGACGAAGTACGCGCCCAGGTCGCGGGAACGATCCGCCAGCTTCTCGTCGCGGATGACGCGCAGGGCGGCGCGTCCGACCGCGGCCGCGAGCGGATTCCCGCCGAAGGTCGAGCCGTGTTCGCCAGGCTGGAAGAGTCCCATCAGGGACGCGTCCGCGAGCGCCGCGCTGACGGGATAGAATCCGCCCGAAAGCGCCTTGCCGACGATGGTCATGTCGGGGCGGACGCCCTCGTGATCGCAGGCAAACATCCGTCCCGTCCGAGCGAGGCCGGTCTGGATCTCGTCCGCGATCATCAGGACGTTGGTCTCCTTGCACAGGTCCGCCACCTGTTTGAGATAGCCGGTCGGCGGGATGATGACGCCGTTCTCGCCCTGGATGGGTTCGAGCATGACCGCAGCCGTGTTGGACGTGATGAGGCGGCGGATGGCTTCCGCGTCGCCGTAGGGCGCGACGAGAAAGCCCGGCGTGAACGGGCCGAAGTTGTCGCGGTATGACGGTTCGGTCGAGAACGAGATGATGGTGGTCGTCCGCCCGTGGAAATTCCCCGCGCAGACGATGATCTCGGCCTGGTGACGCGCCACGCCTTTGACGGTATAGGCCCACTTGCGCGCCAGTTTGATGGCCGTTTCCACCGCTTCCGCGCCGCTGTTCATTGGCAGGGACATTTCGTAGCCGGTCATTTCGGCCAGTTCCTTGTAGAACAGGGGCAGTTGGTCGTTGCGGAAGGCGCGCGAGGTGAGCGTCAATTTCTTCGCCTGCTCGAGCATGGCTTCGAGGATCTTCGGGTGGACGTGTCCCTGGTTGACGGCGGAGTAGGCGCTCAGGCAGTCGAGATACTTCCGACCGTCCACGTCGTAAACCCACACGCCTTCGCCGCGCTCGATCACCACGTCCAGCGGACGGTAGTTGCGCGCGCCGTATTGTTCTTCTAAAGCAATGTATTCCTGGGTGTTCATGCAGCCTCCAAATTTTTTCGCGTTACGCGCTGCATAACGCATGATAATTTACGCCACGCCGAAGAGCCTCGCCAAAATCGCCTTCTGCGCGTGGAGACGGTTGTGGGCCTGCGGGAAGATGACCGAGTGCGGACCGTCCGCCACCTCGTCGGTCAACTCGTGGTTGCGGTGGGCGGGCAGGCAGTGCATCACGATCACGTCCTTGTCCGCTTCGCCGACGAGTTTCGCGTTGACTTGATACGGCGGGAAGATATGCTCGCGCGTGTCGGCGGCGGCTTCCTGTCCCATCGAAGTCCATGTGTCGGTGTAGAGGACGTGCGCGCCCCTCACCGCCTCGTGCGGGTCGCGGATGAAGTTCAGCCTGCTCTTCGTCTTCTTCGCGATCTGCTCCGCGACCTCGACCGCCCTGGGATTCAGGTCGTATCCTTCGGGGCTGGCGAGAGTGAAATTCCAGCCAAGCTGCGCGCTGACGTGCATCAGCGAGACCGCCACATTGTTGCCGTCGCCGACGAAGACCACGTTCAATCCCTTCGAGCGTTTGCCGAACTTCTCGATGATCGTCAACGCGTCGCCCATGCCCTGGCAGGGATGGTTGTAATCGCTGAGCCCGTTGACGACCGGCACGTCGGCCCACTTTGCCAGTTCCAGCACGTGTTCGTGCTCGAAGACGCGCGCCATCAACGCCTGGACGTATCCCGCGAGGACGCGGGCCACGTCCGCGATGGATTCGCGCTTGCCGAGTCCGATCTCGTTGGGGGAGAGATAGAGCGCGTCCCCGCCGCAGTGACGCATCGCCATATCGAACGAAACGCGCGTCCGCAGGCTGGGTTTCTGGAAGATCATCCCCAACACCTTGCCTTTGAAGATCTTCCGATTGCCTTTCTTGAAATATTCCTTTTTCAGTTCGATGGCCAGGTCGAGGATGTCCTGGATCTGGGAGGGGGAATAGTCTGAAATAGCGAGAAAGTCCTTCATGGTTCACCTTGGAAATCAGGATTGGACGGGAATATCACAGACAACCTCCAGCCTCCGCGCTATGCAGGCAAAAGTATATCACGCAGGCAGGCCGCCCATGAAGTGACAAAAAGCATAAGTTGGAGCGAGAAGGCTTCATGTTACAATCGCCCTGTGACCGAAGAGATCAAAGTCGTCGCCACCAACCGCAAGGCTGGTTTTGAGTATTTCCTGCTGGAAAAGTTCGAGGCGGGACTGTCCCTGCAAGGCTCGGAGATCAAATCCATCCGCGCGGGACAGATGAGCCTGGTCGAATCCTACGTCGAGATCGAGTCGGGACAGGCCTGGCTGCGCGGCGCGCACATCGCGCCCTACGAGCAGGCCAGCCGCAACAACCACGATCCCGTGCGCGCCCGCCGTCTGCTCCTCAACAAACGCGAAATCCGCCAGTTGTTCAACTCCGTCCGCCAGAAAGGCATGACCATCGTCCCGACGCGCGTCTACCTGAAGAACGGACGCGCCAAGATCGAGATCGCCCTCGCCCGCGGCAAGAAACTGCACGACAAGCGCGCCGTCATCGCCCAGCGCGACGCGCAGAGAGATTCGGATAGGGAATCGAGAGTCAGATAACGCGCGGCCGAACGCGCCCCGCGAAACCACATCCACGGAACCGACCATGCAACCATCCACCATCGGCGGCATCAACAACCTTCCCGAGGACGAAAAGCGCGCCATCTATTTGCGCGTCATCCCGCGCGGCCTGTTCGAGCGCTTCCAACTCCCCGCGTTCAATTCCCAGCGCATCAGAAATTTCACAAAATTCAAATTCGCGCCTGGCTCCAGCGACGTGGAATTCTCCCTCTTCCACGAAGAGCGTTTCCCCGACCCGATCCTCTACGGTCATCTCACCGACACGCTCAACGGGCAGATCCACATTCTGCTTTACATCATGAACAACCCCGACTCGCCGCGCTACAATGTGGATGCGACGCCCGACGGGCAGACTACAAAATTCGGGACTCGCCGCCGCAACCTCGACGCCGAGGCGGCCGCGCTTGCAGACGGCCTCGCGCCGGGACAGGTCCGCCGCGGCCTCAACATGCTCGACGAGGCCATCCAGACCTTCGAAAAATTCGTCAAATTTCTCGGACACGATATCTATTTCGTCGAACCGCTCTACTATCACAACGCGGTCATCTTCGAACGGCACGGCTTCGCGTATCAGGCGGGACGCCGTCTCATGGACCGCGTCCAAAAGGGATTCGCCGCCGACGGCGACCTGCTCCCGCGGTTGGACGGCTCGACCCCGTTCCGCCAGCCCGCCGCGGCGAACAGCATCCGCCTGCGCTCGTGGGCCATCCACGATGGGATTCTCGGCGAATCGTTCACCTCCGTGACGATGTACAAACACGTGGGGAAATCCGCGGGGATCAACTCCTGTCCCGATTGCGCGTGGTGAGAATTTTGTGAAGCGGATTGGGATTCGCGCTACCAGTAACTCTCCGCCCTTCGATCTTCCAAAATGGGGATCTTCCGCCTCGTCTCCTGAACCTTGGACAGGTCGGCCGTCAACGTAATCAACTCCTCCCCCTCGCCGCCTTCCGCCAGGATCTCGCCCCACGGATCCACCGCCATCGAATGGCCGAAATACTCGTTCGACGGATCGCTCCCGACGCGGTTGCAGGCGAAGACGAACATCTGGTTTTCGATGGCCCGCGCGCGGACGAGCGTCTGCCAGTGGACGAGGCGCGGCTTCGGCCACTCGGAGGGGAGGAACGTCATCGCCGCGCCCGCCAGGGCATAACCGCGGAAGAGCTCGGGGAAGCGCAGGTCGTAGCAGATCGCCAGTCCCGCGCGTCCAAAGGGCAGGCCGGCCAGCGCGGGCTCGTCGCCCGCCGTCAAGTAGCGATGCTCGTCCATCAGGCGGAACAGGTGGATTTTGGAATAATCCGCAAGCAGGTTCCCGTTCGGCGCGAAAACCGTCAGCGTGTTGCCGAATCGACTCTCGCCGAGCGTGGATAACGTCGAGCCGACGATGTGAATCCCCGTCCGCCGCGCGAGGGCCGAAAGTTCAGCGAACAGGCCCGAGGTCAGGGCGGAGGCGTAGCGCGCGGCGCGCGTCAGGTCGTAGCCGGTGGACCAAAGTTCGGGGAGCAGGATCAAGTCCGAGCCGCGGCGTCCCGCCTCCTCCGTCATGCGGACGACCGTCGCGAGGTTGGCGTCGGGGTCGCCGAATTTCACGTCCATTTGCGCGAGGGAGAGAGTGAACTGCATGCGTCCATTATAATCGGCGCAACAGACAACAAGGAGACGACATGACACAAATCGGATTTATCGGACTGGGGATCATGGGACGCGGCATGACGCGCAACCTGCTGAAAGCGGGGCGCGACGTGACGGTTTGGAATCGCACGGCGGCGCGCATGGACGAGTTCGTCGCGGAGGGCGCGAAGAGCGCGTCTTCGCCAGCGGATTTGGCGTCGCGCTGCGACGTGATCTTAATTTGCGTCAGCGACACGCCCGACGTGGAGCAGGTCTTGTTCGGCGCGGACGGCGTCAACGCGGGCGTGAAGCGCGGCGCGCTGGTGGCAGACCACAGCACGATCAGCCCGCGCAAGACCGTCGAGATGGCGAAGCGGCTGAACGCGCAGGGCGCGGCGTTTCTCGACGCGCCCGTCAGCGGGGGCAGCGAGGGCGCGAAGAACGGGACGCTCTCCATCATGGTCGGCGGCGCGGCGTCGGACTTCGAGCGCGCCCTGCCGATCCTGCAGGCGTACGGGAAGACCGTCACGCACGTCGGCGCGCAGGGCGCGGGGCAGACGGCAAAACTCGTCAACCAGATTTTGGTGGTCGTGAATCAACTCGCGGCGAGCGAGGCGCTGCTCTTCGCCCAGGCGGGCGGACTCGACCTCGCCACAACAATTGACGCCGTCAAAGGCGGCGCGGCGGGTTCGTGGATGCTCGCCAACCGCGGCCCGCAGATGATCGTCCGCGACTTCCGTCCGGGCTTCACGATTGATTTGCAACAAAAGGATCTGCGTCTCGTGCTGGAGGCCGCAGACGAGATGGGCATCCCGCTGCTGGCGACCGGGATGGTCTTCCAAATGTACCGCGCGCTGCAAGCGCAGGGACTTGGCGGCGAGGGGAATCACAGCCTGGTGAAAGCGCTGGAAAAAATGATGGGCGTGGAACTGGGAAAGAAATAGACCGCGTCGATCCGTCAAAAAAAAGAGCCGTGAAATTCACGGCTCCTGTTTTACTCGGACTTCTTCTTTTTGTCCTTCTTGATCTCGATCACTTCGCGCGACTGATAATGTCCGCAGCTGGGGCAGACGGTGTGCGGCAGGCGCATGGCTCCGCAGTTGGAACAGGCGACGAGATTCTTGGCGGCGATGGCGTCGTGGGCGCGGCGTCGGTCACGGCGGCCTTTCGAGTGTTTGCGTTTTGGTTGTGGGGGCATTCCGTTCTCCTTCGTTTGACATGCAATCGCCGAGCGAGGCTCGGCGCGGGGGTCAGATAGCGGCGGGATTATAGCGGCAGAGAGCAGTGACGTCAAGCCCGAACCGTTGTAAAATTGGATTCATGGAAGTTCAAATCGCTGTCGCCAAAATCAACAAATACGCCGTCTCCGAAAGCGGAGACACGCTGGAAGTCGTCGAACGTCCCAAAGGCGGACTCTCGGTGGCGCTGGCGGACGGTCAATCCAGCGGACGCGGCGCGAAAGCCGTCTCGATGATGGTCGTCCGCAAGGTGATCGGACTGCTGGCCGAAGGCGTGCGAGACGGGGCCGCGGCGCGCGCCGCCTCGGACGCGCTCTACACCGAGAGGGGCGGCAAAGTCTCCTGCACGCTGAACATCGTCTCGGTGGACCTGCACACGAACACCATCGTCCTGACGCGCAACAACCCCTGCGCGACCTTCATCTGCCGCGAGGGGAAGCTGGACAGCGCCTCGACCGAAAGCGTTCCGCTCGGCGCCGCGCGCGACACGCGGCCGGTCATCACAGAAATCGACATCGAACCGGGCCTCGTCATCATCGTCTACACCGACGGGTTGGAACACGCCGGGAAGCGCCGCGGCCAGCCGATGGAAGTCCGCACCGTGATCCAGTCCATGCTCGACGACGAAGAGTCGCCCGATCCACAGATCATCGCGGACACGCTGCTGGCGCACGCCGTCCACCTGGACGACGGCCGCCCCGTGGACGATATCAGCGTGGTGGCGGTGAAAGTGACGCCGCACGCCGCCGACCAGGCGCGGCGCATGAGCGTACGCCTGCCCATCGCATGAACGCCCGGCGCGGCTCCGGCGCGGCGTCGAAAGCCCCCGGCCATGCCGTCGGATAGATTCGTCGTCGGCGTCGTCGGCCCGTGCGGATCGGGGAAGTCCACGCTGATCGCCGCGCTCGAAGCCCGCGGCTTCGTCTGCCGTCACATCGCGCAGGAACATTCCCACGTTCAGGACATGTGGAGGCGGATGAGCGATCCCGACGTTTTGATCTTCCTCCAGGCCTCCTTCCCCGTCTGCTCGGCGCGGCGGACACTTAACTGGAGCGAAGCCGATTACGCCGAGCAGCAGCGCCGTCTCGCCCACGTCCTCGCACGCGCGGACTTGATCGTGGACACCGACTCGCTGACGCCCGGCGAAGTGGCGGCGCGAGCGCTGGATTTTCTGTCCACGTTCCAGCCAAATCCGTAAGCCAGAAATCGGAATTCCCGTAGTATAATCTTCCGTCGCCTGCCAGCCGCAGGCATTTTTGTGAGTGGAGTTCAGCGCATGAGAAATCTAACGAACAGAGTAATTTTGATCGTCCTGGTTGTCGTCCTGGCGGTCTGGATCGACTTCAATCAGAAGATAAGCATCACCAACCCCTTCACCCAGAAGCCCCTGTGGAGCCGCGACGTCAGCCCGAGACTCGGCCTCGACCTGCGCGGCGGCCTGCAGGTCGTGCTTGAAGCGGACGTTCCCGAAGGCACGGTCATCACGAAAGAGCAAATGGAAACCGCCCGCATAATTCTGGAGAATCGCACCAACGCGCTCGGGGTCAATGAAAGCGTGCTCCAGGTGGCGGGCAGCAACCGGATCGTCGGCGAGTTTCCCGACGCCGCGAATCCCGATTCGATCAAGGCCAGTTTCGGCGAGACGGGACGCCTCGAATTCGTGGATTTCGGCCACACCAGAGTCCCCGCCGGGACGGTCGTCCAGACCGACGTGGACGGGGGCGTCGCGACCGACCTGAACAACGCCGACCCGGCCCAGCCGATCATCTATCACACCGTAATGACTGGGGATAAGATCGCCTCCGCGCTGGTCGCCAAAGACGCCTATGGACGCAACGCCATTGATTTTACGCTCACCGCGGAAGGCGCGGTGATTTTCAGCGACCACACTTCCACTCATAGCCAGCAATATCTTGGGATCGTCCTCGATAAAACGGTCATTTCGGCGCCTCAAATCAACGAGCCCATCACGAGCGGAAGCGGCCAGATCACCGGCGATTTCACCAACGAAGCCGCCAACACGCTGGCCATCCAACTGCGCTACGGCTCCCTGCCAATCCCCTTCAAGATCGTGGAAAGCCGCGTGGTCGGTCCAACCCTCGGCCAGGACTCGCTGGAGAAATCCCTGATCGCCGGGCTGGTCGGCATCATCATTGTCTTCCTCTTCATGGGCATCTACTACCGCCTGCCCGGTATTTTAGCGGATGTGTCCATCATTATCTACGGCCTGATCGCCTTTGCCGTCTTCAAGTACATCCCCATCACCCTGACTCTGGCGGGCGTGGCGGGCTTCCTGCTTTCGACCGGCGCGGCCCTGGACGCCAACATCCTCATCTTTGAGCGCATGAAGGAAGAACTGCGCGCCGGGCGCACCCTCCGCAACGCGGTTGACCTGGGCTGGACGCGCGCCTGGTCCTCCATCCGCGACTCGAACCTGGCCACCATCATCACTTCCATCATCCTGTTCTGGTTCGGCTCATCCTTTGGGGCGACCATCGTCAAAGGCTTCGCGCTGACCCTGGCCCTCGGCGTGGGAATTTCGCTCTTCACCGCCATCCTCGTCACCCGCACCCTGCTCAACCTCGTCCTCAAAGTCATTAAACCCGGCGACGAAAACCTGAAATGGTTTGGTCTTTAGGGAGAAACACATGAACATTCTCGGAAAACGCTACTGGTACTTTGCCATCTCCCTGCTCATCATCGTTCCAGGGATGATCCTCATCGCGCTCAACGGCCTGCCGCTCTCGATCGACTTCACGGGCGGCTCGATCCTCGAGGTGCGTTTCTCGGGCGAACAGCCCGCGCCCGCCGACGTGGTGGCCGTCTACGAAAGCCTCGGCGTGAAAGACGCCCAGGTGCAGACGACCGGCGCGGGGACGATCCAGGTCCGCTCCTCCTTCCTGGACGAAGCCTCCAGCAGGGAAATCCAAAGCGCCCTCAAGGAAAAATTCGGAGAGTTGACCGTCGAGAAATTCGACAGCGTGGGCCCGTCCATCGGCGAACAGGTGGCTAAACGCGCCGCCCTGGCGGTGGGCATCGCCGCGCTGGCCGTGGTGATCTACATCACCTTCACCTTCCGCGGCCTCGAACATGCCTTCCGCTACGGCATCACCGCCATCGTCGCCATGGCCCACGACGTAGCCATCGTCATGTCCGTCACCGCCATCGGCGGAACATTCTGGGGCTGGCAGGTGGACGCGCTCTTCCTGACCGCGCTGCTGACCGTCATCGGCTTTTCGGTGCAGGACAAGATCGTGGTCTTCGACCGCATCCGCGAGAACTCGTCCATCTATCGCCGCCTGCCCTTCGAGACGCTCGCCAACCATTCCATCATCCAGACCCTGCAGCGCTCCATCAACACCCAATTGATGACCGTCGAATTCATGCTCCTGGCCCTGGCCCTTTTCGGCGGGATCACCCTGCGCGAATTCGCCGTTATCCTCCTCGTCGGCCTGCTCAGCGGAACTTACTCGTCCATCTTCATCGCCGCGCCCCTGCTGGTGGTATGGCAGAACCGCGAATGGACAACGTGGTTCCGTCGCGGAGAAAAAGCGCAGACCCTCTAACAGCCTGCTGGCGCGTCGAACGGCGCGCCAGTTTCTTTGGACGATCCGCCCGGACAGTCGCGAGGCCTAAATCCAAGTTAGGCGTTTTTTTGGAAGGTTAGCAAAATGACAAAGTGTTCAGTATTCATTGCAACAAGCTTAGATGGCTTTATTTCTCGAACAGACGGTAGTATTGACTGGCTAAATAAGGCAAATGCTATCGTTTCAGAAGGGGAAGATTGCGGTTATGCCCAGTTTATGTCTAGTGTAGATGCCCTTATAATGGGGCGAAACACGTTTGAACAAGTTCTCACTTTTGGCGAATGGGCTTATAAGTCTACTCCCGTAATTGTTCTTAGCCGTCGTCTCAATGCCTTACCGAGTAATGTGCCATCTACTGTATCATTATCATCAGAGAATCCAACACAACTAGTTGAGCGCCTTTCCGCAAAAGGTTTGAATCATCTGTATGTTGATGGCGGGCTTACTATACAAAGTTTTCTTGCGGCAGGTTTGATTGACGAGATTACAATTACTATTATTCCAGTGCTTCTTGGTAGTGGCAAATCATTATTCGGGGCTCTCCCGAGTGACGTACAACTTGAACTTGTGTCAAGCAAGGCTTTCGATTTCAGTTTTGTGCAAAACAAGTATTGCGTAATTCATGAAACCTGAAAGATTAAGTTGTGAGTAAAAAACTCTGCAATAATCGTGGAGGCATTTTGGTTTGCCAGGGAGTCTTGCACAACAAAAAACGCCTAACAAGGCGTGCCCCTGACGCTGGGGATTCTGCGCACATCCCAAGCCTTTTTCTACGCCTCTGCCTTTTTCTGGCTGGACGGCTTCGCCGTCCCCGCCCCAGCGCAGGTACCGATTACTTGCAGTGTCAAGTCTTTGGGATAACGCAAACCGATGAAAAGACTCCCGGTTGGGAGTCTTTTCAAGCTGGAGACAAAGGACATCGTCCCCTGAATGGGGATCCGAACCGCTCAATGAAAAGACTCCCGGTTGGGAGTCTTTTCAAGCTGGGGGCAAAGGATTCGAACCTCTACTAACTGATCCAGAGTCAGTCGTCCTGCCATTAGACGAGCCCCCACTATTCCAGCGGGCGGTATTTTAGCACGCCCGTCCGTTTCGGGCAAGGGCGGAACGCGCTTTCATCATGGCTTTTACAAAGCATGAACGGGGGAGCGCCTCCGAATGATGAAAATTTGGAATCCCGAAGTTCTACTTCGGGAAAGCAGCAAGTAAAACTTGCGGAATCCTTTTCACACAAAACCGCCAAGACACAAAAACCCTTTGCGCCAAAGAACCGCCGGGCGTTTGTTATAATTGCGGTACAAAGGAAACAAAATGACCGAAGAAACCGCCAGCAAAATCCCTGCCTTCATCCGTGAAGCCGTCGCCGAAGACCTGAAAAGCGGACGCTTCAACTACGTCCGCACACGCCTGCCGCCCGAGCCAAACGGCTATCTCCACATCGGGCACGTCAAAGCCTTTTTGATTGACTATTTCACCGCGCAAGAATTCGGCGGCGAACTCTACCTGCGCTTCGACGACACCAACCCGTCCAAAGAAGAGACCGAGTTCGTGGACGCCATCAAGGAGGACGCGGCCTGGCTGGGAATCCAGTGGGCGAAGGAGACCTACGCCTCCGACTACTTCGACCTGCTCTACGACTGGGCGGTGAGACTCGTCAAAATGGGACTCGCCTACGTGGACGACCAGACCCAGGAGGAGATGAGCGCGTCGCGCGGGACCCTGCCGAAGGGTACGAAGTGGAGCGAGACCGAGTCCGCGCTCAAGCCGGGCGTCGACTCGCCCTATCGCAACCGCTCCGTCGAAGAAAACCTCGATCTGCTGGAGCGGATGAAGAACGGCGAATTTGCCGAAGGCAGCCGCGTCCTGCGCGCCAAAATTGACATGGCGCACCCCAATATCCTGCTGCGCGATCCCGTCATGTATCGAATCATGAACGCGCATCACCACCGCACGGGCGACAAGTGGCACATCTACCCGATGTACGATTGGTCGCACGGACAGAACGACTCGATGGAGGGCGTCACCCACTCGCTGTGTTCCAACGAATACATCATCCACCGCCCGCTCTACGAGTGGTTCCTGCAAAAACTGGAGGCCTTCCCCTCGCGCCAGATCGAATTCACGCGCCTTAACCTGACGTACGCGATGATGTCAAAGCGCAAGGTGCGGAGACTCGTCGAGGAGGGGATCGTGCGCGGCTGGGACGACCCGCGTCTCACCACCCTGCGCGGACTGAGGCGCCGCGGCGTCACGCCCGAAGCCATCGTCAACTTCGTGACGGGACTCGGCGAAACCAAGAACGACAGTTACGTGGAAATGGCGCAGTTCGAAGCCGTCATCCGCAACGACTTGAACAAACACGCCCTGCGCCGCATGGCCGTCCTGCGCCCGCTCAAACTGGTCATTGACAACTATCCCGAAGGGCAGGTCGAAGAAATGGACGCGGTCAACAACCCCGAAGACCCGTCCGCGGGGACGCGCAAAGTCCCCTTCTCGAAAGTCCTCTACATCGAGCAGGACGATTTCCGTGAGACGCCGCCGCCCAAATATTTCCGTCTCTTCCCCGGCAACGAAGTGCGGCTGCGCTACGCCTACCTGGTCAAATGCACGGGCGTCGTCAAGGACGAGGCGGGCAACGTGACCGAAGTCCACTGCGCGTACGATCCCGCCAGCAAAGGCGGCGACGCGCCCGACGGACGCAAGGTCAAGTCCACCATCCATTGGGTCTCGGCCGCGCACGCCGTCCGCGCGGAAGTCCGCCTCTATTCACAGTTGTTCACCGTCGAGCGTCCCGACGACGGCGAGCTGGACTCCATCGTCAACCCCAACTCGCTCGAAACGCTGAACGGTTACGTCGAGCCGTCGCTCGCCAACGTGACAGCGGGCGAAAAACTCCAGTTCGAGCGGACGGGCTACTTCTGCGCCGATCCCGACTCGACGCCCGGCAAACCCGTCTTCAATTTGACGGTGACGCTGAAAGACAGTTGGGCCAGGGAACAGAAGAAGGGGTAGTCAAGCAGTTGGCGCATGGTCAAACGCTCGCGGAAACGCGGGCGTTTTTTCTTCCCGCATACGGTATCATTGAAATATGGACATCGTGACCGGCAAAACGCTCAAACGCCGCGGCTGGCCCGAAGGACGGATCATCGGACTCGCCAAAGACGCGGCGACTCGACTCCTCGATTCGGGACTCGACCGCGACACGGTTCTCGCGCGACTGGACGCGGTGCGCGCCGACCCTGGCCGTTTCCTCGCCGACGAGACTCTCGCCGAGCTGGCGCGCGAATGCCTGCGCGCGGACCGGCCTCGGGAGGAGAGTCCCGCCGAACTGCGCGGCGAAGCGTCGCCCTACCCCGTGTGGGGAAAGGAGCAGATCGATGACCAGTCCATCGCGCAGATGGACAACGCCATGCGCCTGCCCGTCTCCGTGGCGGGCGCGCTCATGCCCGACGCGCACGTCGGCTACGGGCTGCCCATCGGAGGCGTCCTCGCGACCGATAACGCCGTCATCCCTTACGCCGTCGGCGTGGACATCGCCTGCCGGATGCGGCTCTCGCTGTACGAGGTCTCCCCGCGTCTGTTGGAGCAAAAACCCGCGCTCTTCGAAAACGCGCTGTTGACCCAGACCGCCTTCGGTCTCGGCGCGGAATGGAAAGGCGAACGCCGCGCCCGGCATCCCGTTTTGGACGACCCCGACTGGGAGGCGACGCGCCTGCTCCAAACTTTGCGCGATAACGCCGTCAAACAACTCGGCACGAGCGGGACGGGGAATCACTTTGTGGAGTGGGGCGCGTTCCGCCTGAACGAGCCGCTGTCTGGATTGCAACCCGGCGAATATCTCGCGCTACTCTCGCACAGCGGATCGCGCTCGGTGGGATTCAAGATCGCCGACCGTTACAGCAAACTGGCGATGGAACTGCACCCCCGCCTCGATAAAAGCGTCCGTCACCTCGCCTGGCTTTCGCTTGACTCCGAGGAGGGACAGGAATACTGGCTCTCGATGGAACTGGCGGGACGCTTCGCCGCGGCCAACCATTACGTTATCCATCGCCGCGTGGCCGAGGCGGCCGGACTGAAAGCAGCCGCGGTCGTGGAGAACCATCATAACTTCGCCTGGCGCGAGAGACTCCCCGACGGGCGCGAGGTCATCGTCCACCGAAAAGGCGCCACGCCCGCGGGCGCGGGCGTGTTGGGAATCATCCCCGGCTCGATGGGCGACGCGGGCTATCTCGTCCGCGGGCGCGGGGCGGCTGAGTCGCTCATGTCGGCCTCGCACGGCGCGGGTCGGATGATGAGCCGCAAGGCCGCGCTGAATTCCATCTCCAAATCCGCGCGGGACGCGTATCTCAGGGAGCGCGGCGTCACCCTCCTCGGCGGCGGCCTGGACGAATCGCCGCAGGCCTACAAGCCGATCGAGACAGTCATCGCCGCGCAGCACGATCTGGTGGAAGTAGTCGGGAAGTTCACCCCGCGCGTCGTCCGCATGGCGGATGAGGCGGGAAATTTCTAGCCCCCAAAATAGGTACACGGATTACACGGGCAAGAGGGACGCTTCGCGCGCGGATCTTTAAATCCAACCGCAAAGGTCCGTCAAATCCGCGTCATCCGTGTACGGTTTTAAAAACTATACTTCGCGGATGTCCCACAGTTTTTTGATGAGGGGAGTTAACACCTTCTTCACCTGCGCCTGGTCCATTCCGTTGACCTTGAAGGTGATGACGCGCGTGTTCACGTCTTCGCCTACAAACTGACCGAAGGCGATGAAGTTCCCGCCCGCGTCCGCGATGGTGCGGGTGACTTTCGCCAGCATTCCGGGCTGGTCTTCGATGAGCGCAGTGGCGCGCACGCCTCTCTCGCGGGCGCCCATCAGTTCAAGGAACATCTTGAACAGGTTGGTCTCGGTGATGATGCCGACGACGCGCGCCCCCTTGACGACAGGCAGGCCGCCGATCTTGTTATCCGCCATGATGCGGGCGGCTTCCTCGATGGGCGTATCCTCGGCGACGGTGATCACGTTCTTGGTCATCACTTCGGCCACCGTCAATTTGCTGAGCAGGTAGTTCATTTCCCAGATGCTGAGCGTGGTTGCGGGAGACGGGGATGCGTTGAGCAGGTCCTTTTCCGAGACGATTCCGACCAGCTTGCCGCCCTTGATGACGGGCGCGCGGCGGATGCGTTCCTTCTTGAACAGAGCCAGCGCGTCGTTAATGCTCATCTCGGGCCCAATGGTGATGGGCGGACGGGACATTCTTTCTCCAACTAACATTCGTACCTCCTGTTTGTTCGCTGTGCAAATCCATGCACGAGCAATGATGGGCGAATTATATGCCCTCTGCGGAGTTCAATCCAGAGGAAAATCGTCATATTTCCCGAATAAAATTGTAACGAATTCTCAATCTTCCACGTATACGCGCGGCACGCGCACGCAGAAATTAGTCAATATCTCATAGGGACTGGTCCCCGCCCACTCGGCAAAATCGTGGGCGGTGATTCCTTCGCCGAGCAGAACGACGGGATCGCCCACCGCGGCCTCCGCCTCGCCCGCGTCCGCCATGAACTGGTCCATGCAGATGCGTCCCACCTGCGGTACCAGCCTCCCGTTGACGAAGAGACGCGCCCGCCCGCTCATGCGGCGGACGTACCCGTCCGCGTAGCCGCACGGGACGGTGACGATTCGCGTCGGACGTTCGGCCTGCCACAAAGCCCCGTAGCTGACCGGCCGCCCGGGCGGGGTGATCTTGGAGTAGGCCACCCGCGACCGCCAGGTGATGGCGGGTTTCACCTCCACAGTGTGCGGGACGCTCAACGTGGGATAGACGCCGTAGAACATGATGCCCGAGCGCACCATATCAAAGTTGCCTTCGGGCAATTGCAAGATCCCGCCTGAGTTAGAGATATGACGCAGCGCGGGCGGCGGCAGGCTGCGTTTTTCGTAGAAGCGCAGGGTCTCGTTGAAACGTTCCAGTTGCAGGCGCGCGTGGGTCAGGTCGGACGAGTCGGCGTTGGCGTAGTGACTATAGATGCCCTCCACGTCCACGCCGCGGCAGGACGCGGCCTGCTCGAGGAAGGGTTCCGCCTCCGTGTCGCGCACGCCGACGCGCTCCATGCCCGTGTCTATCTTCAAGTGCGCGCGGACACGCTGTCCCGACGCGGCGGCGAATTGTTCCGCGGCCAGCAGGAGGTCCGGGGAGGACGCGGTGAGCGTCAAGTCGTAGCGCGGGAAGAAGGGAATCTGCCAGGAGAAAATCCCGCCCATCACGAGGATGGGTTTGTCAATGCCCAGCTCGCGGAGACGGATGCCCTCGTCAATGGTCGCCACGCTGAGGTAATCCGCGAAGGGCGCGATGAATTTGGCGACGCCCTCCACCCCGTGACCGTAGGCGTTGGCCTTGAGGACCGGCATGACTTTCGCGGGCGCCACATGCGCGCGGATGGCCTCGAGGTTGCGGCGCAATTGCGCGAGGTTGATTTCAAGCTGGGTCGGGCGAAGGGATTCGGGCATGGTTGGATCGCAGTGGTTATATGTCGTTACTTTTCCGCGCCAGCATTTCATTCAGCAGCGCGGTTTCCTGTTCCTCGCTGGCGACCTCCCCGTCCACCCACGCGGCGCGGAGTCGGGACAGGATCTCCCCGTAGCGCGGCCCGGGCGGGACGCCGAGAGATTTCAACGTCTCGCCGTTTGCGAACGGTTTGAGCGCCTTCCATTTTTCCAGGTACATCGTCAAGTTGGCGCGCGACCTGCCGCGCGGCGCGCACACAGCCGCGGCGCGGACCGCGTCCACGGGCAGGGCGTCCAAACGCGCGAGACATTCACTGGGACGGGCGCGCCCGAAAAAATCCAGGTCGCGAAAAATCGAAGACGCCGCCAGCGCCGTCTTTTTCAAATCGGCGTCGAAATGCAGCCGCTTGTTAAAAGCGCGAATCTCTTTTTCGGACGAGGCCAGCAGCCAGAGCGCCCAGCGCAGGCGGACCCGATTGACATTGGACGGAAGCGACCGACCTTGACGGAAACGCGTCCGCGTCGCTTCGTCCCACGGGAGGGCGGGGCGCGCCGCCTGAAGGATTCCCAACGCCCAAAGTTGATCCAGCATCGGGACGGGATCGTCCTCGTCGAGGATCAAATCCAGTTCGTGGCGCAGGCGTTCGGGCGAGAGCGCGTCCACATATTGCAAGGCAGGCGGGACCGTCGCTTCGGTCTCGGACGCGAGACGAAATCCATAGCGTTGCGCGTATCGCACGGCGCGGAACAGGCGCGTCGGGTCGTCAATGAACGAGCGCGGATGGAGGACGCGGAGCAGTCCGTGCGAAAGGTCGCCGCGGCCGCCAAGCGGGTCGGCGAGTTCGCCGAAGCGGTCTTCGTCCAAACTAACGGCCATGGCGTTGACGGTGAAGTCGCGGCGGAGCAGGTCGTCGGCGAGCGAGCCGAGTTTCACGGTGGGAAGCGCGGCGGGATGTTCGTACGTCTCCGAGCGGGCGGAGACCAGGTCCAACGTCGAAGGTTGAACGTCGAACGTTTCGGGGATGGACCAGGCAGCGGTGTGAAATTTGGGGTGGACGGTCGCGCGTCCGCCAAACTCTTTGACAAGGCGGCGCGCGACTTTGGTCGCGTCGCCTTCGATAACGATGTCGAAATCGCCGATGGGACGTCCCAGCAGCGCGTCGCGGACGAATCCGCCGACGAGGTAGGCGCGCAGCCCGAGGGACGCGCAGGCCGCGGCGACGCGTCGAAGCGGAACCAGGCGCGCGTCCGGGAGGAAGCGGGGGATGTCCAACATGCGGATATTTTACATCACAAGGGAGGAAATCCGAGCGGCGCAATTTCCTCCGTTTTCGGGAGAAATGTGTATAATCGGCGCATGAAATTTTTCCGCCCGAACCCGTCCCCTGAACTTCGATCTACCCGGTCTGGATAGGTTCGTTTTGTCACGCCCAAACGGCTCCCAGACCCGGCGAGCCGTTTTTATTTGTCAGCGAAGAGAGCAGTCTGTGGACATCAAAGAATTGACCCAACGCATGGACGCTTTCGTCCGGTCGAAAGGCTGGTACGCGGCAGGGACGAAACGCCCGCAGACGCCGAAGAACATCTCGATTTCGCTGGCGCTGGAGGCGGCCGAGATCATGGAGCATTTTCAGTGGCGCGAGGACGCGAAAGACAAAGACGAACTCGCCAGCGAGTTGGCGGACGTGACGTTGTATCTCCTGCAACTGGCCTCGGTCACAGGCATTGACCTGGAGCAGGCCGTTTTGAAAAAATTGGAAGTCAATCAGTCCCGCGAATGGGACGTTGAAAACTGAACAGGACAAGTCATCATGAAAATCAGCGTATTTGGCGGTTCTCAACCCAAAGAAGGCGACGCGGTCTACGCGGAGGCCTACGCGCTCGGCAAGATGCTGGCCGAGCATGGACACGTCGTTCTCAACGGCGGCTACATCGGCACGATGGAGGCGGTCTCGCGCGGCGCGGCCGAGGCGGGCGGACACGTCGTGGGGGTGACGTGCGAGGAGATCGAGAGATGGAGGACGAACGGAGCCAACCGTTGGGTCAAAGAGGAGATCAAGAAGAAGACGCTCATCGAGCGGTTGCAGGTCTTGATTGAAGAATGCGACGCGGCCATCGCCCTGCCTGGCGGTCCTGGCACGTTGACCGAGATCGCGCTGACCTGGAATTTGATGATCGTGGAGTCCCGCCGCCGAAGCCCGCTCATCCTGGTCGGGGACGGCTGGCAGTCCGTCTTCGGTCAGGTCTTCGACAAACTGGGAAAATTCACGCCCGAACGCCAGCGCGTTTTGCTGCAATTCGCGGCGGATGCTGAAACTGCGGTAAAGTTAGTGGAGAACGGAGAGTGGAGAACGGTCAATCCATAATTGTCGTTCTCTAACGACAAAGAAAGTTGCGCCAGAGCGCGCAACCTGCTCTCTACTCTCTGCTCTCTACTCATCTACTCTCTGGAGATTCAAAATGGCTGAAGAAAAACTTCCCACCCGCGCGGAAAACTTTGCGGAGTGGTACAACCAACTGGTATTGAAAGCGGAACTGGCCGACTACGCGCCCGTGCGCGGCTGTATGGTCGTCCGTCCCTACGGCTGGGCGCTGTGGGAAAATATCACATCCTGGCTCGACCGCGAGTTCAAGGCGACGGGTCACGTCAACGCGACTTTCCCCACGCTCATCCCCATGTCGTTCTTCGAGAAGGAAAAGGAACACGTGGAGGGCTTCGCGCCCGAACTGGCTGTCGTCACGCACGGCGGCGGGGAAGAGCTGGAGGAGCCCCTCGCCGTCCGCCCCACGTCCGAGACCATCATCGGCTACATGTATTCCAAATGGGTCAAATCCTGGCGCGATCTGCCCATCCTGATCGTGCAGTGGGGCTCCGTCCTGCGCTGGGAAATCCGCACGAAACTCTTCCTGCGCACGGCCGAGTTCTACTGGCACGAAGGTCACACCGCGCACGCCACCAAAGAAGAGGCGCTCGAAGAGACCTATCGCATCCTCGATATCTACGAAAAGATCTACGTCGAAGAAGCCGCCATCCCCGTCATCAAGGGCGTCAAAAGCGACTCCGAACGCTTCGCTGGGGCGCAAATGACCACCGCCGTGGAAGCCATGATGTGGGACAAGCGCGCCCTGCAGGCTGGCACGTCGCATTACTTCGGTCCCAACTTTGCGAA
Source organism: Candidatus Denitrolinea symbiosum (assembly GCA_017312345.1). Lineage (NCBI taxonomy): Bacteria > Bacillati > Chloroflexota > Anaerolineae > Anaerolineales > Anaerolineaceae > Candidatus Denitrolinea > Candidatus Denitrolinea symbiosum. The sequence continues at coordinate 2,211,928 of BLAA01000001.1, read as the reverse complement.
AGCCTTCGACATCCAGTTCATTGACAAGAACAACGTCCTGCAATACGCCGAGACGACCTCCTGGGCGATCTCTTCGCGCATGATCGGCGCGCTCATCATGGTGCATGGCGACGACCAGGGACTCATCCTGCCTCCCCGCCTCGCGCCCATCCAGGCGGTGATCGTCCCCATCTTCAAGAACGAGGCGGAGAAGAGCAAGGTCATGGAGACCGCCGACCGCGTCTTCACGGAGTTGAAAGCCGCGGGTATCCGCGTCAAAATGGACGACCGCGACAACGTCAGCGCGGGATACAAGTTCAACGATTGGGAAATGCGCGGCGTCCCCCTGCGGATCGAGATCGGACCCAAGGACGTGGACAAAGGCTCGGTCGTGCTGGCCCGCCGCGACGTCCCTGGGCGCGACGGGAAGTCCTTCGTCTCCCAGACGAATCTCGCCACGACCGTCGGCGGGCTGCTCGAAGAGATCCAATCCGCGCTGCTGAAGCGCGCCACTGAATACCGCGACGCGAACATCAAGGCCCCCCAAACCTACGACGAACTGAAAGACGCGGTCGCGGACGGTTGGGCGTTCTCGTGGTGGTGCGAGAGCAGGGAGTGCGAGGCGAAGGTGAAGGAAGACGCCAAAGCCACCACGCGCGTCATCCCCTTCGACCAGCCCGAAGGCGAAGGCAAGTGCGTCGTCTGCGGCAAACCCGCGAAGAAGAAGGTTTACTTCGCGAAAGCGTACTAACCAGCGTTCGGTTAGGTAATCAGTGACCAGCAGGGCGCTTCCGAAAGTCACTGATTACTGAACGCTGAACACTGAACATTGGAACCAATGCCCGCCGTTGATCTCGCCCGCCTGAAAAAACAAGCCGCGCAACTGGCGGACCTGTTCGGCCAGCCCGAGGCCTTCGTCCGCGCCCTGCACGAGACGCTGGATTTCTACGTCAACCGCAGCCTGCGCGAAGTGGACGCGGTCGCGCCCTCGTCTGTGCTGGAAACATACCGCACGCCCTCCGTCATCCTGCGTCACATCGAGATCGAACTCGCGCCGCTGGCCGCGGCCGACCCCGACGCGGCGTTGGAACTTGCCGACCGTCTCTGGGACGAGGGCTGGCTGGAAATGGGACTCCTCGCCGCGTCCCTGCTCGGGCGGATTCCCCCGCGCGAGGAACGCCTGCTCCCGCGTCTCACCGCGTGGACGCAGCAGGTGCGCGACCCGTCGGTGCGCGCCGCGCTGCTCACCACCAGCCTCGCCCGCCTGCGAAAGGAAACGCCCGACCGCTTCCTCCTGCTCGTCAGCGAGTGGCTGAACCCCGAACGTCCGCGTCTGTGGGCGAACGGCATCCAGGCGCTGCTGCCTCTCATCAACGATCCCAAATTCAACAACCTGCCGCCCGTCTTCGACATGCTCGAGGCGGTCATCGAGGCCGCGCCCGGCACGCTCCAAACCGACCTGGTGGACCTGTTCACGGCGCTCCACCGCGTCTCACCCACCGAGACCGCCTACTTCCTGCGGAACGTCATCGCCAACTCGCCCAACCGCCTCACCGCCGCCACCTTCCGCCGCATCTCGTCGTCCCTGCCGCCGCAATTGGCCGAATCCATTCGCGGGCTTGTGAAACCCGCCCAAGCCACGCGATAATCCCGCGAACGCGCATGTTCAAAACAAAACCGCTTTCCCCGCAACTCCAGTCCGCCCTCGCGCTCGTTGCCGCGGGCGTTCTGGCGTACGGCCTGCTCATCCCCTCGCTCGGATTTTTTCAGGACGACTGGCAGCATATTTTCTACTGGAATTCACGCGGCTCCCTTGGGATGCTCGAATTCTTGACGATAGACGGTCGACCCACAGCCGCCTGGTGTTATGCGCTGCTCTTTCCGATCCTGGGTTCCTCTCCCCTGAGATGGCACATTTTCGTCCTCGCATTGAGAACGCTGGCGGCGATTATATTTGTCGCCATCTTGAAAATACTCTGGCCCAATCACCAGGTCAGGACCGCGCTGGCTGGTTTCTTTTTGCTCCTCCATCCATTCTTTATTCTCCAATCATTGGCCGTAGCATACGCCATCCACTGGGCATCGTTCACATTTCTCGCCTTGTCCATCCTGTTGACGATCCGCGCCGTCCAAAACCCGAAACGCTGGCTGGTTTACACCGCGCTCGCCATCCTCGCGGAGACGCTGCACCTCTTTACCGTCGAGTATTTCGTCGGGCTGGAGGCGCTCCGTCCGTTCGTGATCTGGGCAGTATTGACAAAAACAGCCGCCGAACAAAGCCCCAATCCACCCAGCGCCTCCACCCGCAGCGCTTTCCCTTTCCCCTATCCTGGCTACGCGCAAACCGTCAAGCGCACAATCCAACTTTGGCTCCCCTATCTTCTGATTCTCCTGCTCTTCCTCTACTGGCGGACGGCGATCCTCGGCGGTCTCGGCCTCCGCAACAACCCGATGGATTTTTCAACCGCGTCCATTTTGTCCGCCCTGCAAAATTTCCCCGCGGACGCGGCGCTCGTCCTCGTTGCCTCCTGGTTCAAACTCGTTGACCCGTCCGCCCTCGAACTCAATCGCGCGAGGAATTTCGTTCTCCTGGCGATCACGCTTTTCTCCGCCATCCTTGCCTATCTCCACTCCCGATTCCTCAGCGACCCCAGTCGCCAATCTCCAGTTACCAATTACCAATTACCCCCTAAATCCTATCTCCTCTCCTCCATCCTTGCCCTCCTTCTCGGACTCGCGCCCGCCTACGCTGCCAACTTCATCCTTCACCTGAAACTCGAACCGTGGAACGGACGCTTCGCCCTTGCCGCCCTCCCTGGCGCGGGGATGCTGGCCGCGCTGGCCTTCGAGTCCCTCTTTACGTCCGAGCGGACGCGGCGCGCGATGTTCGCCATCCTGATCGGCTTGCTGATCGGATTCCACAACCGCGTCGGGTTCGATTTCAAAGCCTCGTGGGACAAACAGGTCAAACTCTACGAGCAGTTGACCTGGCGCGCGCCGTTCATCGAGCCTGGGACGGCCATTATCACCGACCAGGAAATCCTCGGCTACATGGGCGATTACCCAACGAGCTTCGCGCTCAACACGATTTATCGCGAAACATCCCTGCGGGACGATACCAAATCTCTGCGCCCCAGCCCATATTGGTTCTTTGCCATGTCCGAGAATCTCCACACAGACGCGGACTCGCTCGTCGAAGGCGTGACGTTGACCGCGAAAAAGTACGCGTCCACGTTTGTAGGAAACAGCCGCAACAGCCTGATTATCGTGTTCGAGCCAGAGAAAAACCAGTGCCTGTGGATTCTCCGTCCCGAAGACGCGGCGTATCGTGGGCTGCCCGAACAGGTCAAGAAGGCCGCGCAGGTTTCGAATTTGAGTCGCATCCGCGATCAGCACGATGCCGTTCCAACTTTGTATCGCGCTATCGTCCCTGAAAATCCAGCATCGTGGTGCTTCCACTATCAGCGCGCGGACTTGGCGCGGCAGGCGGGCGATTGGGAGCAGGTTGTCTTCTTTTGGGAATTGGCCGAGAGCGGCGGATACGCGCCTGGTCACGGATTTGAATACATCCCCTTCATTCAAGGCTACGCTCATCAGGGAAATTGGAAACAAGCGCTGGCGCTGACGAAGCAATCGAACCGTGTCAGCGCGAACATGAAAACGATTCTCTGCCCCGTGTGGGAGGAGTTGGCCGTGTCCACGCCAGAGTCGGCGGAGCGAGATTCATCTGTGGGCGAAGCAATGGAATTTTTGGGGTGTCGTTAATTCAGCACACGGATTTCGCGGAAAGATGAGATTTTCACAGAAAATTTAACAAATTCCGTGTTCGTCCACAAAATCCGCGTCATCCGTGTACAAATTCTACCCCCTCACCATCTCCAACACGTCCAACAGCCTCGGCATCCAATTTTCGTTCTTCGTGAAATTGACCCAATAGACGTTCCTCCCGCCGCGCACGTCGGGCGCGAGGTCGGGGAGACGTTTCTCCTTCGGCGGATTCGCGGCATCGTCCTCCGACCCTCCCGCGGGCGTGGGGAATTTGAGCGCGACCTGTCCTGCCTCCCAGCTCACGGACGCGAGTCCCGCTTTCTCGGCGCGCAGTTTGACGCGCATCTGGTAGAGCAGGTTGTCCGCCATGTCGGGCAGATCGCCGAAGCGGTCGCGGAATTCGGACGCGAGCGCGTCCAGTTCAGATTCGTCGCGCAGGTCCGCGATGCGGCGGTAGAGTCGCAGGCGTAAATCCTGGTCGGGGATATAGTCCGCGGGGAGGCCGATGGCGAGGGGAAGGTCCACGTTGACGGGCATTGCTAAAGGCAGGTTGAATGTTGAAGGCTGAAGGTTCAATGTTGCTTTCTCTCGGGTTGAACTTTCAACTTTCAACCTTGAACTTTCAACTCGGATATGCCTCACCGCATCTGCCAGCAATCTCGTATAAAGATGGAAGCCGACATCCTGAATAAATCCGTGCTGGCGCGGACCGAGCAATTCCCCCGCGCCGCGAATCTCAAGGTCGCGCATGGCAATGGAGTAGCCCGCGCCGAGCTGCGTGTTTTCGGCGATCACGTCCAGCCGCGCCTGGCCGTCCGCAGTGGGATTGATCTTGTTGTGACGGAAGAAATAGGCATAGGCGCGCATCGCCCCACGCCCGACGCGGCCGCGCAGTTGATAGAGTTGCGCCAGCCCGAAGGTGTCGGCGCGGTCCACGATGAGGGTGTTCGCGTTCGGGATATCGAGTCCCGATTCGATGATCGTCGTCGAGAGCAGGACGTCGATCTCCCCCGAATTGAAGCGGCGCATCGCCGCCGATAGTTCATGCTCGGGCATCTGGCCGTGACCGATGTCCACGCGCGCTTCGGGGACGAGTTTTTCCAGATGCGCCTTCATCGCGTCAATGGTGTGGACGCGGTTGTGGACGAAGAAGATCTGCCCGCCGCGTTCGAGTTCGCGCAGGATGGCCTGCCGCACCAGGCGCGGCGAATATGCGCCCACATGCGTGCTGATCGGCAGACGCTCCTCGGGCGGCGTGTTCAGGTTCGAGATGTCGCGCACGCCCGTCAGCGCCATGTAGAGCGTGCGGGGAATCGGCGTGGCGGTGAGCGTCAACACGTCCACTTCGGTGCGTAATTTTTTCAGGTGTTCCTTGTGCGCCACGCCAAAGCGCTGCTCCTCGTCAATCACCACCAGTCCCAAATCCTTGAACTGCACGTCCGACGAAATAAGTCGGTGCGTGCCGATGACGATGTCCACTTCGCCCAGCGCGAGCCGCAGCAGCACATCGTCCTGTTCCTTCGGCGTGCGGAAGCGCGAGAGCATCTCCACCTTCACGGGGAACGCGGCGAGGCGCTGCAAAAAAGTCTCGTAATGCTGCTGCGCCAGAACCGTCGTCGGCACCAAAATGGCGACCTGCTTGCCGTCCATCACCGCCTTGAACGCGGCGCGCAGCGCGACCTCGGTCTTTCCATAACCCACGTCGCCGCACAACAGCCTGTCCATCGGACGCGGCAATTCCATGTCGCGCTTGATCTCGCCCAGCGCGCGCCGCTGGTCCTCGGTCTCCACATACGGGAACGAGTCCTCGAGCTCGCGCTGCCAGTTGGCGTCGGGCGAAAACGCGTGACCGACCGAGACGCGGCGACGCGCGTACAGATCGAGCATCTCCTCGGCGACTTTCTTCACCGCCTCCCTGACTCTCCCCCGCTTCTCGCTCCACGCCTGACCTCCGAGTCGATCCAACGACGGACGGCCTCCCTCCGCCCCGACGTAGCGCGTCAACCTGTCCGCTTGATGCACGGGGACGAAAAGCGTGTCGCCGTCCTCGTATTCCACCGCCAGGAACTCGCGTTCGCGTCCGTCGAGTTGACGCTGGACGAGTCCCGCGAAACGCCCGACGCCGTGATCCACGTGGACGACGTGGTCGCCCGCCTGAAGGTCCGCGTAGACCGCTTCGGGCGTCTCGACCGCGGCTCGGGCGCGTGTCCGCGGCGTCGGCCGCTCCCAGCCGAAGATCTCCGAGTCGGTGATGAGATAGAGATCGCCGAGACTCCAGCCTTCGGAGAGGGAGGCTTCGAGGAAGACGGGGGACGGGGGACTGGAGACGGCAGGAGGAGGACTGGAGACGGCAGGAGGAGGATGGGAGACGGAGTCGGTCGTCGGTCTTTCGTCTTCGGTCTGCCTCCAGAGTTCCTCCAACCGCGCGCGCTGCCGCGAGACGATGACGACTTGTTTGCCGTCGTCCACGAGACGGGCGAGGTAATCTTCAAACGGCTTTAATCGTCCCGCGAATCGTTCAATATGCCCAAACTGACTCGCCAGCGACTCGCCCACTACTGAAGACTGATCACTGAACACTGATAACTGCTCACCGCTCCGCCCCAACTCAACGAGAGACTTCTCGCCAAGCGAATCCGCCAGTTCGGACCACGTCAAATATGGGACGGGGAAATCCGCCGCGAACGCGCCTTCCTCGACGGCCTCCTTTCGCGAGCGAAGCGCCTGCTCTTCCACTTCCTGAATCATGCTTTCAACGTGATCCAGGTCGTCCACCGCGACCAGCGCCTTCGACGGGAGATAATCGAACAGACTCGCGGGGAAAGGATGGAGGAGAGGGATGTGGAACTCGCTGAGTTCGGTTTCGCCTTCCGCGCCTCGCGTTTCAGTTTCCTGTCCGCGCGCGATGAACTCCCGCGCGGGCGTGACGAGGACGGATTTGAGATTCTCCACCGTCCGCTGCGTGGCGGGATCGAACCTGCGGATGGTCTCGATCTCGTCCCCGAAGAAATCCAGGCGGACGGGTCCGTCCTCGGCCATCGGCCAGATGTCGAGCAGGCCGCCGCGATGGGCGAACTGTCCCGACTCGAGGACGGTGTCGGCGCGCTGGTAGCCGATCTCGGTCCACGCGCGGATGAGCGTCTCGGGCTGGACGGATTGCCCCGCGGAGAGTTTCCTGCACGCCTTGAGATAGTCGCGGCGCGGGAGCGTCCGCGTCATAATGGAGCGCGCGGAGGAGACAATAACTGGCGGGACGGAGGGTTTCTCCGCAAACGGCAAATGATAACTGGCGAGGGCCGTGAGAGTCTGGAGACGCTCGCGGCGGGTGGTCACGCCCCACGAAGATTGTTCATAAAAAAGCGGGTTCGGCTCGGCGAAGAGATAGCGCGGCGCTTCGGGAAGCCAAAAGGCGAGCTCGTCGAAGAGCGCGAGGGCGTGGTCGGCGCGGTCGGTGAGGAGCAGAATCGGCTGGTTGAGGTCCGCATGGAGGCAGGCGAGGACAGGCAGGCGCGCGGAACGCGGCAGGCCGAGGGGACGCGCGGCGAGATTCCCCAGCAGAGATTCATAGGCTGGAAGAGAGCGGATGTGGGAGACGAGGATGGAGGAGGACACAGAATTGTGCGGGATACGGGATACGGGGTACGGGTCAGAAGATACAGGTTAGAAGATGCAAGTTAGAAGTTACTACGGCTCGCAGTTCAGCTGCGTGTAAACGCGGCTGCCAAACTACACAACTACGCAACTACGCAACTACAAAACTACGCAGCTACCGAACCATTAAATCTATTCATCGCCGCGTTCAAACCCTCCGTCACAAACGTCAACACGGCGTCGGCGGCGCGGTCGAGGGTTTCGGAGACGATAAGCATTTCGGCGCGGGAGAAATTTTGCAGGACGTAATCGGCGGGAGCCATTCTCCCAGGCGGACGTCCAATGCCGATGCGCAGGCGCGGAAAATCTTTTGTGCCGAGGCGTTCGATGGTGGATGCCATCCCGCGCTGACCGCCCGCCCCTCCGCCGGGACGGATGCGAATCGTCCCGAGCGGCAGATCGAGGTCGTCGTGCGCGACCATCAGGTTTTCGGAGGGAATTTTGTAGAAATGCAGGAGTCCCTGCACGGACTGTCCCGACAGGTTCATGTACGTCTGCGGCTTGGCGAGGATGAGTTTGCGCTCCTCGTAAAATCCGCTCGTGACGATGGCTTTGGATTGCAGTTTTATCCCGCGCGCGTCGATGCGGACGGCAAGTCGGTCAATCAACATGAAGCCGATGTTGTGGCGGTTGTCTTTGTATTCGCGGCCCGGATTGCCGAGGCCAATTATGAGATAGTTATCAGTCATCAGTTTTCAGCGCTCCGTGTTGCGTGTCCACTTCACTTCCGCAAGCGGAGGAGGGCAGCGACCGCGATAAAGGCCAGCAGAGTGACGAGGATGGCGCGACCGAGAAAAACGCAAATTTGCGATTCGCCCAGCGTGATCGGATTGGGAGGAAGAGAGGTGGGCGTGGGGAGACGCGTGGAAGTCGGCGCGGGCTGCGGGGTCGGAGGGAGAGGCGTGGGAGGAGGGACGAATTCGGTCGTGGCGGTCGGTTCGGGAGCGGAAGTCGGCGCGGGCGTCTCGGTCGGGAGTTGGTTGCGGACGCGGAGTCCCGTCACGAGGGATTCGAGGATGGAGCCGTCCTGCAAGGCGACGCGCAGGCGCAGGTTGTAGTCCCCGTCGGTGACGGAGTTGGTGTCCCAGGCGGCGAGCAGGCCGTCGGTCACGGGCGAATCGGTCTGGTAGACGAGGAACCAGGTCGAGGTCGGGTCGGAGGCGTAGGCAAAGGAAAGTTCGGAGGAGGCGAATCCCTCGGCGGCGCTCGTCCCCATCACGTTGACGAGTCCGCTTAACGTCGAGCCTGACGAAGGCGCGGCGATGCGGATGTCGGTCTGCGCGGCGGCGCGGCCGGACGAGAGAACAATCAGAGCGAACAGAACGGCGATCCGCCAGCGCATCAGAAGAATTTCAGCCAGTCGGTGTTGGTGAAGATGCCGCAGGCGAACAGGGCGAAAAGGACGAGGAGAATGACGCCGCATCCGATCCCCGAACAGGAACAGCCCTTGCCAAAGCCGAAGCGGTTCTGAAGCCAGTCGAAAAGTTTGTCGAGCAAAAAGAGTTGAAGCAAGCCAGCCAGACAGCCTTGTCGGTCTCTCATTTTGATCTCCTTTCGTGTCGGCAACTGGTAAGTTTAACATGAAGACGAGCGAGGGTCAAATTGACGGCGGAAAACCCCATGTTTTAACATTCCTCACGCGCAAATCTTTTATGGTAAACTTTGGTACGAATCCCCAATGGAGTGACCCGTATGAGCAAATCTCGAAGCGAACAGCTGGTGGAACGCCTGCGCTCGATGCAGGCCGCCGCCCCCGATATCGAAGCCTCTGCCATCGTCTCGGTGGACGGCCTGATCATGGCCTCCGCCCTTCCGCAGGAAGTGGAGGAGGACCGCGTCTCGGCCATGTCGGCGGCGATGCTCAGCCTCGGCGAGCGCATCTCCGGCGAACTCGGACGCGGCGGGCTGGAACAGGTCTACATCAAAGGCGACGACGGCGCCATCGTCCTGACCTCCGTGGGAGCGGAAGCGGTTCTGACCGCCCTCGCGCGGCCTGAGGCCAAACTGGGTCTGATCTTCCTCGAAATGCGCCGCGCCGCCGAAGACCTGACGAAACTGGTCGGATGAAAACGCCCGGCGTGGGATTCCCGTAAATTCATGTCACCCCCGGTGGGGAGGGCGCAACCGCCCTCCCCACCGACTTTTAACCCTCCCCCGTCCCGCCCGCGGCCAGGGGAGAAAACAGGAATGGAACATGGCAACCAAATTTCTCTTTTTCACCGGTGGCGTCGTCTCTTCGGTCGGCAAAGGCGTGACGGCCGCGGCCATCGGGCTGACGCTCAAAGAGCGCGGCTTCAACGTGGCGGTCCAGAAACTCGACCCGTACATCAACGTGGACCCCGGCACGATGAGTCCCTACCAGCACGGCGAAGTCTTCGTGCTGGACGACGGCGCGGAAACCGACCTCGACCTGGGTCACTACGAACGCTTCATTGACATCCGCCTGAGCCGCGTCAGCAACTTCACCGCGGGGCAGGTCTACGCGGAAGTGATCGCCAAGGAGCGCAAGGGCGATTACCTCGGCGGGACGATCCAGGTGATTCCGCACATCACGAACGAGATCAAGCGCCGGGTCAAGTTGGTGGCGAAGGCCACAGACGCGGAGATCGTCCTCGTGGAGATCGGCGGCACGGTCGGGGATATCGAATCGCAGCCGTTCCTCGAGGCGCTGCGTCAACTGCGGAACGAGGTCGGGCGCGAGAACGTCTTCTTCATCCACGTCACCTGGCTGCCGTACATCGGCGCGACCGGCGAATTGAAAACGAAGCCGACCCAGCATTCGGTGGCGGCGCTGCGCTCGATCGGCATTTCGCCCAACATGATCATCGCGCGCTCGGACTACCCGCTGGAGGAGGAGCTGACCGAAAAGATCGCGCTGTTCTGCGACGTGGAAAAGGAGGCGGTGGTGCCGATGGTGACCACGTCCATCCTGTACGAGATCCCGCTCCTGTTGGAGGAGGCGGGCGTGGCGGACTTCCTGGTGAAGCGGCTCAGGTTGAAGCCGGCGCGCGTCCCGGATTGGAAGCCGTGGAAGAAACTGGTCGAGTCGGTGAAGAAGCCGCGTCCCAAAGTGAAAATTGCCCTGGCGGGCAAATATGTGGAATTGCAGGACGCGTATATGTCGGTGCGCGAAGCGCTCAAGCACGCGGCGCTGTCGCTCGGCGTGGACGTGGAGATTCTCTGGGCCCACTCCACCGACCTGGAAAAGGACAAAGGCTGGGACCTTATTCAGTCCGCGGACGGGATCGTCGTCCCCGGCGGGTTCGGCTCGCGCGGCGTCGAGGGCAAGATCCTGGCGGCGCGCTACGCGCGGGAGAAGAAAGTCCCCTATCTCGGTCTCTGCCTCGGGATGCAGGTGATGTGCATCGAGTTCGCGCGCAACGCGCTGGGTCACGAAGACGCCAACTCAGCCGAGTTCGATCGCAGCGCCCAATATCCCGTCATTGATTTGATGTACGAGCAGCGCTCCGTCACCGATATGGGCGGGACGATGCGGCTCGGGTTGTATCCCTGCGTGTTGAAGAAAAGCTCCAAAGCCCAGGCGGCCTACGGCGTCTCACAGACGGAAGAACGTCACCGTCATCGCTTCGAGTTCAACAACGCTTATCGTGAGGAGTTCGAGAAAGGCGGCATGGTCTTTTCGGGAATCTCCCCCGACGGGCGATTGGTGGAGATTGCCGAGATCGCAGATCATCCGTACATGGTAGCAAGCCAGTTCCATCCAGAATTCTTGTCGCGGCCGAACCGTCCGCACCCGCTGTTTGTGGGATTGGTGAAGGCTGCGGCGGCGCGGCGACAGTAGCCGGGGTCGGTAATCAGTGAGCAGTGATTAGTGAGCAGTAATCAGTGAGCGGTAGGCAGCCTCGCGGAGAAAGGACGCGAGGCTGTTTAATTTATCCCCCATCGGTACTGTTTTTGCAACTTGTGACATTTATCACTTGAAGTCAACCTTGCAATTTTGTAATCTATAGTTGTGCCGTTTATCAGCATTTTTGGCAGACAAAAAATCTGCAGATAGACTTCGATCCCACCTCCTAACTAACAAATCATACAAATCACACCCGTTTTCGTGAAATGATAATCAGAGCGAAGACCAACGTAGTTTTCGCCTTCACGAGACGCTCCAACCTCTACGGCTGCGTTCTCAACGATTCCGCGACGGATCCACGAAAATTCCATGCGAAGAAACCGGCCTGTATTCCTCGAAAAAGAAAGGAGGCCAAAAACACTCATACTTTGCCAAAAGCGCAATGTTTTGCGTCCGCCTTTCTGTATAAAATCTCAGTAAAAATTCAATTCTCCTCGGGAGGGAAGAATGAAAATGAAACAAGTCAGCCTCGCCGCGTTATGCCTGATCCTTCTTCTTGGCATGACCGCTTTTCAATCCGCGTCGGTGCCAATAACCGACGCGCCCGTAGACGCCGCATGGACGGGATCAACAAGCCGGGGACACTCCATGTCGTTCACTGTTTCTTCTGGGGGAACTCAGTGGAGCACATTCAAGTTGAAAACCGACTTCGTAGCCTCCAATTGCGGCGCATCCGGAACCATGGAAATCACTGTGCCGGGCCCCGGAAGTATCAGCGGCAACCAGTTTAGTTACACTTCTTCAACTTTCTCGTTCACAGGTCAATTTACTTCGGCGTCCGCAGCCTCTGGAACATATTCCTTTACAAATCGCCAGATCGTGATTGGCATTCCATATCCGCCTTACGTTTGTTACTACTATCTGACACAATCTGGCACATGGTCCGCCAGCACGCCCCTGCCTTCGCCGGGAGAATTTAACAAAAGCGGACCAGCCGCTGGCGCGACCAACGTTTCGCTCAACCCAACCCTGATATGGAACACGAGCGCCTACGCCGATAATTATCAATACTGCATTGACACAGTGGATAATAACGACTGCGATACTTTGTGGGAGCCTAATCCCGGAACAAGCAATACCAGCATCGGCATCACGGGACTCGCCGCCGAAACGACCTACTACTGGCAGGTACGCGCCGTCAACTCCACAGGCGCGACCATGGCCGACGGTAATGCCTGGTGGTCTTTCAGAACCACCGGTCTCCTGACCCTTCGCTCCACTGGAGCGCAAGACGGCTGGGTCCTCGAATCGAGCGAATCCAGCAACAAGGGTGGGACAATGAACGCCGCCACCACTCTCCGTCTCGGCGACGACGCGGCTAAAAAGCAATATCGCTCCATCCTGTCCTTCGCTACTGGCGCGGCGCTGCCTGACGAGGCCGTCATCACCAAGGTCACCCTCAAAATCAAACAGCAGGGTATTGTCGGCGGCGGAAATCCTGCGGCAACCTTCGGAGGCTTCATACTGGACGTCCGCAAAGGAACCTTCGGGACGCCGGCCTTGCAAATAACCGATTGGCAGACCGCCGCCAACAAGTCCTATGGCCCCTTCAAACCCGCGCTTGTCGGAGGCTGGTATTCGTTCAACCTGACCGCCGCCAAAGCCTACATCAACAAACTGTCCATGCTTTCGGGGCTGACGCAGATCCGCCTGCGCTTCAAGTTGGACGACAACAACAACGCCCTCGCCAACTACCTCAGCGTTTTCAGCGGAAACGCGCCCGCGGCGTCGCGGCCGCAATTGATCATCGAATACTACACCCCATAAGAGCGGCCCGAAAATCAGTTGCACAGCCTCGCGTCCCGCAAACGCGAGGCTGTTTGATCGAGGCGCGCCGCGGAAAACCTGAGTCCCGTTCCCCAAAATCGAAATTCGAGGTTACCAAAAATGCAAGGAGTTCGGCGACTCCTTTTTTCTCCGCGCACAGTAGTATGATGACCGCCGTCGTACCGTAAAACTCCCCTCAAGGAAACATCGTCGCTTTTCTCAATCCCCATCGCCAGGTCGCCACAATAGAGCATCGTTCAAAACTGCCTGGTCATCCGGGCAGTTTATTTTTTCGCCAAAGGTTAACCCATGCTTAACTATTTCCATTTCCTGGACAAAAACCGCCAAGATACGATTATAAACCGATGGAGAGTCAGAGCCGCGCAGGTTTTGACCATACTGGCGTTGATCGCTTCGCTGGCCGGGCACAAACTGATCGGCGCCAACGCGTCGTCCATTTCAAGGGACGCGCAGGCCGTCCCAGCCAGAAGCACGACGTATTATCTTGCAGACAGGGTTCTCAAAAAAACGGATTTTGCCGTGTTGGCAAACTGGGGCGTCAACACCGCCATCGTGGATTTCGACGTCAACGGCTCGGCCTCCGCATGGCGCGCGGCGTTCGAGTCCGCGCGGGCCGCGAACGTCAATATCGTCATCTGGCCCTCGGACTGGAACAACCCGCGTCCGAACTGCGGCTGGGAGGCGCCCTATCCCGTCAGCGCGAACGGCGACATCGCCAAAGTGAAAAGACTGCTCGATACCGCCAGTCAATATTCCAACTTCATCGGCATCGTCAACGCCCACGAAAGTTTCTGGACCTGCGACATGTCGTTCGACGAAATGGCGGGTTTAAAGGACAAACTCAAAGCCTACGCGCTGTCCAAGGGACGGGCAATCAAAGTCTGGAATTACATTGACAACTTATACGACAAGTCCATGCTCCCGGACAACCAGATCGAGCGGATCATGGACGTCGCCGTGACGTGGCAGCATTGCGCTGGGAACGTGGAAGGGACCTGCAATACCTCCTCCAAATCATCCGCGCTCAACATGATCCTGAGCGATAGAAAGAGAATTGACGCCTCCAAAGCGCAGGTGGAACTTGTCTTTTTGATGCAGACCTTTACCACGCGCGGCTATTCGACCAAATTCACCCTCGACGAGTTACAGAAATATAGCTGCCAGTTCCTGGACACTTCGGCGCTGGACGGGTTTGCGTTTTACACATGGGACGCGGGCTGGTGGCCCGACCTGCACTCGTGGAAGGAACTGCAACCGGCGATACCATATATCTACAATAACTGCGTCAATTCGCCTTCGGCCTCCGCCCCCCGCGTGACTTCAATCGTCCGCGCCGGCCCAAACCCCACCTCCGCCGCCAGCGTGAAATTCACCGTCACGTTTTCCAAGCCGGTGAAGGACGTGGACGCGGCCGACTTCCAGTTGACGACGGGCAGCGGCCTCGCCGCCGCGGCCGTGAGCGGAGTCGGCGGCTCGGGCGGCGTCTACACCGTCACGGTCAAGACCGGCGCGGGGAGCGGCCTGCTCCGCCTCGACGTCCCGCCCGGGGCGACCATCGCCGACCTGCAGGATAATCCGCTTGCCGGCCTCCCGTTCACGGGCGGCCAACCTTACACGATCGTCGCGACCGCGGCCTTCACATCCATCCCGACACAGGATGGTTATGCGCTTGAAGCCTCCGAAACCAGCGGGGCCGGAGGCAGGATGAACAACGCGTCCGCCACGCTCCGCCTCGGCGACGACGCGGCGCGCAGGCAATACCGCTCCGTTCTCTCGTTCGTCACCGGCGCGAACCTGCCCGATAACGCGGTCGTCGCCAAAGTCACGCTCAGGGTCAAATGGCAGGGCGTGAACGGCGGGGGCGACCCGGTCCGCATTTTTCAGGGCATCCTGGCGGATATCAAGAAAGGCGTCTTCAAGACAGCCGCCCTGGAATTGGCCGATTTTCAGGCCGCGCCCGATAAAACCCTCGGCCCTTTCAACCTGTCCCCGTCTGGAGGCTGGTACGCGCTGAATCTGACCGCCGCAAAAGCCTTCGTCAACAAGTTGGACGCGCCCTCCGGGCTGACGCAGATCCGCCTGCGCTTCAAACTGGACGATAACAATAACAAGATCGCCAATTTTCTCAGTCTATTCAGCGGCAACGCGGACGCGAACAGCCGTCCGCAGTTGATCGTCCAATATTACGTCCCGTAACCAGAGTCCCCGCAGTTTCAGCGGATCAAAAGGGTTATGCCGCGAACGGGTTGAAATTCGTGTCGCGGTCATAATGATCCTCGTCCTCGGCGCGTTTCAGGAAGTTGACCGCCGCGTAGGTGGCGGGCGTCATCAACGCCTCGACCGCGCATTTGAGCAGGTAATTCGTCAACGCCAGCGTCGCGAACAGACTCCACGGGAAAACGCCGAACAACGACGCGACCGAGACGAACACCGCCGAGTCCGCCAATTCGCCGACGAGGGTGCTGCCGATCGTCCGCATCCACAGCCAGCGTCCGTTCGTCAAGATCTTCATCTTCGCCAGCGTGAACGAGTTGGCGAAATTGCCGCTCCAATATCCAGCCAGCGAACCGAACACGATTCCCCCGCTGGACATCCCGCCGAGGATGGCCGCGTAGGCCGCGTCCCCGGCGTAGGATTGCCAGGTGGATTCGCCCGGCAGAATGCCGATCAACGCGAACACGGCGGAGGACAGCGCGAGGCAAAAGAACCCCGTCCAGATGACGCGGCGGGAGCGTTTGTAGCCGTAGACTTCGGTCAGGATGTCGCCGAAAATATAGGAGACGGGGAAGAGCAGCGTCCCGCCGTCGAACGCCATCCGCACGCCGCCGACGCTGAAGCGCAGGTCCACGATCTTCGCGGACGAGGCCACATTGCTGACGACCAGCACGGTCACAAAGACCGCCATAATGAGGTCAAAGTAACGGTAGGTTTTCGCGTCAGCCATCGAGCGCTTTCGTCTTCTCGACCATCCGACAGAACGAGCACAAGTCGGCAGTGGAGGTCGGCTGCCCGCAGTTGGGACAGGGATGCAGCTCCGCTTCGGTTTTTGGCTGGGGCGCGAAGAGTCCCGACTCAC
This sequence comes from Candidatus Denitrolinea symbiosum, assembly GCA_017312345.1. Classification (NCBI taxonomy): domain Bacteria; kingdom Bacillati; phylum Chloroflexota; class Anaerolineae; order Anaerolineales; family Anaerolineaceae; genus Candidatus Denitrolinea; species Candidatus Denitrolinea symbiosum. Next base: position 2,195,798 of record BLAA01000001.1, on the reverse strand, counting down.
GCGCCTCGAGGAAGCGCAGGTAGAAGATCAACTTCGCGCCCGGTTTGTCGGTCTCGAGGCGGTTGAGCAATTCCTTGTAATAGATCGAGGTCGCGCCCTCGGCGAAGGGACATTCCTCGTAGATGTACTCGATCCCGCGCAGGAGCGCGTAGGCCGCCATCTCACGCTCGTAAAAGCGACAAAGCGGCTTGACCTTGCGCGCCAGCCCGGGCGATTCCTCCAACACGGGACTTTGCCGCCGCAAAAAACCCTCTGACCACTGGAGCGTGTTGCCGAACAGGACCGCGGCCTCGTCGTCGAGATTGTGCCCCGTCGCGAGGACGTCGTAGCCGAGGTCGCGCGCGATGCGGTTCATCTCGTGACGCTTGACCAGTCCGCAGACCGCGCACGGACGTCCCTGCCCGCGATGCGAGATCTCCGCCAGGGCGGGGATCGTCTGACCGTACTCCTTCGCCACATCCACAACGTGGAGGCGGAGTCCGTTTTCGTCGGCGAATTTCTGGCTGAGGCGCTGCGACTCGGACGAGTAGCCGATTCCCCCGTCAATCCCGAGGCCGATGTAGAGTCCGTCGGCGTCGTATCCGAGGCGGCGGAGGATGTCCCACAGCGAGAGCGAATCCTTGCCGCCCGAAACCGCGACGAGGACTTTCTCCCCGCGGCGGAACATCCCGTATTTTTTGATGAAGCGCTCGGTCTGCTCGGGGATCCATTCGAGATAGTGATCCTTGCACAAAGCCAATTTGTGCTGGCGCATGTTGACCGAGGCTTTCGCGCCGCATTTTCTACACTTCATGGAACACCTGTAAAAGCGGGCGCCAGGTTCCTCGGAGAAACCCGGCGCCCGACATTTCAACCGCCAGAAATCACGGAGATCAGTTTGACGACCTCGCCGTCCCTGAGAATTTCATCCTCGAGGATCATCTCGCCCTCGCGCGTGGCGAGGACGGATTCGGGCAGGACTTGAATCTTCTCCAGCGAGGAGAGCAGGGTCATGCCCGGACGGACTTCGAATTCCTGGTCGCGCAAAACCAATTTAACGGTCATGCTTCACCGCGGGTCATTTTCAAGCCGTCAATCAATTCCTTGACGTGGTCGAGCATGGCCTGTCCGCGGAAACTGCCGTAGAGCAGGCGCGCCGCGGCTTCCTTGTTGATCTTCTTCGGGCCGCCGAGCGAACGCGCCAGCTTGAACAGCAGGCCCTGGTCGCATTTGTCCAGCAGGTCAATGGATTTTTCGACGCCCGAGGCGATGGACACGCGCCGGTCCCAGAGACGCGTGTCGGTCGGGTAAGCCTCCGCCTGTTCGAACTCGAAGCAATAGGTGTGGAACAATTGATGCGCGGCCTCGTGGACGTACTGCCACTTGACGTGCGGCGCGCTCTCCTGGAAGTAGGCGTGCACCCGCTCTTTGAGACTGGTGAGGCTGAGATCGGGATCGGCTTTGCAGATGTCGAAGAAGCGGAAGATGATCTGCGGACGGTACTCGTTCGGCGTCATGCGCACCTTCTGCTCCGCGAGGATCTTCAGGTACTCGTCCAGCAGGGCTTCGGGGATGTGCGCCGCCTCGGCGGTGGTCAACGCGACTTCGATCTGGTTGTTCTCGTTCAACTGGCTTTCGGCGATGTCTTTCGCCGAGGCGAGGAATTCCTTGAAGTTGGCGAAGCCGTAGTTGCGCTCGCTGAACGCGGGGTCGAGACGGAGCATGGCGTTCTTCAATTCCGCCGCCAGCACCCACTCTCCCTGCCGCGATTGAAGCACGCGGCGAAGCAGTTGACGCGCCTCGGTGATGTCGAAGGACGGGGCGCCCTCGCCCGCCTCCTCTGCCTCCGCCGCGGGCGTCTCCGCGCCGACGAGACGGTCGTAATAAATGAATTCGTCGCAGGCGTTGATCAGGTATTCCGCGCTCGCGCCGCTGACGCCCAGCCCGATCACCGTGATGCCGCTCGCCCGCAAACGATGGACGAGTTCCGTAAAGTCGCCGTCTCCCGACACCAGCAAAATGTGGGTGATGTTGCTGGCGCCCGAACCGAGCAGTTCCAGCGCGTCGATCACAATGCGGATGTCGGCTGCGTTCTTGCCGCGCTTGCTGGAGACGTGGACGAGTTCCACGCCCGAGCCGAGCAGTTCGCGCTGGCGGTCGCCCCCGTAGGAAGACCAGTCCGCGTAGGCGCGGCGCACCGCCACGCGTCCAATTTGAGCCGCCGCCTCCAACACCAGCGACCACTCCACATCCACGTCCTTCCCCAGCTTGTCGGAGGCGCTGATTTCGATGTTATCATAGTCAATGAAGACGGCTACTTGCGCTTGATCGTTCATTATTCATCCCTTTCTAATAAGAGTATATGAGAATATGTCGTACGGGCAGAGTATATAATAAAGTGAAAGACTCGCATAGAGACAAAATGGGAGCGACACCATGCGCATCGGAATGATGGCCGACGCCTACAAGCCGCACGTCAGCGGGATCACCAATTACATTGACCTGAACAAACGCCACCTGGAACGCGCCGGACACGACGTCTTCGTCTTCACCTTCGGCGATCTCGAACACCGCGACGACGAGCCGCGCGTCATCCGCTCGCCGGGGCTGCCGATCCAGGACACGGGCTTCTACCTGTCGTTCCGCTACAACCGCGCCGCCAAACGCCTGCTCCAAACCATGGACGTCGTCCATGTGCATCACCCATTCTTAAGCGGCCGTCTCGCCCTGCGATACGCGCGCCCGCTCCGAATCCCCATCGTCTTCACCAACCACACGCGCTACGACCTTTACGCGCAAGCCTACCTGCCGCACATGCCCGAAGAGATCAGCGGAGGCCTGCTCAAAGCCTACATGCCCTCCTTCTGCAAAGCGGTGGACCTGGTCGTCTCGCCCTCGAGCGGCATGGAAAAAATCCTCCGCCAGCTCGGCGTAGACGGCCCCGTCGAAGTCGTCCCCAACGGCGTGGAACTGAAACGCTTCCTCGACGCCGAGCCGCTCTCCCGCGCGGACTTCGGCTTCGACGCGGAGGACGTCCTCTTCGTCTACGTCGGACGCCTCGGCCCCGAGAAGAATCTCAACTTCCTCCTGCGCGCTTTCCGCGGACTGGCGGAGGCCTTCGACCGCGTCCGCTTGCTGATCCTGGGAAGCGGCCCCGCGCGCGACGACCTGGAGGCGCTCGCTTCGGACCTCGGGCTGGCGGGGCGCGTCCGCTTTGAGGGGATGATCTCCTACGACCGCCTGCCCGCCTACCTCGCCATGTGCGACGCGTTCGCGACCGCCTCCGTGACCGAGGTCCATCCGCTCTCGGTGATCGAGGCGATGGGCGCGGGCCTGCCCGTGCTGGGAGTCCGCTCGCCGGGCGTGGGCGACACCGTGACCGACGGCGTCACCGGCTTCCTTTCCAGCGAGGACGCGTCGGCCTTCGCGGTCAAGATGACGCGCCTGGCGTCCGAGCGCGAACTGCGGAAGCAGATGGGCGCGGCCGCCCGCGAGGATTCGACCAAGTACGCCATCGAACGCACCACGCGCATCATGCTGCGCTATTACGAGGGACTCGTCCGCGCGGCCCAGCCGCGTCACCGCGGGTTGAGATTCCGACTCCGCAGTTTCATGGAACGGTTCAATCAATGAACCGCGAAGCGCGCGAAGAACACAAAGAGAAGACCTTCTGCGAAAAGCGCGCTGGTTTTCGTGGAATTCGCGCCATTCGCGGCAGAAAAGGAACTCGATGAGAACTCAACAACGCGTGGGACGCTGGGGCGAGCAGGCCGCGGCGGAATATCTGGAGAAGAAGGGCTGCCAGATTCTGGAGCGCAATTTCCGCGCCGAGCGCGGCGAAGTGGACATCATCGCCCGACAGGACAACGTGCTGATTTTCGTGGAGGTGAAAGCGCGCTCGTCCAACCGATATGGTTACCCTGAATATTCCGTCTCTCCCCAAAAGCGGCGGAGACTGTTGAGCGCGGCGGAAAAATACGTCCTCGCTCACCCCGAATTCAGCGCCTGGCGCGTGGACATCATCGCCGTGGAGGGAGAGTCGGGCGAGGCGAAGATCGTCCATTTTGAGAATATAATCTAAACCAAATTACAAAATCCATCACAGTCGAGGAAGGAAGCGGAGAATGAAGAACTCGAAATCAGCGGGATTGTTGTCGGTGGTCGCAGCGTTACTCATCATTGGCTGTCAGCCTGAAGCGGAAATTGGTTTCCAGCCGCCAATCGTCCCGGTCCGGGTCTCCATCAATTCAAGCGGCGAGTTGAAGGTCGGCTTTTCCGGGCAGATCGTCACGCCTATTGGAACATTCGATGTTGGAGGCGGAGCGACGATTTGGTCAATGCGAAAGCAATATGATCAGAAAGTGCTGATCGTCCGCGTAGACGATAAGGCGGTGGTCTATGCGCTCGAGGAAGAAAAAGAATTCAAAGTCACGTTCGACGACGGCAATACGCTGTATAAAAAAGTGGATCTCAAACACGAATCGGACGGCGATATCGTCCTCGAATTGGAATCGGGCGCGCCATCCGTAATTTATTACACTGCCGATCCCGGAGTCAGCCTGGTCAAAGATTCGTCCTGTCCGGGCGCCAAGTATCCCACGCGTCTCGAAGCGGGGCGCGACGCCACAGTATGCACCAAGGACGACCGCCTTATAATCCGCAAGGCGTCAAATATGGCCGCCGCCGAACTCATGTCCATCTATCCAGGAACAGCCATCAAGATTGTGGACGGCCCCGTATGCTCGAACGATTTTTGGTGGTGGAAGGTCAAAATTTATCAAGGCACGCTCTATGGCTTGCAGGACAAAGGCTTCGACCCTGTTGGAACGACAAAGAAAGATTTCTCGGGATGGGCGCGCGAAGGCTGGGATAATATTGACGCATATTTTCTGTGCCAATGAATTCGAGGCGACCGCGTGATGACTCCCCCTCCCCTCATCCTCCTCATCGGACCGACCGCCGTCGGCAAGACCGAGATCGCCATCCGTCTCGCGGAGACGATGGACGGCGAGATCGTCAGCGCGGATTCGCGTCTCTTCTACCGCGGCATGGACATCGGCACGGCCAAGCCCGCGCCCGAGGAGCAGGCGCGCGTCCCGCATCATTTGATTGACGTGGCGGAGCCCGACGAGACCTGGTCGCTGGCGCAGTTTCAGCGGGAGGCGCGGCGGGTCATCGCGGACATCCACGCGCGGGGGAAACTTCCCTTTTTGGTGGGCGGGACGGGTCAATACGTCCGCGCGGTGACGGAGGGCTGGAGTCCGCCGGAGGTGAAGCCCGACGAACGTCTGCGGAGCGAATTGGAAAAATTGAAGGCGGAACAGGGAATATATTGGCTACACGATCAACTGAAATTACTCGATCCCGAAGCGGCGGCGAAAATCGACGCGCGCAACGCGCGGCGGACGATCCGCGCGCTGGAGGTGATCCTGTCCACGGGACGGAGGTTCTCCGAGCAGCGCGGCCAGGCGGAATCTCCCTACCGCCTCATCGCCGTCGGGTTGACGCGTCCGCGCGAAGAACTGTACGCGCGCGTGGACGCGCGCATCGAGTCCATGTTCGAGGCTGGTTTCGTGGACGAGGTCCGACGGCTGCTCGAAAAAGGCTATTCATCGGAGCTACCGTCCATGTCGGGGATCGGGTATCGCGAATGCGTCGGGGTGGTAAAAGGCCAATTGACGGAGGAACAGGCCAAGGTCCAGATCCGACGCGCCACGCGGGTCTTCGTCCGCAGGCAGGCGAACTGGTTCAAACCCACAGACGAGTCCATCCGCTGGTTCACTGTCCGCGAAAACACGGAGGATGAGATTCGGAAATTCCTGCGCGCAGCGGTTGACGTTTGAATTTTTCATGTATATACTAGGCTTACATTTTTTCCCACCCACCAATGGAGGAGTTGCCGTTATGAATGACCGTCCCTGGATCAAGAATTACGACAAAGGGGTGCCAGCCACAATCGAATATCCGAAAATCCCGCTCTTTCAATTGCTTGAAAACAGCGCCCAGAAGTATCCCGACCGCGCCTGCACGATCTTTAAGGGTGCGGTCATTTCTTACAAAGAGATGAGCGCCGTCACCGACCGCATCGCGGCGGCGCTGGTCGCGATGGGCGTGAAGAAAGGCGACCGCGTGGGAATCTTCATGCCAAACACGCCGCAATTCGTGATGGCCTATTTCGGGATCCTCAAGGCGGGCGGGGTCGTGGTGGCGACGAATCCGCTTTACACGCCGCCCGAAATCGAATATCAGGTCAACGATTCCGGGGTCGAGATCATGTTCGTGATGACCAATTTCTACAAAACGATCAAGGCCGCCCAGCCGAAGACCAAAATCAAAAAGTTGATCGTCACCAACATCAAAGAGACCCTGCCCCCCGTCCTGCGCGTCCTGTTCACGCTGGCGAAGGAGAAGAAAGGCGGATTCCGCATCGAGGGCGGACTGGCGGAGGGCGATATCTGGTTCCAGGACCTGCTGGCGAAGTACGCCAACTCGCCGCGTCCCAAACTGGACATCGGACCGGACGACACGGCCCTGTTCCAATACAGCGGCGGGACGACCGGCGTTTCCAAGGCCGCGGTAGCCACCCACTTCAACGTCCTGGCCGACACGCTCCAGATCAAGAGTTGGATGACCAACCTCGTCGAAGGCCAGGAAATCGTCCTGATGGCGATCCCGCTCTTCCACGTCTACGGCATGGTGGCGGGCATGTTGTTCGCCATGTCCACCGGCGCCAGCATGGTGATGATCCCCAACGCGCGCGACATCCCCGACGTGCTGGAGAACATCAACAAATTCCATCCCACCATCTTCCCCGGCGTACCGACGCTCTATAACGCCATCAACAACCGCCCGGACGTGAAAGCCGGCAAGTACAACCTTTCGTCCATCAAAGCCTGCATCTCCGGGTCCGCTCCGCTCCTGCGCGAGACCAAGGAGACTTTCGAACGATTGAGCGGCGGCAAGGTTTTCGAGGGCTTCGGACTTTCGGAAGCGCCGACCGCCACGCACTGCAACCCGCTCAACGGCGTCAACAAGACCGGCTCCATCGGGATGCCGCTCCCCGACGTGGACTGCAAGATCATCAATCTCGACGACGGCGAGACCGAAATGCCCCTGGGCGAGATCGGCGAGATCGTCATCAACGGGCCGCAGGTGATGAAAGGCTATCACAACATGCCCACCGAGACCGCCAACACTCTGCGGACTCTGAAGGACGGGAAAGTCTGGCTCTTCACGGGCGACATCGGTCGCATGGACGAAGACGGTTACTTCTACATCGTAGATCGCAAGAAAGAACTCATCAAGCCGGGCGGATACCAGGTCTGGCCGCGCGAGGTGGAGGAAGTCCTGGCGGCGAATCCCAAAGTGATGGACGTGGGTGTGGCCGGCATCCCCGACCCGTATCGCGGCGAGACCGTCAAAGCGTGGATCGTCCTCAAGCCGGGCGAAACGGCCACCGAAGAGGAACTCAAAGCCTTCTGCAAGGAACGCCTGGCCGCGTACAAAGTCCCCACGCACTACGAGTTCCGTTCCGAACTGCCGAAGACCACCGTCGGCAAGATCCTGCGCCGCGAACTGGTGAGACAGCACAAAGAGGCTCATCCGGGGTAGTCGAGTAGTCAAGTAGTCGGCCGCAAAATCAAAAGCCTCCCGCGATTGCGGGAGGCTTCTCATTTCATCTACGACCAGGCGGCCATCTGACCATCAGACCACCAGACTATCCGACTACCTACGCCACTTGCGGCGTGCCGCTCTTCTTTCCAAATGGCGAGGGGAAGATGGCTTCGAATTCTTCGCGGGTGATCGTCTCCGCTTCGAGGAGTTTGCTCGCCACGGCGTCGAGTTGCGTACGATACTTCTGCAAAAGCGACTTGGCCTGCTTGTAGGATTCGTCCACGATGCTGCGGACTTCGCGGTCGATCTGCTCGGCGACCGCCTCGGAGTAATCGCGTTGCTCCGAAATCTCGCGCCCGAGGAATATCAATTCTTCCTTCTGACCATAAACCATCTGTCCCATCTCGCTGGACATGCCCAGCCGGGTCACCATGGAGCGCGCCATACGCGTCACCTGCTCGATGTCGTTGGACGCGCCCGAGGTAATATCGTCGAAGACGAGTTCCTCGGCGGCGCGGCCGCCCAGCGCGTACGCCAAAGTGGCGAGCAGTTTCTTGCGCGACATCAGCGTGCGGTCTTCGTCGGGACGGAACCAGGTCACGCCGCCGGCCTGCCCGCGCCCGACGATGGTCACTTTCTGGACGGGGTCCGCCTCGGGGATGGCGTTCGCCACCACCGCGTGACCCGCTTCGTGGTAGGCGATGATGCGCTTCTCTTCGTCCGAGATCAGGCGCGACTTCCGCTCGGGTCCCATCACGACGCGTTCGATGGCTTCTTCGAGCTCGTGCTGGGTGATGGATTTCTTGTTGCGCCGCGCGGCGAGAATGGCGCCCTCGTTGACGAGGTTTTCCAAATCCGCGCCGACGAAGCCGGGCGTGCCGCGCGCCAGCGAAGACAGGTCAACGCTTGGGTCGAGCGGCTTGCCCTTAACATGGACTTTGAGAATGGCCTCGCGGCCTCTCACGTCGGGACGGTCGAGCGTCACGCGGCGGTCGAAGCGGCCGGGGCGCAGGAGCGCCGGGTCGAGGACGTCGGGGCGGTTGGTGGCCGCCATGATGATGATGTTGGTGTCGGTGTCGAAACCGTCCATCTCCACGAGCATTTGATTCAACGTCTGCTCGCGCTCGTCGTGCGAACCGCCGAGGCCCGCGCCGCGCTGACGTCCCACCGCGTCGATCTCGTCCACGAAGACGATGCAGGGCGAGTGCCGCTTGGCCTGGTCGAACAGGTCGCGCACGCGGCTGGCGCCCACGCCCACGAACATTTCCACAAATTCCGAACCGGAGATGGAGAAGAACGGGACTCCCGCCTCGCCCGAAACGGCCTTGGCGAGGAGCGTCTTGCCGGTTCCGGGTGGCCCGATGAGCAGGACGCCCTTCGGGATGCGCGCTCCCAGCTGAATGAACTTTTGCGGCTCCTTCAGGAACTCGACGACTTCTTTAAGTTCGTCTTTCGATTCGTCCACGCCCGCCACGTCGTTGAAGGTGACGGTGGGATGGTCGCCGCTGAACATGCGGGCGCGGCTCTTGCCGAACGACATGGCGGCGTTATTCGATCCCTGCGCCTGCCGGAAGATGAACCACAACACTCCCGCCATCACCAGCACGGGCAGGATGTAGGCGGCCGCGCCCAGCAGCCCGTTCCACTGGCTGGGCGGTTTGATCTCAATGGTGACATTATCCGGACCCAGGTTCGCAGGCGAGACGCCCAGGCTGACCAGCTGCTCCACCAAAGTGGATGAGCCTTCCTTTTGAGAGGTCTGCTCGGTCTCCGAGCCGTCCTTGTAAACCACGAGGAGGCGGTTGTTCTCGTCCACCGAAATTCTCTGGATCTTGCCGGCCTGGACGTCGCGCGCCACCTCGTTGATGGTCAAAGGCTTGGCGGCGGCAGAGCCTTCCTTCTGGAAAGCCATGAAGACCATGGCGGCTATTGCCACTATGAGAATAAACGTCACGAGAAACGATTGATTACGTTGTTGATTCAAAGAAACCTCCAGATACCACGATGATTATACAACCGCATGTCTGTATTGGGTGATTTTTATATGATACTCTAACAAAAAAAAGCCCGCCGCTATTCGACGATCAATTCCACGGGACAGTGGTCCGATCCCATCACGTCCTCATGCACAACGACGTCCTTGACGCGCGGGAACAGCGCCTCGGAGACGAGGAAATAGTCCAGCCGCCAGCCGATGCCGCGCGCTCGCGCCGCGAAACGATACGTCCACCAGGTATATTGGACGCGGTCGGGATACAACCTCCGATACGCGTCCACGAAGCCGTGGTCGAGGAATTTCTGCACCCATTCGCGCTCCTCGGGCAGAAACCCCGAAGTGGTCTCGTTCTCCTTCGGGTTTTTCAGGTCAATCGGCATGTGCGCGGTGTTGAAATCGCCGGTGATGACGATCTTCTCGCCCGAGGCGTAGAGCGCGTCGCAGAGTTCGAGCAGGCGGGCGTAGAAGTCCAGTTTGTAGTCCACGCGCTCGCGGCCGCGCTGCCCGTTTGGGAAGTAGATGTTATAAAGGAGGAAGTCGGGATGGCGGGTGCGGATGACGCGTCCCTCAATGTCAAAGCGCGGGGACGACAGACCCAGCTCGACGTCGAGGGGCGAAGCGGCGCAGTAGGTGGCGACGCCGCTGTAGCCGGGACGTTCGGCCGGGTTCCACGTCACATCGTAGCCGGGAGGCGTCCGCTGCGCCTCGGTCAATTGATCGGGACGGGCCTTGATTTCCTGCAAACACAAAACGTCGGGGCGGCGGTCGAAAGCCCAGTCCAGCGCGTTCTTGCCCAGCGCGGCGCGAATCCCATTGACATTCCAGGTGATGATGTTCATCGTCCCATCTCTTTGATACCCACTCTCTTTACATGCGCTTTCTTAGAAGTGGGTATTATTATGGTAAACTTGTTTTGGCAGGCATCCATGAACGATAAAAATCCCAAACGAATACTATGTATCGAAGATGAGCCGGAGATGATCGACCTGATCCGCCTCATTCTTGAGCGCCGCGGCTTCATCGTGCAGGGCGCGGCGGGCGGCGCGGACGGGGTTAAAAAAATCCGCGAGACGCACCCCGACCTGATCCTGCTGGACTTGATGATGCCCGATATGGACGGCTGGGAAGTATACCAGCAAATGAAGGCCGACGAAACCACGCGCGACATCCCGGTCATTGTAGTGACGGCCAAAGCCCAAAACATCGACAAAGTGCTGGGCCTGCATATCGCCAAAGTGGACGATTACATCGCCAAACCGTTCAACCCGCAGGAACTGCTCGCCAGCGTGGAAAAAGTCTTGAGCCGGCAGGCCTGAGCCAATTCAACCGACCTGGGGCGTCCCTGCCATAAACCGGGGCCGCCCTTTTTTCATAAATATGACGCCCGCCCGCTTCATTTTCGTACTCGACATGGACAACCGGATCTCCGCGCCGCCGCGCGTGAAGTACTGCGAAACGTTCCTCTGCCGCCTGCGCGGACTCGCCTTCCGCCGCCCGGTCACGCGTGACGAGGGGCTGCTGCTCGTCTTCGGACGCGACAGCCGCGTCGACTCGTCCATCCACATGCTGGGCGTGGACTTCAACCTGGCCGTGTTCTGGATCAACGACGAAATGCAAGTGGTGGATAAAACAGTGGCGGGCGCGTGGAAACCGGCCTACCTCCCCAAGGCTCCGGCGCGTTACGTGCTGGAAGTCCACGCCAGCCGCATTGACGATTTCGAGATCGGACAAACCGTCCAATTCCAAGATGCGTAAAAAGATTCTCCTCCTCGCAGTCGCGCTAACGCTGCTGCTGTCCCGGCCTGTTTCGGCGCAGACCAGCGGCCCCGTCTACATCGTCCAGTCAGGCGACACCCTCTGGGACATCGCCATCCGCTTCAACGTCGCGATGACGGACCTGATGACGGCCAACGGCCTTTCGGACGCGAACCTCCACGTGGGGCAGGAACTCGTCATCCCCGGCCTCGAGGGGTTGACCGGCGTGCTGGACACGGAAGTAGTCGGCTTCGGCGATTCCCTGCGCGGACTGGCTCGCCGCAACCAGACGCCGGTTGAGTTGCTGCGAAGGCTGAATCACATCACCAGCCCGTCCGAGTTATATGTGGGCGTCAGCCTCGTCGTCCCGAAACAGGATGAAGGCCAGACGTTGACCGCCTCGGCTTCGCCCGCGGCGGGCGAGACGCTGCTCGAGGTCGCCGTCCGCGAAAACAGCGACCCGTGGACGCTCTCCTCACTCAACAGCCTGAACGGGACCTGGGACGCGCTGCCCGGCGACGTGTTGTATTCTAAAAGCGGGACGGGACGCCAAACCGCCAGCGGGCTGCCGGCCGCTTTCGTCAGCGCGGAAGTGAAACGCCTGCCGTTCAAACAGGGCGGGACGGCGGAGATCATCGTCCAGCCCGCGGCGGGAGCGACGCTCGGCGGCATGCTCGTGGATCATCCGCTGCGCTTCGCTGACACGGGCGACGGGAAACAGGTCGCGCTGCAAGGGATCCATGTAGAGTTGGAGCCGGGCGCGTATCCCCTGCGCCTGGACGCGACCCTGCCGGATGGCAGCGTGCAATCCTTCGAGCAGATGGTCCTGGTCAAATTTGGCGTCCACAACCCAAACGTCCAACCCGTGCCGCCGATGGATCCGAAACTGACCGAGGAAGAAACGCAGTTAATCGCCTCTATCGCCTCGGCCGTTACGCCCGTCAAATACTGGCAGGCCGCGTTTACCCGGCCGGTCGGCAGCCCGTACTGCGTCACAGAATGGTTCGGCACCCCGCGCACCTATACATTTAATGGAGATGAATTTGGATATTTCCACAGCGGCGTGGATTACGGCGTCTGCTCGGAAACCAACCCGCTGGATATTTTTGCCGCCGCGCCCGGAAAGGTCGTCTTCACGGGGCTGCTCAATATCCGCGGAAACGCCACCATCATAGACAACGGCTGGGGCGTCTACACGGTGTACGGGCATCAAAGCGAAATACGCGTCGTCGTCGGGCAGGATGTCCAGGCAGGCGACATTATCGGACAGATCGGCAGCACCGGCCACGTCACCGGGCCGCACCTGCACTGGGAAATGTGGGTCAACGGCGTGCAGGTGGACCCCCTCGACTGGCTGGACGCGGCCATTCCATGAAAGCGCGAGGCGCCATGGCGAATCCGTCAACGCTGAGTTTTCTGAAACAGAGCGATATCTTCTACCAATTCTCCCCGACGCAATTGGAACTGGCGGCCAATCTCTGCCATGAGGTCGTCTTCCAAAAAGGGGAGACCATCTTTCGCGAGAACAGCGAGGGAAAGGAACTTTACATTATCGCGCAAGGGGAGGTGGAGATCCTCATCAACCCCGCGCTGGTCGCAAGTCCCGCGAGCGGCGAGCGGGAGGAGACGCGCATCGCCACGCTGCGACGCGGCCAGTCCTTCGGGGAGGTGGCCCTGGTGGACGAAGGCCTGCGATCTGCCACCGCCCGCGCCGCGCAAAAGGATACGCGGCTGCTGGTCATTCCGCGCGATAAGATCATCATGCTATGCGAGACCTATCCGCAGCTGGGATACCGCCTGATGAACAACCTGGCCGCGGATCTGGCGATGAAGATCCGCAACACCGACCTGCGCATCCGCGAAAAACTTTTATACGAGTCCGCGGCAAAATAAAATCCAACGAAACATTCCTCTTGACCTATAAACCAATTTACTGTACGATTAAACCAGCATTGTCAGACATTCCTACAGAAAGGTTTATTGCCGAGAGAATTTGCTTTGTTCGCAGTTCTCCGGCATTATTTTAAACCTTCAAGCCAAAGGAGGTGATGCCGACATTCCGCGCTTTGTCAGCCGCTGCCAAGGACCCGCGATCGGGTCGCAAGTTTCACCTTTCCACTCGGAGGAGAAAGAAAATGAATAAACGTTTGTTCGTTCTGCTTTCGGTATTGGTCGTCGCCAGCCTGGCGCTGTCTGCCTGCGGCGGCGGTGGCGGCGGCGGAGCGGCGGTCAAGACCATCAAGATCGCCACTCAATCCCCGCTCTCCGGCGATAACTCCGCCGTCGGCGTCGACATCAAACGCGGCGCGGAACTCGCTCTTGAACAGATGGGCGGAGAACTGACCGCCATGGGCTTCAAGGTCGAACTGGCCCCGTTTGACGACCAGGCCAACCCCGACACCGGCGTCGCCAACGCCAAGCAAATCGTCTCCGATCCCGACATTCTGTGCGTTGTCGGTCACTATAACTCCGGCGTGCAAATCCCCTCATCCGAGGTTTACCACACCGCCGGACTGGCGAACGTCTCTCCCGCCAACACGAATCCGAAAGTCACCACCCGCGGCTACCTGGAAGTCAGCCGCATCGTGGGCCGCGACGACGTTCAGGGGGTAGTGGGCGCGGACTATGCCGCTTCGCAGGGCAAGAAGAGCGCCTTCGTCGTCCACGACAAGACCGCCTACGGACAGGGCATCGCCGAGTTCTTTAAGCAGGAAGCCGAAGCCAAGGGCATGGAAGTCCTCGGATTTGAAGGCACCGAAGAGAAAGCCAACTTCGACGCGCTCCTCTCGCCGATCCTGGCCGCCAACCCCGACGTGGTCTACTTCGGCGGAATGTACGGACAGGCCGCGCTGCTGTTCAAACAGGCCCGCGAGAAGGGTTATATGGGCATGTTCATGAGCGATGACGGCTTCGACTCTTCTGACGCCGCCAAAATCGGCGGACAGTCTCTGCTGGAAGGCGCCGGTACCTTCTATTCGACCGTGTCCGGCCCGGCAGCCGTCTATCCCGACACCGCGAAATTCATTGCCGACTTCAAAGCCAAGTACAATGCCGACCCGCAGCCCTTTGCCGCCCAGAGCTACGACTCGATGGGCATCTGCCTGAAGGCGATTGAAGCCGCGGCCAAGGCCGGCAACGGCAAGCTCCCCACTCGCGCCGAAGTTGCCCAGGCAGTCCGCGGACTTGCGGAATACAAGGGCATTACCGGCGCGGTCACCTTTAACTCCATCGGCGATCCGGTGATTGCGAAGTACTTCGTGATTCAGGTCGGCTCGGCAGATCCCGCCAAATGGCCGGAGAATCCGATCGTCCAGACCCTCGATATCGCCCCGCCTGCTCCGTAACGATTCCTTTACGCGCCTCCCGGCCTTTTTTAAGGCCGGGAGTGTTTTCAATTTCGGGAGCAGTTATGAAAAGATTCTTCAGGTCTATCAATGTGCGCGAATTGCTTCGCCCCATCGGGCAAATGATCGTGTTCTCGGTGGGAAGCGCGGTCGTCCTGTCGCTCATCGCGCTTCTCCTCGCCCTGATACTCAACAACACCGCCGTTGGCGAAAACGCCATGCAAAAGTTTGGCGCCTCGCTGTTTACGTATACCCTGGTCAACCTCCCGCAAGTGCTGATAGACGGACTGACCATCGGCTTCGTTTACGCAGCCATCGCGCTGGGTTACACCATGGTATATGGGGTGCTGGAATTTATCAACTTTGCCCACAGCGAAATTTTCGCGGCCGGCGCGTTCGTCAGCATTGAAATTCTAATCGCGCTCGCCGCGAAAGGGATTTTAGCCGACGCCTCATTGGGAATGGCCTATACGTACCTGATTCTTGCCATCCTGGCGGGCATGCTGGCGTCTGGCATCCTGGCTGTGGTGGTGGAACGGGTGGCCTATCGCCCACTGCGCGGATCGCCGTCCCGCCTGGTGCCGCTGATCTCTGCGATCGGCGTTTCATTCCTGCTGCAAGACGTCATCCGCCTGGTGGAAGGGCTGACCACCGGTCAATTCAACCGCATCTTCCCCACCTTCGGCAATTTCGACGAACGCCTCCTGTTCGGCAAGGCCGCGCTGGGCGCCACGACCATCAATATGGGCATCTCCATAAAATCCCTGATCGTGATCCTCGCCGCCGTGCTGATGCTGGTGGGACTCAACTATCTGGTCAACGTCACAAAAATTGGCAAAGCCATTCGCGCCGTGGCCCAGGACCGTCCAACCGCCAGCCTGATGGGAATTGACGTCAATCGCATCATTTCCCTGACCTTTCTGGTCGGCGGCCTGCTGGGCGGCGCCGCAGGCGGCCTCTACGCCCTGAAGTTCACCCGCATCGATCCTTTCGTCGGCTTCTTCCCCGGATTAAAAGCCTTCACCGCCGCGGTGATGGGAGGAATCGGCAACCTGACCGGAGCCTTGTTGGGCGGCATCGTCCTGGGTATGCTGGAAACTTTCGCGGGCTCCTACATGGGGGTCTTCACCATGGGCATGGCCGGCACAGAATACAAAGATATTTTCGCTTTCCTGATTTTGATTCTGGTGCTGATTTTCCGTCCGCAAGGCCTGATGGGCGAGAACGTCAGCCAGAAGGCGTAGGAGAATATCATGGCTTCATTCCTGCCCTACTTTCAAAAATATCAAAAATACATCCAAAAAGGCTGGCCCTACGCCGCGATGCTGGCGCACGTCCTGCTCGGCTCCTTGTGGGTCTACTTCAGCCCCCGCTCGGTGTTTGCCTTCCTTTTACTGATCACATCGTTTCTTTCGCTCTACTATCTTAAGACCGACGTCCGTTTTAAACTATTCCTCGGGGTCGCGCTGGCGCTACTCATCATCCCTGTAGTGGGCGTGCGCAACATCTTCTATTTGGAGATCATCTTCCAAGTCAGCGTGTTCGCCGCCCTGGCATTGGGACTGAATATCGTGGTCGGCTTCGCCGGATTGCTCGACCTGGGATATGTTGCGTTCTACGCGGTGGGAGCGTACCTTTGGGCGTTCTTCGGCTCCCAGCAATTTTACGCCCTGTCCTATGCGCCCGGGACCCAACCCGCCGACCTGACCTTTCTGCTCCCAGGAAACGCCTTCTATCTATTCATATTCATCGCCATCATCATCGCCGCATTTACCGGCATCCTGTTGGGCCTGCCCGTCCTGCGTCTGCGCGGCGATTACCTGGCGATCGTGACTCTGGGGTTTGGCGAGGTGATCCGCGTACTGGCAAACAATCTCGACAAACCGTTGAACTTCACGAACGGGCCGCAGGGCATCACCCCCATCCAGCGCCCCACGCTACCTCAATTCCTTCTGGACGGTTTTAACGGCGTCTTCGAAGGAATTGTTGGATACGCAGTGGACGCCCCCACCATGTACAACGTCTTCTTCTATGTCCTGGCGCTGCTGATCATCATCGTCATCATCAATGTGACCCGCCGCCTGGACGACTCAAGAATCGGCCGCGCCTGGGTCGCCATTCGCGAAGACGAAACAGCCGCCGTCGCCATGGGCATTCCGCTCGTGAGAATGAAACTGGCGGCATTTGCCGTGGGCGCCTCCTTCGCCGGAGTCATGGGCGTTTTGCTGGCCGCCAGCCGCACCTTCGTCAGCCCCGAGTCCTTCTCGTTCATGCAATCCATCGGCGTGCTGACGATGGTCATCCTGGGCGGACAGGGCAGCATCCCCGGCGTGGTGCTGGGAGCGGCCACCGTGGTCATCCTGAACGTGCAAATTTTGCAGGGGCTGTCGCTGTACCTGAGCCAATTGCGCCAAAGCGACGCGGTCATTCCAATCATCAACTTTGCCTGGAAAAATCTATCCGCACAGTTGGACCCGGCTAAATATCAGCGCCTGCTGTTCGGGGCGATCCTCGTTCTGATGATGATCTTCCGTCCCTCGGGGCTGATCCCCGCCGAACGACGTCAACGGGCCATCGCCGCGGAGAAACTTGCGGAAGAGGGAGATGGAGAGGGAGGCCGTCCATGACGCTGCTCAACGCGACCAACGTGGTAAAGCGCTTCGGCGGCCTGACGGCCGTCAACAAAATGAATTTCCAGTTGAACAAAGGCGAGATCGCCAGCATCATCGGCCCGAACGGCGCCGGCAAGACCACCTTTTTCAACACCATGACGGGCATCTACAAGCCGGAAGAAGGCTCCATCCTGTTCAACGACAAACCCCTGGTCGGGCTGCGCTCGGACCAGATCGCGGAAAGAGGCGTCTCCCGCACCTTCCAGAACATCCGGTTGTTCGGCAACATGACGGTCATTGAGAACATCATGGTAGGCATGCATCCGCATTTGAAACAGACCATGCTCGATTCTCTGCTCCGGCTGCCCGCTTTTCATAAAGAGGAGGCGGAAGCGGAACAGAAGGCCAGGGAATTGATGAAATATGTCGGCCTGGAAGACGTGGGCAACGAACTGGCGAAAAACCTGTCTTATGGCGGGCAGCGCCGGGTGGAGATCGCCCGCGCCCTCGCCGCCGACCCTCTGCTGCTCCTGTTGGATGAGCCGACCGCCGGTATGAATCCGCTGGAGACGGAAGCCGCAGTCAAACTCTTCCGCCGCATCCGCGACGAAAGGGGAATTACAGTCCTGTTGATCGAACACGATATGCGCGTGGTGATGAACATCTCCGAACGTATCAGCGTCATGGATTACGGCGAAAAGATCGCCGAAGGCACGCCCGCAGAGATCCGCTCCAACCCGCGCGTCATCGAAGCCTATCTCGGACGCGGCGCGGTCGCCGGCCAGCACGAGGAGAAGGCGCAATGAGCCTGCTTACCCTTGAAAATGTCCACAGTTACTATGGGCGCATCCACGCCTTGAAAGGGATTTCGCTGACCGTCGAAAAAGGCGAGATCGTGACCCTGATCGGCGCAAATGGAGCAGGCAAAAGCACCACCCTGCGCACCATTTCGGGACTGATCCACCCCAGAGAGGGCAGGATCCTGTTAAAAGGACAGGACATCTCGCAAACGAGTCCGCACCACATCGTCAACGCGGGCGTGGGACACGTGCCGGAAGGGCGAGGGATTTTCCCCAAGCTCACCGTGAAAGAGAACCTGGAAATGGGCGCCTTCGTGGTTGACGACCCCGAGGAAGTGGCGCGCCGCATGAACCATGCCTTCGAGTTGTTTCCGCGCTTGAAGGAACGCGCCTTTCAAAAAGGCGGCACTCTCTCCGGCGGCGAACAGCAAATGCTGGCCACCGCGCGCGGGCTGATGCTCAACCCGAGTCTCCTGATGCTGGACGAACCCTCCATGGGGCTTTCCCCCGTGTTGGTCGAATTGATCTTCGACACGATCAAAAAACTGAACGACCAGGGCGTCACCATCCTGCTGGTCGAACAAAACGCGCTCATGGCGCTGTCCATTGCCCACCGAGGCTACGTACTCCAGACCGGCTCCATCGTATTGAGCGACACTGCCGAGAATCTCAGAAAAAATTCCATGGTGCAGCACGCGTATCTGGGAATGGAATAAGTCCCGCCCTCCTGAAAATAAAGAAACCCGCTTTCGGCTCACGAGAGCGGGTTTTTTCGTAAGCCGCCCTTGCCCGGCAAAAAGAAGGTCCGCGCCGCGGCTTGCGCGTCCGCGAAAAACTTCCCCGACGGCCTGCGAAAAATGAAAATTTAATGAAAAATCCCCTTGACCGATACGCCGATTTACTGTAGGATAGAACGAATATTGTCAGACATCCCCGCAAAAAAGATTTATCGCCGAGAGAATTTGCATCGCGCACAGTTCTCCGGCTTTATTTAAACCTTACGCCAAAGGAGGTGATGCCGACATCCGCGCTTTGTCAGCCGCAACGAACGACCCGTTAACGGGTTACAAGTTTCACCTTTCCACTCGGAGGAGAAAGAATGTCTAAACGTCTGTTCGTTGTTCTGTCTGTGCTGGTTCTCGCCAGCGTCATGCTCGCGGCCTGCGGTGCAAAACCGACCCCGACCGCGGCTCCCACCCAGGCTCCGGCCACGGATGCCCCGGCTACCCAGGCCCCGGCCACTGACGAGCCCAAAGCGGACGCGCCGGAAGTCTGCGCTACGGACAAGTTCGGCTGCGCCGTATTCGAATCCGGCCAAACGATCAAGATCGGATTGGGCGGCCCCATGACCGGCGACAACGCCGCCTATGGCGTGGACGCTTCCCAGGCCGCCAAACTTGCCGTCGCTGACGCGGGACAGTTCGAGGGCTTCTCGTTCGAACTGGTCGCCGAAGATGACGGCGGCACGCCTGAAGGCGGCGCGGCGGTAGCCAACAAGTTCGTTGCCGACCCGCAGGTTGTCGCCATTGCCGGTCACAGCTTCTCCGGCGCGACCGGAGCGGCCATTCCCGTTTACGAAGCCGCGGGAATCCCGATGATGTCCATGTCGGCCACCAACCCCGACCTGACCAAGAGCGGCTCGGCGGTCTTCAACCGCCTGGTCTTCACCGACGCGGCGCAGGGCAAATTCGCGGCCGAGTACATCTATAACAAACTCAACTTCCGCAAGATCGCCATCGTCCACGACGGCCAGGCCTACGGCCAGGGACTCGCGGAAGTCGTTCAAGCGCAGTTCACCGCCCTGGGCGGCGAAGTGGTTACCTTCCAGGCTGTCACCCCCGGCGAGTCCGATTACAGCGCCGTGTTGGCGGACGTTGCGTCCAAGAAGCCGGAACTCCTTTACTTCGGCGGTTACGTGGCCGAGGGCGTCGTCATCGTTAACGGGATGAAACAGGCCGGTCTCGGAGACGTCATCTTCTTCGGCGACGACGGCACCTTTGGCCAGGACTTCCTCGACCGCACCGGCGCGAACGGCGAAGGCGCTTACGCCACCACGCTCATCCCGCCGGCTTCGGACGCCAAGGCCAAGTTCGACGCCGCTTACGAAGCCACCTACGGCCAGGCTGCCGGCAAGCTCTCGCCCTATTCCTGGTGTTCCTACGACTCGGCGGCCGTGTTGATCAAGGCCATCGAGAGCGTCGCGGTCCTCGGCGGCGACGGCAAGCTGTACGTCCCGCGCGGCGCGCTGGTTGAAGCCGTCCGCCACACAACCGACTATCAGGGACTCTCCGGCGTCGTGACCTGCGACTCCACCGGCGAATGCTCGGCCTCTGGCCCGGTCTTCAACATCATCAAGGACGGTCAGTGGGTTGAAGCGCCCAAATAGTTCGCGCGCTAAAACGCATCACCCGTGATATAAATAGCGGGGCAGGCCCTGCTTGCCCCGCTATTCGTTTCAGATCATCACCACTCCACGAGGAGAAAGACGATGCCAAACGTCCCACCGACTGCGCGGCGAGTCACCACTTACAAGATCATACAGGGCATCATTGGGGTTGTATTTTCCG
Source organism: Candidatus Denitrolinea symbiosum (assembly GCA_017312345.1). Taxonomy (NCBI): domain Bacteria; kingdom Bacillati; phylum Chloroflexota; class Anaerolineae; order Anaerolineales; family Anaerolineaceae; genus Candidatus Denitrolinea; species Candidatus Denitrolinea symbiosum. Next base: position 2,175,131 of record BLAA01000001.1, on the reverse strand, counting down.
CCTATCTCATCTGGCGCCTGCTTGTCATCACCATCCTAAACCCAACCTACGGCCCCGACACCTGGGCTCGGTTTGCCATTGCCGGCCTCGTCCTGGGGAGCGTGTACGCGCTGATCGCAGTCGGTTACACGCTGGTCTATGGCATCCTGCGCATGATCAACTTTGCCCACGGCGACATCATGATGATCGGCGCGTTCGGCGGCTATTTCGTGTTCGAGGCTCTAAAGAACGTCCCCGCTCCCACGCCCGCCGATCCGAATTTGACTTTCCTGAACGCGCATCCGACTCTGTCTGTGATCGCGGCTTTTCTCGTCGGAATGTTTGTGGCCGCGCTCGGCGGCTATTTCCTCGAAAAGATCGCCTATCGCCCGCTGCGCGGCGCGCCGCGCCTCGTCCCGCTGATCTCCGCCATCGGCGCGTCCATCTTCCTCGAGAACGCCGGTCAATTGATGTTCGGCACGCAGCGACGCGATTATTTCAACCCGGCCGTACTCACGCGCGGGGAAGGCTGGGGCATCCCCATCGGAGAATCCACGGTGATTCTCACGTACACGGGCGTCCTGACCGTCATTGTTTCAACGGTCATTATGATCCTGCTTTATGCGCTGGTCATGCGCACCCGCCTGGGACGCGCCATGCGGGCGGTTTCCGAAAATAAGCAAGTGGCTACATTGATGGGCATCAACGTGGACGGGGTCATCAGCAATACGTTCATCATCGGCGGCGCGCTGGCCGGCGCGGCCGGGGTCATGTGGGGCATCCACCTTGGCCTGGTCTATTATTTTGTCGGCTTCATCCCCGGCATCAAAGCGTTCACGGCGGCAGTGCTGGGCGGCATCGGCAACATCCCCGGGGCCATGCTCGGCGGCATGTTCCTGGGCATCGTGGAATCGGTCGGCCCGGCCATGCTTGGAATCAATTTCCAACTCAAGGACGTGATCGCCTTTGGCATCCTGGTGCTGGTGCTTATCTTCCGCCCCACCGGCATCATGGGCGAAGTGCTTACCGAGGAAAAGGTGTAGCATGAAAAATCAAATCCAACGCGCGCTCAAAGCCGGCCTCGTTTTCGGCATTGTCACAATCTTCCTTTTCCTGATCGGATTTCCCAGCACCGCGGCCGACCTGCTCGCCAGCCTCTTCCGCAACAAGACTGCGGGCCCCGTCTTCGGCCTGCCGCCCCTGATGTTTAACCTGCTCGTCTTCCTCGGTTTGATTGGATTGTGGGCGGGCGCGAACGGCTCTCACGCCGACAAAGAGCAGGCGGACGACCCGTGGGTTCCCGCTCTCATCGGCGGACTGATCGCCGGCCTGGTACACGGCCTGCTCGTCGGCGGGCTGGCGCTTCTCATCGGGACGCTGGACGCGGATGGCGTGAAAATCAGCGCGTATCTATCCGCGCTCCTCCCCGCCGCGATCAAATTATTCCTGCTCGAGACCCCCCCCATGCAGGCCGCCGTGATCTATTTCATTTTGATGACCCTCGCCGGCTTACTGGGAGGGCTTCTAAGCCGCGGCATCCCGCGCGGCGCCTGGCAGACGCACGGCAAAGCGGCCTGGAGCGGCCTTCAGGAAAAAATTTCCCGTCAGCCCCTGGTCAAGCAAGCGCGCGGCCATAGATATACCCGCTATATCGTATACGGCATTTTGATCCTGCTGGTATTCCTGCTTCCCCTGAAAGCCGGACAATATTGGAATTACACCATCGGAACGGTCGGCATCTACGTGCTGCTCGGCTTGGGCCTGAACATCGTTGTGGGACTCGCCGGCCTGCTTGACCTGGGATACGTGGCCTTCTTCGCGATCGGCGCCTACACGGTGGCCCTGCTGACGGCTCCGCAGCCACACCACCTGATGTGGAGCTTTTGGATCGCGCTGCCGATCGGCATCGTCCTGGCGGCCATCACCGGCTTGCTGCTGGGCGCCCCCGTCCTGCGCATGCGCGGCGACTACCTGGCGATCGTGACCCTGGGCTTCGGCGAGATCATCCGCATCCTCAGCAAAAGCGACGTGTTGACTTCCTTCACAGGCGGGCCAAAAGGCGTAAACACCATTGGAACCCCCATCCTGTTCGGAAAACCGTTCAACGCCAGCGCCTTTGTATACCTGATCTTCCTGGCTGTACTGCTGGTCATCTTCGTCACCAACCGCCTGCAAAACTCGCGCGTCGGGCGCGCCTGGGAAGCCATGCGCGAAGACGAAACGGTGGCGCGCGCCATGGGCATCAACCTGCTGACGCAGAAATTACTCGCCTTTGCAATCGGCGCGGCATTCGCCGGGCTGGGCGGCGTGATCTTCGCCTCGCGCAACCTGTTCACCGGCCCCGAAGACCACAACCTGATGGTCTCCATCAACGTGGTGGCCGTGGTCATCGTGGGAGGCATGGGGAGCATCCCCGGCGTGATCGCCGGCGCCCTGGTATTGAAAGGACTGCCCGAAGTTCTACGCCAGCTGGAGGATTACCGCGTACTCGTCTTCGGCGCGCTGCTGGTGGTGATGATGCTCTGGAAGCCGGCGGGATTAATCCCGTCGGCGCGCAGGAAACTGGATATTAGCGAGTCGGGCGTGACCGACACACCCCAGGAAGGGAGGGAGGCATGACCATCGCCCTGGAAACGCGCGCCCTCACCAAGGTGTTCGGAGGCCTGACCGCGGTCAACGCCGTAGATCTATCCATCGAAGAAAAAGCGATCTTCAGCGTGATCGGACCCAACGGCGCGGGAAAGACCACTTTCTACAACTGCATCACCGGCTTCTATGAGCCCGACGCGGGCGACGTGATCTTCTTCGGCGAGTCCATCGTCGGCCTGCCGCCCGACCAGGTCACGCGGCGCGGCATTTCGCGCACATACCAAAACATCCGCCTGTTCGGAAACATGACCGCCATTGAGAACATCCTGGTCGGCGAACACTCCCGCTTGCGCGGTTCGTGGCTGGAGGCGATCCTCCGCACCCCGCGCGTCGTCAAGGAGGAAAAGGACGCGCTCGAAAAGGCGCGCTATCTGCTGAACTTCGTCGGCCTCAGCAATCTGGGCGATCATCTGGCGCGCAACCTGCCTTACGGCGCGCAACGCAGACTGGAGATCGCGCGGGCCCTCGCCAGTCAGCCCCGCCTGCTCCTGTTGGACGAACCCACCGCAGGGATGAACCCGCAGGAGTCGGCGGAGATGATGCGCTTCATCCAGCGCCTGCGCGACGAGCAGCACATCACCATCCTGCTCATCGAACACGACATGAGCGTGGTGATGGGCATCAGCGAGCAGATCGCGGTGCTGGACTATGGAGCCAAGATCGCCGAGGGCACGCCCGACGAAATCCAGCGCAACCCGCACGTCATCGAGGCGTATCTCGGAAGCGGAGCCGCTTCCGGTTTGCAAACCAGCGAAGCAGACAAAGGTAATGAGGCGCCCCATGCCAATGCTTGAAGTAGACGACATCCACACCTATTACGGCAATATCCACGCGCTGAAAGGCGTCTCGTTGACGGTGGAACAAGGCGAGATCGTCACCTTGATCGGCTCCAACGGCGCCGGGAAGACCACCACCCTGCGTTCGATCTGCGGGATCCAGAAACCCCGCAGCGGCAGCATCCGTCTAAACGGGCGGAACCTCAACACCTACAAAGCCTACGAGCTGGTGTCTAATGGGATCGCGATGGTCCCAGAGGGACGAGGCATCTTTGCCCGCCTGACCGTGGAAGAGAATCTCGACCTGGGCGCCTACACGCGCAAAGACCGCGCCGACATCCAGCAGGACTTGGAACGCGTATACGCCATCTTCCCACGCCTGAAGGCGCGCCAGCGCCAGATTGCCGGCACGCTCTCGGGCGGCGAACAGCAAATGCTCGCCACCGGCCGCGCGCTGATGGCCCGGCCGCGCATCCTTCTGCTCGATGAACCTTCCATGGGACTCTCCCCCATTCTGGTGGAACTCATCTTCGAGATCATCCAGACCATCAACAAGGAAGGCACCACCATCCTGCTCGTGGAACAGAACGCGCTGATGGCGCTGTCCATCGCCAACCGCGGCTACGTGATCCAGACCGGAAAGATCGTCCTCAGCGACACCGCCGCGAATCTCAAAAATGACCCGACCGTGCGAAAAGCATACCTCGGCATGAAATAGGCTGGAAAAGCCGCGCGCCAAACGCAGAGGCCGGACCTTCCGTCTCTGCGTTTTTTGTATGGAGTTGCCGGCGCAAAACGCTGGAACTTTCCGCTCTCGATCCTGTAAGATTTAGAGAAGGCGGGCCGATTCAAGAGTACAATGTCGTCTGACGAGAAACGGAGAAACGGAATGAAACGCCCCCCCCTGCTTGCGCTTTTAATCAGCCTCCTTTTGACGGCCTGCCTGCCCAAATTCGAGTGTAACGATCCGCTGGCCTGCGTAACGGTCGGTTCCGGCGAACCGATCGTCGTCGCCGTGGAATTGACGTTGAGCGGCCCCGACGCGTCCTACGGCGTCGACGCCCTGCGCGGCGTGGAACTGGCGATCGCGGACCGCGGCGGGAAACTGCTCAACCATCCCATCGAACTCGTCCAGGCGGACGACCAGTGCTCGCCCGAAGGCGGGGAAGCGGCCGCGCGGGAACTGGCGCAGAATCCCCATATCGTAGGAGTGATCGGAGCCACCTGCTCGGGCGCGTCGGAGACCGCCGCCAAAGTCCTGACCGAGGCGGGGATGGTGTTGATCTCGCCCTCCAGCACCGCCGCGTCCCTGACCGCCGAAGGGACTCACCAGGCGGGCTTCCTGCGGACGATCCAGAACGACAAGAGCCAGGCCGGCATGGTGGCCGAGTTTGCCTACCGCGCCCTCGGCGTGCGGCGAATGGCGACCATCAACGACGGGCAGCCCTATTCCAGCGGGTTGACCGAGGAAGCCTGCGCCGTCTTCACCGCGTTGGGCGGAAAATGCGTCGCGGGCTATCGGCTCGAGAGCGGCGTCAACCCATCGGGCGCCCTGGACCACATCCGCTTCTTCAACCCGGACATCCTGTATTATCCGCTTTACACAACGGACGGCGTGGCCGTGACGCGTCAAGCCGTGGAGAAGGGATTGGGCGGGGCCGTGCTGGTCGGCTCCGAGGGCCTGCTGACAAAAGGTTTTCTCGAGCAAGCCGGACAATTCTCAGAGGGAATGTATATCTCCGGGCCGTCCGTCGCCGAGATTGATCCTTCGTTCATCCAAAAATACGAGACGCGCTACGGCGAAAAACCCATCGCCTCCTATTCCACGCAGGCCTACGACGCGGCCATGATGCTGTTCTCCGCCATCGAAAAGATCGTGAAAACCACCGGCAGGGACATCTACATCCAGCGCCAAAACCTGCGCGCCGCGCTCTACGCCACCCGCAACTTTCAGGGACTAAGCGGCACGTTGACCTGTTCCCCGCTCGGCGATTGCGCCAAACCCAACGTGACCATTTACCAGGTACGCAACCAGGACTTCCAGGCCGTTTACCCCTAGCCATGCCATCCGCCGAAATCATCACCATCGGGACCGAGATCCTGCTCGGCGAAATTGTGGACACCAACACGCGCTTCCTGGCGCGCGCCCTGCGCGGCCTCGGCGTGGACTTGTTCCGCACCATCACCATCGGCGACAACGTGACGCGCATCGCCGAGGCGATCCGACAATCCATGCAGCGCGCCGACATCGTCGTCACCACCGGCGGGCTGGGCCCCACCGTGGACGATCCGACCCGCGAGGCCGTGGCCCGCGCCGCGGGCGTGGAGACCGAATTTCGCGCGGAACTTTGGGAGCAGGTAACGGCCGTCATCGCGCGCTACGGCCGGGCCCCCGGGGAAAACCAGAAGCGGCAGGCGTTCGTCCCCAAAGGCGCCATCGCCGTCCAAAATCCCGTCGGCACCGCGCCCGCCTTCATCGTGGAAATGCCCTCGCCCCCGGCCGCTCATCCAAATATGGGCGCAGCGAAAAAGGCCGTCATCTCCCTGCCCGGCGTGCCGCAGGAAATGGAATACCTCTTTCATCACGCCGTCATCCCCTACCTGCAAAAAAACTTCGACCTGAGCGCGATCATCAAAGTCCGCCTGCTCCACACTTCGGGGCTGGGCGAAGGCGCGGTTGACGAACAAATCGGCGAGCTCGAAACGCTTTCCAACCCCACGGTGGGACTCGCCGCGCACTCCGGCGTGGTGGATATCCGCATCGCGGCCAAAGCCCAAAGCGAGGCCGAGGCAGACCGTCTCATCGCGGAGGTGGAGGCGACGGTCCGCGCGCGGCTGGGGAACGTCGTCTTCGGCGCGGATGACGACACGTTGGAAAAAGTCGCGCTGGACGCGGCCGCGCGGCGCGGCTGGAATGTTGTCGTTCTCGAATCGGGCCTCGACGGACGGCTGGCGCGGACGCTCGCGGCGGATCCACATCCCAACCTGACAGCGGTCGAATCGGCCGGCCTCCAGCCCGGAGAATTGGCCGCGCGCGTCCGCGAGATCCGCGCGAGAAGCGGAGCGAAGACCGCGCTGGGCGCGGCGTTGTTCCGCTCCGAATCCGAACAGACCGTCGAACTCTGCATCGTCACGCCCGAGGACGAAAAGTCCCGCCGACTCACCTACGGCGGCCCGCCAAACTTGTCGCCGCGCTGGGCGGGCAACACGGCGCTGAACTGGCTGAGAACGACCGCGCAAGGCAGGGATTGATGTCGCGTGCCGCCCGCCTGGTCGCGCTCCTGTGGGGGATCAACATCCTTGCCCTGCTTGCCGTGCTGGGAGTCGTCGTCTTTTACGCCGGACGGCAGCCCGCGCGTGCCGCGTTCGCTTCTCCGCCCACAGAGCCAGTCATACACGCGCACCAGATCTACGTCATACCGCCCACATTTTCACCTCATGCGATCGCTACACTAAATTCGCTCACTCCTCCCGACCCGCCCGCCACGCTGATTCCTCCCGTCACGCCCACACCCCTCTTCCTGACTTCCGGCCGACGCGCCGCCGTCATCGGGCTTTCCGCGCGCGGACGACCCATCGAAGTCTACACCTTCGGCGAGGGAGAGACTCAACGCATGATCGTGGCGGGAATCCACGGCGGCTACGAATGGAACACCATCGCCCTCGCCGACGAGTTGATCACGCACTTCGACGCCAACCCGCAGGACATCCCCGAAAACGTGACGCTCTACATCCTCCGCAGCCTCAACCCCGACGGCGACGCGCGCGGTCACGACAAATTCGGCCGCGCCAACGAACGCGGCGTGGACCTGAACCGCAATTTCCCCGTCAACTGGCAGGAGGATTGGGACCGCGACGGCTGCTGGAAAGACCTGCCGCTGACCGGCGGCGACTTCCCCGCCTCCGAGCCGGAGACGCGCGCCCTCATCCGCTTCATCGAGCAGCATCGCGTGGACGCGCTCATCAGTTACCACAGCGCCGCGCTGGGCGTCTTCCCCGGCGGCGATCCCTGGGACGCGGACTCCATCCGCCTGGCGAAAGCCCTCGCCAAGATCACCGGCTATCCCTTCCCGCCGCTCGACACCGGCTGCATCTACCAGGGGACGCTGGCCGATTACGCCGTCTCGATGGGCGCGGCGGCGGTGGACATGGAACTCAACAACCACCGCGACACCGATTTCGAGAGCAACCTGCAAGCCCTGCTGATGTTCCTGAATTGGACGCGTTAAACCCGAATTCCAGCTGGACGGTTTGTGGTAGTATAAGGCAACTTTACCTCAGTCATCACGCTTCCGAAGTCATCCGGCTTCGGAAGTTTACAAAATCGCCGTAATCGAATTCATCTGTACGCGGATTTCACGGAAAACGACGGACTTCCACGGATTGTAAAAATTCTCCCGTGCGGGTCCGCAAAATCCGCGCCATCCGTGCGCCAGAACGGCAAACATCGAACAGGACAAATTTTTCAATTTGTCTAACAGGAGACCGAATGACCCAACAAGCGGATATTATTTTCACCAACGCCCTCGTCCTCACTATGGACGAAAAACTGACCCAATACGAACGCGGCGCGGTCGCCGTGCGCGGGGATTCCATCGTCGCCGTCGGCCCCGAAGACGAGATCAAAAAGGAATTTTCCGCCGGAGAGATCTTCGACTGCGGCGGGAAGATATTGATGCCGGGCCTCGTCAACGCGCACACCCACGTCCCGATGACGCTCATGCGCGGCCTGGCCGACGACCTGCGGCTCGACGTCTGGCTGCTGGGATACATGTGGCCGGTGGAGCGCGAGTTCCTCTCGCCCGAATTCGTCCAGCTCGGGACGAAGATCGCCTGCGCGGAGTTCATCCGCTCGGGCGTGACCTGCTTCAACGACATGTATTTCTTCGAGGAGGACGTCGCCAAAGCCACCGTCGAGGCGGGACTGCGCGCCGTCTGCGGGCAATCCGTCCTCAAGTTCCCGACCTCCGACGCGCCCTCGTACGAAGACGGGATCGCGCGGGCGCGCGACTTCATCCAACGCTGGAAGGGGCACGAGTTGATCGTCCCCGCCATCGCGCCGCACGCGCCCTACACCACCACTCCCGATATATTACGCGAATCCGCCGAACTCGCCAAAGAGTTCGACGTGCCGCTGCACATCCATCTCTCCGAGACGGCGCTCGAAGTCGAAAATATCCGCAATGAACAGGGCATGCCCGTCATCCCCTACGTGAAAAAGCAGGGACTGTTCGAGGCCAAAGTCATCGCCGCGCACTGCGTCCATGTGGATCCCGGCGAGATCCGCACGCTCAAGAATCACGGCGCGGGCGTGAGTCACAACCCCTCGTCCAATCTTAAACTGGCGTCGGGATTCGCGCCCGTCACGAAGATGCTCGAAGTGGGACTCAACGTCGGCATCGGCACCGACGGCCCCTCGTCCAACAACGACCTCGACATGTTCGAGGAAGTGCGGCTCGCCTCGTTCGTCGCCAAAGCCGTCAGCAACGACCCGACCTCCGTCCCCGCGCAGACCGCGCTGACGATGGCAACCCGTCTCGGCGCGCAGGCGCTTCACATCGGACACCTGACCGGGTCGCTCACCCCGGGCCGCCGCGCCGACCTGATCCTGGTTGACATCACCCCGCTGCACAACTCGCCGCGCTTCCGCCGCGATCCCAACAACGCCTACGCCCAGATCGTCTATGCCGCCAAGTCCACCGACGTGACGGACGTGATGGTGAACGGCAAATGGTTGATGCGCGAGCGCCAGTTGTTGACGCTGAATGAAAAGGAATTGCTGGCGCAGGCGCAGGAAGTGGCGAAAAAGATAGACGCCTTCCTGATCGAACGCGAGCAGTCGGTGCTGTCGAAACTGATCGCGCTGGGCGGCTCGATGGAGGAGGAATCCTTCGAGGTGCAGGTCAAGGTCGAATTGGGCGAGCCGCTCAAGGTCAAGGAAAGACTCGAACATCCCGAAATCGAGATCATGCGCCTGCGTCACTACGACCAGCACGACACTTACTTCCTCTTCGACGATCCCGCGCAGGGACGCATCCGCTACCGCGAAGACGAATTCCTCGACGGCGACCATCACATCGTCAACGTGCGCTCGCGCCTGACGCTGATCGGGCAGAAACGGGAAGGGGCCTTCGCCAAAGAAGTGCTGCTGTCGCGGTCGCGCTTCCTCGCGCCGGCCACTCAAAGCCTGCGCTTCTACCGCGAATACTTCAAGCCCCTGCGTGAAATCGAGCTGCACAAAGACCGACTGCGCTGGCTGATCCGCTACAAGGATACCGAGTTCTTCATCAACCTGGATAACGTGAAGGCGCCAAAACTCGGCAGCTTCCTCGAAGTCAAATCCCGCACGTGGAGCCGCGGCGACGCCCAGCGCAAGGCGGGCATGGTGGCCGAGCTCCTGCAAATCCTCGGCGCAAGCGGGCAACCCGCCGTCACCGAGGATTACGTGGAACTGGCGATGGAATAACCGGCTCGCGACAAACAAGACAAAACGAGGCAATTCATGAAATCCAAACTCACCCTTAACGACATCCTCGGCCCCATGCGCCTGCCCTTCCTGCTCCTGCCGCCTGTCTGCGTGGCGCTCGGAGCAGGCATCGCGCTCTGGCGCGTGGGACACATCAACTGGTTGTACGCGCTCCTCGCCCTGATCGGCGGGGTCGCCGCGCACATCAGCGTCAACGCGTTCAACGAATACTTCGATTTCAAAAGCGGGCTGGACGCGCTGACCAGCCGGACTCCCTTCAGCGGCGGGAGCGGGACTCTCCCCGCGCGTCCACAAGCCGCCAAAACCGCGTTCGCCACCGCCGTCAGCGCGCTCCTCATAACGCTATTGATCGGGTTATTTTTCACCGGCGTTTACGGGACGGGACTTCTCCCTCTCGGCGTTCTGGGAGCGGTCATCATCGTCGTGTACACCGTCTGGCTCACGCGCAACTGGTTCCTCTGCCTGATCGCGCCGGGCCTCGGCTTCGGCGTCCTCATGGTTATGGGGACGGACTTCGTCCTGACGGGCAGTTACTCCCTGCAAGCCGCGCTCGCTTCGCTCATCCCAACCTTCCTCGTCAGCGACCTGCTCCTGCTCAACCAATTCCCCGACGCGGACGCGGATCGCCAGGTCGGACGCGCGCACCTCCCCATCCAATTTGGAAGACGCGTCGGCAGCCTGGTCTACATCGCCTTCCTCGCGCTCGCCTATCTGACGTTGATCGTCTGCGTCCTCCTCGGCTATCTGCCCTTCTGGTCCCTGCTCGGAATGGCGACCCTCCTCGTCGCCGTCCCCGCGGGGCGCGGCGCGTATCAACACTCCGAAGACATCGCCAAACTGATTCCGCACCTCGGGCAAAACGTGATCGTCAACCTGCTGACGCCCCTCCTCGTTGCAGTCGGACTCTTCCTCGCGTCATAATTCGACCTCAAACAGACCTCCCGCAAACGTAAGCGCTTCGCGCGGAGCGCCGAATACCAATCGCCCATGACCCAACTCGCCGGACAGGAACGCGCCGACTACGTCCGAAATATGTTCGCCCGCATCGCCCATCGCTACGACCTGATGAATCGATTAATGACGGGATTCCAGGACGTGCGCTGGCGGCGATTCGTCGTTCGCCTCGCTGGACTCAAACCTCACGCCTCGCTCCTGGACATCGGAGCGGGGACCGGCGACCTGGCGCGCGCGGCCCTTCGTCAACAGCCCGCAGCCCGCGTCGTCGCGGCAGACTTCACCCTCGCGATGATGCGCGTCGGACAGCGCGCCGGCCGTCTCCCCTTCTCCGCCGCGGACGCGCTCCGCCTCCCCTTCGCGGACGCGTCCTTCGACGCGGCCGTTTCGGGGTTCCTGATGCGGAACGTGACCGACGTCCACAAGGCGCTGGCGGAGCAGTACCGCGTCCTCAAGCGCGGCGGACGGATCGTCGTCCTCGACGCCACGCGCCCGAAGAAAAACATCCTCTCGCCGTTCATCTGGGTTCACATGCACGTCGTCATTCCCGCGCTCGGCGGCTTGCTCTCGGGAATGCGCGACGCCTACCGGTACCTGCCCGATACCGCCGAGAATTTCGTCACCGCCGAACGACTCGCCGCGTTGATGGCCGCCGTCGGCTTCAAAAAAATCTTTTTCAAACGCATGATGTTCGGGACGATTGCCGTCCACTGGGCCGAGAAGTAAAAGATCTCTGCCCACGGATTATGCGGATTTCACGGGCATACGGATTTTTTAATTTCTTCTTGCTGGCATGAATGAAAAGGATTCCGCAAGTTCTACTTGCGGCTTGCGGCTTTCCCGAAATAGAACTTCAGGATTCAAAATTTCCATCGTTTGGGGCGCCCCCCGTTCATAGATGCTTTGTTGCAATCCTCGCTGTTCCGCTGTCATTGCGAGACGCCAAAGGCGTCGAAGCGCTCGCAGGGATAAGCCATTAAAGTGTTTGCGACAGAAAAATTTCTTCCGTGTAAATCTTTAATCCGCATCCAAAAGGAATCGCCATGAAAACCAAACAACCCAATTCCCTGCAATGCTTCGTGTGCGGACTTGAAAATCCCATCGGGCTGCACATGCACTTTTACGAGACCGCGCCCGGCGAAGTGACCGCCGAATATACCGCGCCCGAAAATTACCAGGGCTATCCGGGCATTTTGCACGGGGGCATCACCGCCGCCATCCTCGACGAAGCGACCGGCCGTTCGTTCATGGGAACCGACGCGGCTGCCTCGCAATTCATGTACACCGCCGAGTTGAAGGTGAAATACAAGAAGAAAGTTCCAGTGGGACAGCCGCTCAAGATCGTCGGTCGGCGCGTCAAGCGGATGCGCTGGACCGCCGAGGCGACAGCCGCCATCTACGACGCGGACGGGGAACTGCTGGCCGAGGCCGCCGCCATCCTCGTCAACTTGCCCGAACAGCCTCCCGCCGAAGACCTCGAACGGCTGGGCTGGAAGGTCTATCCCGACTGATTTTCCCTGTTACCTTTCCCTGCCTCCTGTAACATGTTAACGCGCGCAATTCACACAGGAGGCTTATGGTTTCCACAATACTGCAAGCAGAAAGCCCGCCCATGGACGAACTCGAACTGGCCCGCGCCGCGCAAGTCGACGCGCAGGCCTTCGCCGAACTTTACCGCCGTCACGTGACGCGCGTCTATCGCTATCACATGGCGCACACGGGGAACGTCAAAGACGCGGAAGACCTGACCTCGCAAACCTTCCTCGCCGCGCTGGAGGGGATCCATTCCTACCGCGGGGAGGGCGTCTTCGCGGCCTGGTTGATGGGGATCGCCTCGAGACGCCGCGCCCTCTTCTTTCGCGGGCGCCATCACGAGGTTCCGCTCGAAGCCGCGCTGAACCTGCCCGCGGCCGGCGCGCCCACCGACAAGTCCGCGCTGACGCGCATCCAGATCGAAGCGACGGCGCGGGCGCTGCGTCAGATCAGTCACGAACGCGCCGAGGCTGTCGTGCTGATCCACTTCGGCGGTTTGACGTATGCCGAAGCCGCGCAAACGCTCGGCAAAAGCGAAGCCGCCGTCAAAATGCTTGTCTCGCGCGGCTTGCAAGACCTGCGCGAGCGAACCTCCCTCGCGCTGGAGGTGGAACAATGACTTACGAACCTTTAAATCCCCGCGATGACGCCATGCAGAAAAAACTGGAGCGCGTCGCGAATTCCATCCAACCCAACCCGATCTTCGCGGCCGAACTCGAGTCCAAACTCAAGGCCGCGCACAAACCCAAACGCGGATTCGCGCTTCCGTCGTTTCGCAATTTCCTGCCCACCCTCGGCTGGACGGTCGCGCTTGCGACGCTGGCGCTCCTGTTCTATTGGGGCATCCGCAACCTCGCGCCGATCCCGCCACAGCCCGCAGGGGTCGGCACGCCCACGCTCGTTCCAACGCCGAAACCGATCGCCGTGCAAGCGACCGTAAACCAGCCCGACGGCAAAGCCTATGACCGCCACGGGATGACCGTTTATTTGCAGACGGAATTGCCCTCCTTGCCCGCAGAAGCGGCGGTTTACAACTACCAGACGGATCGTCACGCAACGCTGGAGGACGCCCGCGCGCTGGCAGCGCGATTCGGCATGAACGGCGCAATCTACAAGGTGAACGGCGAAACCGCGACCCTGCCGCTTGAAAGGGATTTCCTGGTTGTGGACGGCAACCAGCGGCTTCACGTCCGCTCAGACCAGTATTTTCAATACTATCCCGATTATCCGCGTTACGTCGCGGCCATCAACAACAGCGCTCCGCCCGCGAACGCCGAGACGGTGATTGACGAATTCATGCAGTCTCACGGATTCGACTTTGCCTATGAGATCCATCCAAGCCCGCTCTACGGCGGATATATCGCCGCGCCGCTCACACCCGATGGAAATATCATCTGCTACGAACACTTCAAGTGCGCGGGCTTGCTTTTCCAATTGGATGAACAGGGTATTTATTACGTGGACGGCAGCCTCCCGCGCTATGAAGCCATCGGCCAATATGGGATTATCAGCGCGGAGACAGCCTTTCAACTGTTCCTTCATCCAGAAAATATGTCTGACCCCGCGCAGACGACCGGCATGATCGAGGGCATGATCTCGCCTAACACGCCCATCCAGACCTGGCGGCGGGCGCGTCAGCTTGACGCGACCCTCACCCTCTACGGCTACCTGAACTCGATCCGCTCTGCGGAGGGCGGCGCGCCGTTCGTCACATTGGACGGTTACACAGTGACCGGCAACACCGCCGATATTCCCGCCCAATTCGACAATACCTTCGTCGCGGCGACTGGTCAATTCCACGAAGCAAACGGCGTGCGGACATTCGAACTCGAATCGTGGAAAGTCTATGAAGGCAATGAAGACGGCTTGCTCGGCGCGATCAGCCTGCAAAACGGACAAGTCATCTTGAACACGATGGACGACGAGATTCTCGTCCTGCCCGACGCGTCCGACCTTCCCCTGCCGCTGGACAGTGTTTTCGTCGTCGGCGTGCGTCTCGGCGACACTTTCGACTGGAAATCTATTGACCTCCGCAACGTACAGGGCAGAGGCGGTGGCGGCGGAGGCGGACTGGGATTCTACAAACTCAACCTCACCGGCGCTCCCGTCCCCTTCCCCACGCCCGCGCCGATGGGAGGCGGCGGTGGTGGAGGAGGAGGCGGTGGAGGTGGACCTTCCACGTACACTGTCGTCGCGGGAGACACCTGCCTGAGCATCGCGTACAAACTTGGCGTCTCAGTGGATGAACTGCTCGCGGCGAACGACCTGCCAGCCGATTGCTCCACCCTGACCATTGACCAAACGCTGATCATCCCCGCGTCCGCTTCATCGCTCCCGCAAAAAGTGGAAGGGATGCGCGGCTACCTTTCCATCACCATCTACAAACAGGCGGACGGCAGCCAGCGCGTGGACTACGGCTTCATCAACGACAACGCGGTTTACCCCTCACTGCCGCTCGAAGGCGAAAACCTGGAGGCCCTGCAAGCCTACCAGGGCCGCCCTGTGGATGTTTGGGGAAGCATCGAATCGCAAGAAGGACAGGTCGTCCTGAAGGTCGAGCGTTACGAGATTCCCTTCCCCGGCCTGCAATTCCAAATCCTGCGCGGCAAGCAGACGCCCGTCACGCTCAACGGCCAGCCCGCCACGCTCTTCACCGCAGACGACGGCAAAACGTACGTGCAGTTCAACCCGGGCGGCGGCGTGGATGGCTCAACAGTTGGCAATCTCGGTGATGAGGTGTTGATCGAAGGCTTGATCGTCCCCGACGAATCGTTCGGCGGCTATCCCGCCGTGCGGGTCTTCTCCGCGGCGATGGCGATCAATCCCGGCGACGGCGAGGCGCGGGAACTGCAAATTTCGGCAGACCAGGTTTACGTCGTGGACGAGGCGACGGAGGTTCCCTACACCCCGCCCACGCTCATCTTCGAGCGCGTCGAACTCGTCTACTACATACCCGACCCGCGCTACCACGTCGGCGAGTACGCGCCCGACCAACTTTATCTGCAACCCGCCTGGATGTTCACCGGTCACTACAGCGACGGGACGGCGTTCTACATCCTCGTGCAGGCGCTCCAACGGCCACACCTTCTGCCCGAGCGCGCGCCGTACACTCCGCCCGGGTAAAAGCAGGTTGGGCGCCAACCCTCAAGTAGGTCACGCGAAAGCGTGACCTACTTTATAATAAGGGCGGAGGTCAATATGATCACAACTTATCACCGCCCCCAAACTTTGGACGAAGCCCTGACGCTTCTCGCGCAACCCGACGTCGTTCCGCTCGGCGGCGGGACGCTTCTTTCCCACCCGCAAGCGGACTCTGTCTCCGTCGTCGATCTCCAACTCCTCGGCCTGGACTCGCTCCGCGTGAAAGGCAACGAACTGGAAATCGGCGCGGCCTGCACGCTGCAAGCCCTGCTCGAATCGGAACATTGTCCGCCCGCGTTGAAGACCGCGCTCAAACTCGAAGCGCCGCTCAACATCCGCAACGCCGCGACAGCCGCCGGGACGCTGGTCGCGAGCGACGGACGCTCTCCCTTTGCCTGCGCGCTCCTGGCTCTGGACGCGAAGGTCGCTATCGCCGGCAAGCAACCGTCCGAGATCGGCGTCGGCGAATTCCTGCCGTTGCGCCCGCGCGGACTCATCGTCCAGATCGCAATCCCTCTTCACGCCAAATTCGCGTTCGAATACGCGGCGCGGACGCCGTCCGACAAACCCATCGTCTGCGCGGGCCTCGCCCAATGGGGTCCCGCGCGGACGCGTCTCGCGGTCGGCGGCTGGGGCAAATCTCCCTGCCTCGCGCTGGACGGGGCCGAATTCGGCGGCGTCGGAACCGCGGCCCGCAACGCCTGTCACGAAGCGGCGGACGAATGGGCCAGCGCGGCATATCGCCAGGATGCGGCCGCGACATTGGCGAAACGATGCCTGGAAGGAATCGCGCAATGAACCTCACTCTCCATATCAACGGCGTTGACCACGAAATCGAAGCGCCCGTCCATACCACACTCCTCTCCGCCCTGCGCGGACTCGGCTTCCACGGTGTGAAATTCGGCGACGAACACGGCTTGAGCGGTTCGGACACCGTCCTGCTGGATGGACGCCCCGTCAACGCGGGATCCATGCTGGCCGCGCAAGCCGAAGGTCACAAGGTCGCCACCATCGAAGCGCTCGGCGAGCATCCCGAACAGGGCTGGAAACTCACCGACGGGCTTCATCCCCTGCAGAAAGCCTTCGTCGAAAACGGCGCGATCCAATGCGGATATTGCACGCCCGCGCAAATCCTCGCCGCGAAGTCGCTGCTCGACAGGAATCCGAATCCCACCGAGGATGAAGTCCGCGAGGCGATTTCGGGCGTGCTGTGCCGCTGTACGGGCTATCTCAAACCCGTGCAAGCCGTGTTGAAAGCGGCGGCGGTCATGCGCGGCGAAGAACCCGTGAATTGGGACCTGGTGAGTTGGGGCGATCAATCCACCAACCTGCCGACTGCCGACCTGCCAAACGCCGATTTGCCGACCGACTCAGCCACCGTCCTGCTGACCAAACCCAGAGTCGTCGTCACGCCCGAGTCGAAAACCTGGCAGACCGTCGGCAAGCCCGAGATCAAAGTGGACGCGGTCAAGTTGGTGCAGGGCAAACCCGCCTTCGCCGCGGACCTCGAAAAGCGCGGACTGCTCCACGCCAAAGTGTTGCACTCGCCGCACGCCCACGCCCGCATCAAGCGGATAGACGCTCGCCGCGCGCGTGAACTTGAAGGGGTCGCGGCGGTATTGACCTGGCAGGACATCCCGCGCGTCGTCTACTCCACCGCGGGGCAGTCCGACCCGATCCCCGGTCCGCTGGACTCGTTCTCGCTGGACAACAAAGTCCGCTTCGTGGGCGACCGCGTTGCGTTCGTCGCGGCGGAGACGCCGGGGATCGCGGAGCAGGCGCTGGCGTTGATCGAAGTCGAATATGAGATCCTGCCCGCCATCCTGGATTCGCGCGAGGCGATGACCAGCCCGACGCGAATCCACGACGAGCCGGAGTACGTCAACTTCGCCGATTCGCATCCAGAGAAAAATCTCGCCGCCGAGATCCGCATTGACATCGGCGACGTCGAAAAGGGATTCGCCGAAGCGGATGAAATTTTCGAAGCCGAATACAGCGTGCCGAAAGTCCAGCAAGTCTCGATCGAACCGCACGTCTGCGTCACGTATTGGGACGAGGACGACCGCCTCGTGATTCGCACGTCCACGCAGGTGCCGTTCCACGCGCGGCGTCAACTCGCCCCCGTGCTGGGACTGCCCGTCAAACGCATCCGCGTGATCAAGCCGCGCATCGGCGGCGGATTCGGCGGCAAACAGGAAGTGTTGATCGAGGACGTGGCCGCGCACCTGACCATCGCCACCAAACGCCCGGTGATCTACGAGTACACGCGCGAGGAGGAATTCATCGCGGCGCGCTCGCGCCATCCCATGCGGATCAGGATGAAGACGGGCGTGAAACGCGACGGGACGATCACCGCCAACGAAATGTACGCGCTTTCGGACACGGGCGCGTACGGCTGCCACGCGTTGACCGTAACCGGCAACACCGGCCACAAAGCCATGGCGTTGTACGTCGGCGACGGCGAATATCGCAAATCGCCGAACATCCGCTTCTACGCCGACGTGGTCTACACCAACACCCCGCCCGCGGGCGCGTTCCGCGGTTACGGCGTCCCGCAGGGCTATTGGCCGCTCGACCGCCATTTGGAAAAAATCGCGCGGGCGATGGACTTCGACCCCATCGAGTTCCGCCTGAAGAACGTGATTCGGCCGGGCGAATTCCATCCCTTCAGCACGGCGTGGAACGAGGGCCGCGAGCCGCGTCCCGAGATCATCCACACGGTTGGACTGGAACAATGCGTCGCGCAGGGCCGCGCCGCGATCGGCTGGGACGACAAATTTGGAAACGAGTCCTGGCGCAACGCCGGGCATGGAACGTCGAACGCGAAACGCAAAGGCATCGGCGTCGCGCTCGTCATGCAAGGCACAGCCATTCCCTACCTCGACATGGGCGGCGCGTCCATCAAGATGAACGACGACGGCTCCTTCAATCTCCTCGTCGGCGCGACCGACCTCGGCACCGGCTCGGACACCGTCCTGGCGCAGATGGCCGCCGAAGTGTTGGGCGTGCCGGTGGACGACATCATCTGCTACTCATCCGACACAGACTTCACGCCATTCGACAAGGGCGCGTACGCGTCCTCGACAACCTACATCTCCGGCGCGGCCGCGACCAAAGCCGCGCAAATCTGCGCCGAGCGGATCAAAATCCGCGCCGCGAAGATGCTGGGAGAATCCGAGCCGTCGAACATCCGACTGGCGAATCGCCAGGCGGTCGCGCCGGACGGGAAATCGGTCTCGCTCGCCGAGGTCGCGCTGGACACGCTGCACAGAAGCGAGCAGGAACAGATCATGGGCGTGGCTTCGCACGTCTCGCCGTCCTCGCCGCCGCCGTTCGCGGCCCAGTTCGCCGAAGTGACCGTGGACACCGAGACCGGCGCGGTCACCGTGGACAAACTCGTCATGGCGGTGGACTCGGGCGTGATCGTCAACCCGCTCACCGCCTCGGGACAGATCGAAGGCGGCATGACTCAGGCCCTCGGCTACGCGGTCTGCGAGGAGATGCGCTACGACGAAAAGGGACGCGCCCTCGAACGCGACCTCGACCGCTACCACGTCTTCCGCGCCGACGAGATGCCCGAACTGGAGACCATCTTCGTGGAGACCTTCGAGCCGACGCACCCGTTTGGCGTCAAGGCGGTGGCGGAGATCCCGATGGACGGCGTCGCGCCCGCGGTGGGCAACGCGGTCTTCGACGCGGTCGGCGTGGACGTGGACGACAACCCGATCACGCCCGAGAAAGTGTGGAAGGCGCTCCGCTCGAAATAACGGACCCGTCGCATGACAGACCTCATCCACGTCATCGGTCACGTCAACCCCGACACCGACTCCATCGCCTCGGCGATGGGCTACGCCTGGCTGCTGCGCGAACGCGACGGGGCGAACGCGGTCGCGGCGCGCGCCGGCGCGCTCAATCCGCAAACCGCCTGGGTGTTGAAGACGCTCGGCCTCGACGCGCCCGTGCTGCTCACCGACGCCTCGCCGCGTTTCGAATCCGTGATGAAGCGGCTCGACACGCTCGCGCCCAATGCCCAACTCGGCGCGGCGTGGACGCTCGCCAGCAAAACGGGCGGCCTCGCCCCCATCGTCGGCGAAGACGGCAAACCCTACGGCATCGTCAACGGGCTCAGCCTCTTCAACTACTTCGCCAACGTGCTGGGCCCGCGCCCGGGCGACGCCACCGTGCGCGAGATGATGTCCGCGCCGTGCAAAGACGCGGCCGACACCAGCGTCCCGAAATATACGGCGGGCGCGCACATCCGCGATTCGCTCAACCGCATCCTGCGCGACGACTACAACGACTACTGGATCGTGGACGAAGACGGACGCTACCTCGGCATCGCCCGCCAACGCGACGCGCTCAACCCGCCGCGCCTCAAGATCATCCTCGTGGACCACAACGAGCCGCGCCAGGCCATCGCCGCGCTCGAGGAAGCCGAACTGCTCGAGATCCTCGACCACCACCGCCTCGGCAACCCGCACACCCACGCGCCGATCCGCTTCACGGTGGACATCGTCGGCTCGACCTCCACGCTCGTGACAGAACAGGCCGCCGAAGCGGGACTCTCCATGCCTCCCGCCCTCGCGGGGGCGCTTCTCGCGGGACTTCTGGCGGACACCCTTATCCTGACCTCGCCCACCGCCACGCCGCGCGACAAAGACGCCGCTAAACGGCTGGCGCGCTGGGCCTTCGCGGGCGGAAGTCCGCTGGCGGGCGAGACTGTCCAAACCTACGGGCAGAAAGTCCTCTCGGCGGGCGCGGGACTCTCCAACCGCAAACCCGCGGAAGTCGTCAGCACGGACATCAAATCCTTCGAGGCGGGCGGGTTCAAATTCGCGGTGGCGCAGGCCGAAGTGACCGACCTCCTGCAACTCGGCGAATATCTCGCCCCGCTCGCGTCCGCGCTCGACGCGCTCAAGGACAAGCGCGGGTTGGACTTCGCCATCCTCCTCATCACCGACGTGGTGCGCGGCACGAGCCGCCTCATCCTGACCTCGTCCGCGCCGCCCATCCTCAACGACCTGCCCTACCCGCCCCTCCCCGACGGGACGCGCGACGCGCAGGGCGTGGTCTCCCGAAAAAAGCAGTTGCTGCCCGTGCTGCTGGGACTGCTGGAACGCTGATAAAATCAGGCGAGGAGATTTCATGTTACCAATCAAAACCAAAGTCCGCCCCACTGGGTTCCCATCTGTGTCTAAAACACTTCCACACGCGATCAAGCGCATCGTGGCGGAACTCAAACCCGAAAAGATCATCCTCTTCGGTTCTTACGCGTATGGCAAGCCTACCCCGGATAGCGATGTGGATTTACTGGTTGTCGCCAGGGGAAATAAACGAAAGAACCTGATTTCCACATCCCTGTTGCTCTATCCTCGCCCTTTTCCTGTGGATATCATTGTAAAGACGCCCGATGAATTGGCAAGCGCGCTAAAGAAAGGCGATGTGTTCATCAAAGAAATTGTCTCCAAAGGGAAGGTTTTGTATGAGCGATCCAACTAACCCGTTGGAATGGGTGAAATACGCTGAAGAAGATTGGCGCTCAGCGCATAGACTTCTACGAGGAAGCAGACCTTCCACGGTAAATTCCTGCTTTCATTCACAGCAATCCGCGGAGAAGTATCTCAAAGCCATGCTGGTTTCAAGAAAGGCGTATTTTCCAAAGACCCACGACCTTTCTGCGTTAAATACGATCTGCATCGAAAACGGAATCCTGACAAGTTTTTCCACCGCGCTGCTGACCGTTCTAAGCGATTATGCGGTTGCGACACGATATCCTGGGGAAATGCCGACAGTGGAAGATGCCAAAGAAGCCATTGAAATTGCAAAATCTGTTCGTAAATTTGCCCGGGGTTGGTTTGGACTGAAATAACCAACAAAAAAACGGCAGATGTTTGTCTGCCGTTTTGCTTCCGAGCAAGCAATTTCAGTTACTGCTGCAGCCGCACGAACCGCCGCCGCAACCGCATCCGCCGCCGTCGCCATGGTCGTGTCCGCCCCCGCCGCCGCAGGCGCAGCCGCCCTCCCCGTGGCTGTGACCGGCGTTCGGATTGTTGATCACGAAACCGCTCCCCTGCACAGGGTCGTTCACGAAGTCAATGGAGGCGCCGCGCAGATAATCCAGCGAGGACGAGTCCACCACAAGTTTGATTCCCTTCGAGTCGAAAGTGGTATCCACGTCGCGGATGTTGTTGTCGAGCGCCATGCCAAAGTTGACGCCGCAGCATCCGCCGCCCGCCACATAGACGCGCAGCGCGTATCCTTCCAACTGGCGTTCAGCAAGAATCCCCTGCACAGCCTGCGCCGCGGCGGGAGAAACTTCGATGTGTTGGGTTGCGATTTCAGTAAGCATGGATTTCTCCTTGTAAGATTTACGGTAATGTTGACGGATAATATCAGAATTAAAGGGGACTGTCAACATTATTTTTCCTGTGTATAATTACCCTACGCCCCCGTAGCTCAATGGACAGAGCGCCTGACTTCGAATCAGTAGGTTGTCGGTTCGACCCCGGCCGGGGGCGCCTCGTTTTTAAGTGAGGCTCATGTTCAGAACAAGTGATTACGGACCAGTTTAGCGACGAGACTCGGCGAGATGCGTTTATGGTTCACAGCCAATTCGTGGATGGCGGCATAGCCTGACAAGTATGCTTTATGAACACCGCGATAGGGTCGCAAGAAATTACGCAACCCTGTCCAGCCGCCTTCGTTGGAGTTGACGTGGACTTCCCGAACGCCATCTCCATCGTCATCACGTGCATATTCATTCTTTCCATGACAGACGGTGTGACGCACGCGTTGTAAGCGATTGTAACTGTCGTATTCATCTGTGTAGAGCGTCGCTTCTGGTCTGGTAAAGTTCTCGACAAATGGACACAAGCTATCGCCTTTTGTATCTGGCATCACTTGGATCCGCACTTGGCGCGTTTCGCGCCCAATCACTGCGCAGACCGGCGGACGATCATTCGCATACGTCCCTCGCCCGCGCCGTTTATTGGCTCGTTTGCGAGGCGGATCCTGCGGATCGCCGTGCCACTCTCCTTTTTTCCCCCGCGTTCTGGAACATTTCGTCGGTTTCGACTTCCAGATCGCTCAAGGGTTTGGTCGCTTGTTCCTTCTTGGCATTCGCCTGAAGCAGATGCCTCACGGTCAGCCCGGTTGTGCGACTGATGCTCAATTCTCGCGACAACTTCGCCGTTGGCTTCCCCTGCACCACCTCGCGAATGAAAAGGATAGTTTGCTCAGGAGTGAAGTGTCTTCCTTCAAACGCAGTTCCGCTGTAGAGATTGTAGATGCCACGACAGGCTTTGCACCGATATACAATCAGACCGCTTTGTTTGGTCTTACGAAATCGAGTCGCCTGCTCAAGACCAGCTTTACAATGTGGGCATTTCAATCCATCGGGATGAAAATGCTCGGTTAGCCAGACCGTACATGCATCTCGATCCATGAGTTCAACAATTGGAAAGTCCATGCCCCTATTCTACCGAATCACTTGTTCTGAACATGAGCCTTTAAGTGAACAGTAGAGAAGAACGTCGTTCACGTAACGCGTACCGCGCCTGCTTCCCCACTTGCCACTTCCCAAAAATTATATATAATGTACCCATGTCCACCCGCCAGTCCCTGCGCAACGAGACCTTCGAATCGCTCCACAAGCGCGTCATCGCGGGGGAGATCCGTCCCGGCGAGTGGCTGAGACAGGAGGACATCGCCTCGTCGCTTGGCGTCAGCATGACGCCCGTCCGCGAGGCGCTGGACATGCTGGTGGCCTCGGGGCTGGCAGAACGCGTCCCCTATCGCGGCGTGCGCGTGCTCGAACTGACCCACGCCGAGATGCTCGACGCCTATGGATTGCGCCTCGTCCTTGAACCTTTGGGGGCCGCGCTCGCGTCCGAAGCCGCGACCCGGCTCCAGGTCCAGGAAGCGAAGCGGATCCTCGACGAAACCTCCAACCTCGTCCGCCTCGAAGACATGTCCCGGCTGCGCGAGGCCTCCCGTCGGTTCCACGCGTCCATCGTCGCCATGAGCGGAAGTCCGCTGCTGGCGCGTCTCTATGAAATGGCGGCGGCCAAATTTCCCGATTGGATGCTCTACGAAGCCATGTTCCGTCATCCCGAAGCGTTGACCGAAAGCCTGCGCCGCGAGCAGGCCGAACACCGCGCCATCCTCGAAGCCGTCGAGGGACGCGACCCCGCGGCCGCGCGGCGCGCGGCGCGCGGCCACATCCTCACCATCGGAAAGGACCTTCAAAATTATCTGGGAATACCGCGTGAACTCATCCAACAGAAGGAACGGCAATTTTCAGTCCAGCGTTCTGAAAGTCGAATGGTCCAATCGCCGAACGGTCTTGCCCCTTCGCGGCCATCCGACCATCGGACTACCAGACCATAGACGACCAGACTATGAGACAATCAGACATAAGGAGAATCCCATGTCACAGGAACTTTTAGACAAAATGGCGCAATCCATCATTGACGGCGATTCGGACGTCTCGGTGCAGCTGGCGCAGCAGGCTATCGCCGAGGGGATGGACCCGCTGACGGCCATCACCGACGGGTTCGTGGTCGGCGTCAACACGGTCGGCGACGCGTTCGCCGCGGGCGAGGCTTTTCTGCCCGAACTCGTCATGGCGGGCGAGGCGATGAAAGCCGCCGTCGCCACGCTCGAGCCGGAACTCGCCAAGAAAGGCTCCGAGCGCAAGACTCTCGGCAAGGTCGTGATGGCGACCGTCGAAGGCGACATCCACGAGATCGGCAAATCGCTCGTCGCCACCATGCTGGGGGCCTCGGGCTTCACGGTGGTGGATATGGGCGTGGACAACCCGTCCGACAAGATCATCGAGAAGGCTCTCGAAATCGACGCGGACATCATCGGTCTCTCCGCGCTGTTGACGACGACGATGATCCGCCAGAAGGAAGTCATCGAGAAACTGGACGCGAAGGGCCTGCGAAAAAAGATCCACGTGATGGTCGGCGGCGCGCCCGTCACCCGCGAGTGGGTGCAGCGCATCGAAGCCGACGGCTATTCGGAAGACGCCATCGGCGCGGTGCAAATGGCAAAACAACTCATGGGCGAGGCATAATTCATAATTCTGAATTCAGAATTATGAATTATGAAGGCGGAACGCCAATGACCAGGAAAATAAAATCCATTTCCAATCCGAAATTGAAATTGGAAGTCCTCACGCCCGCCGAAGTGAAGCGGATTCACGACGCGACCCTGCACATCATCGAAAACGTCGGCGTGCGATTCCCGTCGGCGCGCGCGCTGGAGATCTGGGCGGCCAGCGGCGCGGACGTGGACTTTGAAAAGAAGATCGTCAAGGTCAAGCCGCGCGTCATCGAAGAAGCGTTGAAGAAGGCGCCGCCCGTCTACACGCTGGCGGCGCGCGATCCGCAACAAGACCTGCCCCTCGACGGCAACCACGTCTACGTCGGCACGGACGGCTGCGGCGTGGAAGTGATCGACATCGAGACCGGCGCCCGCCGCATGTCCAAACTCGACGACGTGCGCGACATCGCCCGCATCGCCGACGCGACCGAGGAGGTCGCCTTCCACTGGGTTCCCGTCAGCGCGCAGGACAAACCCGCCGAGACGCGCGGCCTGCACGAGATCAAAACCATCTGGGAAAACTCCACCAAGCACGTCCAGACGGAGTCGATCTACACCGTCCACGAGGCGCGGGCCGCCATCGAAATGGCCGCGTTGATCGCGGGCGGCAGGGACAAACTGCGCGAACGCCCCGTCCTTTCGCTGATGCAATGCACCGCGCCCCCGCTCGGACACGACGGCGGATCGGTGGACGCCGCGCTGCTCGCCGCCGAAGCCGGCATCCCGACCGGTTTCATGACGATGGCCGCCTGCCTCACCACCGGACCCGCCGCGCTGGCGGGCAATCTGGCGGTGGGCAACGCCGAAGTCCTCGCGGGGACGGCCCTCCTGCAGCTGGCCTTCCCCGGCGCGCCGGTCTTCTACGCCGCCGCGCAGACCGCCTCCGACCTGCGCTCGGGCGCGTACACCGGCGGCGGTCCCGAAGACTTCCTCTTCGGCGCGGCCACCAACGTCCTCGCGGACTACTACAACATCCCGCTTTCGATGGGATCGTTCGCCACCGGCGCGAAGGAGCCGAACTGGCAGGCAGGCGTCGAAAACAGCCTCTCCACTTTCATGGCGAGCGTCGTCATGTCCGACATGCTGCTCGGCGTGGGATTCCTGCACGGCTCGCGCATCTGGTCCTTCGCGGAGATGATGATGGACTGCGAGATCTTCAGCATCATCCACAAGACCATGCAGGGCATCGTGGTGGACGACGAAACCCTCGCGCTCGAAACCATCGCGGCCGTCGGCCCGGGCGGGAACTTCCTGGCGCAAAAGCACACTAAAAAGCACATGCGCGAGATCTTCCTGCCCGAGTTCATGGACCGCCGTCCCTACAACGTATGGGAAGAGAAGAAAGACGACGCCCGCGACTGGGCGCTCGCCAAAGCCCGCCGCATCCTCGCGGAACACCAGCCCGATCCGCTCGACCCGAGACTTTCCGCGGAAATGGCGAAGATCATCGAATCGCTCGAGAACTAACCGTACACGGATCACGCGGATATTCCGCGCGCGGACTTTCGCGGATTTCATCAAGTCTTCTTTCGCAAAATTCCGTGAAGCCCGTGTATAGAGAGGCATGAATGAGACCCAAACTTGAATTCCTCACCCCCGACCTGATCGGCCAAATCCTCGACGAGGCCTTTCAATTGATGCTCAAGCCCGGCATTAAAGTCCAATATGCCGAGGCGCGTCAATTGCTGGCCGCCGCGGGCGCGGACGTGGACGAGGCCGCGGAAGTCGCGCGCATCCCGGAGAAACTCGTCCGCGCCGCGCTGGAAACCGTCCCGCGCGAATTTTTCCTCCACGACCGGCGCGGCCAGCCGAAGGTCCAGTATGGAGGCGACGCCGTCCACTTTGACCCGGGCTCCTCGGGCGTCCACATCCTGGACCCCGAAACGGGCGAGCACAGACCGTCGGAGACGCGCGACCTGGCGCGCCTCGTCAAAGTGACCGAGATGCTGCCGCAGTACGACGCGCAGTCCACCGCGGTGGTGTGCAACGAAGTCCCCAAGGAGATCGGCGACCTGTGGCGGCTCTACGTGGTGTTGATGCTGTCGGAAAAGCCGATCGTGACCGGCGCGTTCTCGAACCAGAATCCGCAGACGATGTTCGACATGCTCGCCCTGTTCAGCGGCGGCAGGGACGGGCTGGCCGCCAAACCGACGGCAATCTTCGACGTGTGCCCCTCCCCGCCGCTGGTCTGGTCTTCGTTCGGCGCGGGGAATCTGATCCAACTGGCGCGCGCCGGCGTCCCCGCGGAGATCGTCGCGATGCCGCTGGCGGGCGCGGGCGCGCCGGTGACGCTGCTCGGCTCCATCGTCCAGCACGCCGCGGAATGTCTGAGCGGGATCGTCATCCACCAGCTCGCCAAACCCGGCGCGCCCATCGTCTGGGGCGGCGCGCCCACGATCTTCGATATGCGGAAGGGAAGTACCCCGATGGGCGCCATCGAAACCGCCATGATCGACGCCGGGTACGCGCAGGTCGGCAAATCTCTCGGGCTTCCCACCCACGCCTACCTTTGTGCCACCGACGGCAAAAGCATCGACGCGCAGTCTGGCATGGAAAGCGGCATGACGGCCCTCATCGGCGCGCTGGCGGGCATCAACATGATTTCGGGCGCGGGCATGCTCGACTTCCTGGCCTGTCACAGCGCCGAGAAGTTGACCATTGACGCCGAGATCATCGGCATGGTCCAGCACATGCTCAAAGGGATTCAAGTCCGCACCGAGCCGCTCGCCGCCGCCATGTACGAGGGCATCAACTTCAAAGCCGACTTCCTCAAGCAGAAGGTCACGCGCCAACTCTTCCCCGTCGAACAATACCTGCCCTCCCCCGTCATTGACCGCGACTCGATCCGCGGCTGGCAGGACGGCGGTTCGCTCGACGCCTTCGACCGCGCCAAAATCCGCGCGAACGATTTGGTCGCGAAATACCAGCGTCCCGAGTCGGCGCTCGCGCATGAGAAGGAATTGACCGCCATGGTCTCCGCGCTGGCGCGCGAGGCCGGGATGGACCAAATGCCCGATCTGACCTAACCGAAAGGAATTTTATTGTTGCCGCTGAACCTCGAAACCCTCCTCCGCGTCCCCGATGTCGAAACCGCCGGTTGCAGTCTCCATCCCGACGGCCGCCATGTGGCCTTTGCCTGGAACAAGACCGGACAATGGGAAATTTACACGCTCGAACTACCCGCCGATTCCTCCGCCGTCACGCCGGAGGTCCACATCCCGATCCGCCAGGTCTCGTCTGGCGTTGGCAGCAAGTTCATGCCGCGCTACTCGTTCGACGGAAAATATCTCGCCTGGCTGCTCGACCTGACCGGGAGCGAAGACTTTCATCTCGTCCTCCACGAGGTCGCCACCGGCGAGACCCGCGACCTGACCCCCGAGGTTGACTTCACAATCCAACCGGCATACGCCTGGTCGCCCGATTCCAAACAGATCGCCTATCTCGCCGACGCGGCGGGAAACTTCGACCTCTATCTCCTCGACCTCGCCTCTCCGCGCCTCCCTAAAAAAGGCTCGGAAGCGCGGCCGTTCTTCTCTCCCAGCGGGCCCGCGCACTTCGTCCGCTGGTCGCGGGACGGGCGTCACATCGCCGTCGCCGCCGAGCAGGAATGGCAGACCGACGGCGTCTTCATCGTCCCGCTCGACGGGCGTCCGCCGCGCCGCATCGGCGGGGACGCCGCGCTGGACGCCATCCAGCCCGCCTGGTCGCCCGATAACGCCAAAGTCGCCTTCTCGTCCAACTCCAGCGGGTGGTCGCAGATCGGCGTCTACCATCTCGAAGACGGGCGCATCGAATGGCTCACCAGCGACGAGGGCGACAAAAACAACGCCATCTGGTCCGAAGACGGGACGCGTCTCGCCTGGATTTACAACCGCGGCGAGACCGCCTGGGTGGAGATCCGCTCGATGGACGGGGCCCGGCGGAAGGTCCAGACCGAGGCGGGATTCGCCTTCTGGCCGACGTTCACGCTGGACGGCAAATTCGTCCTCTTCGTCTACGAAAACCCGCGTCAACCTCCCGACCTCTGGCTGGCCGCGCTCGACGATGGGCGGCTCGCCCAGCTGACGGATTCCCTGCCCGCCGAGTTGAAGGGCGCGGAGTTCGTCGTCCCCGAAGTCGTGACGTTCCCCTCGCTGGACGGCACGCCCATCCCCGCCATGCTCTACAAACCGCCGGGCGCGGGACCGCATTCGCCCGCGGCGGTGGTCATCCACGGCGGACCGAACTGGCATCTCGGCTACTACTGGCATCCGTTCATGTCGCATCTCGCTTCGCGCGGCTGGACGGTGATCGCGCCAAACTATCGCGGCTCCACCGGCTACGGCCTGGCCTGGACGGCCGCCAACCGCTACGAGATGGGACGTCTCGACAACGACGACTGCGCCGCGGCCGCGCTCCACCTCATCCGCGAGGGGCTCGCCGACCCGAAGAAGATCGCCGTCACCGGGCGCAGTCACGGCGGCTATTTGACGATGACCTGCATGACGCGCCAACCCGAGTTGTGGGCGGTCGGCTCAGCGGTGGTCCCGTTCCTGAATTGGTTCACGGGACACGAAAACGCGCGCGAAGACCTGCAATATTGGGACATCAACAACATGGGCGACCCCGAGACGCATCACGATCTCTGGTATGAACGCTCGCCCTTCTTCTTCCTCGACAAAGTCCGCGCGCCGGTCCAGTTCATCTGCGGCGAAAACGACCCGCGCTGCCCGCCGTCCGAATCCATCGAAGCGCACGAGAAACTGCAAGCCCTCGGCATCCCCAGCGAACTGCTCCTCTACAAAGGCGAAGGCCACGGCTTCCTGAAACTCGAAAACATCATCGACTCGGACGTGAAGCGCGTGGAGTTTTTAGCGAAGGTATTGGAGAGTTAGGCGTTGAAATGTTCCCTTTCTTAAATCCCCAATCCATCGAAGCCATTCACAACGCCACGCTCCGCATCATGGACGAGACGGGCGTCGTCGTCAACCACGCGGGCGCGCGCGAAATGCTCCTCGCCAATGGCGCGCGCGTCGAAAAGAACCGCGTCCGAATCCCGCCCGACCTCGTGGAAAAATGCGTCGCCGCCGCGGGCAAGAAAGTCTCCGTGCGCGGACGCAACGGAACAGTCAAACATCTCGGCGACGGCAATCTCTACTTCCACAACCTCGGCGGGGCGCGCGACGTGCTCGACCCCGTCACAGGGACGAAGCGCCTCGCCAACGCCCAGGACGTGCGCGACTCCACCCGTCTCCTCGACGCGCTGGAAAACTGTCACACCATCACGCCCTTCTTCACGCCCTGCGACGCGCCTGGCGACATGATGTCCCTCGCCATGTACCGCCACGCCCTGCCGCACACCGTTAAGCCGCTGCAAGGCCCGGGCGTGCAATACGCTCCCGAAGCGCGCGCCGCCGTCCGCATGGCGGAGGTGATCGGGACTCCCTCCGAAGTGTTGACTCTCGCCGTCTCGCCGGTCAGCCCGCTGACCATCCCCGACCACGAAGTGGACGCCATCTTCGAGATCGCGCGGCTCAGGATCGCCTTCGCGCCCCTCCCCTGCCCGACGGCGGGCGCGACCGCCCCGCTGTCCATCGCGGGCGCGCTTGCCCAGCAAAACGCCGAAGTGTTGATGTGCGTCGTCCTCGCGCAACTCGCCAACCCCGGCCTGCCCATCATCTACTGCGGACGCCTCGCCATGATGGAACCGCGCACGGGAGTCTCTGTCTGGGGCGGCGTGGAACTCGGCCTCGCTTCCGCCGGGACGGTGGGGTTGGGTCACCGCTACGGATTCCCGGTCAACGTCTATGGCTTCTCCACCAACGCCCACAGCCTCGACCTGCAAAGCGGCTTCGAGCGCGGACTGAACGCCATGATCCCCGCGCTGGCCGGCGCGGACGAACTTTCGGGCATCGGCGAAATGGAAGCGGGCGTGAGCGGCTCCTACGCGCAGATGGTCGCGGATAACGAGTTCGCGGGCAGCGTCCTGCGCGCCTGCC
Source organism: Candidatus Denitrolinea symbiosum (assembly GCA_017312345.1). Lineage (NCBI taxonomy): Bacteria > Bacillati > Chloroflexota > Anaerolineae > Anaerolineales > Anaerolineaceae > Candidatus Denitrolinea > Candidatus Denitrolinea symbiosum. The sequence continues at coordinate 2,144,526 of BLAA01000001.1, read as the reverse complement.
GCGGCTTCGAGGTCAACGACGACTCGCTTGCGGTAGAATTGTTCCAGCCCGTCATGGACGGCTCGCGGAATTTCCTCGGCCAGAAGCACACCATGAAATATCTGCGCGCTGGAGAAGTGTTGATGACGAAACTGTCCGAGCGCGGGACCTGGGAGACCTGGGAGAAGGAAGGCCGTCCCGAACTCGCCCGGCGCGCCCAGTCCGAAGCGGAGCGGATCCTGCGCGAACACAAAGTGGAACCGCTGGAAGAGCGGCAGGAGAATGAGTTGGATAAAATATTGGCCGAGGCAGAAAAAGAGATGGAAAAGAAGTAATACGTATTGCGTATTGCGTAACCACTTTGATGAAACAGGAATTACGCACTACGCACTACGCAATATCAGAATTTATCAGACTCCACAAACAGAGAGACCCATGCTAAAAAACGCACACTCAATCACCGAAGAACTCATCGAATGGCGGCGCGACTTCCACCAGAATCCCGAGATCGGGTTCGAGATCCACCGCACGGCCGCGAAGGTGGCGGACGAACTGGAGAAATTGGGATACCGCGTCACACGCGGCGTCGGCAAGACCGGCGTGGTCGCGGAGATCGGCGAGGGGAATCCCGTCGTCGCCATCCGCGCCGACATGGACGCGCTCCCCATCCTCGAGCAGAACCGGACCGACTACGTTTCGCAGAACAAAGGCAGGATGCACGCCTGCGGACACGATTCGCACACGTCCATGGCGCTGGGCGCGGCGACGATCCTCGCGAAGGAAAAATTCACGGGACGCGTCCGCTTCCTGTTCCAACCGTCCGAGGAGACCGCCGACGAGGAGGGCAAGAGCGGCGCGATGCGCATGGCCGAAGACGGCTGCATGGACGGCGTGGATTACGTCATCGCGCAGCACGTGGACCCGTCCTCGCCCGTCGGGACGATCGGCATCAGTTCGGGTCCCGCCTCTGCAGGCGTGGACTCGTGGTTCGCGGAGATCCGCGGCGTGGGCGGGCACGGCGCGCATCCCGACAAGACGGTTGACCCGTTCGCGCTGGCCGCGCATGTTATCATCGCCCTGAACTCCATCGTCTCGCGCCGCGTGGACCCGCTCCTGCCCGCGGTCGTCAGCATCGGCTCGCTCAACGGCGGCTTCACCGAAAACGTGATCCCCGAAGGCGTGAAGATCACCGGTACATTGCGTTACATGGACCTCGACCTGCACAAAGAACTTCGCGCCGAGATCCAGCGCGCGTTCGAAGTGGCGCGCGCCCTCGGCGGCGACTATGACCTGAGATTCGAATACGGCGGCCCGCCGATGATCAACGACGTCCACGTGGCGGCAATGATCGAAGCCGCGGGCGTGGACCTGCTCGGGCGCGAAAACGTCCACGAGTTGTGGAAGACGATGGGCGCGGAGGACTTCGGCGCGATGCTGGCGCACGCGCCGGGCGCGATGTTCACGCTCGGCACGCGCGGCGGAGACGACACCGGCTTCCCGCTCCACCATCCGCGCTTCGACATTGACGAGCGCGCCATGCCTATCGGCGCGGCGGTGTTGGCGGAAACGGCGCTGAGATTTTTGCGGAAGTAAACGGAAGCGCGCAATCCGGGAGAAACTTTCAACTGGAGGTAGAATGCACACCATCTTGAAGGGAAAGGGCAGGGAAGTCGTCATCGGCCGCGACAAGCCGTTCGTAGCGATCGGCGAGAAGATCAACCCAACCGGCAGCAAAAAACTCGCGGCCGCGTTGAAGGAAGGAAATTTCGATTTCGTCGTCGCGCTCGCCAAACGGCAGATCGCCTGGGGCGCGGACGCGCTGGACGTCAACGTGGGCGTGCCGGAGATTGACGAGGCGGCGACCGTCTCAAAATTGACGGAGCTCCTCGCCGCGAGCGTGGACGTCCCGCTTTGCATCGACTCGAACAGCCCGCAGGTGTTGGAAGCGGGACTCAAAGCCGCGCCCGGCAAGCCGCTGGTCAACTCGGTCAACGCGGAGGAAAGGTCGCTGAACGGGATCCTGCCCATCGTCAAGGAGCGCGGCGCGGCGGTCATCGGTCTCACCTTCGCCGAGGGCGGAATCCCGAAGACGCCCGAGGAGCGCGTCGCCCTGGCTGGGAAGATCATCGAGCGCGCCGCGCAAATCGGCATCCCCATCGAAGACGTGATCATAGACCCGCTGGTGATGACCGTCGGCTCCGACAGTAAAGCCGCGCAGGTCACGATCCAGACCATCGAAGCGCTGCAACGCGAGTTCGGCGTCAACATCATCCTCGGCGCGAGCAACGTCTCCTTTGGCCTGCCCGACCGCCACACCGTCAACCAGGCGTTCCTCGCGATGGCGATCCAGGCGGGCGCGACCTGCTCCATCACCGACCCGATCAAACTCGGACAGACCATCCGCGCCGCCGACCTGCTGCTGGGCAGGGACGACTTCGCCATGCGCCACATCAAATATTTCCGCGCGGCGGAGAAATTACGGGAACAGGAAGCGGCCGCGGCTTAAGGCAAACTATGGACGCCATCACTCAATCACTTTGGATCACGCTCGTCAGCATGGGATTGGTCTTCGCGTCCCTGCTGCTGCTGGCGGGGGCAATGTCGCTGATGACGCGGCTGTTCCGCGACCGCGAGGAGTCCCTCGCCCCTGTCCCATCGGGAGAGGCGACAAAAGAAGACGAAAAAGCCCGCGCCGCAGCGGCGGCGGTCGCGATCGCGCTGGCCGGGCAGTCCCAATCCGCCGCGCGGCCGCTCACTCTGCCCGAACCCGCCCTCATCGGCGCGTGGCAACTTGGAATGCGCACGCGGCAGATGACGCAAAAAGGCGAGACGAGTCGGCGAAGCAAATAGTAAATCCAGCTCCGAGACCCGCAAGATTTCGAAAACACGAACACTCAGGAAACAACATGAAGATCAACGTAAAAATTGGCGAACACAGTTACACAGTCGAGATCGAAGACTTGAACGCGCGTCCCATCGTCGCGATCGTGGACGGCGAGCGGTTCGAGGTGACGCCCGATAACGGGAAGCCGCTCGAAGTTCGCTCGGAACCAAGCCGCGTCGTCCGGAAGGAAGCGGGCGCGCAAGCGGCGTCCGCGCCGAAGGCGGCCGGGGGAAATCTCGCCGCGCCCGGCGACAAGTTCATCTCCGCGCCGCTGCCGGGAACGGTCGCCGAAATTCTTGTCAAAGCCGGCGACGAGGTGAAAAGCGGACAGATCGTCTTCGTTATTGACGCGATGAAGATGAAAAACAGCGTGCGCGCGGCGCGCGACGGAAAGGTCTCCGCCGTCCTTGCCAGCGCGGGACAGACCGTGCCGCACAAACATCCCCTGCTGGAGTTCGAATGAACCTGCTCGAATTGCTGGCAAACGTATTCGGCGGGCTGACCTTCACCTGGGCCAACGCGCTGATGCTGCTCATCGGCGGCGCGCTCATCTATCTCGCGGTCGCGAAAGAGTACGAGCCCGTGCTGCTGCTGCCCATCGGATTCGGCTGCATCCTCGCCAACCTCGGCATGTCCGTTTACGCGGATGGAAGTTTTTTGCAGGTCATCTACAAAGCGGGCATCGAGACCGAGCTCTTCCCCCTGCTCGTCTTTATTGGCGTCGGCGCGATGATTGACTTCCGTCCGCTGCTGGCGCAGCCCTCGCTGGCGCTGCTCGGCGCGGCGGGACAGTTCGGCATCTTCGGGACTCTCCTGCTGGCGGCCGCTCTGGGATTTCCGTTGAACGAGGCCGCCTCCATCGGCGTGATCGGCGCGATCGACGGCCCCACCGCCATCTTCGTGACGACCAAACTCGCGCCGCATCTGCTCGGACCGATCGCGGTCGCGGCCTACTCGTACATGAGTCTCGTCCCGATCATTCAACCGCCCATCATGCGCGCGCTGACGACGCGCCGCGAACGCCTCATCCGCATGGACTACGCGCCGCGTCCCGTCTCGCGCGTCACCGCCATCGCGTTCCCCGTCGTAGTGACCATCGCCGTCAGCCTGATCGCCCCGTCCGCCGCGCCGCTGATCGCCGCGCTCATGCTCGGAAACCTGCTGCGCGAAGCGGGCGTAGTGGACAGGTTGAGCAAAGCCGCTCAGAACGAGATCATCAACATCGCCACGCTGTTCCTCGGTCTCGCCATCGGCGCGACGATGACCGCCGAGAAATTTCTCTACGACCCCGCGACGGGAATCCAATGGCAGACGCTGATGATCCTCGGACTCGGCCTGCTCGCCTTCATCGTGGACACCGTCGCGGGCTTGCTCTTCGGCAAGTTGATGTCCTTCGTCACGGGCGGGAAAGTCAACCCCCTCATCGGCGCGTGCGGGATCAGCGCCTTCCCGATGGCGGGACGCCTGTCCGCGAAAATAGCGCTGGACGAGGACCCCGACAACTTCATCCTGATGCACGCCATGGGATCGAACACCGCAGGCCAGCTGGGAAGCGTCATCGCGGGAGGGGTGTTGCTGGCGGTGGTGTTGGGGATGATGTAGAAAAGAAAAAGCCAGAGACGAAGTGTCCTGGCTTTTTTGGTTAGAATCACGTCCCTTTATTTTGGCAGAACAGACAAGCCGGAGTCCTGCGCCGCCTTGCGGAGTTGGCTGTCAAAAGTCGCGAAAATGACAGGCGTTTGAAGCGCTTCCTGCCACACCAACGCGCAGGCGAGATGAACGGCATCGTAGCCGCGCAGAACAAACTGGCAAATCAGGAAATCGGCGCGGGAGACAACCTGCTCGGTGATTGGAATACGATGAAAGTATTCCCAATCATGGCGAAAATCACTCAGGCCAGTTTTGTATTGGGATTCAGTGGCGATTTTCATTCGATACACGCGATTGATTCCCGAAGAAATCTCGGCACGTGCGATCAACCCTGCCGCAATCACGTCAGCCTTCGCGATCCAATTTCGCACCGATTCAGAATCGGCTTCTTCTACGTAAACCTTGATGAGCGCGCTGGAATCAATATAGAGATTCATTCCGCATCTCGATGATGATATCCGATGCCAGTTTATCGCTTTTGTTGATGATCGCGGGTTTCACGGGTTTTAGTTTTTTCCCATTCCACAAAATCACTCCCGCGTCCACTAACGCCTTCATGCGCGCGGTAACATCATTCTCCGCTACGGGAGGCAGAACACGTCCCACCACCTTGCCATGGGAGGTGATGGTAATCGTCTGGCCTTTTTCCAACTTTTTCAAGTAGGCGCTTAAATTAGTCTTGAAATCACGGATACCAACTGTCAGTTCAGTCATTTCAATCTCCTTTGTGACCACATTTTACCATAAGTAGTCACATTTCCCAAAATTAAAAACGGGGCTTCCTCCCCAACGGAAATAACGGCAACCAATTGATTCGATATTTCGGCCCTGCGAATTCGCGCATCAACTCGCGGGCGCGGAGGAGATCGGCGCGGGATTCGAGGGAGAGAGTCATCAACTCCTCGATGACGGCGCAGCCGCGCGGCGAGGAGGCATATCTGCCCGTCAGCGATTTCAGGAAAGCGAATTGCTCCTGCCAGGCTTCCAATTCCCCGCGCACGGAGAGGGCGGCGACGAGTCCCTGCTTTAAGTGTCTCACCTCGTGGACGAGGAGGCTGAGCGCGTAGGCCTCGTCCGCGAGCAGGGCGGGATTCAATTCGACGCCGCCGAACAACGTCCAGCGCGCGCCGGTCGGCTGGGGGCGCAGACCGACTCGGACGCGGCGCGCCCGCAGGAAGTCACGCGCGGCGCGGCCCTCGGGACCGGTCTCGTCGAGGCGGGTCAGCAATCGGTCCAGTTTGGAGGCGTCGTCCATGCGGCAAGTATAATCGGCAATGCGAGAGGAACTGATAGAGTCATCGGGTAGAATATCCGAGAGGAAAAATGAGACCTGTAGCCATCCTGGGCATCGGCCAGACAAAAATTGACGAACATTGGGACAAATCGCTGAAGGAACTGGCGGGCGAGGCAGCCTTCGAAGCGCTGAAAGACGCGGGCATCGAGCGCGCCGATTCGCTCTTCGTGGGCAATATGCTCTCGCCGCTCATTGACCGCCAGAACCAACTCGGCGCGCACCTCGCGGACTGGATCGGAATGTGGGGCGCGGAGGCGACGAAGATCGAAGCCGCCTGCGGGTCGGGCGCGGCGGCGTTTCGCGCGGGACTGACGGCGGTCGCGGCGGGCGAGACGGAGGTCGCGCTGGTTCTCGGCGTCGAGAAGATGACCGACCGCGCCGGGCGCGAGGTCACCTCGGCGCTGGCAACCGCCGCGGACGCGGACTACGAAGTGGAGCAGGGCGTTTCGTTCGTGGGGCTGAACGCGCTGGTGATGCGCCGCTACATGCACGAACACGGATGGAAGCACGCCGACTTTGCGCCGTTCTCCATCAACGCGCACGCCAACGCCATGCACAATCCTTTCGCGCGCTTGCGCCAGAAAATCACGGCGGAGCAGTTCGAGAAAGCGAGCATGGTAGCGACGCCAATCAACTTGCTGGACGCCTCGCCCATCGGGGACGGCGCCGCGGCGGCGATCCTCGTCCCCGCGGAAAAGTTGACGGGACGCCGAATCGTCGTGGCTGGCTCCGCCTCCGCGACGGACACTATCGCCGTCCACTCGCGGCGCGACCCGCTGTTCCTTTCGGCCGCGTACGCGTCGTCGAAGCAGGCGTACGCGCAGGCGGAAATCGACGCGGCGGACGTGGACGTGTTCGAGCTGCACGACGCGTTCTCCATCATGGCGGCGCTGTCGCTGGAGGCGTGCGGGTTCGCGGAACGCGGGCAGGGACCGCGTCTCGGCCTGGACGGGCAGATCCAGCCCAAAGGCCGCGTTCCCGTCTGCACGCGGGGAGGGCTGAAAGCGCGCGGACATCCCGTCGGCGCGACGGGGATGTATCAGATCGTGGAGGTCGTCCAGCAATTACGCGGCGAGTGCGGCGAGACGCAGGTGGACGGCGCGGAGATCGGCCTGGCGCAAAACATCGGCGGTTCGGGCGCGACGATTCTGACCCACATTTTGCGCCTGGAAACGTGACAATTAATCCTTGCCTCTCATTTCATAATGTTTTATACTTTCAGTTAAGACGCCTTTAAGGAAGAAGGTCTACATGCCATCGGAAAAACGCAGACTCGCCCGCCGCAATTTCTCGTACTACATGCGCGTCATGGATGAGGCCAACGGCCAGCTGCTCGGTCACCTGGCCGACATCAGCACGGGCGGCTTCAAACTGGACTGCTCCAACAGCATCCCCATCAACAAAGACTTCCGCCTGCGAATTGACCTGACAAGAGACGTCGCCAATAAAAGTTTCATGGTATTCATGGCGCGCAGTAAATGGTGCCGCCCCGATCCCATTGACCCGACCTCTTATAACGTCGGGTTTCAGATCAGCAACATGTCGCCCAGCGACTTTGAAATTTTCTCGCGCATGTTCGAAAAATACGGCTCCGACGACTCGCAAAAGCGAAGCGACGATTATCTCTGGCGCTAAAACGACCCGAACCAGGTTTCTCAAAGAAGCCTGGTTTCTGTATTAAAATCGGGGACATGAAATACACGACCCTCCGTTCCATTGTCCGCTTCGCCCTGAACGTCATCGCCGAGGTGGAGATCGCCGGCCTTGAAAAACTGCCGCAGGGCAACTTCATCCTCGCCGTGAATCATCTCGGACGGCTGGACACGGCCATCCTGCTTCACGCCATTGACCGCGAAGACATCATCCTGCCGGTCGCCGAAAAATACAAGGAGCATCCCCTCTTCGGGGCCATCGGCCGCGCGGTGAACGCCATCTGGCTGAACCGCTTCGACGCCGACTACGCCGCCTTCCGCGAGATCCTGACGCGCATGGAAAAAGGCGGACTGATGGTCATCGCGCCCGAGGGGACTCGCTCCAAAACCGAGGCTTTGCGGGAGGCCAGGATGGGCGTGGCGTACCTCGCCGCGAAGAGCGGATATCCCGTCCTGCCCGTCGCGCTGACGGGGACGGAAGACCGCCTCGTCGTCCAGAACTTGAAGCGCTTCCGCCGCTCGAAGATCACCGCGCGCGCCGGGGAGTTGTTCCGCGTCGAACCTCCCCCGCGCGGACGCGGACGCGAAGAATACCTGCGCGCCGCCACCGACGAGATCATGTGCCGCATCGCCGCGGAATTGCCCGAAAAATATCGCGGCTTCTACGCGGATCATCCCCGCTTGAAGGAATTATTGGAACAGAGACAACATGCGTAATTTTCTGCGCTGGCTCATCCGCTCGCTCCTCCATCTCATCGCCCGCGTAGACGTGCGCGGCTACGAGAACCTGCCCACCGAGGAAAGTTACGTGCTGGCGACCAACCACATCGGCATCCTCGACGCCATCCTGCCGTTCGTCGCGCTCAACCGCTGGGACATTTACATCCCCGTCGCGGAAAAATGGGAAAAGAACCGCTTCCTCAACTGGCTGGGGAATTACTTCAACTTCGTCTTCATTGACCGCTTCAACCCCGACATCAAAGCCATGCGGAAACTGATCCGCCTGATGGAAGACGGCAATGCACTGGGCATCTCTCCCGAAGGGACGCGCAGCCGCGTCGGGTCGCTTATCGAAGCGAAGCCCGGCGTCACTTACCTCGCCACAAAACTGAACCGTCCCATCGTGCCGGTCGCCATCACAGGGACGGAGGACAAGGCGCTCCTGGGGAATCTCAAACGGCTGAGGAAGAGCCGCATCACCGTCACGGCGGGACCGTATTTTACGCTCCCGCCCATCCCGCGCGAAAACCGCGACGAGGCGCTGAAACAGTCCACCGACGAGATCATGTGCCGAATCGCCGCCCTGCTCCCCGAAAAATACCGCGGCGTTTATGCGGAGCATCCGAGGACGAAAGAACTGTTGGGGGGCGATTAAAAAAGAGACAGTCGCAACATGCGGCTGTCTCTTTCAAAAATCGCTTGCGTATCGCGCTATTTTTCGAATATCCAGCGGTCCACTTCCCGCTTCCAATCCACCAACTCGCTCGGCTGGAACCACAGCGCCACTTCCTTCGCGCCGTTCTCAGCGGAGTCCGACGCGTGCGTGAGGTTGCGTCCCACTTCGAGCGCAAAGTCGTGACGGAGCGTGCCGGGCGCGGCTTCGACGGGTTTCGTCGCGCCCATCGTCTGGCGGACGGCCGCCACCGCCTGCGGGCCTTCCCAAACCATCGCCATCACGGGCGCGGACGTGATGTACGTAATCAAGCCGTCGTAAAACGGTTTGCCTTTGTGGATCGCATAATGCGTCTCGGCCAGTTCCCTGCCGACCGACATGAATTTCGCCGCCGCGAGGCGCAGTCCGCGCCGCTCGAGGCGGGAGACGACCTCCCCGATCAGTCCGCGCTGGACGCCGTCGGGTTTGACAAGTACCAGGGTTCGTTCCACAGATTCCTCCGGAAATAAGATTCAGAAAGACCAGGTTTCTTCGAGAAACCTGGTCTTAATCCTTTGCTATCGCAGCAGCTCTTCCGCTTTGGTATACGCGTCGAGCGCGTCCTGCAGGCGGTTGGCGCGCATATACGCGTCGCCGAGCGCCTGCCAGATGGAGACTTCCACCGGGAAGCGATAAAGCGCCTCTTTCAAATCAAACGTAACCTCTTCGAGCAATTTGCCCTTGCGGGTGAGATTCCCATAATGCTGCAACGCGTCGGGGATCTTTCCGTGCGTCATGGCGTCGCGCGCCGAGGCAAGCGCGGGATCAATCACGGGTCTCAACATCCCTGTCTTCTTGGTCTTCGCCGATTCCGCAGGTTCAGGCGCAGGCTGGGACTTGGCGGCCGCGGCGCGCGGCGCGGGAGACTTGCGCTCCGGCTTCGGCGCGGGCGGCTGGACGGGTTTCGGCGCTTCGGGAGTCCAATCCGCCGCGCGGGTGCGGACGGGGGGAATCGGCGCTTCGGGACCCTCGCCCTTCAACCAATCGGGCAATTCCTCGGCGCGCGCGGGAGGCGTTTCGGATTCATTCGGCGAGAAATCGCGCAGCCAGGCGGGTAAGTCGGCCTGCGCGGCAGGCTCTGCCGAAGACTGGACGGGCGGCGTAATTTCGATCTCGCCAGACCACGGAGCGGGCTCCGCTTGGACCGGCTCCTCTGCTTTAAATTCCTCGGCCTCCAGGCCGCGCAGCCAGGCATCCGTATCAGAAACGGGAGCGGGCGCTTCCTCCGCCGGCTGCGACGTAGTCTCGGCCGGCAACAGTTCTGCCTCCTGCACGAAATCGTCCATCCGGGCGGCAGGCTGTTCAGGCGCGGGAGGTTCGGGCTGAGATTCTTCCTGTCCCATGCCGCGCGGCCAGACTACGGGCTGCTCGGGCGCAGGGACGGGCGCTTCGGCCCGCGACTCGCCGACGATCTTCGCCTGTTCCACCCATTCGGGCGGCTTTTCCAGGCGCGCGTTCGGGTCGGTGATGAGCTCTTCGGGTTTCGCGCCCTGCTTGGCCGCGAGGCTTTCCAGCCAGGCCAGGGCGGCATCCTGTTCGGCGGCAGAGGCGCCGAGGTCGCCCAATCCCGCCATGGGGACGGGCGCCGCGGGCGGGGTTTGGGCCGGCTCCGAGAGCAGCTCCGCGGCGGGTTCATCCAACGTGGAAAGCCAGTCCGCCAGTTCCGCGGCGGCGGCAGGGGCAGCCGGCTCGAGAGGAAGGGCAGAGGGCTGTTCCGCCTTTGGCTCCTTCGTCTCGTCCAGCCAATCAAACGAATCAGCCGTCGGCGCGGGCGTTTCTATAGACGCTTTCATCTCGTCCAACCAGTTGGAAGTTTCGGGCGCGGGCGTCTCTACGGATGCCTTCATCTCGTCCAGCCAGGCGGGAACTTCAGCCGCCGGCGCGGGCGTCTCGGCGGGCGACTTCATTTCGTCCAACCAATCAAGCGAATCGGCCGCGGGAGCGGGCGTCTCTGTGAACTTAAAGCCCGCCAGCCAATCGGGAACTTCGGCGGGCTGCCCGGCCTGTTCCGCAGGCGTTTGCGGCTCGGACGCAGCCGCGTCAAAGGGATGCTCGCCGCCGAGTTTGTTGAGCCAGTCCGTCATTTCCGCGTCGGGCGTCACAGACTCGATGGAGGGCGCGGCCGGCTCGGGCGCGGGCGGCGCCATGGATTTGATCCAGTCGGGCAGGTCAGCTTTTTCCAATCCCTCCGCGGCGGGTTCTTCCTGGAAGGCGGACGCGGCAGATTCGTCGAACGCGCCGGTGGACGCGCCCCAACCCGCGGCGCGCATCCATTCGGGGATGTCGTCTTCCGCGGCCGCAGGCTGGGATTCGGCCGGGGCGGGCGCGCCCGCTTCCACGACGGCGGGAGGCGTTTCAAAGTCGTCGTGGAAGGCCGGGGCGGAGGGAAAGGCCGGTTCGGCTTTCTGTCCGGGACTCATCCAGTCGGGTTCGGTCTCAACAGGTTTTCCTTCGGCCATGCTCAAAGCCCCGCTCCAGACCGCGCCGGTTTCGGCGGCCTGGCCGGTGTATTCCAGCCGTTCGACAACGACGGAGGCCGAGGGCGCTTCCTCGCTGCGGAAGATGGAGCCGCTGGCGTAGGCCGCGTAGGGATCGAGTTCCACCACGCGTTTGCGATATTCGCCGGCGCTGTCGGCCAGGCCGGTGCCGGGCAGGATTTCCACGAGGATACGGTTGGCGTCGAAGTGATAAGGGAATTGGTCGAGCAGGCGCGTGCAGGCTTCGGAGGCCTCCACCTTCTGACCGTTGCGAAAATAGACGAGCGCGAGGAGGGATTGCAGGTCGACGCGGGAGGCGTCTTCGGCCATCACCGAACGGATCTCGGCAATGGCCTGCGTGTATAGTTCGCCCTGGTAATACATGTGCGCCAGCGCGCCGCGCGTGAGACGGATCTTGGCCGGCTCGCGTCCATCGCGGCGGCCGTAGAGGCGCTGTAGTTCGGCCTGGATCGCGGCGTTGGAGGGCTGCTTCTCGAAGGCGCGCTCCATGTGCCAGATGGCTTCGTCCTGCCGCCTGGCCTCGTCTGCCAGGATGCTCAGACCGACGTGCGAGACGAAATCGTCCGGCGCGGCCATCAGGACGCGGTTGAAAATATCGGCGGCGTCTGAATGGCGCCTGGATTCGAGGCAGGCCTTGCCCAGCAAGCGATAGACTTCCAGGTATTTCGGAAAAGTCTTGAGGATGTGACGGCAATGCGCGATCGCCTCATCCGTGCGGCCGCCTTCGGTCAGCGTTTCGATCTCGCCGACATATTTTCGTAATGGAACTTTAGCCATGGCGTGACTCCTGCGTCAAGTATGCCTTATTCTTAAAATTAATGCAAGGATTAGGCGGAACAGGTTGACAATTCGCCTGCGGTCATTCGTAGAAGAGCGGCAGGGGCGGCGCTGGATGGTCCACGATGACGTGCGCCGCCAGCCCCGAGGCAATGGCCGCGTCGCGCTTGGCCGCGTCGCCCGCGTGGACGGTGAAGAGCGGATCGCCCTTCCCGACCGCGTCGCCGACTTTGTGATGGACGACGAATCCGACCGACAAGTCGAGCGGATCGCCCTTGCGGGCGCGTCCTGCTCCGAGCGACACCGAGGCCTCGCCCACGCGCCGCGCCTGAACCTGCTGGAGGTATCCGCTTCGAGGCGCGCGGACCGTCTCGACGAGCGCGGCGCGCGGCAGTTTGTCGGGGTCGTCCACATACGAGACGTCCCCGCCCTGCGCGCCCACGAGCTGACGGAACTTCGCCAGCGCGGAGCCGTCGGCGATGGATGCTTCGGCGAGCGCCCGCGCCTGCGCCAGCGAGCCGGTCACTTCGCCCAAAACGAGCATGTGCGCGGCCACATGCAGGCAGTGTTCGCGGAAGTCGGCTGGGCCCGCGCCGCGCAGCGTATCAATCGCCTCGCGCACTTCGAGCGCGTTGCCGACGGCGTGTCCGAGCGGCTGGTTCATGTCTGAAAGCAGGGCGGTCACTTTGCGTCCCGCGAGTTCGCCGATCTGCGTCATCAAGCCGGCCAGGCGGCGCGCGTCTTCGAGGTTTTCCATGAACGCGCCGTTGCCCACTTTCACGTCCAGCACGATGGCTTGCGCCCCGCCCGCGATCTTTTTGCTCATCACCGACGAGGCGATGAGCGGGATGGACTGCACGGTGCCGGTCACGTCGCGCAGGGCGTAGAGTTTCCCGTCCGCGGGCGCGAGTTCCTTCGATTGCCCGCACAATACGAGTCCGATTTCCTTCAATTGGCGCTCGAATTCCTCGACGGTCAGGTCGGCGCGGTAGCCGGGGATGGATTCCAGTTTGTCGAGCGTGCCGCCGCTGAAGCCGAGTCCGCGCCCCGACATTTTGCCGACCGGCAACCCGCAGGCCGCGACGACCGGCAGGGCGACGAGGCTGGTCTTGTCTCCCACCCCGCCCGTGGAGTGTTTGTCCACCGCGATCTTGACGAGATGGGAAAGGCCCATCGTCTCGCCCGAGTGGGCGATGGCGAGAGTCAGGTCCGTCGTTTCGCGCGGCGTCATGCCGTTCAGCAGGACGGCCATGGCCCAGGCTGAAGTCTGGTAATCGGGAATGGACCCGTCGGTGATCCCGCCCACAAAAAATTGAATTTCTTCGCGAGTCAATTCGCTCTTGTCACGTTTTTTGATGATGATGTCTACAGCGCGCATGTGTGCCTCTATGGAAATTGTAACGCAATTTTACCCCCGCTCCCAATCCATCTCGCGGTCACGGCGAGGAAAATCTTTTTTGCATACAGGCGACCAGTTCACGCACGGCGCCAGCGGGTTCGGAGGGAGTCAGGGCGAGGACGGGGACGGCGGCGGCGAGGTACAGTTCGCGCAGTCCCTCCGTCATCCAGCGACGCGGCAGGATGCCGACCGCGCGCGCGTCCGACGTCAACGCCTGGACCATCTGCGAGGGGCTGACGGCCAGCCGCGCCAGCGATGTGACGCTTCGCCCGTCCATCAGGGCGGACTCGAACGCCCGCTGCGCGTCCACGCTGGAGGCGTAGGCCCACACCTGCACGGACGGGTCGCCGCGTCCCGCGAAAAGTTCACGCGCCCGCTCCGAGGTCAGGCTGGGAAGCGGGCTTTGCGCGGAGGCCGCCACGAGGACGTCCTCCGTCCCGATCTGGTAGGCGGCGCCGGTCCAGCCGTCCAGTTCGCCGAGTCGGATTTGAATCTGCGGGGCGAAGGGAGTGATGTTCAAGGTCACGGGGGCGGCGTCGGCGCAGGCGTATAAGTCGCTCAGGTAGGGGACGGTCGAGGCCGTCGCGAACGCGTCCACGCTGGGGGAGGACGGAGGGACGGGAGAGCAGGCGGCGGCGAAAAGAAGAAAGCCGAAGAGGATTCTTTTCATCGAAGAAACAGAACCAACGCGCCGAGCGCCGCGCAATAAACGGCGAAGACGTAGAGGGAGTGTTTGCTCAGGTAGCCGATCAGCCATTTGATGGAGAGCCAGCCGACGATGGCCGCGACGACGAGTCCGATCAACAGATACGGGAGGAAGGCGCGGATGTCGGGCAATTGGGCGACGCGGAAGGTCTCGTAGGCGCCCGCGGCGATGAGGATGGGCGCGGACATGAGAAAGGCGAAGCGCGCCGCCGAGGGACGGTCGAGGCCGAGGGTCATGCCGCCCGCGATGGTCGAGCCGCTGCGCGACGCGCCGGGGAAGAGCGCCAGGATTTGGAAAAAGCCGACGGCGAGCGCGTCCCGCCAGGTGGCGGATTCGAGGCGGCGGTCGCGTCGCCCGAAGCGTTCCACCAGCCCAAGCAGCAGCGCGGACATGAGGAGACGAATCCCCGCCTGCGTGAGCGGGTCGGCGAAGAGCGTCTCGATGAAATCCTTCATGAAGTAGCCGAAGACCAGCGCGGGGATGGTGGCGACGATCAACAGCCAGCCGAGGAGGGAGTCGTGCGAGGCGAAGGGTTTTCGATTCCAGATGCCGAGGAAAAAGGCGCGGGCGATGTGCCAGATGTCCTTCCAGAAAAAGACCAGGAGGGCGAGGACGGTCCCCAACTGGATGATGACCTGGAAGGCGAAGACATGTCCATTGGAGGGCAGGCCGAGAAGTTTCTGGCCGATCAGCAAATGCGCGGTGGACGAGACGGGGATGAACTCAGTCAGTCCTTGAATGACGCCGAGGAGGATGGCTTGGAAGATGTTCATGAAGCGGCGAGTTTTATCCTTCAGCGGATTTTGCGGCGATGCGCTGTTTCAACTGCCAGATGAAATAGGCGGACAGACAAGCCAGCAGAAGATAATAGTTCAGTTCCTTGGTCTGCTTGATGGCTTGCGCCAAAGGAATCTCCGAGTAGGCGTAAATCCCGCCATAGATGATTTTGGAAATTTTCACGAACGCGTAGTTGAGGAGGAACGGGAGTCCCATCGCCCAATAGCCAATCGGAATATATTTCCCCGCGAACTCCCGAAAGCGATTCCAAAACAGGCTGACCATCGGCACGATCACCGCGAAGCCCAGCCAGAAGTAAGTGAAGAGACGGTCAAAACTGAAATAGTCGCTGTATTCGAAAATGTCAAGGTTGTGGAGATTCGTCTCCTGCTGGGCGTTGACTTCCGCGATGGATTCGGGTGTGGCGATGTTGAAGATGCGCTGTCCCCAACTGATCTCCTCCCCGGCGATGAAGAAGAAAAAGAGAGCCAACGCGAGATAGGCCGCCAGTTTGATCCAATGCGTCCTCAACGCCTGACGATTTTTATAGGCGAGCCAGAAGGCATATAGCGTCAACCCACCGGCGACGACAAGAATAATGAACTGGACATTTTCAAAGAAATGGTCTTCGGGATAGAAAAACGCCGCCGCTTTATCTCCGTAACCCAGGACGGTATACGTCCACACGATGAACAGGCCCATCACGACGTAAAAGACGGGCCGCGCGAACCATTTTTTGGTATTCATGGAAGTCTCCTCTTCGCTGGCGATTCATGCAAACTTGCGGGTCGTCCGAGAACGCGCTCTATTCTATCAGAAGCGCGTCAGTTGCTTTTTCTCTCCGCGTTTCCGCGCCACCGCTGCAACAACTCGGGGACGCGCTCCTGAAACGTCCCATCGACGATGTAGCCGCGGATGGATTCCATCAAACGGATCAAGGCGCGCAGGTTGTGGATGGAGATCAGCGTCCCCGCGAGCAATTCCTTGGCGACGATGAGATGGCGGATGTAGGCGCGCGTGAACGTGCGGCAGGCGTAGCAATCGCAGGTCTCGTCAATGGGACGGCTGTCGCGGGCGAAGGCGGCGTTCATCAGGTTGAGACGTCCCTCCACCGCGAAGGCCGAGTGATGACGCGCCAGCCGCGTCGGCAGGACGCAGTCGAAGATGTCCACGCCGCGGGCGACGCCGTTGATCAGGTCTTCGGGCGTCCCGACGCCCATCAGGTAGCGCGGCTTGTCTTCGGGAAGCAGCGAGGTCACGACGTCGAGCATTGCGTGCATCTCGGCTTTGGTCTCGCCGACGGAGAGTCCGCCAATGGCGATTCCGGGCGTCCCGAGGGAGGCGATGAATTGGGCCGACTCCGCTCGAAGGTCCGCGCTGACGCCGCCCTGGACGATTCCGAACAAGGCTTGGTCGGCGCGGCGTTTGGCTTTGAGGGAGCGTTCGGCCCAGCAATGAGTCCGCTGCATGGCGACGCGGCTGTAGGCGTGGTCGTTCGGGTCGGAACATTCGTCGAAGGCCATGACGATGTCGGCGCCGAGGTTTTCCTGGATGCGGATCGAACGTTCGGGGGTGAAGCGGTGCGTCGAGCCGTCAATGTGACTTTTGAAGGTCACGCCGTCGTCGTCAATTTTGCGCGTCTGCGCGAGCGAGAAGACCTGGAATCCGCCCGAGTCCGTCAGCATGGGACGCGGCCACTTCATGAAACGGTGCAGTCCGCCCATTTCAGCCACGAGGTCATCGCCGGGGCGGAGGTAGAGATGATAGGTGTTGCTCAACACGAGCGAGGCGTTGATGTCCTTGAGATGCTCGGGCGTGAGGGTTTTGACGGTGGCCTGTGTGCCGACCGGCGCGAAGACGGGCGTGAGCAGGTCGCCGTGCGGGGTGGAGAATGTCCCCGCGCGGGCGCGTCCATCGCGGGCGGTGAGGGTGAAATCGAACATGGGGAGGATTATAACTTCGGAATGAGCGCGCGCGGCGCAAAGAAAAAGCCCAACCCTTCGGTCAGGCTTAGCGGAGAGGGAGGGATTCGAACCCTCGGTGGACCGGAGCCCACAACGGTTTTCGAGACCGTCCCATTCAACCACTCTGGCACCTCTCCAGGGTGACGGGCGGGGCAGATTATAACCGAAAAATCCGTCACAACTCCGAGAATGAATGGGGGCTGGGATATTCGACCTGCCGCACGCCGACATCCCGCAGTTTTCCGAGAAGCGTGAGGGCGGGCTTCTCCTCCCCGTGGACGAGGAAGACCTTGCGCTTCCTCCCGCTACCGGACAGGGCGTATTGCATCAACAGGTCCTGCCCCGCGTGGCCGGAGAGACCGCCGATGGTGGATACTTCCGCGCGCACGTCATAGACCTCGCCAAAGATCCGCACCTGCTTCTCGCGGTCGGCGAGCCTGCGTCCCAGCGTATCGGGCGCCTGCCACGAGACGATGCAGATGGTGTTTTTGGGGTTTTCGATGTTGTTCTTCAGGTGATGCAGGATGCGTCCCGTCTCGGCCATGCCCGAAGCGGAAATGATAACCATCGGCTCGCGGCGCTCGTTCAGCGCCTTCGATTCGTCTACAGAACGGATGTAGGTCAGCCATTCGAAATCCAGCGCGGGATGACGGTTCTCGCGGACGAACTGCCGCGTCTCCTCGTCGAAGGTGTCCGAGAAGCGCTTGAAGATGTCCGAAGCGTTGACGGCCAGCGGGCTGTCCACATAGACGGGCATCGGCTTCACGCCGTCCTGGTGCATCATCATGTTCAGCCAGTAGACCAGTTCCTGCGTGCGTCCAACCGCGAAGGCGGGGATGATGACCTTGCCGCCGCGTTCCTGCGTCCGCAGCACGACCTCGCGGAATTCCTCGTAGGCCAGCTGCGGTCCGCGGTGCGGCTTGTCGCCGTAGGTGGATTCCATCAGCAGAAAATCTGTCTCATCGGGGAGGACCGGGTCGCGCAGCAGGGGAAGTTGGAAGCGGCCGATGTCGCCCGAAAACCAGAAGCGCACGGAGCGGCCGTTTTCGGTCAGCGTCAGCGAGATGCCCGCCGAACCGAGGATATGTCCCGCCTCCACGAAATGCGCCTTCACGCCGGGGAGGGGTTCGAACTCCTCGCCGTAATCCTGCCCCACGAAATTTTCCGAAACGACCTCGGCGTCGCGCTGCGTGTAAAGCGGCTCGATCAGCGGCTCGCCGCGCGCCCGCCGCTTTTTGTTCAGGTACTCCGCGTCCGATTCCTGGATGTGACCCGCGTCCCGCAGCATCACGTCGGTCAACTCGACCGCGGGTTTGGTCATATAGATGGGGCCGTGGTAGCCCTGCTTCACCAAATTCGGCAGGTTGCCGCAATGGTCAATGTGCGAATGCGAAAGGATCATCGCGTCCACCGAGCGCGGATCGTATTTGAAGTTCCGATTGCGTTCGAAGGCCTCGGCGCGCCTGCCCTGGTACAGCCCGCATTCCAGCAAAAGCCGCGAGCCGTTGATCTCGATCAAGTGCTGCGAGCCCGTCACCGTGTGAGCCGCGCCGTGAAAGTTGATCCGCATATCAGCCTCCTAAAACTTTTAAGATTTGCTCGCCATATTGCGCCAGGCGCGTGGGCGAACTGTCCATGATCGTATTTATTTCACGCCCGCCCTGCTCGGCCAGCGATAATAGGAACGGACGCGGCAGGACGATGTCCGACTCCACGCCCATCTGCGCGGCGATCTTCTTGCGCCACTCTTTCAGCGCCTCCAATCGGCGCAGGACCGCGTCGTCTGGACGCTGGGACGGCTTCCGCTTCACGAGCGGGGCCGCCGCGCCCCTCTCCAGCGCGGAGAGAATCTCCGCGCCCCAGCGGTTCACCTGCTTCTCGCTCAAGCCCGTCTCTTCCAATTCCTTTTTGGTTTTGGGGGCGGCGCGCGCAATGGCGATCAGTTTATCGTCGGTGACGACCTTGAAGGGCGGGCGGTCCAGGCGGGCCGCGATCTGCTCGCGGAGGTTAATCAACTCGCGCAGGACGGTCAGTTCGCGCAGGTTCACGTCGCGGCGATTGGCGAATCGCCGCCACGGTTCGGGCGCATCCTCCGCGGATTCGCCGTTCGGGTAACAGGCGCGGCGGAAGTCCTCGCGCGCCAACTCCCAGCGCCCCATCGCTTCGAGTTCCCGCTGAAGTTTATCGCGCAGCGGGATGAGATAATGAGTGTCGAAACGGGCATACTCCAGCAGGTCGCGCGGGAGCGGGCGCATCCCCCAGTCCGCTTTTTGGAAGCGTTTGTTCACGTTGACGTTGAAGTGCTTTTCGAGCGCGGCGTCCAACCCCACCTTTTCGTAACCGAGGATGCGCTCGGCGTGCATCGTGTCGAAGATGCTGGCGAACGCGAATCCAAAGTCGCGGCGCAGGCAGATGAGGTCGTACTCCGCGGCGTGGAAGATTTTCTCGATGCGCGGACTCGCGAAGATCGGGGCGAGAGACTCGAGGTTGGGCAGCGCGAACGGATCGAGCAAATAGTCGGCGCCCGGCGTGGAGAATTGGATCAGGCAGACTTGTTCTCGATACGCGTGCAGGGAATTGGACTCGGTGTCCACCGCGATGCGCGGCTGCCGCGTCAAATCGTTGACGAGGGACTCCAGCGCGGAGTTTGTCGCCACCCAGACGGGCGGAAAGTTCTTTTCAAACATGGGGCGATTATAAGACGGAATGCGAAATGCGCAATCTTAATTCCTAGCGCGCGGCGAACGACTTCTCCATCACCATCGCGTCGGCGCGGTCTTTGTAATAGCGAGGCCATATATCCACGCGCTCATAACCTGCCCGCTCGTAGAGTCGGATGGCCGAGGAATTGTCAATGCGGACGCACAGGCGCACGCGCGGCGTCGCCAGCCCGGCCTCGCAGGCTTCGAGCAGGGCGCGCCCGATCCCCTGTCGGCGGAACTGCGGCAGGACGGCGACGGTGGCGATCCACGAAAGACCCCGCGCCTCGCGCCGGTCGCCCGCGATGAATCCGACCATGCGTCCGTCTGCGACGGCCTTGAGGCGGATCACGTCTGGAAAGGTCAGCACGGCCAGCAGGTCGAGGAGCGGCCAGCGGTCGGCGTCGAAACTGACGCGCTCGATCCGCTGGAGCGGGCCGAGGTCAAGGAGGGAAGCGGGAAGGATGTCCATCGCGAGAGAAGAGAGCAAGAGGCGGAAGATGAAAGAAGCCTCCCGAAAATCGGGAGGCTTCTATTTTACACGCGTTACGCGGCGTTCAATGCGTTTTACTTGCTCTTGACGAAGTTTTCGATCATGCTGGTGAATTCCATCGGGAAGATGTACTTGGTGGCGGGGCCGGAGCCGAGAGCCTTGAGGGTCTCGAAGTATTGAAGCGTCATCGTCTTCTGATCCACCAGTTTGGCGGAGCCGAAGATCCTTTCGAGCGCCACCGCGTAGCCCTCGGCGCGCAAGGCCTGGGCCTGCCGCTCGCCTTCGGCCTGCAGGATGGCGGACTGCTTCTGGCCTTCGGCTTTCAGGATGGCGGCCTGTTTCTCGCCTTCCGCTACGTTAATGGCGGCTTCACGCGTACCCGTGGATTCGGTGACGACCGCGCGGCGGACGCGTTCGGCGGACATCTGGCGGTTCATCGCTTCCTGGACTTCGCGCGGCGGGATGATCTCGCGGATCTCCACGTTGGTCACTTTCACGCCCCAGCGCTCGGTCACTTCGTCGAGACGGGTGCGGAGCATGGTGTTGATGTGTTCGCGCTCAGACAGCACGTCGTCCAGCGGGATACCGCCGATGACGGCGCGCAGCGTGGTCGTCGCCATGCCTTGCGCGGCCACTTCAAAGTTCCCGACCTGCAGCACCGACTCGGCCGGGTCCAGCACTTTGTAGTACCACAGGAAGTCGATCGAGATGGGCGCGTTATCCTTGGTGATGGAAGTCTGATGCGGGATCTCGCGCACCTGCTCGCGCAAGTCCACTTTCACAGCGCGATCAATGACCGGGACGAGCAGGATCAAGCCGGGACCGCGCGTGCCCACGCAGCGACCAAGCCGAAAGACGACCAGCCGCTGGTATTCAGGCACGATGCGGATGGCGTTCGACAGAAAAATGAATCCGCCCACGCCAACGAGCAGGACGAGGCACAATATGTAGATGAAACTATCCATGAAGGTCTCCTTTGATTTTGTCTGTTATTCGGATGAAACGGATTCCACGTCCAGAACAAATCCGTCCCTTGCGATCACTTTGACCTGCCTGCCCGCCGGGATGGGCGTTCGGCTGCGCGCGCTCCACAACTCGCCCGCCACCTGCACCGAGCCTTCCTCGTGGACGCGCGTCCTGGTCTCGCCCACCTGCCCCACCAGCGCGGTCAGGTCGTGCGTGGGCGGCGCAAGGATGGCCTGGACAGTTTTGCGGACCGCCAGCCAGACGAAGGCCGCGTACAGAACGGAAGCGGTCGCGGCGAGGAGCGGGTTCACGCCGGGGATCCACCATTCCCGGCCGCGGAACAGATAAGCCGAGCCGAGCGTCAATCCCAGAATCGAAAGCGCGAGGAACGCCTCCCTCCCTTTTTTGCGGGTGGCATGGACGAACGGCGCAAGACTCACAACGATCAGGATCAGCGCCCACGGATTGAAATCGAGTTGGGTGACCGCGTATCCCGCCAGCACAAGGCTGAAGAGCGCGCCGATTTCCAGCCCCCCCGTCCCCGGCGTGACAAGCGACAGCAGGCCAAGCAGCGTGCCGGTCAAAAGAAGCAGATACGCGAGATTTGGATTGAGCAAAAAGTTCATGGCATCTCCAACTTCCGCCGTCATTATACAACCAAATCGGCGGATTTTCTAAAACCGCCTCGCCAAAGCGCGGAACGACGGGCGAGGGAAGGCTGTATAATAGGCGCAACCCATCCCCGCCATCCCTTCTTGAAGCGGGGAAACGCCCGAAGAGCGGGGCAGGGACAAAAGGAGCCTTCATTGAACTTCCAAAACATCTGCGTCATCGGACTCGGCTACATCGGCCTGCCGACCGCGTCCACCTTCGCCGCGCGCGGACGAAACGTCCTCGGCGTGGACATCAACGGAGCAGTCGTCTCCACCCTCAAGCGCGGCGACATCCACATCCACGAGCCGGGGCTGCGCGAGGAATTCCAATCCGCGCTGGCGACGAAACGCCTCTCCTTCGCCGCCGCGCCCGCGCCCGCCGACGCGTTCATCATCTCTGTGCCGACTCCCTTTTACGAGGGCGAACTCGGCGAAGCGGACGGGGTCAAATTCAAAAAAGCCGACATGCGCGCGGTCATCGCCGCGGCCGAATCCATCGTCCCGCACCTGCGGAAGGGGAATCTCGTCGTCCTCGAGTCGACCTCCCCGCCGCGCACCACCGTGGACCTCGTCCGTCCGATCCTCGAGCGTTCTGGACTTTCAGCCGGGCGCGACTTCCACCTGGCGTATTCTCCCGAGCGCGTCCTGCCGGGACAGATCCTGCGCGAATTGATCGAGAACGCGCGCGTCATCGGCGGCGTGACTCCCGAATCCGCGCAGGCCGGGCGCGACCTCTACGCGGCCTTCGTCAAGGGACAGATCATCCTCACCGACGCGACCACCGCCGAGATGGTGAAATTGATGGAGAACACCACCCGCGACGTGAACATCGCCCTCGCCAACGAGTTCGCCCGTCTCGCGGAGCGCTTCGGCGTGGACGCGTGGGAGGCGATCTCCATCGCCAGCCTGCACCCGCGCGTCAAGATCCTTTCCCCCGGCCCCGGCGTCGGCGGGCATTGCATCGGCGTGGACCCGTGGTTCTTCGTCGAATCCGCGCCCGACATCGCCGCGCTCATCCAACAGGCGCGCCTCGTCAACGACGGACAGCCGCGCTTCGTGGCGGAGTCCGTCAGGAAAACAGTCGGCCGCCTCAAAGGTAGGAAAATCGCCGCGCTCGGGCTGGCGTACAAACCCGACGTGGACGACCTGCGCGAGAGTCCCGCCGCGGAAGTCATCCATCGCCTGCAAAGCGAGGGCGCGCTGGTCAAAGCCTTCGAGCCGTTCAAGCCCGAGGGACTGCCGAACATGGAATGTGCCGCCACGCTCGAAGCCGCCATCGGGGACGCGGACGTCATCCTGCTGCTGGTGAACCACACCCAGTTCCGCGAGTTGACGCCCGAGTCGCTCCGCCCGCTCACCTCGGCGACGGCCCTGTTCGACGCCGTCAACGCCTGGCAGGGACGTGATTGGGAAAAAGCGGGATTTGCCTATCATCGGTTGGGAGTCGGCAAAGCCCCATGAAACGGAGCGTCTTCCTGTTGACGATTGCCGCGCTCGCGCTTTCGGCCTGCGGACAACCCGCCCCACTCCCGACCTCGACGCCGCGTCCGCCCACCCTCGCGCCCGCGCCCACGCTGACGTCCACGCCCGCGCCGACGTCCACTCCCACGCTCACGCCCACCGCGACTCAAAATCCCGATCCCGCCGCGTGGACAAAGGAGGAAGTCCGCGCCAACCACGAGAAGGAACGGCTGGCCTACATCGCCGAGCGGGGAACGGCGAAGTCCATCCCTGCGCTGGAATATCACGGCGATAATTACCGCATCCCGTTCGGCGCGGCGGTGGTGGAACTCAGCCCCGATAAATTCGAGGCGCAGATGGCCTGGTTCCACGAAAACCGCGTCCACGCGGTGACGGGCGAGGAGCTGCGCGACTGGTTGAACGGCTCCATCGAACTCCCCGCCCGCTCCGTGATCCTGACTTTCGACCTCGGCAACAACGGCGTGAACAGCGTCCCGCGCATGTTGGAAGTGTTCCGCAAATATCAGATGTTCGGACTCTTCACCATCACCCACTACGGCATGGACGCGGGTACGTCCGTCCTCTGTCCCGACGACCGCTGCTGGGAGGCTTACCGCGTCGCGCACAATTCGGGATACGTCACCATCGGCACGCACACCATCTCGCACCAGGATTTCTCGTTGATATCGAAAGAAAAGGGACTGGCGGAACTGACCGAATCAAAGCGCATCATCGAAGAGAAGATCGGCGACGGCTGCGAAGTCTTCCTCCTCACCTGGCCGCTCGAAGCGGTCCCAGCCTGGGCGAAGGAGATCAAGACCCTCGGCATCGTCATCGCCTTCGGCGGCAACACCTATCCCATCCTCCAAAACGCGGCCTGGCAGGACAAGCCCGAAGACTTTTACAAACTGCCGCGCATCCTCCCGCCCAACAGCAACGGCATCTCCGGCCGCCCCGCGGGCAAGACGCTGGAGGAGATCATGAAGATGTATACTGCGTGGGAGTAAGTTACCGCGAAGCCCGCTTCATGAGGTCGGGAATCCTGAAGTTCTACTTCAGGCCGAAAGCAGAACTTTCGGATTCCTTTGTAAATCACAAATGAAAATCCTCTCCGTTTTTGGCACCCGCCCCGAAGCCGTGAAAATGGCTCCCATCGTCCGTCTCCTCGCGGGGACGACGGGAGTCGAGTCGCGCGTCTGCGTCACCGCCCAGCACCGCCAAATGCTCGACCAGGTCTTGAATTTATTCGACATCCAACCCGACTATGACCTCGACCTGATGCGCGACGACCAGTCTCTCGCGGAACTCAGCGCGGCCATCTTCACCCACCTCGACCGCGTCCTCGCCGACTTCCAACCCGACTGGGTTCTCGCGCAGGGAGACACGACCACCGTCGCCATCACCTCTCTGCTGGCGTACTATCGCCGCGTCCGCTTCGGGCATGTGGAGGCGGGACTCCGCACCCGCGACAAGTGGCAGCCCTTCCCCGAGGAGATCAACCGCCGCGTGGCGGGCGTCGTCGCGGACCTGCACTTCGCCCCCACCGACTGGGCGCGGCAAAACCTCCTCCGCGAGGGCGTGGACGACTCCATCGTCAAAGTGACAGGGAATCCCGTCATAGATGCGCTGAACGTCGTCAAACAACAACCAGAGCCGAGCGAAGTCGCCGAATTGCTCCAACGGCTCGATCTTTCAACCAGCAGACCATCCGACCAGCAGACCAGCAAACTAATTTTAGTCACCGCCCACCGCCGCGAAAACTTCGGGCAGCCGCTGGAGGACATCTGCGAGGCGCTCAAACAACTCGCGGCGCGCGGGGACGTGGAAATCGTCTATCCCGTCCACTTGAATCCCAACGTGCAGGGACCTGTCCACCGTTTGCTGGACGGCGTCGCCCACGTCACCCTCCTGCCGCCGCTGGACTACCTCCCGCTCGTGCATTTGATGAAGCGCGCCAAACTCATCCTGACCGACTCGGGCGGGATTCAAGAGGAAGCCCCCGCGTTCGGGATTCCCGCCCTCGTCCTGCGCGAAGTGACCGAACGGCCGGAGGGCGTGGCCGCGGGCGCGCTGAAACTCGTCGGGACGACCGCCCCGCGCATCGTCGAGGAGGCGAAGCGGCTGTTGGACGATCCGTCCGAATACGAGAAAATGGCGCGGGCGTCCAATCCGTATGGCGACGGTCACGCCGCGGAACGGATCGTCGAGGCGCTCCTCAAGTTTTCCGCTTTGTAATGTTAAAGGAACGGCAATTTGAGTATAATGGCCCTGTGAAACGCGCCTTTGGGGTCTTGCTTTTTTTGTCCCTGCTGTTTGCAACCGGGACGCCCGCCTCCGCACAGTCGGGGAGCGAGTACTTTGCGCAAACCGGACATTTCGTCTCGGGCGATTTCCTGGCCTATTACCGGAGCGCGCCCAACGCGGAAGTCCTGTTCGGCTACCCCATCACAGAAGCCTTCACAAAAAACGGTCAGACGATCCAATACTTCCAACGCGCCCGCTTCGAACTGCACCCCGAACTGCCGGCCGGGCAGCGCGTGCAGCGCGCCCCGCTCGGAAGCCGCCTCTACCAACGCGGCGACCGCCTCGAAACCTTCAACCCCTTCGCCTGCCGCTACTTCGCCCGCACGGGATTTTCCGTCTGCTACGCCTTCCTGGATTTCTTCAAGAAGAACGGCGGCGAGGCCCAGTTTGGACAACCCATCTCCCCGTTTGAATTTCACAACGGGCTGATCGTCCAGTATTTCGAATACGCCCGCTTCGAATGGAAACCCTCCATGCCTGAAAACCAGCGCGTGGCGTTGACCGACCTCGGCTCGCAGTACTTCACAGACCAGAAAGAAGACGCCAACCTCCTCGCCGCCGTCAAGAACGGGGGCTCCAACGTGCAGCCGCTCAAAATCCAGGCGCGCGCCTTCGTCTGGAAAGCCGTCACGCTCGCCAGCGACAACCAGATCGTCTATGTCATCGTGCAAGACCAGAACATGCAGCCGCTGAAAGGCGCGCAAGGAAGCGCCACCGTCCGCTGGCCCGACAACACAACCAGCGTATTCCCCATCGTCACCAACGAAAGCGGCGTGGGCATCGTGTCGTTCAATTTCACCAACCAGCCATACGGACAGACTGTCATCATCGACATCTTCCTGACAAAAGACGGCCTGGCCGCCTCGGCCGCCACCTCCTTCCGCATCTGGTATTAGAACCGCCAATCGAACGTCGGCCCCTCCTCGCAGGCCAGCGCATTCTCCCTCCCGACTTCAACCGAACAGACGCCGCACTTCGCCAGTCCGCCGCAGGGCATGGGGACGACGATCAACGCCTGCGCCTCGCGCGGCGCCGTCAACCGGTCTCCGCTGCGGACGCGTTCGCGCCATCCTGCGCGGCTCGCGGCCAACGCCAGATAGTCGGCCCACTGCGCGACCTCCTCCAGCGCCTCCAGCGGACGGATCTCCACCTCGGCGGGCAGTTCCTCGGGCGGGTCGTCGCAGACGAGCGCGACCGCCGCGCCCTGGGCGAGGGCGCGCGGGAGGAGTCCCAGCAGGTACGCGGGGGCCGCGTCCAGCGCGGCGAGCGCCACCCGCCGCGCGCGGACCGGCAGCGTGAAGCCGCGTCCGAGCGGGCCGCGCAGGGACAGTTGAGCGCCCGGAGTCCAGGCGCGCGGCAGGGGCGAGGCGGCGAAAAACCCGTCGGGAGAATCGCCTGCGGAGAAAACCGGGACCGCCAGCGGATCGTCGGAGGCGGGGTCGTGGGCCATCACGTATTGCCCCGGCGCGGGGACGAGAGTCGCGTCGCAGGCGATCCGCGCCGCCGCGCGGCGTTCGTCCAGAAAACGCTCGAGGAGTCTTGGTTCGGCCATGCGGCAATCGTATCACGGTTTGGGTGGGTTATAATCTTACGGCGATGAACACACACTCGCCCTCCGGCAAACAGATCCGCCTGACGAGCCTCTCCGCCTGCGCGGGCTGAGCGTCCAAATTAAGCGCGGACGCGCTGGCGCAGGTTCTGCGCCCCATGCAGGAGATGTTCAAACCCACAGACTACCCCGACTTGCTGGTGGGACTCGACAGTCCCGACGACGCGGCGGTCTGGCGGCTGGACGAATCGCGGGCGCTGATCGTCACCGCGGATTTTTTTACGCCGGTGGTGGACGACGCCTACGATTACGGCGCCATCGCGGCGGCCAACAGTCTCTCGGACGTGTACGCCATGGGCGGGAATCCGTTCCTGGCGCTGAACGTGGCGGCCATGCCCGAAACCCTGCCAGACGAGGTCGCTTCCGAGATCCTGCGCGGCGGCGCGGAAAAGGCGCTCGAGGCGGGCGTGGCGATCGCGGGCGGACACACCGTCAAGGACAAGGAGCCGAAGTACGGGCTCGTCGCCGTCGGGTTCGTAGACCCGCGTCGGATGTTGACGAAGCGCGGCCTGCGTCCTGGCGACGCGCTGGCGTTGACGAAGCCGCTCGGCTTCGGGGTGACGACCACCGCCCTGAAACAGGAACGCGCCGAAAGTCGGGATGTGGCCGAGGCGGTGGAGTGGATGTCGCGGCTGAATCGGACCGCGTCCGAGCTGGCGGTCGAGTTCGAACTGCGCGGCGGGACGGACGTCACCGGCTACAGCCTGCTCGGTCACGCGCTCGAGATGGCGGAGGCTTCGGGCGTAGCGCTCCAGATAACCTACGCGAAAGTCCCGTTCCTGCAATCCGCCCGAAAATACGCGGAGGAGGGCGCGTTCCCCGGCGGAGCATTCGATAACCGCGCCTATTTCGGACATGCGGTACAATTCCCGCAGGCGTTAGATGAGCCGTCTCAAATGCTACTCTTCGACCCGCAGACCAGCGGCGGCCTGTTGCTGGGCGTGCCGCAGGCCAAATTGTCCGCGTTTTTGGAGCGCGCCGGGGAACTTGGTCAACCCGCCTGGGTGATCGGCGAAGCGAGGCCGGGACGCGGAATCGAGATCGTTTAGGAGACCGCGATGATAAACTTCGGATTTGGAATGGGAGAATTGGCCGTCATACTCATTAATGTCATCCTGTTACTCGGTGTGCCGTTGGCGATCATTGTATTGCTCGTAAGAATTTATCAAAAATTGAAAAACATAGAAGAGCGTTTGAAAGACAAATAGGTATGTCAGAAATTCCCATAGAAACAGATATGAAATTCGGCCTGATCTCCATTGCAGTATTGCTCCTTTTAAACGGCGTACTGGCAATGGCCGAGACGGCGCTGTTATCGGTGCGAAAGGCGCGCCTGCAACACAAAAGCAGCGAGGGAGACGCGGGCGCCGAGGCCGTCCTCCGTTTGATGGAAAAACCCAATCAGTTTCTATCCGTCATCCAGATCGGCATCACCTCCATTGACCTGTTGATCGGCGCGCTGACCGGCGCGACGCTCGGCACGTGGATCAACGCGCAGTTGAACAAATACCCAAGCCTCGAACCCTACAGCGTGCCGATCAGCATCATCGTCGGCATCCTGCCCATCACCTATCTATCGCTGGTGCTGGGCGAGCTGGTCCCCAAGCGCGTGGCGCTGCGCTCCCCGGAACGGATCGCCATCTGGGTGGCCGGGCCGATGTCATTCCTGGCGAAACTGTTCTCGCCTTTCGTCAACCTGCTGAGTTTTTCCACGGAAGGCATCCTGCGCCTGATGGGTATCCGCCCGACCAACGAGCCGCCCGTCACGGAGGAGGAGCTGCAGGTGCTGCTCGACCAGGGAACCCAGGCGGGGATCTTCGAAGCCTCGGAGCAGGACATGATCGAGGGCGTGTTCAGCATCGGCGACCAGCGCGTCTACTCGGTGATGACGCCGCGCACGGAGATCGTCTGGCTCGACATCAACGACAGCCTCGAAGAGATCCGCAAGAAGATCGCCGAGAGTCCCTACTCCCGCTTCCCCGTCCGCGACGATTCGCTGGACAACATTGTAGGCGTCGTCCGCGCCCGGGACCTGCTGCTCGCCGCGATGTCGGGAGAGAAACTGAACCTCAGAAAGCACCTGCATCCCACCATCTACATCCCCGAGACGGCGCAGGCTTCGCAGGCGCTGGAAATGTTCAAAGGCGGTAAAGCCGAACTGATGCTGGTGGTGGACGAATTCGGCGCGGTGCAGGGATTGATCACTCTCAACGACATCCTTTCGGAGATCGTGGAAGGCATCGGCTCCGAGGAACCGCAGGCCACCCAACGCCAGGACGGCTCGTGGCTGCTGGACGGCATGTTGTCTGTGGACGACTTCAAGGAGATATTTAACCTACGCGAACTCCCGCAGGAGAACGATTACGAAACCCTCGGCGGTTTCATCATGTATTCGCTGGGACGCATCCCACTCGCGGCGGACAAATTCGAATGGAACAACCTGCAATTCGAAGTCATAGATATGGACGCCCGCCGCGTGGACAAAGTGCTGGTGACGACGCTCGCGAAACCCGCCCAAAAAGACGAAAAGTGAGCGGCTTGCCCGGCCGGCCCCTGAATTCCCCCTAATTTTTCGATGGTATAATCCCGCCCGATGAGTCCAGAAACTGAAAGCAAAAAAACCAAACTCTGCCCCACCTGCGGCACGCGTTTGAGCGAAAACGCCACGCGCTGCCTCGTCTGCGGGACGAACCTGACCGCCGCGCCAAAGGCCGCGGCCGCCCCCGCCAAAAAAGCGGAGAAGGCCCCGCTGCAAGCCAGCCGCATGCCCGAGATCACGCTCAGCCTGCCGGCCGCGCTGGGCGCGCTGGTCGTCCTCCTGCTGATCGGCGCGGCGGTCGTCTTTGGCGCGCTGCGCGCCTCCAACCGCGTGGTGGATCCCACCCCCCCCCCCCCGGCCACCGCCACTTCCACCGTCACGCCGACGCCCACCGAAATCTTCACCGCGACGCCCGAACCCACCCTGACGCCCCTGCCGCCCCTCGATTACGTCGTGAAAGAAGGAGACACCTGCGGCGGCATCGCCTATCGGTTCGGCGTGTCCACCACCAGCATCATCATCCTGAACAACCTCGACGCCAACTGCACCATGCTGCCGATCGGGCAGACGATCAAAGTCCCCTACCCAACGCCCACGCCGCCCCCGCCGCCCACCAGCACGCTGGAGCCGGAACAGGCCACCAAAGCCGCCTGCTCCACAGCCAGTTACACCGTGCAGGCCAACGACACCCTTTCGAGCATCGCCGCCAACTACAACGTCGCGATGGCAGACATCCGCGCCTACAACAACCTCGCCACCGACAACGTCATGCTTGGGACGACCATCCTGATCCCGCTGTGCAAGCGCGCCCCCGATCCCAACCTGCCGACGCCGACTCCCACGCCCCCGCCTCCCTATCCCGCCCCGAACCTGTTGCTTCCCGTTGACGGCGCAGCCTTCACCCTCGCGCACGATGTCGTGACCCTGCAATGGGCCTCGCTCGGAACCCTGCGGGAAGGCGAACTCTACCAGGTGATCGTCGAGGATGTGACCGCCGACCAGGGCCGCCGAATCGTGGACTACGTGACCGACACCAGCTACATCATCCCCACCTCGTTCCGCCCGAACGACAACGTGGCGCACATCATGCGCTGGTGGGTGGTCCCGGTCCGACAGACGGGCGCCGACGACCAGGGACAGCCCATCTACACCCCGGCCGGCGCGGCCAGCGAAAAACGCGACTTCACCTGGACCGGCGCGGTCGTACAAAAGACGCCCTCCCCCTGAACCCTTCATCGTAGACGCCGCGTCCCCGTGTGAATCTTTGCGCGGGGACGTTTTCTTCCACAAGGAGCAGCATGGACATCCGCATTTACAACCGCACCGCCTGGGATATACAGGTGGAAGACGGCAACCCGTGGACCATCCCCGTAGAGCATGAAGTCATCGAAGCCGCGCGGCGCGGCGAGTGGTCGGTCCTGTTGACCGAGCAGAAATCCGCGCCACGCGAATGGTTCCCACCCCTGCCAGGACTCGACCTGCTCGCCCTCGCCAGCGGCGGCGGACAGCAGGCTCCCATCTTCGCGGCGGCGGGCGCCAACGTGACCGTGCTGGACAATTCGCCGCGTCAACTGGACCGCGACCGCGAGGTGGCGGAGCGCGAGAACCTGTCCCTGAATATCGTCGAAGGCGATATGCGCGACCTGTCCATGTTCGCGGACGAATCCTTCGACCTCGTTTTCAATCCCGTCTCCAACGTTTTCATCCCCGATGTGAAACCCGTCTGGAAGGAGGCCTTCCGCGTCCTGCGCCGCGGCGGGACACTGCTGGCGGGATTCATGAATCCCGCCTTCTATCTGTTCGATTTCGACAAAGCCGAAAAAGGCAAATTGCAGGTAACGAACAAATTGCCTTACGCGGACTCCGATCACCCAGAAATCATGAAGAAGATGATCGCCAACCGCTGGCCGCTGGAACACAGTCACTCGCTCAGCGACCAGCTCGGAGGCCAGGTCGAAGCCGGGTTCCACATCACCGGCCTGTACGAAGACCATCACCATGAGAATATCATCGGCGAATATATGCCGACCTACATCGCCACGCGCGCCCTCAAGCCGCGCAGTTTGTGACCAGGCCGGTTGGGACGGTCGCAAACATAAACATCGCGGCGTTGGACGCACGCGCCTAAACCCATGAAATTACAGCCGCTGAATTTACGCTTCGAACGCCCGGACATCCTGCGGGCAAAGTACCGATATGGCGCCTGGTACGGGCTATCCCTGGGACTGGGATTCGCCTTTTTCACCTGGGGCGTCGATTCGTACATCCTGAGCGCGCACCACGGACTGTTCCCCTGGCTGAAGTTCGCCATCGGCGCGGCCGCCTGCATGGTCACGGGCGCAGCCGCGGGCTGGCTGGCGGCGCGGCTGAACAAACCCCTGCTGGCCCTGCCGGTCTGGCTGGCGAGCGCGTTCGTTTTTTCGTGGCTGTCCGTCAACCTGCCGTTGACGATCCTGCCAAAAGCCATGTCGCTGCTCGAACCCCGGCTGGGCAGACTGCTCAATTATACGGATTACGGCGATCTCGGAGGGCGCGTCCTTTTGGCGTACGCCTGGATGGGAATCTTCGTGGCTGTGGCGGGCATCCTGCAACTCCCGATGAGCGAGCCGGCGGTCTTTTCGACTTCGATCTTCGGGAAACTCGCGCCGATCTTCGCCTGCCTGGTCTTGATGGCGCTTGCGGGCTACCTCGTGGACGATGGGGTGGTCAACAAGTCCATGCGCGAACCGACCGTGTCGCTCGACGGCACGATCCAGTTCATCGTTGACCATCGCGGCCGGGAGATGGACCCCGCCGAGGCGCGTCAAAGACACGTCGGAGCGTTCCGCGCCATAGACGCGTCGGTCACGCCCGATTATCGGCTGATCCTGAGCGAATACGACCGCATATTCATGGACGTCCACGTGCTGGTGAAATTCAAGCGAGACTGGGTGGACTGCCAGGTGATCGCCACCCAGCCGCTCCAGTGCGAGATCGTCGGCGCCGCGCCATGAGACAAAGCGGTTGAAGAAAAAACTCCCGAGGTCCGAACGACTTCGGGAGTTTGCTTTGTAGACGCGGTCTGCCTTTGCAGACCGCGCGGCGGTTGGCACGATCTTAATCGCCCCCGGCCGGCTTCGCCCGTTCCACCGCGTCTTCCAGCATCCTGGTGGTCACCGACTTCGGACGCTCGAGGGGCTGTCCCAGAGCGCGCGCCCAGACGTAGTTGGACGTCACGCCGAGGGCGCGCCCGACGCCGAACAGGACGGTGTAAAAGTCGAATTCGCGCACGCCGTAATAATATTGCAGCGTACCGCTGATGGCGTCCACGTTGGGCGCGGGATTCTTGGCTTTGCCCTGCTCCTTCAAAACGGCGGGGACCACGTCGAAGACCATATCGGCGAGACGAACGAGTTCATCCTGCGGGAAATTCTTCTTGGCGAATTCCATCTGCGCGGTGAAGCGCGGATCGGGGACGCGCAGGACGGCGTGCCCGTAGCCAGGGATGACCTTGCCGCTGTTGAGCGTGTCCCACGAGAATTTATAGAGTTCGTCGCGCGAGGGGACGCCGCCAAACTTCGCATGGACGTCCAGCAGCCAGGCGAGGCACTCCTGGTTGGCGAGTCCGTGCAGGGGACCCGCGAGTCCGCTCAGCCCGGCCGAGAAAGCGAAGAAAATATCCGAGAGAGACGAACCGACCAGGTGCGTCGCGTGCGCCGAGACGTTCCCCGACTCGTGGTCGGAGTGCAGGATGAAGTACAGCCGGGCAAGTTCCGCGTAGCCCTTCCTGTCCGGGACCTTCATCATACGCGCGAAGTTCGCGCCGAAATCCAATTTGGGATTGTAGCGCGGCCGGGCCTTCTCCCCGAAATATTTCATGCGATAGATGAACGCCGCGATGACGGGGAGTTTGGCGGTGAGATCGAGACTATCGTCGAGCGCGGGTTCCCAGTAAGAATCCTTCTTCATGCCTTCATGGTATTTTCTCGTAAAGACCGAATCGCGCGCCATCGCCATCACCGCCTGCGTGAACAGGATCATCGGGTGCGTGTCCTTCGGCATGACCTTCAACATCTTGTAAACATAATCGGGCAGTTCGACGCGCTTCGCCCATTCCGCTTCCACTTCGAGAGCCTGCTCCCTGCTGGGGATTTCGCCGACCATCAGCAAATAGTACAGACCGCCGACCAGCGGCATTTTGTTGCCGCGGTTCTTCGGAAGCGCCTTCAACGCCTCGGGGATGGACATACCGCGAAAACGGATGCCCTCGGCGGGATCAACGTACGAAATATCGGTCAGCAGGGATTTGATATCGCGCATCCCGCCCACGATCTGCCCGATCGTCACCTGCTCCACCGCCACGTCGGCGTGATCCTTCGCCAAAATCCTGATGCGTTCGCGCCAGGCGGGAAGTTGCTCGGCGATTTTGTCGTGTAATATCATGTCTCATCTCCATAACAATATTTCGTCATTGCGAGGCGCGAGCGACGCGGCGTCGTTTGAGAGCGCCGCGCTCCGCCCGCGATGACGAGTTAGAGTTGAACCAGCTTCTTCAACGCATCGTGCGTCTCTTTCACCGAGGCGGCGGACTTCTCGAACATGGCCTTCTCGTCGGCGTCGAATTGATATTCGACGATCTTTTCCATGCCGCCCGCGCCGAGAATCACCGGCACACCGAAGAACATATCTTCCAGCCCGTATTCGCCCTGCATGTACGCCGCGCACGGGACGATCAACTTCTTGTCCTTGAGGATCGCCTCCGCCATCTGCGCCACCGCCGCGGCCGGCGCGTAATACGCCGAGCCGGTCTTCAACAGGTTGACGATTTCGCCGCCGCCCTTGCGCGTGCGGTTGACGATGGCCGCGAGTTTGTCGGCGGGGATGTAGTCGCGCAGCGGGATCCCCGCGATGTTCGAGTGACGCGTCAGCGGAACCATCTCGTCGCCGTGCCCGCCCAGCACATAACACTGGATGTTTTCCACGCTCACGCCCGTCTCCAGCGCGACGAAAGCGCGCATCCGTGCCGAGTCCAAGATCCCCGCCTGCCCGATGACGCGTTCGCGCGGCAGGCCGGTCTTCTTCAACGTGAGATAGGCCATCGTGTCGAGCGGGTTGGTCAGCACAATATAGAACGCGTTCGGCGAATACTTCAGCGTCTCGGTCGCGGCCGTCCCCACGATCCCCGCGTTGATCGTCAACAGATCGTCGCGGCTCATGCCGGGTTTGCGCGCCACGCCCGCGGTGATGATGACGATGTCCGAATCTTTGGTGTCGGCGTAATCGTTCGTGCCGATGATGGACGAATCCTTGCCGACGATCGGCATGGCTTCCAGCAGGTCCAGGCCCTTGCCCTGCGGCATCCCCTCCACCACGTCCACCAGAACAACGTCGGCCAGTTCGCGTTCAGCCAGCCAGTGCGCGGCAGTCGAACCAGTCATCCCCGCGCCGATGATCGAAATCTTTTTCATCGCTCCTCCAAATTTTGTAGTTTTTGAATTCTATTCCAGACTTTGACGCGCGAAAAGTCGAATTTGTCACTTTTTTGGGATACAAATACATGACATTCCGACAAAAAGAGAGACTCTTCCGTCCGATTCGGAAAAGTCTCTCCTCGCTTCACGCCTACGCTCAACCGGTCTCCGCTTCGAGGAAGCGCGTCGCCTGGATGGCGGCCGCGGCTCCCATCCCAGCCGAGGTGACCACCTGCCGGAAATGCGGGTCCGCCGCCTCGCCCGCTGCGAACACGCCGGGGACGCTGGTCTGCATCAAGTGATCCACCTCGATATAGCCGCGGTCGTCCAGTTTCAACTGCCCCTGGAAGATCTCCGTGTTCGGCGTATGGCCGATGAAGATGAAGATGCCGTCCGCATCGAAGACCGTCTCTTCGCCGGTCTTCACGTTCTTCAAGCGCACGGCCTCCGTCTTGTCTGCGCCGAGAATCTCCGTCACGACCGTATCCCAGATGAACTGCACTTTGGGGTGTTCCTTGGCGCGCATCTGCAAGATCGCGCCGGCGCGCAACTCGTCGCGGCGGTGGACAATGGTCACGGACGAGGCGTAACGCGTCAGGAACAGGCCTTCCTCCAGCGCGCTGTCCCCGCCGCCGACGACGACCACTTTCTTATCCTTGAAGAACGCGCCGTCGCAGGTGGCGCAATACGAAACGCCGCGTCCGAGCAGCGCGTCCTCGCCCGGGACGTCGAGGTGGATCGGACTGGCGCCCGTCGTGACGATCAACGTATCGGCCTCGTACTCCCCCGCGTCGGTCGCGACCTTGAACGGCCGCGCCGACAGGTCCACTTTGTTCGCCGTGTCGAACTCCACGCGCGTCCCGAAGTATTCCGCCTGCTTCTGAAACAACTCGCCCAATTCCGCCCCGCCGACGCCGCCGGGAAAACCGGGGTAGTTCTCGATGGTGTAGGTCAACGCGGCCTGCCCGCCCAGCTGGGAGCCGGTCAAAAGTACGGGGGCCAGCTCCGCCCGCGCCGCGTAAAGCGCGGCCGAGAAGCCGGCCGGGCCGGAGCCGAGGATCAATATTTTTGTGTGATTTTCCTGAGACATGAGATCATCCTGTGTATGTTATTTTTCCGTTGTGAAAGACGCCTCGTCCCCAACGCTTATTACGCCCGGCCTACCGGATGTCGTCCGAGCGGCTCGTCTGGCCCAACATTTTGGCTGAATCGTAAGCCACCACCAGGTTGCGATTCATCTTCGCCCAATACAGCGCTTTATCGGCCGCGATCAGCAATTCGGACGAGGAGCGCGCCTGGTCCGGGAAGGAGGCGACGCCCAGGGAGAGCGTCGTCCGCATTGTTTTTCCGCCGAACGTAAAGGTCATCTGCGAGAAGGCCGCCCGCCACTCTTCAGCCCGGGCGCACGCCACCTCGCGCGTGGCGCCCGGCAGCACCACCAGCATTTCATCGCCGCCGTAGCGACAGGCGATGTCGCTGAGACGCGTGTTTTCCAGCAGCATCGTCCCCAGCGTTTGCAGGACGGCGTCCCCGCCCTGATGCCCGAAGGAATCGTTGATGGTCTTGAACAGGTCCACGTCCATCATCACCACGCTGACAGAACGCGGTTCGCGCTCGTTGCGCGAAATCTCCCGTTCGAGCGTCTCTTCCATGTAACGGCGGTTGAACAGGCGCGTCAGCCCGTCTCGAATGGACTCTTCCCGCAGTTGTTCGTGGAGCCGTTCCACTTCCTCCAGTTTGGCCTGCAGGCGTTCGTTGACAATACGCAGTTCCATCTCGGTGTTTTTGCTTAAGGTGATGTCCTGCTGCATGGCGATGAAATTCGTCACGTTCCCGTTCTTGTCCAGCACCGGCGCGATCAGTTCGTAGACCCAGTACACTTCCCCGTTCTTTTTCCGATCCAGCACTTCGCCCTCCCAGACCCGTCCTTCCTTGATCGTATTCCACAAGTTTTCGTAGAGTTCCAGGGGCGTCTCGCCCGATTGCAAAATGCGCGGATTCTTTCCGCGTACTTCGTCCAGACTGTACCCGGTCAGCTGCGTCAGGCGGGGATTGATATATTCAATGCGCCCATCGGGATCGGTGATCAAAACCGCGACGGGATTCTGCTCCACCGCGTGGAAGAAGATCCGCAATTTCTCTTCGACCTGCTTGAGCGGGCTGATATCGCGCCAGGTGACCAGTTTCCCCACCGCCTGACCTTGACGGTCCTTCACGGCGGCAATGCGCAGGTCCAGGGTGGAAAAAGGAGGGAGATCCAGTTTGACTTCCAGCTGGTTGTCCGCATCCGAAATATTGGAAAAAATATGACGCCAGCGGGAAAACACTTCTCCCAGCGGCTTGCCGATGGGGGTGTTCAGCCCGGGATTGGCAAGTTCGAGCGCCTTCGGGTTGATATCCACCACGCGCCAGTCGGTATCCGCCACCAGGATGGCGTCGTCCATATTCTCCACCAACACATCGCGGCTGACCGGGATCAGGTCCATCAGGCGATAGCCGAAGATGCCATACGCAAAGAGCAGCCCCGTGAACGTGAACGCCACCGGCGTCAAATCCAGGCGGGTCATGGCGCGTTGTCCAAAGAACATGAAGAAATTCGCCAGCCAGGGCACGAACGCCCCGATCAGCATGAGGCGCGTTTGCCCCCGATAGAACTGCGAAGAGCGCAGAAACGCCCGCGCCAGCAAATAGAATCCCGCCATGACCAGGGCGTATGAATACGACAAATTAATATAGAACCACGGCCCGCCGTTGTAAATTGAGCCTCTCTCGACCACCGGATAATTGCCAAAGAATAAATGGTGCCAGGGGTCCGTCCACAACAGCAAAATGGTCAACGCCGGGATGGCTATCAGCAGAATATACGCTTTTCTCGTCAACCAGGCGTAGCGATCCACAAAATAAAGGACCAGGACGAAGAAAGCCAGCGGCGCGGTGGCGGCTCCCAGGTAGGTCAGCTTCAGCCAAAAGATCCCCGCCGCGTCGGACGGGACGACCCAGGAGACGGCATAGGTCAGCGACCAGAACGCCAGCGAGATCATCAATGCGAACAAGGCGGGCGCGACCGGCGCGGAGCGGCGTTTCCAGGCCGACCCAGCCACCAGCAGGGCCACCACGCCAGATACCGTCAACCAGGTCGCGTAGGACAAATTCATTTAGCAGCCTCGTCGGCAAAATCCAACGCTTCGCTCAACACCGACATCCCCTCCGCCAACTGCGCCTCGTCAATGATCAAAGGCGGGATGACCAGCGCCGTGTGCCAGTGCGTACTTAAGAAGAGGCCATGGTCGAGACAATACTTCCGCAACGCGGCCATCTCCGGCGACGTTCCGTTCCACGGCGCCATCGGTTCCTTCGTCTTTCGGTCGCGCACCAATTCGACGATGCCGAACAGCCCGATCGAGCGGACATCGCCGACGGAGGGATGCGCCTCCCCGAGGTCGTTCAACATCCGCTTCAAAACCGGACCCAAAGCGGCCGCGCGTTCGACGAGTTTATCCTCCCTCATCACATGGATATTCGCCACCGCCGCCGCCAACGAGACGGGATGCGACGTGTACGTCAGCCCGCCCTCGAACACACGCTGGTCGAAGGCCGCGGCGATCTCGGGCTTCATCGCCACCGCGCCCAGCGGCGCGTACGCGGACGTGAGTCCCTTCGCCATCGTTATGATGTCCGGGACGACGTCCCAATGTTCGACGGCGAACCACTTCCCCGTGCGCCCGAAACCGCTCATCACCTCGTCGGCGATCATCACGATGCCATATTTGTCGCACAACGCGCGCACGCCCTGCATGTAGCCTTCGGGCGGGATGATGACGCCATTCGTCCCCGTGACCGATTCCATCAAAATTGCGGCGATGGTTTCGGGTCCCTCGTAGCGGATGATCTCTTCGAGGTGGTTGAGATAATCGCGGGTAAAGTCTTCCTCCGAAATGTCGGGGTTGAGGCGGTGGAAAGTGGAGCGGTAGCGATACGGGTCGAGGAAGTGGACCACGCCGGGCATCGTCCCCGGCTCCCAGGCGTGACGGCGCGGGTCGCCAGTGGCGGCCATCGCGCCCATCGTCGCGCCGTGATAGGAGCGGTAACGCGTCAGGATTTTGAAGCGGCCGGTGTAGCCGCGCGCCAGTTTGATGGCGTTCTCATTCGCGTCCGCCCCGCCGAGGGTGAAAAGGATTTTAATCAGCCGCCCGCCGGGGGTGATGTCCGCGAGGGCCTTGCTGGCGATGGCGCGGATTCTCGTCGTCATGCCCGGCGCGGCGTAGGGTAGTTCCGCCGCCTGTTCCTGCATCGCCCGGATGACGCGTTCGTCGCCGTGTCCGATGTTGACGCACATCGTCATCGAGTTGAAGTCGAGGTAGCGTTTGTTGTCCACGTCCCAAAAGTAGACCCCTTTGGCGCGTTTGACCGCGATGGGGTTCACTTTGGCCTGAGCCGACCAGGTGTAGAAGACGTGTTCCCTGGAAAGCGGGAGGATTTCAGAATCGGGAAGGTTAAACATAGTCTCACCCAAAAGTATGATGACTGAATCGTATCATAGTTTCGTGAAAAAGCGCCCTGTTCTCGGTTTTGAAAGTACTGCTTCGAAGCGGCGGCGTTATGACGGATATGAGCGGGGACTCGCGCTGCGGCGCTCCCGCTTGGCGCCTTCACGCCGCGAACTGCGTGTCGGTCAACTTTGCAGGCTTGCGAACCAGGCCTCCGTCTCTTCGGGCGTCGAGAAACGGAACACGCGCAGATGTCCGTATGCCGGCTGGGCAAACAACAGGGGATATTCGCGTTTGCGCCGCTGGTAGGTTTTGAAAAGCCAATGCCAGAGCGAGTCGTCTGACCAGAGTTTAAAATGATGCCAGAGCGTCTCGCGGTTGCTGCCCCACAACAACTCCCGCCTCCACCAGCGTCGGAAAATGCGCCGCGTCAGCCGCCAGAAGACCGTCCAGAGCGAGTAATCCAGCCAGACGACGGCCTGCGCGCGCGGCCAGGTGATGTCGCGGACGATGCTGTA
The DNA here is from genome assembly GCA_017312345.1 of Candidatus Denitrolinea symbiosum. Lineage (NCBI taxonomy): Bacteria > Bacillati > Chloroflexota > Anaerolineae > Anaerolineales > Anaerolineaceae > Candidatus Denitrolinea > Candidatus Denitrolinea symbiosum. The sequence continues at coordinate 2,104,335 of BLAA01000001.1, read as the reverse complement.
GTTGCCCGCGACAACCCAGCGCGGCTTTTGCGCGGCGTCCGCGACCAGGGCGCGAAATTCCTCGTCTGGGGCGGGGACCCAGTTTGGCCGCCAATGCAGGGCATCCAATTCTATGAAGTCCAGTTTCAGGGCGCGCGCAAGTCTTTCGGCCAGCATGGATTTGCCCGCGCCGGTGACGCCGACCACCACCAGGCGGGTATATGGGAAGGTTGCCATGGATCGCCTTTGAAAAAAGTCGTTTTGACGAGGAAGGACGAAGCTATCCGCCCCGCGTAAATTTTCAGAGTCCAATGTCGCGGCCAGGTTAAGTTGTAGCGCTCGACAAACTGGCAATTTGCCCTACAACTTTAATTTGTTGATGCGCTAGTCGCCCTCGCGTTGGAGCCGAAGCACAAGGTAACTTGTCCCCAGCGCGGCGAGGATGGCGACATAGGCCAGCCATTCGAGCGAAAATTTCCACCAATAGACCATCTTCAGAAGGGTCCAGGCCAGCGCCAGGGAGGTCAGCGCGCCGAGGCGCAGGAGACGACGCGTCCGCAGCCCGGGCGCGTCGTCTGGCGCGGAGACGCGCAAGCGGCGCTCGAAGTCTGCCACGTACCAGGCGAAGAGCGTCCCCAGCGCGCCGGCCAGCATCCAGCCGGCGGGGAGGGCGATCCAGAGTCCATAGCCGGCGGCAAACAGGGACGCGAATAAGCCGATCGGCGCGAACCAGCGCCAGCCTCGGACCTGCGCGAGCGCCCAGAAAGCCCCCAGGACAAGGAACCAGGTCAGCCAGTGAAAGCGGCCGTCAGCGGCGTAACCCCGATACAGGCAGGCGACGCCGACGAGGAGGGAGACAAAGAAAGTGAACAGCATGGATGAAAAAGGCCGGGGAGGCCCGGCCTTGATCGGTCATGGGATGACGTTGGAGTTCGCTACGTCGTTGCCGAGGCGGATCTCCACGTCTACCGGCGAAGACGGGTTGGGTTCGAACTTGATTTGCGACGTACCCGAGTTGCCGTTCAGTCCAAACAAGTAGAGCATGAAGCGCATGGTGTACAACTTGGGGGAGTATAAAATCACCGTCGTGCGGTCGTACGGGCCGCCGCTGCCCAGCTCGGTCACGTTCAGTCCCAGGCTTTGAAAATAAGCGGAGGTCCGCTGGCCGAAATCCGCCGCGTACGAGCCGTTGACGACGCGGATGCGCGCCCCTTCCTGGCTCGAGAGCGCCACCGGGTCGCCTGCGGCCATCGCGCCCACCGCGCCGCCGCCGAAGATCTCGTCGCGCAGAATGCGGATCTGGTCGGGTTTGGGCTTGAAGACGCTGGCGGCCTCCCCGTTCAAAGTGGTTCCGCTCATGGTGATCATGTCGTAGTCAATCACGCCGGTCCTGATGTTCGCGCGCGGGATGCTCTGCAGCAAGACCGCCAGTTTCAAACCGTCTTCAAAGGACAGGTTGGTGTGAATGCCAGAAGCCATTAACTCGTATAACCCGGGGGCCTGTTTCACGAAGGTCGGGAAATAATCCGGGCTGAGGACCTTATCCATGATGGCAAAGATGATGTCCTGCTGGCGTTTGGCGCGGTCCACGTCGCCGCCTTTGCTTTGCTCGCGGGTGCGCGCGTACGCGAGCGCCTTCCAGCCCACGAGGTGACGATTACCAGGCGTGATTACTACGTGGTCCTTGCCCGTGCCGACCGGGTCCAGCACGAGGCGTTCCCGCACTTCAAGGTCGATCCCGCCGATGGTGTCGATCATGGCGATGAAGGTCCCAAAGTCCACCTGGGCATAGTAATTGACCGGCACGCCCAGGAACTGCGACACGGTCTGCATAGCCAGGCCGGGGCCGCCGCCCGGCAGTTTTGCGCCCGTGCCGATGGAGTAAGCCATGTTGATGCGTCCATAGCCGGAGCCGGGAATGTTTACCCACATGTCGCGCGGGATCGAAAGCATGCCTGCGGTCTTCGAGATGGGATCAATTGTGAACAGGATCAATGTGTCTGAGCGCGGCGCGCCGACGCCGGCCTGCCAGTCGCGGGCGTCGATGCCGATGAACAGCAGGTTGACGCGGCTGCCGCCGTCCCAACTGGGCGGCGGGACGTCCACCGGGGCGGCCGGCTGCGGAGTGGCGGCCTCCGGCGCGCCGACCGGCGTCCCCTGCGGGTTGAACGAAGGCAGGTTGGCGGCGCTCGCTCCGCAGGCATCCGGCGACACGCCCGGCAGACTGGTGATCGTCCAGCAGGTAAAGACGTTGCGGGCGAGGATGAAGGCGGCCGCGCCCAATCCAATGGCGATTACCCAGAAGATAACGCCGCCCGCGGAGGGACGCTTAAAAGCCGGCTTTGGAATTTTCATTTTCGGCAAATTGATTTTCATTGTCACTCAAGGTTTCACGTAAAGCATATTCACGCCGAGCCGCTCCAAGCCGGTCTCGGCCCAGTATTGCAGCATGGCCGATTCTTCGGACATGGCTTCGATCATCGGGCGGATGGCGCGCGGGTCGGCGATTTCGGCGAGCGCGCGCATGGCGAGAATCCTGGCGGGCTGCCCCGCCTCTTTCAGGACCGCGAGCAGGCTCTCAGTCGCAGGCTCCCCGACCGCGATCAAGGCCCGCGCGGCCAGGTCGGCGGCAAGATTATCAGGGTCGGATAAGGCGCGGATGAGAGGCGGGATGCCGGCCGCGGACGGGTGGCTGCACAGTCCCAGCGCCGCGCATTGACGAACTTCGGGGGCCGCGTCGCTCAGAAGGGGCAGGAGCAGGCCCGGGTCGAGGGAGGGAAGCGAGGCCAGCGTCCGCGCGGCCCACCAGCGGATGTCCGCCTCGGGCGAGACGAGCAGCCCGCGCAGAGACGGGATGACCGTCTCCTTGCCCAGCGCGGCCAGGCGCGGGACGGCGGATTCGGCGCGGGCGTCGTCGCCGCTGGTCAGTTCGACCAGTAGCGCTTCCAGCATTATTTCTCCGGCGGCGGGATGGGCAGGCTCTCAACCGGGGTTGCGATCCATTTATCGCCCTCGTCTATGAGCATCACGGGGATGTCGTCCACGATGGGGTATTTGCGCCCGCATTCGGCGCAAACCAGCCAGGCGTCTTTATGGAGCGTGAGCAGGCCGCTCTTTTCGCGGACGCAGTTGGGGCAACGCAGGATTTCGAGCAATTCTTTGCTGATCATATTTTCTCCGTTTTCAACAGGCTGGAATTTTACCATGCAGCGCAAATTGGTAATTTGCGTTACGGCGGCGCGTTACAACGGCGGCTGGCACAGGCCGCGTTTCTTCGCCAGTTTTTCGGGGTCCTCGGTGTCGGGGCCATATTGACAGACGGCCTGCCAGGGTTCGTAATGCGTGGCGAAGGTGTCGGTGAAGTAGACCGCGCCGTTCTTCGTCACGGTTCGGACGATGGTAGCGTCGGCGCCTTCGGCGGCCCAGTCCACCTGCTTGATCTCGTTTTTCTTCAGCTCGGGATTCTCCTCAAGCAGCGGCGGCGGCGCGGGGGTGACGTTTCGCGGTCCGCTGGCGGTGTATGTGACCGTGCGGCCGTCGGAGGTGGAATAGAATTTCCAGGTCAGCGATTGCGCGCTCGGGTTGAAGTAGGTCTCCATCAACAGCCAGTAGGGCGTGTCGTTGACAAATTTGAAATCCACCAGCGGGAAGTAGACGGTGGCGTCCATGCCCGCCAACATGGGATCGCGCGCCGAGGCGGTCTGCTCGTAGTAGGAAACGCGGTAGGCGTGCGAGTAGCGCTCCACGACGGGGAGTCCCGCGAAGAAGACGGCGCGGAATAAAGTGGTGCTGACCTGGCACACGCCTCCGCCCACGCCTTTGATGGTCCGCCCGCCGTAGATGATCCACGCTTCGGTGAAACCGTTGTCGAGGCTGACGTCGCCGAGGATCTCGCCCATCGAGAAGGTCGCGCCCGGCGCGACAAAGATGCCGTGATAGCGCTCCGCGGCGATCTGGATGTTCTGCATCCGTTCGGCGTTCGAGCCGCGGAAGTAGGTAGTCTGCGCGCTGACGAGTTCGCGGATGCCCAGCGACTCGGCGGTGGCGGTATCCGCGACGGCGGGCTGTTCCTCTTTCACGACCAGCGCCGCGGCGTGTTCGCCGCGCATGAGCGCGTCGTTGATCGCGGCGACCGTATCGGGGACGTCCGTCGCGCGGCCGACGGCGGAATTTTCGATCAATACCAGTTGACGGGTGTTGTCGTCGAAGTAGAATTTCGCGTCTTTGGCCTGACGGTCCACCTGCGCGGCGAGGGGAGCGAGCAGGTTCGCGAGCGCGCCGCTTTCGAGTCCCACCTGAACCTGGGCCTGTCCGCCCGACTCCACGCGCTTGACGGTCAGCATGGATGCGATGGTGGACGGCTCGAACGTCCACGGGCCGGGATCGCCCGCCGCGGCGTTCGGCAGGGACAGTTGCAGCGGCGCGGCGAGGAGCTGCCGCGCGGTCGCCTCCTGCGCGGAGACGTCCAGCAGCGAGGGCTGGGTCTCTGTCACCGCGAGCGGGATTTCGGCGTCGCGGAAGGCCTGCAATTGCGCGCTGAGAACAACGAGTGTGGAGTCCACGTCCAGTTGACGTCCCACCTGCCCGGCCTCGGCGACCACATTCGTCCCCTCGATTTTCAGGCTGGCTTCGCGCGCGGGACGGTTGACCGCCGCGGCGAGGTTGTTGACGTAGGCATACGCCAGCCGTTGATCGAAGATGATGACGGGCGCGACGTTCGCGCTGTCCCTGCGCGCGACCATCTGGTCGAAGAGGGCGCGGAAGGGATTGCCGCTCCGCCCGAGGCGATAGGCCGCCTGCGCGCTGGCGGAGGCGTCGAAGACCATGCCCAGTTCCACGGGCGAGGCCTGCCAGATGTCGGCGCCGTCGCGGAAGACGATGCGTCCGCTGACGGGGAAGGTGAGAGTCTGGTTGAGTTTGAGAGCCGCGTCGGAGGGCGTCAATCCCGAAAGGTCCACGCCCGCCACCGTCACGCCGGGGAAGATGCGTCCCGCGTAGAGGAGTTGATAGCCGAGGACGAGGGCGAGGATGAAGGCGAGGAATCCGCCCAGTCCCAAAGTCAGCGCGGCGAAGACTTGGTAGGCGCGCGGGTAGGGATGAGGATACGGAGACGAGTAGGCGGTCATGGGAGGGAATTATACCTGTCTCGGTGAGAGTCGTCTTAATAACGAGAGCGCGGAAAAATCGGTTCCATTTCCTGGTCGCGAATTTCACGAATGAGCGCGAATTTTCCGTAATTTTTCGTGGAATTCGCGCCATTCGCGGCAGAAAAGACACCGGCATTATTTTCGATAACGTCCACCCTTGAAAAAGAAGTCCCGATTTCATCCCTTCAGACAGGGGATGAACATCGGCGTTTTGGACCTGTATTCGGCGTAGGCCGCGCCGAACTCGCGCGCGAGTTTTCGTTCCTCGAAATACGCGCCGATGAAAATATAGATCATCGCGGCGATGTACAGCGTGAAGGAGTTGACCGTCACTTGCGGAGAGAGCCACAGGAAGAGAATCCCCGCGGTGTAGAGCGGGTGGCGGACGAAGCGGTATAGTCCGTTCGTGATGAATTTGGGAGGCCGTTCGCCCTCAATGAGTTGACGCAAACCGGCGAAGGTGAGCATGCCCGTCTGCAAAACGCCGACGACCAACAGGATGACCATGACGCCCTGTCCAAACATCATCGCGTAGGAGAGCGGCGCGGAGACGGAGTAGAGCCGCGCGTCGGGGAGCGCTACGACCAGATAGAGGATGGGCAGAAAAGAAAGGAAGGAAAAGACGTTGTAGAACAGGCGATAGCCGCGCATCGGCGCGTCGCCGAGCAGGTTGGCGAGGAAGGATTTGAATCCGAGAGAGGCAAGGATGGAGTGGACCAGACCCCAGAGGAGGAGGGATAGGATAATATAAAAGGCGCTCATGGATACCTCGGGGTTCGTCGTGAGTCCGTCTGCGGAGGAGACTGACGACGCCCATTAAAAATTCGTCCAGCAGGTTGGACTGCTGGACGAGGCAGAAACTTACGCGTCAATTTTAAATCGCGTTCTCGTCAAGAACAGGATTTCAGCGAATCCGTCACGCGCCGAATGCGGGGAGTTCCATCGTCTGCCCACCGGCTTCGACGAGGTAGTAGGGAGTCCATGCCACGCCGAAGACATTGACGTAGATGTCGGTCTTCCTGGGATTGATGGTGATCTCGCTGATCTTGTTGACCACGTCGCCCCAGCGCGCGTTGACGCTGTCCGCGACGCGGGCGCGGGCGGTTTGCAGTTCGGCGATCTGCTTCTTGTATTCGGCAATCGCCTGGATCGACTCGTCCACTTCCGCTTTGGCGTTGGCGGTCATGCGCTGTTTGGTGAGTTGGGTGGAGACGCTCTTCTTGCGCCCGAAGCCGATCAGCCCCGCGCCCAGTTCGAGCAGGTTCGCGCCCGCTTCGAGTTTCCGATTTTGCAGGTCGGCCTGGTCCTGTTGCAGTTCGCGTTCCTCGCGGGCGAGTTTATCCTGCAGCGAAGCGATCTGCTTGTCAATTTTCCCGGCTTCTTTTTCGAGGTCTTTGTCGCGTCCCTCGCTGGCGGCCTCGGCGCAGGCTTTCATGAAATCCGCCTGCGAGACGTCGGGTCCGCCATAGACTTTGAGCGTCTCGTTGGCGCGCGCCTTGACCGAGACGCTGCGGAAGACCCAGTCGGCGAAATCCTTTTGGAGCGCGGCGACGAGTTTCCCGTCGGAGAGGGCTGCCGAGAGACCCTCGAAGCGCGCGCCGGGCGCGGGCGAGGTCTCCATTTTGTCCACGGGGAGGCCGACGATGAAGTCCTCCCAACGCTGGGCGCTGCGCCGCTCGGGGTTTTCGATGAGCGCGGCGCGTTCCACCTGCGAGTCCACGCCGTATTTGCGGTCGAAGAAGCGGACCTGCGCGGAGGCGATCAACGCCGGGCGGTAAAGGACTCCCACCTGCTTCGCGTCCGCGCTCATGGTTTTGCTGGCGGCGCGGAACGCCTCGGGCAGGCTGTTCGTCAACGGGAGGAAGTATTCCGCGACGGAGGACGGGACGGGCGGGCGCGTGGAACTGCCGCCAGAGACGGAGGACGGAGGGCGAGAGACCGGGACAGGTTCAGGGGACGCGGCGGCAGCGGCCGCCGCGACCGGCTGAAAGTCGGAGAGGGACGCGGCGGGACGCTCGGTCGTCGGTTGTCGGTCGTCGGCCGCTTTCGCGCCGACGAGGTCGTTCAGCGCGGGGATCTGCGTCCGAGTCAACGGGCCAGCGAGGTAGTTCATCGCAAAGCGGGTCTGGAAAACGACGGGCGCCTTTTCGTGGACGTTGTGCAGGACGAAGACGCGCTTACCGAGGGCCGAGATGAGTTTGTCGAGCGCGGCGCGGTTGACGCCGCCCGCCGCGCCTTCGAGTCCGTCGAGCAGGCGCTGTTTATCCTGGTCGGTCTGGAGTTTGCCGATGATCCACGTGCCGGTGTTGGAGAGGGCTTTGTAATCCACGTCCACGGGATTTTGGGTGGCGAGCAACATGCCCACGCCGAAGGCGCGCGCCTGTTTCAACATGCGGAGGAGCGTGAGTTTGGAGGGCGGGTTGGCGGTGGGAGGCAGGTAGCCGAAGATCTCGTCCATGTAGACGATGGCGCGCAGCGTGTTCGAGCCGGCCTGCGTGCGCATCCACGTCTCGACGGCGGAGAGGAGAAGCGTGACGAAGAACATGCGCTCAGAGTCGCTCAGGTGCGCGATGTAGAAGACGCTGTGGCGCGGGCGTTCGTCCGGCGCGAAGAGCAGCGCGGGGATGTCGAGGTTCTGTCCCTCGCGCCAGACTTCGAAGCCGGGCGCGGCGAGGATGTTGTTGAGCAGCATCGCCAGGCTCATGCGGTCTTTTTCGGGGAAGAAGTTTTCGATCGGGAAGGCGCCGAGTTTTTCAAAGGGCGGGTTCTGGGTTTGCAGGATCAACTCGGTCAGGTCGAGGTCCTGTCCCTGAGACCAGTGAATTTCGAAAATATTGGAAAGCAGGATGTGCTCGCGCGAGCGAAGCGGGTCCACGTTATTCATTCCGACGAGTCCCAGCAGCGCGGTGACGGTGGACGAGATGCGTTCGCGCAGGATTTCCCGGTTCTCCTCCCACGGGATGGCGGGCGCGGCCAGCGACGATAACACGCTGACGGGAATCCCCGCGTCCGAGCCGGGCGTGTAGACGGCAAATTCGGCCGCGTTCTTGAGGGCGAGCAGGCGTTCGCGGTCAATGCCCCACTCCGAGAGACCTTTCTTCCAATTCGCGGCGGTCTCCTGCGCGGCGGATTCGAGGGTCTTGCCCTCGCGGCGGACCACGTCCGGGTCGAGCCAGGGTTGAAAGTCCGCGGGAAGGAGGTCGGGGAAGTGAAGCAGCAGGTTGGTCAGGTCGCCTTTCGGGTCAATGACGATGGCGGGGATGTTCTGGAGCGCGGCCTCCTCGAGCAGGCCGACGCACAGGCCGGTCTTGCCGGAGCCGGTCATACCGGTGACGATTCCGTGCGTGGTCAGGTCGGCGGGATCGTAGAGCAGGGCTTTATCGGCCAGTTTGCCCGCATCCGTATCGAACAGGCGGCCAAGGAAGAAGTTGCCTTGAGTATCGAGCATGAGAACCTCCGCAATGATTTAAGTGGATGATAACGTCATTTGAGATGAGGCACAAGCGCCAGACGAGAGACTCGTCATTTACTCGCGGGCTGCGCCGCTTTAAATACCCGGTTGAATTCGTCCAGGTACAGTTTGGCGATGTCGGGGCTGAAAATGATGAGCAGGTTTTCATCGTTGCGGTCTTCAGCCGAGCCGGTGAAGTTATACGAACCCGTGATGACGATGGAACGGTCAATGATGATGACTTTGTGGTGCATCAAGCCCTTGTTTCCGTTTTTGCGGACGTCAATGCCCGCCTGGCGGAAGGGGTCGAACTCTGTGCCTTTGTTGGAGGCGATCTGGCTGCCGTCCATCACGCCTTTTATCGTGAGGCCCTCGCTGTGTTTTGCGCGCAACACTTCCGCCAGGTCGTCGGCGGTGAAAGAGTAGGCGAGGAAGTGGACGCTTTTCCGCGCGCCCTGCAACAGTTCAAGGACGCGCGCCGCGACGCCGTCGTCGGGCGAGAAGTACGTCTCGACGCGCGTCCCGTCCACGGTTACGACGGGATTCGGGGTAGCAGCGCGCGTGTCGGGGCCGAAGAGATCGTCTTCATACATTTCGTTGAATTCCGCCAGGTAGTTTTCCGCGATCTTGACGGAGCGGATGTGGGCGAGGTTGTTGTTGTCTTCGTACACGCCGCTGGGCGTGAAGTTCAGCGAACCCGTCCAGACTTCGGAGCGGTCAATGACGACGAATTTGTCGTGCATCAGGCCCTCGCGCCGGTCGCCGAGAATGGGAAGTCCCGCCTCGATGAGCGCCTGCGGAAGGGAGCGCTCGCGGTTGTCGCTCTCCATCACGACGCGGACGGTCACGCCGCGGTCGCGGGCGCGCAGGAGGGCGTTTCCCACCTCGCGCAGGCTGAAACTGTAAATGGCGACGTCCACGCTCAGGCGCGCCGCGTCGATGGAGGCGATCAGGGCCTGTTCGATCCCGCCCGTCTGTTGTTTGGAAGCCGGGTTGGCTGGATCGGTGAAATAGATTTCGAAGAAGGAGCCTTTGCCTCCATACCCGACGTGGACGGGAATCGGCTCGACGCGCTGCGAGTCGTCGGTCGCGTCGGTGGGGACAGCGGACGGCGGCGCGGGGGTTCGCGTCCCGGCCGCGGGCGCGGATGGCGCGCAGGCAGAGAGCAGCAGGGAGATGAGTAAAATGGAAAACGCAACGCGTTGGCGCATTGGAGACTCCTTGGGGTGGGGCAATTATACAGGGAGGAGACGGGAATAGATAAAAACTGACAGCCTTAAGCGGCTGTCGGTCTTTGATCGTTAGAGAGTGTTTTATAAATCGTATTTCCATTCTCTTTGTACACGGATTTCACGGAGCGCGCGGATTTGTCTTTGGATTTTTCCGTGAAATCCGCGCGATCCGTGTCCGAGATGGAATTTCAAAACACGCTCTTAATCGGATCTCTTTGCGGTCTTCGCGGGCTTAGCGGTTCATTTGAGAAAGCCTTGCGGTTGAGCTTCCGAAAGCGCCGCCCCAAACGCGTCACGGCGCGGGTCTCAGCGCGAACACCGGGGCGTCGCCTTTGCGGAAGACGAATTCCGCAGGCAGGGAAAGCGGCGTCAACGCGCCGCCCGAGAGCAGCGCGTCCACAGGGACATAGTAGAGTTGGACCGGCGCGGCGTCGCCCACGGTAATATCCTTGAACGCGAGGATGACGTACGCGCCGTCGGGGCTGAAGACCGCGTCGCGATAGCAGCAGGCGTTATCGCGGACTTTTTGGAATTTGTGCGTGAACGCGCTGTAGAAAAGCAGCCTGCCAAACCCGCCGTTGAAAACGGCGCTGTTGAAAAAGAAAACGTCCCTGCCGTCGAAGTCGAAGTCCACAATGACGTGCGGGAACTCGAAGCGGCCGGTCGGGAAATCGTCCAGAATCTTCGGCTTGTCTTCGCCGCACTTGGAAATGTCCATGATGCGGATGGCGTCGGCGCGCTGGTTGCCGGCCGGGACGAGGATCTTGAGCGCCAGTCGCGCGCCGTCGCGGGACCAGCGCGCGTCCTTGACGGCAAAATCGTCGTAAAAGAGACAGCCGTTCAAGCCCAGCAGGTCGGTGTGGCCGCGCACGCCGCGTAGTTTTTCGACGTCGAAGGGGACGACAAAGAGTTCGCGGTCGAGGCTGATGGCGGCCTGTTTTTTATCGGGGGAAACGTGGAAGGATTCGAAATACTGCGAGGAAAGAAAACTGGCGATGTTATCTTCTCGCAGGGTTTCGATGTTTACCGTTTTCAGGGTCTTTCCCGAAATATAGAGGAGCGTCTCCCGGTCCAGCCATTCCAGGTTGAACTTGGGCGCGCCGTCGGTGGTGAGGCGTTTGGGATCGCTCCCGTCCACGTTCATGATCCAGATGTCGTTGCGGTGGACGAGGGCGATTCTGTCCGCGCCGCCGAGGACGGGGATTCCTGGCTCGGGGAGAGGAACCGTCGGCGCGGGAGAGGGCGTCGAAACCAGGGACGCGGTCTCGGTCGCGGAAGGCTTCGTCGTCGGGACGGAAACGGTCGGGGAGGGCAGGGCCGTCGGATAGGGAAGGGAGGAGGGGACCGCGTCGGGGGATTCTGAAGTCCAGTCAATGTGCAGCCAGCCCGAGGCGAGCAATCCGCCGGCGGTCAAAACGACGACCAGTCCCAGCGCGGCCAGCGCGGCGATCCAGACGGCGGGCTTGAAGCGGCTCTTTTTCATCACGGCGGTGCGGGCGGTGGGAGAGGGTTTGCGGACGCGCGCCGGCAGCCCGCGGGTAATGCGCGCCGCGGTCTCGGTGTCGAGATGCGCTTTGATCGCGTCCACCATTTCCTGCGCGGACTGGTAGCGGTCGGCGGGGGTTTTCGCCATCGAAACGGCGATGATCTCGCCGACCCAGGCGGGCAGGTCGGGGCGCGCTTCCAGGATGTTGGGGACCGGCTCGGTGATGTGTTTGAGCGCCAGTCCCATGGGGGTTTCGGATTGGTAGGGCTGGCGTCCCGTGAGCATTTCGTAGAGGATGATGCCGAGGGCGTAGATGTCGGTGCGGCCGTCCACCGCGTTGCCGGCGGCCTGTTCGGGACTCATGTAGGCGGGCGTGCCGATGATGGCGCTGCCCGTGGTCATGGTCTCGCCCTCGTGCTGGGTCAGTTTGGCGATTCCGAAGTCGGAGATGCAGGGAATTTCTTTGGCGGCAAAGAGGATGTTGCTGGGTTTGAGGTCGCGGTGGATGATGCCTTTGCTGTGGGCTTCGTCCAGCCCCGGCGCGATCTGTTCGAGCAGGCGCGCGGCGTCGTCCACAGAATAGACGCTTTTTTTGATGCGTTCGGTCAGCGAGCCCCCGTTCATGTAACGCATCACGAAGTAGGGCTGGTTGTTCTCTTCGCCCACGTCATAAACGGGGACGATGGAGGGATGCTCCAATTTGGCGATGATCTTGGCTTCGCGCTCGAAACGCAGGCGGAAGTTCTGGTCGGAGTGGAGCAATTCGGGCGGCAGGACTTTGACCGCCACCTCGCGCTCGAAGCGCGGGTCGTAGGCGCGGTAGACGGTCGCCATTCCCCCGCGTCCCAGCTCGGATTTGATCTCGTAGTGGCCGATTTTTTCGGGTTGCATTGCCCGAGTATACCTATGTCGAAGCGTCGGTGCAAGCGCTGGCGATTGCTAATCCGTTACTGTTTTAGGGGCGGGAAATTTCCAACGCCGAGATTCTGTGCGGCAAAAGGATTGTCAAATCGCAGGGCTGGTTGTATATTTGGCGCAATGGTTCTCCAGCGGAAATCTTGTCCCTTTCCCTTCAATTTTCGCTCCCCGCTGGATCAATCCTTAACCGTTAGGCAACCCCTTTGAAAAGAATAGGGTGAATAAATGACGACAAATGATGATGAAATACAAGAACGGTTTGCTCAAAAAATAAAATTTGCACCTAGTCGAGAATGGGTCAATTCGTATTTTGATTTGGTAAAACAGGTTCTTGATGTTACGGGCTTGCAAAACGACAACCCACGCCTCACAATGTCATTGTCACCTCATAAAACAAGTTGGCATTTTCCTGTATCAATCAATTTTCGGTATGTGATTGCCATGCAAAAACGGAAGATAGATGGACAAGATAAATATTTTGTCGGTTTGATTTTTGCTTCATATTGTCGTGATATTCCAGAATTGAGTCGAGATAGACATATCAAAGAATCTTGGAAGTTTAGCAACTTGCGCGGTGAATTTTCAGAGCCGCCTTATTTTTTACGTTTCGATAATTTGTATGAAGCCGCTTCATTGATTGCATCGTCAGAACAAGTTAAGCAATGTTGGCACGACTCATTAATTGCCGAAGTGAATCGGGCGAAAGCGTCAACTTTCAGAAAATTTCATCAGCCTAAAGTTTACAAATTGGTTACAGATAAGAATTTCAGGGCTGAAGTTCTGGACGTGGCTTATTCTGAAAGCAAACCGATTCTCGGTTTATTGCCCGATGAAATAGATGAGCCACAAGAATTTTATGAAGGTGCAGTAAAATCTATCAAAGTAAATGCTTTTGAGCGAAGTCAAAAAGCCCGAAATACTTGCGTTGAGCATTATGGCGCAAGATGTGAAATTTGCAATATGGCTTTTGAGTCAAGGTATGGCGAAGTTGGCAAAGGTTTTATTCATGTTCACCATTTGAAACCGTTGGGCGAAATTGGCGCAGAATATGAAGTTGACCCAATAAATGATTTGCGTCCTGTTTGCCCAAATTGTCACGCTATTTTACACATGAGAAAACCGCCATACAGTATTGACGAAGTCAAGGCTATGATCAAAGCACAAGAGTCTTATAGCGGACAGGTTGCCTGACAAAGCGTGCAGCGGATTTTTGGGAGTCTGCGGCTTCGATGAGCATTTTCCTCGCTTCAAGTTTTTTCCTGCTCCCAAGCATTGTCCACGCTCGACGATCAATTCCAGGTCGTGTACAGCCGCGCCCGGCCCAAAGTTCAGGGCGAGCCGCAGGGCGTCCGCGCCGCCGTTTGTGATATACAATAAGGAGCGAAAAAAGTTGAAAACCGACAAGACTCTTTCCAATCCCATGAAAGCGGAGGTTTAAGGCAGGTCGCGCCGGTTGCGGGCGCGTCCGTCTGGATACAACCATGAACGACGACTTATCGAAAATCCTGCTGGACAATCTGTCCGACGGGGTGTATTACGTGGACAAGGATAGAAATATCACCTACTGGAACACGACTGCCGAGAAAATAACGGGATACCAAAAACCTGAAATCATCGGACATTCCTGCGCCAATAATATCCTTCGACACATGGACGTCACTGGGCGGGAATTGTGCGAGAACGGCTGTCCGCTGCAACTCACCTTGCAGGACGGCGAGAAACGGGAAGCCTTTGTGTTCCTGCATCACAAGCAGGGACACCGCGTATCCGTCCACGTGCGGGTGGCGCCGCTGGTGGACGAAACGGGGGAGATCATCGGCGCGGTCGAGACTTTTTCGGAAAATTCGAAGAACCTGGATATGTTGAAGGAGATCGAGCGGCTCAAGAACGACGCGTTCCGAGACCCGCTGCTGGGAATCGGAAACCGCCGCCTGGCGGAGATCATGTTCGAAAACCACGCCGACAAACGGGACGTTTTGGGGATGATCTTCTTCGACGTGGACTTTTTCAAGGAAATCAACGATCAACACGGTCACGCCATCGGCGACAAGACGCTGGTCATGATCAGCAAATCGGCGATCAGCGCCTTGCGCCAATCGGACCTGTTCTTCCGATGGGGCGGGGACGAGTTTCTGATCCTGCTGCCAAACATCAGCCGCGAAGACCTGCGCGCCATCGCGGAGCGGATCAACATTTTTGTGGAACGCAGTTTCATCATGGCGGACAACCGGAGGATTTCGACGACGATCTCGACCAGCGCGACCTTTGCCGCGGCAAACGAGACGCTGGCCTCCGCCATCAAGCGGAGCGACGCGCTGATGTATAAAAGCAAAAACGACGGGCGGAATAAAGTTACGGCAGATTAACGCCGGCGGCCCGGGCGGCGCTTGACGGTTTCAGCGCGGGGCAATACGAAAAAACCCCGTCTCCTGTATGAAGACGGGGTTTCGCTTTCCTATTTCAACAATCCGACATCCTCGTTGAACGCGACGATCAACTCGTCGATCTCGTCCGCCTGCTTTTGGACGTCGGTCCAGTAATTCGGCTGATACCACTGCTGCTGGATCTCCTCGTAGGTCTTGCCCTGCTGTTCGACCCAGGTGTAGTACTTCAAATTGTGGACGCGGCGCCGGTCGGTGTAACGCAGTTCGAGCAGGTTATCGGTGGATTCGCCCAGGATCCAGCGGGCGTAATCGGCGGCCGCGTTGCTGTCGGTGTATTCGCCCATCTCGTCGCGCATCTCGGCGACGCGGGAGTGGTACAGTTCCATCGAATCGGTCAGGAGGGTCAGCACGATGTCGTTCTCGTCCATTTCGTAATACTTCGCCATCTTGACGGCCGTCAGCATGTTCGAGATGCCCGAGAAGCCGAACAGGTCGAGCCGCGCCACAACGTCTTCCGGGACGCCGCGCTCGACGAGGTAGGCGCGTCCCGCCTCCTCGGTGAAGAGACGCGAGAGGTTGACCACGGCATTATCGTCCACCGCAGCCACGAGGTCGGTGTTCTTCACGTTATGCACCCACGGGACGTGTTTATCGCCGATCCCCTCGATGCGGTGCGCGCCGAACCCGTTTTCGAGCAGGGTCGGACATTGCAGGGCTTCGCTGGCTACGATCTTGCTTTCCGGGAAGAGCTGCTTCAGGTAGTCGCCGCTGGCGATCGTCCCGGCTGAGCCGGTCGCGGAGACCATGCCGCGGTAGCGGTCGTTCGGTCCCATCACCCGCTTCAAGACCTCCTCCATCGCGTGGCCGGTCACTTCGTAGTGCCACAGGTAATTGCCGAACTCGTCAAACTGGTTGAAGATCATCAGGTCCTGTCCCGAATTGCGGAGTTCCCAGCACTTGTCGAAGATCTCCTTGACGTTCGATTCGGAGCCGGGCGTCTTAATCGTCTCGCCCGCGACGTTGGACAGCCACTCGAAGCGCTCCCGCGACATCCCTTCGGGCAGGATGGCGATGGAATCGCATGCCAGCAGAGCGGAGTCGTACGCGCCGCCGCGGCAGTAATTTCCCGTCGAGGGCCAGACCGCCTTCTGCGTGGTCGGGTCGAACTGACCCGTGACGAGCCGCGGCACGAGACAGGAAAACGCCGCCCCGACCTTGTGCGAACCCGTCGGGAACCACTTCCCCACCAGCGCCACGATGCGGGCGCGGACGCCCGTCAGCGAGGAGGGCAGCTCGATGAAGTTGGCCCCGCCGAAGGTCCCGCCCGAGGCGACGGGCTGGTTCTTCCAGGTGATGCGGAAGAGATTGCGCGGGTGAATGTCCCAAAGTCCGATGCCCTTTAATTCATCCTTGATCTTGCCCGGGATCTTCGACGGGTCTTTCATCTGGGCGTAGGTGGGAATGATGATGTTGCGCTCGCGGGCGCGTTGGACCGCGCGGGCGCGGCGGTCTTTTTCGATGGTAAGGTCAATGGTGGTCATGGGGTCTCCTAAAAAAGTAGTTGAAGATCCATCTCGAAAAGCGCGGATGCTTCACTGAAAAAACGTCAAATCTCAATCCTGCAAAATAAACCCGATCTGCTCCGAGCGCGCCAGCATCATGGATACCTGGATCGGCGGCATTTGCGGAATATACGGCGAACTGACGGAGGCGTCGTAAATGGACATCCAGGCCGAATGCGAAACCGAAAGCGTGGTGAGCAGGTCGCTTTGGGAGGCGGCGCGGAAATATCCGTTCACGGTGAACAAGCCCATGTGAATGGTCACGGGTTTGTTGACGCGCCGGTCTTCGCGCTCGTCGTAATCCAGCGGCTCCTGCGAGGGGGGCGCGGCGTGAAAACCGATCGCCTGGGAAACGGGCAGGATCAGTTCCTGGTAGGCGGCAGACTTGATCCCGCCGGCCGTCATCTGAAGCCATTGCAGGTTGTAAAAATGGAAGTAATCGGGCGCGCTGTCGGTACGAAGCCAGTTGTTGATGCGCATGGTCTTCATCGTCACGACCTCGCCGCGGATCAAACCGTTCTGCGTGTACGCCATCACCAGGGTGACTTTGTCTTCGGGGCCGGGAGTGTACATAAAAATTCCTCTCTGTCGGATTATATCAGGCCGTTCACCCCGTCCGGGCGACGCGCTCAGGCGAAGACCACTTTCAATTTTTCGTCGTCGTCATAGAACGAACGCGCGGCAAAGGGCGGATCGCCCGCCTTCATCCGCAGGACGCGGTCGAGCAGCGCCGCCACATCCTCGACGAGAGGCCGGCTCGCCAGTTCGGACAGCGGCAGCCACTCCAGCGTCCCCTCCGCGCTGGGACGGAGTTGGGCGGACACGTAGGTCCGCCCCAACGGATCGGTCCGCCCCAACGGATCGGTCCGCCCCGACTCTTCGATTTGCCCGGTGAAGACGTACAGCCCCACGCCGATGTCGGGGCTGGCGTCCACCGTCACCGTGCCGGCCAGCCAAAGGTCCGCGCGGAGACCGGTCTCTTCGTCCAGTTCGCGCCGCGCCGCGGCCAGGACGTCCTCGCCGCGTTCGACGTGTCCGCCGATCCCGTTGTACTTGTTCGCCCAGAGACGTTTGTTCGGCGCGCCTTTGATGAGCAAAACCGATTCCCCGCGCCGTAAAAAGATCAGCACGCGGGGAATCAGCATGTAACGTTCGCGGGTGACGCCCTGGTCGGACCGAGGCACTTACGCCACCGTGATGCTTTTGTCCAGGTACACGTCCTGGATGGTGTTCAGCAGTTTCACGCCTTCGGCCATCGGGCGCTGGAAGGCCTTGCGGCCGGAGATGAGACCGTGCCCGCCGGCGCGCTTGTTGACGACCGCCGTTATGGCGGCATCGGCGAAATCGTTCTCGCCCGAAGCGCCGCCGCTGTTGATCATCCCGACACGGCCCGCGTAGCAGTTGATCGCCTGATAGCGGCACAGGTCAATGGGATGGTCGCTGGTCAGATCGCTGTAGATGCGTTTATCCAGTTTGCCGTAGGAACTGCCGCCCGTGTTCAAGGCGATGAAGCCGCCGTTGTTCTCGGCAAGTTTCTGCTTGACGATGTCCGCTTCGATGGTGACGCCGATGTGGTTCGCCTGTCCCGTCAAGTCCGCGGAGACGTGGTAGTCCTTGTCTTTTTTGAAGGCCGGGTTGCGGAGGTAGCACCACAGGACAGTCGCCATGCCGAGTTCGTGGGCGAGGGCGAAGGCTTGCGCGATCTCGATGAGTTCGCGGTGCGAGTCGTCCGAGCCGAAGTAGACGGTCGCGCCGACGGCGGCCGCGCCCATGTCGTAGGCCTGCTCCACCGTCCCGAACAGGATCTGCTCGAAACTGTTCGGATAGGTCAGCAGTTCGTTGTGGTTGATCTTGACGAGGAAGGGGATCTTGTGCGCGTACTTGCGCGACATCATCCCCAGCACGCCGAAGGTCGAAGCGACCGCGTTGCAGCCGCCCTCGATGGCGAGTTCGATGATCTTTTCGGGATCGAAGTAATCGGGGTTCTTCGCGAACGACGCGCCGCCCGAATGCTCGATGCCCTGGTCCACCGGCAGGATGGACATGTAGCCCGTCCCGCCGAGGCGGCCGTGGCCGTACATCCATGTCAGGTTGCCGAGGACGCGGTTGTTGCGGTCCGACTGCGCGAAGACGCGGTCCACAAAGTCAGGTCCCGCCAGCTGGAGGCGGTCTTTGGAGATCTTCGGCGAATTGAATCCCAGCAGCGATTCGGCCTTGTCGCCCAAAAGGGCAGCAATGTCAGTGGTCATCACAATTCTCCTTGCCCGAGGATGCCCGTCGGGCTGTAATATTTTGTTTCTTGATTATAACTCCGAAGTCAGGCTATAATGAATGAAAACCGCGCAACGCAAAGCGTCTTTTTTCCGTACATGCAATCAAGGAGACTCACACATGAGCGATCTATTCGAGAAAGTGACCAACAGTCAGGACGCGTTCAAAAACCTGGCGTCCAAAATCCCCGGCTTCGGCGGGTACATCGAACGCCAGAACCGCCGCGCGGCCGACAAACTCCTGCGCGAGACCGTCGCCCGGCGTTTCGAGGAACTTTACAGCCGCGCCTCCGCCCTGCAAGCCGAACTCGTCAGCAGCGGCATGCTCTCCTACGTGGACGACATGGAGAAGGCCGTCATCAAGATCCGCACCTTCATTGACAAGATCAGCAAGGCCTCCTACGGCGCGTCGGGACTCTTCGACGCCGTCAAGATCAACGAGGCCGAACTGGCGAAACTCTACGCCTTCGACAACGCCTTCTTCGACCTCGCGGACCAGACGGGCCGCGCCCTCGACAACGTGGAAGCCAGCCTCGCGGACGAGGAAGCCCTGCCCGCCGCCATCCGCAACCTGACCACGCTGGCGCGCCAGGCCGTGACCACCTTCGAGCAGCGCGGCGAAGTCTTCACGAGTTGACCTCCGCCGGGCCAAAAAATTTCAAAACGCCCCGGGACGCCAAGCCGCGTTCCGGGGATAATTTTTTAAGCCGCCCTGCGCGCCCTCTCTCGTTGTCGTGTTAGAATAAGTGAGAAAGGGAACAAAACAATGTGGCGCGAATATTACACCGTATCATCCACCGACCAAGCCATTCGCCTGCTCACAGAAAAAGGGACACGCGCCCGAATCGTGGCAGGCGCCACCGACCTGATGCTCGAACTCGAACGCGGCGTTCGCAAAGGCGTGGACACGCTCATTGACGTCAGCCGCATCCCCGGTTTCGACCGCATCAGCCTCGACGAAGACAACCGCATCCACCTCGGCCCGCTCGTGACGCACAACGACGCGGCCGCGTCCGCGCTCCTCCGCGTGCGCGCCTACCCGCTGGCGCGCGCCTCGTGGGAAGTCGGCGCGCCGCAGATTCGCAACCGCGCCACCGTGGCGGGCAACCTCATCACCGCCTCGCCCGCCAACGACACCATCACCCCGCTCATGGCGCTCGGCGCGTCCGTGACCCTCGTCTCGACGCGCGGCGAGCGGACGGTCCCGCTGGCGGAATTCTACACAGGCGTCCGCAAGACCGTGATGCAGCCCGACGAACTGCTCGTGGACATCTCCTTCCCCGCGCTGCGCGAAACCCAGCGCGGGACGTTCATCAAGATGGCGCTGCGCCGCGCCCAGGCGATCTCCCTCGTCAACGCGGCGGTCGTCCTCGACGTTCAGGCGGGCGCGGTCTCGTCGGCGGCGATCACGCTCGGGGCGGTCGCGCCCACCATCATCCACGCGCGCGAAGCGGAATCCTATCTGGCGGGCAAAAAGCTCACGGACGAGGTCGTCGCCGAGGCGGCGCGTCTCGCGATGGAGGCCAGCCGTCCCATAGATGACATCCGCGCTTCGGCCGCGTACCGCCGCGAGTTGACGCGCGTCAGCGTGCTGCGCGGACTGCGCTCGATCCGCGATGGAACGGAGCGCGAGGGGATGCCTGAGAACCCGGTATTGTTGCAGGGAAAAAATTCTGAATTCAGAATTATGAATTATGAATATCCCACAACGCCGATCGAAACGACCGTCAACGGAAAGAAAATGGTCTTCGAGCGCGGACATGAGAAAAACCTGCTGCGCCTGCTGCGAGACGAAGGCATGTTGATCGGGACGAAGGAAGGCTGCGCCGAGGGCGAATGCGGCGCCTGCACCGTGTTCCTGGACGGGAAGGCGGTGATGGCCTGTCTCGTCCCGGCGCCGCGCGCGCATGGCGCGGAGATCGTCACCGTGGAGGGGCTCGCCGACGGAGAGCGGCTCCATCCGGTGCAGGAAGCCTTCATCCAGCACGGCGCGGTGCAGTGCGGCTACTGCACGCCGGGCTTTTTGATGTCGGCCGCGAAACTGCTGGAGGAACGTCCGCAGCCGACGCATAACGAGATCGAGCAGGCATTGACGGGAAACCTGTGCCGCTGCACGGGCTACTATAAAATCATCGAGGCGGTCGAGGCTGCCAGCAGGAGGTGATCCATGCCGAAATATCAGACCGCCGAACGCAAGGTGAAGCCGATCCGCCGCAAGGAGCCTCATCCCATCTGGCGGGGCATCGGCTGTTTGATCCTGCTGATCGTGCCGGCCATGTCGCTGGGACTCAGTACGATCCTGGTCGAGATGGCGCCCGGCCTGGGCATCGCCCTGCCTCCCGGCCTGCTGGGACGGCCGCTCATGCCCGCGCTTCTGTTCCGCGTTCCCGGCCTGGTCCCGATCCTGAATTGGATCCAAAGCCTGGAAAATCTCTACGCCATCCTGCTCATCGCCTTCACGCTGGTCATCCTGCTCATGGGCGTCATCGCCCTGGCATACGCGTTCGTCTATCGGCTGGCCGGGCCGTCGCGTTATTCGCAATTCGACGCGCCGCCGGCCAACGTCAAAGTCAGAAAATACAAACGGTAAACCATGACTACAAAATCCATCGGTCAATCTTCCCCGCGCGTGGACGCGCGCGGCAAAGCGACGGGGGCGGCGCAATACTCCGGCGACCTGTCCATGCCGGGCATGTTGCACATGAAAATGTTGTTCGCGGAACGCGCCCACGCGCGCGTGACCGCGCTCGACGTCCGCAAGGCGGAGGCGCTCGCGGGCGTGACGGCGGTCTTCACCTCGAAGGACGTGCCGGTCAACGAGTATGGGCTGCAGTGGCAGGATCAGCCTGTCTTCTGCGGGCCGGCCCCCGTCCCTGCCGCGAAATCGGGAGAGGGGCAAAGGGTGAGGGCAGACATCGTCCGCTTCGAGGGCGACCAGATCGCGGCCGTCGTCGCGGAGACGGAGGAGATCGCGGCGCAGGCGGTCAAACTGATCGAGGTCGAATACGAAGACCTGCCGGCCGTGTTCGACGCGCGCCAGGCGATGCAGCCCGGCGCGCCGCAACTCCATCCCGAGCGCGGCGACTCGAACGTCTGCGTCCATTACAAGATCCGCAAAGGCGAAGTGGACTTCAGCCAAGCGGACGTGATCGTGGAGGGCGAGTACCAGACTCCCTACCAGGAACACGCCTACCTCCAGCCCGAAGCGGGGCTGGCGTACATTGACGAGGAGGGCCGCGTGACGGTGGCCGCCGCCGGTCAATGGGCGCACGAGGACGCGGAAGCGATCGCCCACAGCCTCGGCCTGCCGGAAGAGCGGGTGCGCGTCATCTACCCCGCCATCGGCGGCGCGTTCGGCGGACGCGAGGACATCTCCGTCCAGATCGCGCTGGCGCTGGCGGCGTGGAAATTGAACAAACCCGTCCGCATCATCTGGACGCGGCGCGAGTCCATCATCGGTCACGGCAAGCGGCACCCGACCTTCACAAAAGCGAAATGGGGCGCGACCAAAGACGGGAAGCTGGTAGCCGCGGAGATCGAAATGGTCGGCGACGGCGGCGCATATATGTACACCAGCAACAAGGTGCTGGGAAATTCCGCCATCACCTGCACGGGACCCTACTTCATCCCCAATCTCAAAGCAGACGTGTACGGCGTCTACACCAACAACGTGCCGGGCGCGGCCTTCCGCGGGTTCGGCGCGCCGCAGGCCTTGTATATGGCCGAACTGCAAATGGACAAACTCGCCGAAAAACTCGGCATGGACCCGGTGGAGTTCCGCCTGAAGAACGCGCTGAAAGACGGCGACACGCTCGGGGTCGGCACCCCGGCCCCGGGTCCGGTGACCGTCTCGAAGGTCATCGAGGAAGCGGCGGCGAAGTTCGGTTGGAGTCGGACCGAGGCGCGCGGTCCGAAGGTCGAGTCGGGCCGGCCGTCGTCCATTGTGCGCGGGCGCGGCTTCGCGGCGGGATTCAAAAACATCGGCTTCAGTTTTGGCTATCAGGAAAATTGCTGGGCGAAGGTCGAGATCCACGGGAACGGTCAGATCGAAAAGGTGGTCTTGTACCACGCGGGCGCCGAGGTGGGACAGGGGACTCACACCGTCATGGCGCAGATGGCCGCTGAAGCGGTCGGCGTGAGCGTGGACAAAGTGCAGCTGCGCGTGTCGGATACGTCGTTCACGCAGAGCTCCGGCTCGGTCTCCGCCTCGCGCATGACGTTCATGGCGGGCAACGCCATCAAGGGCGCGGGCAAGGCGGCTCTGGAAAAATGGGAGGCCGAGGAACGTCCCGCCATCGCGGAGTTCAAATATCTCGCGCCGAAGACGACCACCATGGACAAAGAAACGGGTCATTCCGTGCCAAATTTCGCGTACGCGTATTCCGCGCAAGCCGTGGAAGTGGAAGTGGACACCGAGACGGGACAAACGCGCGTCCTGCGCGTCATCTCCGCGGACGACGTGGGGCAGGCCATCAACCCGACGCTGGTGGAGGGCCAGATCGAAGGCGCTGTGGTGCAGGCGCAGGGCTACGCCATGCTCGAAGACTTGAAATTGAAGGACGGGCACATCCTGACCAACCAACTATCCACGTATCTCATCCCGACCATCCTCGACATCCCCGAAAAAGTGGAATCAGTCATCGTCGAAGTCCCCGATCCGAACGGACCGTGGGGCGCGCGCGGGCTGGGCGAACTGCCCTTCCTGCCGACCGCCGCGGCCATCTCCTCCGCCGTCCACGACGCGACCGGCGTCTGGTTCGACGATTTCCCGCTCACGCCCGAACGCGTGTTGAGAGGACTGGGAAAGATTTAAGCCGGTACACGGATGGCGCGGATTTTCGTTGGAATTCCTTTCCGCCAAATCCGCGCCTCGAACATCATGTCCTTCCCTTACTTCTCCGAAACCGAGGAGTTGACCGACTCTGCCCGCGCTCACGCGGGCGGGTCGTTCGTCCAACTTTCAGACGGCGTCTGCCATTACGAACTTCATTTCCCTCTCCCGAAATCGGGAGAGGGGAAAGGGGCTAGGGCAATTGTCGTCCTCATCCACGGCTTCTCCGTCCCCTCCTTCATCTGGGATCCGACCTTCGACTTCCTGCGCGGCTCCGGCTTCCGCGTCCTGCGCTACGACCTGTTCGGGCGCGGACTTTCGGACCGTCCGCGCGTGCGCTACGACATCCGCCTGTTCACGCGTCAACTCAAAGACCTGCTGGACGCGCTGGACCTGCGCGAGCCGGTCCACCTCGCGGGACTTTCGCTGGGAGGCCCGATCAGCGCCGCGTTCGCAGATCAGTTCCCCGAGCGCGTCAAGACGCACATCCTGGTGGACCCGGCGGGCGCGCGGCCGGTCCAACTTCCCGCCGCGCTCAAACTCCTTAAAGTTCGCGGCCTGGGCGAGCTGGGACTCGGCCTGCTCGGAAACGACTCCTTCGCGAGCCAGATCGCGTCCGATTTTTACGACCCGATCCTGGTAAAACATTTCATCGAGCGCTACAAACCGCAAATGCGGATCAAAGGATTCAGGCGCGCCATCCTGTCCACCATCCGCAGCGGGATGCTGGAATCCTTCCACGAGACCTACCAACGCGTGGGGCAGCTCCGCAAACCGACCCTCCTCTTCTGGGGTCGGGACGACACGACCATCCCCTTCGCGGACAGCGGCTTCATCCGCGCCGCCATCCCGCACGCCGAATTCCACGTTATCGAAAATTGCGGACACATCCCGCATTACGAAAAACCCGAAGCCGTCAACCCCATCCTCCGCCAATTTCTCACAACCCACGCCTAACCCTCTCCGCCTTCCGCCTTCCGCCTTCCGCCTCCCGCCTTCCGCCTCCCGCCTCCCGCCTTCCGCCTTCTGCTCTCTACTCTCTATTCCCCCCATCCCTTATAATCCCCTCCATGAGCAATCTCTACAACACCGTCAAATCCTACCGTTATCGCCTTGCCATCTTCTTCCTGCTCGGAGCCGCAAGCGTCTTCTCCATCGCGCTCTATCGCTTCCGCGGATTCTGGTACAACGACTACGGTTTCACCTTCCTCGTCTGGAATCTCTTCCTGGCGTGGATTCCGCTGATCGCGGCCTACACCGCCTGGACGCTATCCCTGGGACGGAAATGGCTTTACATCGTCGTCCCCGTCATCGCTTTCGTGTGGCTGATCTTCCTGCCCAACGCGCCCTACATTATCACCGATTTCAAACACCTGGCTGAGCCAAGCGCCAGCGTCCCCGACTGGTTCGACGTGATGCTGCTGATGTGGTTTTCGTGGACGGGGATGCTCCTCGGCGTCGTCTCCCTCTACCTGATGCAGGATATCGTCCACCGCGAATTCGGACGCTGGGTCAGCTGGATCATGGTCTTCGTCGTCTCCGTGTTGAGCGGACTCGGCGTCTACATCGGGCGTTTCATCCGCTGGAATTCGTGGGACATCTTCGCCGACCCGAAAGGCATCTTCCGGCAATTCGTCGTCGGCGCGCAAGACCCCAGCCTGCGCTCCATCGGCTTCACGGTCATCTTCGCGGGATTCTTCCTCTTCGTCTACGTCACGCTGTACGCCTTCGGGCATCTGCTCATGGAACCTGTCAGAGAAAAATGAACCAACGCATCCTCATCCGCGGCGGCGGGGACCTCGCCAGCGGCGTCGCGCTCCGTCTCCACCACGCGGGATTCGACGTGGTCATCGCCGAACTGCCGCGTCCGCTCGCGGTGCGACGCCTCGTCTCGTTCTCCGAGGCGGTCTACGCGGGACAGATCGTCGTCGAAGACGCGGCCGCCCGCCTCGTCACGCCCGACCAAATCGAGTCGACTCTCGCCCGACGCGAAATCCCCGTCCTCGTCGATCCCGAAATCAGCCAATTACCAATTACCAATTACCAAATTATCATAGACGCCCGCCTGCTCAAGACGACTCCCCAGCCGCTCCCCGCCCCCGTCCCGCTTCACATCGGACTGGGACCCGGCTTCACCGCCCCGCGCGACTGCCACGCCGTCATCGAGACGCGCCGCGGCCACACCCTCGGACGCGTCTACTGGCAGGGAGGCTCCGCGCCCGACAGCGGACAGCCCGAAGGCGACCCGCGCCGCGTCCTGCGCGCCGACGCCGACGGGACCCTCGTCTCGCACGCGGCCATCGGCGACCATCTCGAAGCGGGACAACTCGTCGCCGAGATCCATTCAAAGATTGAAAATCGAAAAATTGAAATCGACAGCCCCTTCAAAGGCGTCCTGCGCGGACTACTCCCCGACGGCATGGAAGTAACCCGCGGCCTGAAACTCGGCGACGTGGACGAGCGCGACGATCCCGCCCTGTGCCGCCTCGTCTCCGACAAAGCCCTCGCCATCGGCGGCGGCGCGCTGGAGGCCATCCTGTCGTTCCTCCATTCGTCCAGCCTGCCTTAAAGAGCGTTTCTTAACTCTCTTTGTGTACACGGATTTGACGGGATCGCACGAACAAACACGGATAATGCTATAATCGGCTCATGGCAATTCCCGAACCCACTCCCCAGCCCGAACTGACGCCCGAGCAACTGGCCGCGCAACAGGAAGCCGAGCGAAAACAGCGCGCGGTCGTGACGTGGAGCATTGTCGGAATCGTCCTGATTCTCGCCCTGCTCGTGACAGCTATCGTCTTTTTGCTGCGTCCGCAGACCAGCGGCGAATTCGTCGGCAAACTCCGCGACGTGTTCATCATCGTCATGGCGTTGGAGTCCCTGCTCATCGGCGCGGCCCTGATCGTCCTCATCGTGCAGGTCGCCAGCCTCGTCAACCTCCTGCAAAACGAAGTCCGCCCTATCCTGGCGGCCACCACAGAGACCGTCAACAACCTGCGCGGCACCGCGGAATTCCTGGGAGAAAACGTCATCGAGCCCGTTGTCAAACTCAACAGTTACCTGGCGGGTTTGCAACGTATGATAGAATTAATGGGCATCAAACGAAAATAAATCAGAAAAGGAGCACACTATGTCTGATCGAGATGAATTTGGAGCCTTCCTCGTCGGCTTTATCGTCGGCGGTTTGACCGGCGCGGTCGTATCTCTGCTCTTTGCCCCGCAATCCGGCGAAGAAACCCGCGCCCTCATCAAAGACAAGAGCATCGAACTGCGAGACAAGGCTTCGGTCTCCGCTGAACAGGCGCTGGCCAAGGCCGAGGCCGCCGCAGCCGAGGCTCGCGCCCGCGCCGACGAACTCGCCAAAGAACTCAAAGCCCGCGGCGAGAGCGTTGTCAGCGACGTTAGGACGCGCGGCGGCGCCATCGTGGAAGACGTCAAAACGCGCGGCAAAAACGCCGTGGAGTCCATCCGCAAAACCAAAAAGACCGACGAAGCGGCCATCTAACCGCCGCCCGCCCGCTACAAGGGTTTGACAGCCGTCAAGCCCTTGTTTTTTATTATGCGCCTGACCGCCCGCCTCCTGGACTTCTTCTTCCATCATCTCTACCACAGCCTGGCCTTCGCCTACGATTGGGTCGCGTGGACGGTTTCGCTCGGCCGCTGGATCGAGTGGACGGAGACGGTTCTTCCTTACGCGCGCGGGACGCGCCTGCTCGAACTTGGTCACGGCCCCGGGCATCTCCAACGCGCCCTCCTGGACCGAGGGCTGGCCGCGGTCGGGTTGGACGAGTCCGCGCAGATGTCCCGCCTCGCCCGCCGACGCCTCCACCGTTCTGGCTACGCGCAGGTCAACTTAACGCGCGGGCTCGGGCAAAGCCTCCCCTTCGCCGCGGAGACCTTCGACAGCATCGTCGCCGCCTTCCCCGCGCCGTACATCGCCGAGGCGCGGACCCTGTCCGAGGCGCGGCGCGTCCTCCGAAGCGGAGGCCGCTTCATCGTCCTGTTTGCCGCGTGGCCGAAGAACGGGATCCTTCGATGGGTGTATCGAGTCACAGGCGAGGCCCCGTCCGAAGCGGAGAGCCTCGTCAAAAAGAAAACCGCGGACCTTTTCCAGCGCGCCAGATTCGACGTTCGAATTGACATTAATGAATTAGAATCGGGACGGTTGCTGATCGCGGTCGCTCAAAAACCCGCGGAGGGATGATGGATTCTACCGAAGTTCTTCTGGCTCTCTTTCTGTTCGCCGTGTTTGGAGGCGTCATGGCCTTCGCGGTTCTGCAAAGCCGGGCGCGGAGCGCGCGGTTGACGCGCCAGGCGGAGAAGCGCGGCGGCGAGATCCGCAAAGGTTCGTTGTGGCGACAACCCGAATTGCGGATTCCCTTCAAAGACGCGTTCATCGCCATCCGCGTAATCCCCGGCAGCCGTTACAGTCCGCCCAAGACGGTGGCGCAGATAAAACTGGATTCGCCGCGGCTGCCCGCGCTTCGCCTGACGAGGAACTTCCTGTTGCAGAAAATGCTGGCCGCCTTCGGACGGGAACGCCTGCTGACCGGCGACGAGGAGTTCGACCGCCTTTGGACGCTGACCACCGAGGACGGGTTCGCCGCGCAGAAACTCGCGACGCCCGATTTCAAGGCTCAACTCGAGCAGCGCCTCTTCCGCTCGCTGGTCATGGACATCCGCCCGCAGGAATTTTCGTTCGCCATCGGCGTCATCCCGTCCAACGACGAGGCGCTCGACGTCTTTATTGATACGGTCGTCATGGTTCTCAACAAATTCTTATAGGAGTCGCTCATGTTGAAAAAAATTCGCGAACCCGTCAACAGTCTCACCCATTGGGCGGGCGCGGTCCTCGCGCTGGCGGGACTGATCGCCCTGCTCATCGTCGGGTGGAGCAAACCGGCCAAGATCGTCTCGCTGGCCGTCTATGGCCTGAGCCTGATCGCCATGTTCTCGGCGAGCGCCACGTATCACATGGTGCGCGCCAAAGAGAAAGTCCTGCTGGTCCTGCGGAAACTCGACCACTCCGCCATCTATCTGCTCATCGCGGGGACGTACACTCCGTTTTGCGTCAACGCCTTCGATGGCTTTTGGAAGTGGGGAATGCTGGGCGTCATCTGGACGCTGGCCGCGATCGGCATCGTCGTCAAGATCTTCTACATCAAAGCGCCGCGCTGGTTGAACGCGGGCATATACGTCGTGATGGGCTGGCTTTGCGTCGGCGCGGGGGGACAAATGCTGGCCGCGCTCCCCGCCTGGGTGTTCGGATGGCTGCTGACCGGGGGCGTGATCTATACCCTCGGCGCGGTGGTGTATATCACCAAAATTTTCAATTTCTGGCCGGGGGTATTCGGATTCCACGAAGTATGGCACATCTTCGTCCTGCTGGCCGCGGCCGCGCACTTCGTCGCGGTGATGGGAGTGGCGGTCTAGCGAGGTTGAGCGGACGAATCTGCGCCTCTTTTTCTGCCGCGAATGGCGCGAATTTCACGAAAATTTGTGGAAAATTCTCGTAATACGGTCAGACGGTCACTTTGTAACGCGCTGAAAGACCGCCACCGTCTCAGATTGGAAAACCGCCCGATAGTCCGATGAAGCGCGGAGGTCTTGCTCGAGGGAGGGAATCGTTTTTGCCACCCAGAGATAGTCGTAGCCCAGCCCCGTCCGCGCGGACCAGGCGTCCACGCACGCCGCGCTCGCGCAGGATTGCAGTTCGACGAGGTCGCTGAGGCGCGCGTTGAACCCCGCGCCGAGCGTCCACTCGAGTCCCTGGAGCGTGGTCTGGCTATGCTGGCCGGCAAGCGCCGGGAACCACTCCTGGACGGGGTCGCTCATGGAGTAGGGCCAGCCGGTGAGGAGCAGGAAATCCCGGCCGGGAGGAAGGTTTCCGCGCAGCCAGGTCATCGCCGCGCGCGAGTCCGCTGTCAGCGTGGTGTTGACGAGCTTGAAATCGTGCAGCCCGCATTCGATGAAAAGCGTGAACGCGAGCGCGGCCAGGACGGGTGTGGCCGCGCGCGGGAGCCAGTCTGCCGCGCCGCGAATTTTTCGGAGCAGGGCGGGGAGCGCGTCGAGGAATCCCAGCGCGGCCAGCATGGACAGGGCGATATGCGCGATGGCGACCGCCGAGCGCGGGTCCACGAACAGGGGGAAGAGAACGAGGGCGGTCAACAGGAATTGACGTTTCCAGACGGCATAGATAAAACCCGCGAGGCGCAAGAACAGGAGAAGCGGAACGATCTCGTCGCCGACGAAAAAGCCAACCAGCAGGGCGCCCCAGGCGGCGGATGAATGCTGGCCGGTATGAAGCGCGGAGAGAAAAGGAGAGAGTCCGTGCTGGGCGAGGACAGTCCCCCACCAGGGCGCGGAGAGGAGGAACACACCGAGAGCGAGGAAAAAGGCGTGGAGGAGTCCGCGCGGCGTGCGGTCGAGGGAGAGCCAGAAGAGGAGGCACAGACCCGCAGTTTGGAGTCCCACTTCGGGATGGCTGAGGACGGCCAGCGAAGAAAAGAGGATGGCCGGGAGGACGAGTCTGCGGTCGCCCTGTTGGAACAGGCGGAAAACGAAAAACGCGGCGAGGAGGAGGAAGAGCATCCCTGCGGAGCGCGTCACGCCGCCGCCCATGACGTGCCAGTCATAACTACCGGGGGCGAGGGCGAAGAAGAGCGCCGCGAGGGAGGCGCGCAGTTTATCCGCAAGGAGGGCGCGGGCGAGGAGGTAAAAGGCGGGGATGGCGAGGAGGGAGAAAAAAGGCGGAAGCCAGAGAAAAACCCCGAGAAGCGGGACCCGCGCGAGGTCCGCGAGAAGCGAGGCGAGGTAGAGTCCGAGCGGCGGATAGGCGAAGGGGATGGACAGTCCGTTGTAAGATGTCGTCGCGGGCAGGGCGTATCCGTTGGCGGAGAGTTCGCGCGCCATCGTGTAGAACATCCCGCCGTCGTTGATGGGGAAGCGCGTCATCAGCGCGGGCAGGAAGCGGACAAGTCCGCCGAAGAGCAGGGCGGCGAAGAGGATGAGAACGGAAAAATCGGGTTGACGCTTCACGAATTCGGATTATACTCGCCGCGACCTTGCAGCAAGGCGCGGGGTTGTCATTGTCATCAAAACGCCATTGGAGGATTGCATGAAGAAACTCGGCAAGTTTTTGTTGCGGGGATTGATCGTGGTCGTCGTGCTTGCGCTGATTGCGGGCGCGGGCGGGGCGTATTATTTCAAGTCGTACCTGCCCAAGACCGTCGCGCTGAAGTCGTTCCCGCAAATTGACGGGGAGATCAAGATGGACGGCCTGGACGGCGCGGTGGACATCTACCGCGACCAGATGGGCATCCCGCACATCTACGCGTCCACGACGCACGACCTGTTCTTCGCGCAGGGATACGTCCACGCGCAGGAGCGCTTCTGGCAGATGGACGCCTGGCGGCACATCGGCTCGGGGACGCTTTCGGAGATGTTCGGCGCGGGACAGGTGAAGACCGATTCGTTCCTGCGTACGCTCGGCTGGAAACAGGTGGCGGAAAAGGAATACGAGCAGCTCAGCCCCGACGCGAAGGCCATCGCAGACGCGTATGCCGACGGCGTGAACGCCTACCTGAAAGACCATGACGGCGACGCGGCGAGCCTGGAATACGCCATCGTGAAATTGCTCAGCCCCGATTACAAGATCCAGCCGTGGACGCCGGTCAATTCGTTGACGTGGGGCAAGGCCATGGCCTGGGACCTGGGCGGCAACATGGACGACGAGATCGAGCGCGCCGTCCTGTTGAAGACGCTCACGCCCGAACAACTGGCGGAGATCTTCCCCGCGTATCCCGAAGATTACCCGGTGATCGTGCCGAAGATCGGGAATCAGGCTTCGGCGCGCGGCGATTCTCCGTCGGCGATCGGTTACTCGTCGCTGCCCGGCGTGGACTTCCAGTCCGTCACGGACAATTTCGCGCGAGTGGACGCGCTCCTCGGCCCGCGCGGGTCGGCCATCGGCTCGAACAGCTGGGCGGTCTCCGGCCAGTTGACGACCACCGGCAAACCCCTGCTCGCCAACGACATGCACCTCGGCATTCAAATGCCGTCCATCTGGTTCCAAAATTCCCTGCACTGCGCGCCGAAATCGGACGCCTGTCCCTTCGAGGTGACCGGCTTCTCGTTCGCGGGCGTGCCGGGCGTCGTGGCGGGTCACAACGACCGAATCGCCTGGGCGTTCACCAACCTCGGGCCCGACGTGCAAGACCTGTACATCGAGAAGGTCAATCCCGACAATCCGAACCAATATGAAGTAGACGGCAAATGGGTGGACTTCGAAACGCGCAAGGAGACCATCGGCGTCGTCGGCGGCGAGGCGGTGGAGATCACCGTCCGCGTCACGCGTCACGGCCCCGTCATCTCCGACACGTACGGTCCGCTCAAAGACAACGTGGATCCCAAATCGGAAGCCACGCCGTTCAAGGATAAAGCCGGTATCGAACTGCCGCAGAACTACGTCATCGCCCTGGCTTGGACGGCGCTCAGCCCCAACTCGCCCTTCGAGGCTATCTGGGGATTCAACCGGGCGCAAAACTGGGACGAGTTCCGCGCCGCGGCCCGCATGTGGTCCGTCCCGGCGCAGAATCTGTTGTACGCCGACGTGGACGGCAACATCGGCTACCAGACGCCGGGCAATATCCCCATCCGCAAGAACGGCGACGGCACGCTCCCCGTCCCCGGCTGGGACAGCCAATACGACTGGACGGGCTACATTCCGTTCGACGAACTGCCCTACGTCTTCAACCCGCAGAGCGGCTACATCGTCACCGCCAACAACCAGGCCAACCCGCGCGGCTATCCCTACCTCATCACCAAAGACTGGGACTACGGACAGCGCGCCGCCCGCATCGTGGACATGATCGTCAACGCGCCGGGCAAGATCGACGCGGCCTACATCCAGTCCATGCACGGGGACTCGAAGAGTCTCAACGCCGAAGCCCTCGTCCCGGTTCTGCTCTCGGTCAACCTGGACTCGCGAGCGGCCTCCGTCCGAGCTCAATTCCTCGCCTCGTGGGACTACCAGGAGCGCGCCGACTCCCAGGCCGCCTTCGTCTTCGAATCGTTCTGGGTCAACCTGCTGACCGACACGTTCAAAGACGACCTGCCCAAAAATTACCGGCCTGGCGGCGGCTCGCGCTGGTACCTGGTGACGCGCAACCTCATCCAACAACCCGACAGCCCCTGGTGGGACGACAAGTCCACCGCCGACAAAGTCGAGACCCGCGACGACATCTTCGTCCGCGCTTTCAGCGAGACTGTCGCGCAGATCGAAAAGGAATACGGCAAAGACGCCGCCAAGTGGCCCGCCTGGGGCAAACTCCACACCGCCACTTTCCGCAACCAGACGCTTGGCGAATCGGGGATCGGCCTCATCGAAAACCTGTTCAATCGCGGGCCGTTTGTCACCGGCGGCGGCGAGAGCATCGTCAACGCGACGGGTTGGGCGATGGGCAGATCCTTCGAGGTGGACTGGCTCCCCTCCGAACGCGAGATCGTGGACCTGGGCAACCTCGACGCCTCGCTTGCCCTGCACACCACCGGGCAATCGGGACACGCGTACCATCCGCACTACGACGACATGATCCCGTTGTGGGCAGACGTGCAGTACCAGCCGATGTGGTGGGACCGCCAATCAGTCATTGACCACAGCGAGGCGCATCTCAGACTGACGCCTTGATCGGTTGAAAATTTCAGGGTGAAGGTTAAACGTCGAGGGACGGGTCATCCCGTCCCTCGACGTTTAAAAGCGATCCACGCGCCGAGCGCGACGCCGAGATAACTGCACGCCAAATCCACCCAATCAGATGTGCGGTTTGGGAACCATCTCTGCAACCATTCTTCGAGTCCGATCAACAGGGCAAGCAGCAGGGTTGCGGCGGCCACAGTCCACGCACGGTTTTTCAGACGCGGCAGACGCAGGGCCGTCCGGTTGACGAGAAAGGACAGGATCCCAAACATGACGAGATGTCCCATTTTATCGCCGTTGGGAAAATCGTAGAGACGCCTGAGGAAGCCGAGCAGGTTCGCGTCGGCCAGCGCGATGACGATCACGATGAAAACCGCGAACAGCGCGGCGAGATACTTCATGCGATGTCGGCGTACTTCTCCGCGAACAGCGCCGTCTGCCCGCCCGTGTTCCAAAACAGGACGGTTTCGTCCTTCTTGAAAAACTCCTTGCGGATCAGGTCGATCAACCCCGCCGCGGCGCGGCCGGTGTAGACGGGATCGAGGAGCAGACCCTCCGTCCGCGCGAACAAGCGGACGGCTTCGCGCTCCGCCTCGGTCAGGACCCCGTAGCCGGCGCGGCAGTAGTCGGCGTTCGCGGCCACGTCGGCCGGCGCGAACCCGATCCGCTCCCCCAGCTTTTCGCTCGCCTTCGTCGCCAACGCGGAGACGGTCTCCTGCAGCCACTCCACACACTCGTCAATGCTGATTCCCAAAATTTTGCCTTTGAACCCGAACACGCGTTGACCCAGCATCAGCCCCGCGTGCGTCCCGCCCGAGGACGTGCCGAAGACGAACCAGTCCGCTTCAATGCCCTGCTTCATCACCTCCTCCACGGCGAACGCGTAGCCCAGCGCGCCGGTGGGACTCGATCCGCCGTACGGGACGAGGTAGGGCTTCTTCCCCTCCGCCGCGGCGCGGTCGAAGATCTCCTGCAAGATTCGGTCACGGTCTTTCCGGTCCGCCACGTTGACGATGCGCGCGCCGAGGAGATGGTCGAGCGTCAGGTTGCCGGATGGCCGCGCGGGCAGGTCGCCCGTCAACACGAGGATACATTCAAAGCCGAAGCGCGCCGCCGCGGCCGCCGTCTGTCGGCAGTGATTGGACTGGATCGCGCCCGCGGAGATGAGCGTCCGCGCGCCCTGCTCCTGCGCCTCCGCGACGAGGAATTCCAGTTTGCGGGTCTTGTTCCCGCCGAGGGCCAGCCCGGTCTGGTCGTCGCGTTTGACGAGGAGGCGCGGCCCGCCCAAAGTCGAGGAGAGACGCGGCAGCTCCTCGATGGGAGTCGGAAGATGAGCGAAGCGGAGTCGGGGGATGGAGTTCACGGGAGAGTCCTTTCGTTCGAGCGAATCACGCGCCCGCAGCCTGGCTGGCTTTTCGTTTTCCGCGCGAGCGCATCACGTCCAGCAGGCGCGGGATGAATTCGGAATACATGCGATACCAGAATTTGTTCGGAGCGTAGTCCCACGCGCCGAGGGTACGGACGACGCGGCCGCCGAGTCCCTCTTTGAAGCGATAGACGCCCCACATTGAATCAGTCTCGTCGAATATCTCCGGCGCGCCCCACAGGTCGTAGACCGCGCAGCCCGCGGATTTGGCGCGCTTCATCGCCTCCCATTGCAGGAGGTAGGTCGGCATTTTTTCGCGGTGCGAGTCGCGCGACATGCCGTAGACGTAGTACGCGCGGCCCGCGAACATGAAGAGGAACAGGCCGGCCACCGGCTCGCCGTCCACTTCGGCAATGAGCGGGATGGTAATTGGAGATTGGAGATTGGAGATTGGAGATTTGACATTCGACATGAAGGTCTGCCAGACGGTTTGGTAATAACCTTCATCGCGGATGACAAACCCGTCGCGGACGGAGGTCTCCGCGTACATGCGATAGAGCGCCGCCAGGTCTGCCGTTGTGCCAGCGCGCACGGCGACGCCTTTCTTCTCCGCCAAACGGACGTTGTAGCGCGTCTTCTGTTTCATGCGCGCCAGCAATTCCTCCTCGGACGGGCGGAGGTCGATCAAGACTGAATTGCGGAATTGAATCTGGTCGGCGGAGTAGACCCAGCCGCGCCGCGTCAACCCCGCCTGGAGGTCCGCGCCGAGACGTTCCTCGGTCGAACCGTCCGCGCCGGGGACGCCCGTCCCCAGCCTCACGTCGGGATCCATCTTGAGGAAGACCGCGCCCTGCTTTTTGGCGAAGGATTGCAGGTCGTCGAGGGCGCGCTCGCGGAGAGGTTGATCCGTCCAATCGAGCAAGGGACCTTTGGGACAATACAAGACGCTTAACCGCGCCGCGAACCCGCGAATTGGGACGGCGCGCTTCAAAATCAGGCTGGCGGCGATACAGTGATCAGTGTCCAGTGTCCAGTTTTCAGTACAATCACTGGTCGCTGAAAACCGACTCTCAGTCCAGACCGCGAAAAACGGTTCCCATCCATATCGCGCCTTGACCTGTCCCCATTCGAAGGTTTGGAGGAAGTGAGGGTTGGGGAGGGACGAAACAATAGAGTTCCAGTTAGACCAATTCAAGAAAATGTTCCACGTCCAGCCGCGCCTGCTTCAAAATATGAGCCAGCGTCGAGCGTTTGACAGGGCGATGCGCAGGGACAGTGATCTTCAACAGTTCGCCCGAAATGCGCTTCTGTAATCGAATGTGGCTTCCGCGCTGGCGCACCACAGTCCAGCCGTCTCGTTGCAAAGCCCTGACAATTTCTATGTAGGACAGGCTGGGAACTTTGCTCATACTTCGATTTCCTGCACCAGGTTATGTTCATCCAGGATCCAATCATCTTCAACCGGCTCCAGATACAACTCAATTGCCTCCTGGATGTTTTTCAGCGCATCTTCCTTCGTATCTCCCTCACTTATGCAACCCGGCAGGGACGGTACGTAAACTGTGTAGCCGCCTTCATCGCTTTTTTCGAGAACAATTTTAAACCGCATAAGGCGCTCCTTTTCTCATTGTGTGAATTTTATGGTAAATCGAAAAAACTGTAAATCTCAATCGTCAACTCTGCGAACTCTCATCCACAGTAAAATCAACCGATACAACAACGGATTATAGACGCGATCCACCGCCTGCTGTGCGCGTTTCAACTCTCCGCCGAAGCCGCGCTTGAAACGATAGACTCCCCACAAGCCATCGCGACGCGTCTCGAAGCTTTCCTCGAGCGTCTTTTCGTCTTCGTCGGGAACGCCCCACAGGTCGTATGCTTCCGCGCCTTTGGAGCGCGCCCACTTCATCGCATCCCATTGAAGCAGGTAAGTCGGCATACGATTGCGCTCCTCATCTGTGGACGCGCCGTACATGTACCAGGCGCGGCGTCCGCGGGCGAAGACCATCAGCGCGGCGAGCGGCTTTCCCTCAAACTCGGCCATCAGCAATTCCGCCATGCCTTTCGGACGGAACAACTCGTAGGCGCGGCGATAATATTCCAGCGAGTGGACTCCGAAGCGGTCGCGCGCGCCCGTCGCCAGCATCATTTTGTGGAAAGCGGGGATGTCGTCCCAGGCGCGGACGGCGACTCCCTTTTTCTCCGCGAGTCGGATGTTGTAGCGCGTCTTCTGCTTCATGCGCGCCAGGATTTCAGCCTCGGTTCCTTTTATGTCAACGAGGATCGTGCGAGGGGGCTGGATGTTATGGAACGAAGTTTCGAGTTTCAGGTTCCAGGTTTCAAGTTTTTGGTTCTCCCAAAGATCGGGTTCGATTTTAAGAAAGACCGCGCGGCGTTTTCGACAAACCAAATCCACTTCCGTCCAAAACCGATCCCTGCTCACTGATGATTGATCGCCGAACACCGGCTTCGGCGCGTACGCGATCGTGAATCCCAGCGGCAGCCTGCGGAATAAAATTTGGATTCCAGAATCGCCAGAGACCATCCGCGCCGCGTCCCAGCCAAACGCCGACTTCAGTTCGCCCCATTCGCCCGTCTGGAGGATGTGCGCGTCGGAACGCCCCGCCAAAAAACGATTCCATTCAGCAAGCGATGCTTCTGTCATGTGGCCCCGGTCTCCGCGTCCCGCCGCTAAACCAACGAGGTCAGATCGGGCGGCGGCGTGGAGCGGACCGCCGCGCCCGGCACGACCTCGTCCAGCGTGTGCAGGAGCGCCTCGGTTTCGTTCTGCTCCGCCAGGCGCGCCAGTTCGTTCAGGGCGTTGTCCAACTGCGCGCCCTCCACCGCCTCGTCCGATTCGACGCGCACGATCTCTGGATGCGAGGTCGGCGAGAAACTCATGCTGTCGTCCGAGAGATCTTCGGTCAATTTTTCGCCGGGACGGATGCCCGTGAACTCGATCTCGATGTCGCGCCCGGGTTCGAGTCCCGAAAGACGGATCAAATCCTCGACCAAATCCAAAATCCGCACGGGCTGTCCCATGTTCAGGAAGAAGACCTCGCCGCCCGTCCCCATCGCCGCGGATTGCAACACCAGATGCACAGCCTCGGGGATGGTCATAAAGTAACGCTGCATGTCGGGATGCGTCACCGTGACGGGGCCGCCGCGCGCGATCTGACGTTTGAAGCGCGGCACCACGCTCCCGCGGCTGCCGAGCACATTGCCAAAGCGGACGACCGAATAGGCCCGTCCCATGCGGTGCGCGGCGTTGAGGACGATCATCTCCGCCAGGCGTTTCGTCGCGCCCATCACGCTGGCGGGACGGATGGCCTTGTCCGTCGAGATCATCACGAGCCGCTCCGCCCCGTATTTGCCCGCGATCTCGACGAGGTTGCGCGTCCCCAGCACGTTGTTCGTCACCGCCTCCGCGACGTTGGCCTCCATCAACGGGACGTGTTTGTGCGCCGCGGCGTGGAACGTCACCTGCGGGCGATACTCCGCGAAGACGGCCTCGAGCCGCGCCGCGTCGCGCACGTCGGCGATGACGGGATGCAGCGACAGCGACGGGAAGTCGTCGCGCAACTCGAGCAGGGCTTCGAAGATGCTGTTCTCGCCGTGGCCGAGCAGGGTCAACTCGGAAGGCATCCAGCGCGCGATCTGACGGGCGAGTTCGCGCCCGATCGAGCCGCCCGCGCCGGTGACGAGGACGCGCTTCCCGTTCAGGGAGGAACCGATGAGGCGCTCGTCTATCGTGGCGGGATCGCGGCGCAGCAGGTCGGTGATGTCCACTTCGCGCAGGCGGTTCACGCTGACCTTCCCGCCGATGAGTTCGTTCATGCCGGGCATCGTCCGCGAGGGGATGCCCCTCCTGCGGCAGGTGTCCGTGATCTGGCGGACCAGTTTGCCCGACGCGGACGGGATGGCGATCACCACTTCGTCCACCCGGCGGTTGGCGAGGACGGATTCCAGATCCGTCACCTTGCCGATGACGCGCACGCCGTAAATCTCGTGCCGCTGTTTGGCGGGATCGTCGTCGAGGAAACCGATGGGAGTCAGGTCGAGTTGGTTCGTCTTTTGCAGTTCGCGGGCCACCAGCGCGCCCGCGTCGCCCGCGCCGATGATGAGGGCGCGCCGTCCCTTGTCCACGCGGGAGGCGGACTGCTCGCTGAGGATGCGCAGGGCGAAGCGCGAGCCGCCGATCAGGACGAGCGAGAACAGCCAGTCAATGACGAGGGCGGTGCGCGGCATCCCCGGCTGGACGAGTCCCGCCGCGATCAGCGCCAGCATCACGCCGCCCGTCAGGACGGACGCGGTGGAGACCGCCACCGCGATCAGTTTCAGTTCGTTCGTGCTGGCGTACATCCACAGGCGGCGGTAGAGTCCGAAAAAATAATAGGTGGGGATTTTGACCAGCAGCGCCACGCCCGACATGATGAGGATGGCGGGAAAATAAAACGACATCTGCCCCACGTCGTAACGCAGCGCGAAACTCCCCAACACAGAAACGATGATGAGGACGAAATCGCCGATGACAACGAAACGATTGCGAAGTTTCATGCCCCGCCCGCCTATGACTCCTTCATCCACTCCGCCGTCCTCGCCAGCCCGTCGGTCAGCGAGACCTCGGCGCGGAAGCCGATCGTCTCTGCGGCTTTTTGCGGACTGCCGATGGAGCGATAGATGTCGCCCGCGCGCGGCGCGGCGAATTCGGGCGCAGGCGCGGACGGGAACAGGTCCTGCAAAATTTCCACGAGGTCGAGGATGCGCGTCTCGTTTCCCGTGCAGATGTTGAACACGCCTCCCGGCGCGGACGGGTGGGCGGCCGCGACAAAATTGGCGCGCACCACGTCCCCGACGAAGATCAGGTCGCGCGTCTGGCCGCCGTCGCCGAAGATGGTGACGGGTTTATTGTCGAGCAGGCGGCGGATGAAGATCGGCACGGCCGCGGCGTATTGCGAATCGGGTCGCTGGCGCGGCCCGTAGACGTTGAAGTAGCGCAAGCCGACGACTTCCACTCCGAATGAGGCAGTGTAAAGCTGGCCGTAGATTTCATCCACGCGCTTGGAGGAGGCGTAGGGCGAGAGCGGACGGAGCGGAGTCTCCTCGGAGAGCGGGTAGGCGTCCGAATCGCCGTAGACCGCCGCGCTGGAGGCGAAGACGACGCGCTTCACGCCGTGTTTGCGCGCGGCCTCCAGCAGCGACGCGGTGCCCGTCACGTTCACGTCGAAGCAGTCGAGCGGCTCCTGCATGGATTGGGGGACGGAGACGAACGCGGCCTGGTGGAAGACCGTCTCGACGCCGCGGCAGGCCTCGGTCAGGCGCGAGGCGTCGCGCAGGTCGGCCTCCACGATCTCCACGTCGAGTCCGTCGAGGCTGCCGCGTTTGCCGGTCGAGAAGTTGTCGAGGACGCGGACGCGGTCGCCGCGTTCGAGCAGGCCGCGTACGATGTGCGAGCCGATGAATCCCGCGCCGCCGGTGACGAGTACGTTCATGCTGCCTACCTCCCGCCCGCGCGCACGACTGTGCCGATGGTGCGGAGGACGATTTGGATGTCCATCATTAAAGTGCGATGTTTGATGTAATAGAGATCGTATTCGAGTTTGACCGCCGTCTCGGTGACGTTGGCGACGTAGCCATAGTTAATCTGCGCCCAGCCGGTGAGTCCGGGCTTGGTCAGGAGACGGGCGCGGTAGAAGGGGATCTGCCGCTGGAACTCGGCCACCAATTCGGGGCGCTCGGCACGCGGCCCGACGAGGCTCATCTCGCCGTTGACGACGTTCCAGAATTGCGGCAGTTCGTCGAGGCGCGTTTTGCGGAGGAAGTTTCCGACGCGCGTGACGCGCGGGTCGTTCTCTGTGGCGAGGCGCGGCTTGCCGTCCACTTCGGCGTCTTTGAACATGGTGCGGAATTTTCGGATGTTGAAGATCCGTCCGCCCCTGCCAAAACGAGACTGGGTGTAGAAAATGGGAAAGCCGCTGTCAATGACGATCGCCGGCGCGATGAACGGAAACAGGATGCAGAGCAGCGCCAGGCCGGCCAGCCCGCCGACGATGTCGAGCAGGCGTTTGAACATTTCGTAGAAGCCGCTCACGCGCGCCTGGTCCACGAAGGAACGGATGAGCCAGTCGGAATCGAGGTGCTGGATGGGGACGCGTCCCGTCATTTCCTCGTACATCGTGGGCATGGGGATGATCTCCACGCCGCTCTCCTGCGCGTCGAGGATGCGCTGGAAGGTGATGCCGCGCATCGCGCCCATGATGCCGATGACGATGTCGGAGACGCGTTGTTCTTCCAGCGTCTGGAGTAATCGGTCGCTGTTCCCGAAGACGGGATACCCTTCGTAAGTCTTGCCGGCCTTCTCGCGGTCGTCGTCAATGAAGCCGATGAAATGGAAGGGCGGCGGGTTCATGGATTTGTAGAGGCGGGCCAGCGTCCGTCCCGCCTTGCCCGCGCCGACGACGAGAATGCGGCGCTGGAGTCCCGACGAGGTGTAGAGGCGGATGTAGAGCAGGCGCCAGAGCAGCGTCAGGAGCGAGGCGATGAGCAGGAACGCGCCCACAAGGACGCGAGGCAAAGATTCGAAGGATTTGGCGTTGGAAGAAAAGATAAAAAACAGGGAATACAGCATCAACCCCAAAATCGCCGAGAGCAAAATGCCGCGCAAAGTCAGTCCGCGATGCGACGAAACGCGCGGATCATACAATTCCACCAGAAAGACGACCCAAACCAAAGGCAGGACATAAAACCAGAAAGGAACGTCGGCGCTGGGAAAGAACTTCATGGCGCGCAGCGGAGGAATGCCGCTGGCGATCAATTTGTACCAGGCATATCCCAACCAGGAATAATAGGCGCCGATTCCCGCGAGCGAAGCCGCGATCAGATCGCCGACAAAGAGTATCGTACGATGCTCGCTCGACCTTAAACGCAGGCTGATCGGCCGGGTGGGACGTTCAGCCATTCGCGCTCCACAAGGAGGAAATCAAACTCCACAACAACGCGCCGCCCCACGAAAAATGGATGGTCATGATCGCGAGCGGAAAACCGAGCGCCAAAGCGGGCTGTTTGCGTTTGACGGCCTGCTGGATTCCCGCCGCGAACAAAATGAAAATGTAGACCAGCAATTCCAGCGCCAGCAGCGCCCGCACCGGCGGCCAAAACGAAAGCGCCAGCAAAAGAACGACGCTCGCCACAAAAACGGGCGGGATAAATTGCCTCCAGCGGAGCGTTTCGGGATAGCGGCGCAACATGCGCGCCTTCCAAAACCCATAACGGGCGTACTGCCGCGCCAGGGCGCCGAAATCGGAGCGCGCAAAATAGACCGAGCGGATGCGCGGGTCGAGCCAGACGGTCTTTCCCGCCCGCCGCACGCGGACGTTGAACTCGTAATCTTCGTTGGACAAAAGCGACTCGTCGAACGCGCCGATCTCCTCGACAAGGGATTTCCGGTACGCTCCAAACGGGACGGTGTCCACCGCGCCCGACTCGGGCTTCAGACGGTAAGCCGCGTCCCCCGCCCCGAGCGGATGCGCCGCCGCGGCCGCGATCCCCGCCGCGACCCAGCCCGGCGCGCCCGGCTGGATCTCCCACACCCCGCCCACGTTCGCGCCGCGGCCCTCCTCCAGCGCGCGGACGCAGTTCTCCACATAGTCGGGATAGGGCTTCGAGTGCGCGTCCATGCGGACAATGATCTCGCCCTGCGCGGCTTCGATGGCGCGGTTCAACGCGGCCGGGATGGCGCGCGCCCTGTTTTCCACCACGCGCACCGAAAGTTCAGGGTGGAGGCGTTGAAAATCCGCGATCACCGCGCGGGTCCGGTCCGTGGACATGGAATCCGAGATCACCGCTTCCATCTCGGCGCGGGGAAACGTCTGTCCGTGAATGGCGGACAGCGTATCGCCGATGGTGGCTTCCTCGTTGTAGCAGGGAATGATCACAGAGACTTTAGGCATGGCTGTTGCGCGTTGTAGCGCCGTTTGCGGAGCGCGTAAATGCGGACGGTATTGTACCACTGCGCGCGAACGCCCCCCGATTAGTTCAGACAAGCGCGACGGCTTCAATCTCCACCAGCGCGCCTTTGGGAAGTCCGGCCGCGGCCACAGCGCTGCGGGCGGGCGGCTCATCGGGGAAAAATTCCGCGTAAATGGCGTTCATGGCCGCGAAGTTCGCCATATCTGTGAGAAAAACGGTCGTTTTGACCACGCGTCCGAGGCTGGAACTGGCGGCTTCAAGGACGCTCTTCAAATTGGTCAATACCTGGCGCGTCTGCTCTTCGACCCCGCCCGCGACCATCTCCATCGTGGACGGGTCCAGCCCGATCTGTCCCGCAGTGAAGACCAGCCCGTCTGCGCGGACGGCTTGTGAATACGGCCCAATGGCTCGCGGGGCGTTGGGAGTGAAAACGATGGTTTTTGCAGTCATGGAACCTCTCCTTGAAATTTTAGTTTCGGTTAAGGAATTGTATCATCCATCCAATGTACTCGGATTACAAGAAAACCAGGTTTCTCATAGAAACCTGGTTTTTGTAAAAATCAAACCCGCCTCGCCGCCAGCATGGTGAGATCGTCGGACGGCGGCGCGTCGCCCGCGAAATCGTCGAGGGCAGATTCGACCGCGCGGATCGTCTCGTCGGCGGAGGCGGCTTCCTGCCAGCCGAGGGCGCGCAGCAGGCGCTCCTCGCCAAACATGTCGCCCTCGAGGTTGAAGGCCTCGGTCAAACCGTCAGTGTAGAACAGCAGGGATTCGCCCGCCTCGAGTCGGATGGTCCGTTCCTCGATTCGGGAATCTTCCGAGGCGCCGAGGGCTACGCCCGTGCGCGCCAATTTTTCGAGAGAATCGCGGCGCGTCCAAAGCGGCGGATTGTGGCCCGCGTTGGCGTATGTCAGTTCGCCCGTGTTCAGATCCAGCACGGCATAGACGGCGGTGACGAACATGCCCTGTTTCGTATCGGGCAGGAGCAACTCGTTCACGCGTCGCAGGGCTTCGGCGGGAGACGAGGTCTCCGCGGCCGCGGCGCGGACGAGGGTGCGCGTCAACGCCATGAACAGGGCGGCGGGCATGCCCTTGTCGGCCACGTCGGCGATGAAGAGTCCCAGGCGGTCGTTCGGGAGTTCGATCACGTCGTAGAAGTCGCCGCCCACCTGGCGGGCGGTGCGCCAGCGGGCTGCAAACTGCCATTGCGGATGCGTCGGCAGGACTTCGGGGATGAAGGTCTGCTGGATCTGGCGCGCCAACTGGACTTCGGTCTCGAGGCGTTCGCGGACGACCATCTCTTTTTGCAGGCGGTCGTTTTGGATGGCGAGAGCGGCCTGCTGGGCGATGCCGCTGACGATCTCCGCGCGGCGGGAGCGGAAGCGCAGCCCGCCGGGGCTTTCCTCCGCCACCAGGACGCCGAAGAAGTCGTTTTTGATGGAGAGCGGGACGAACATCAGGAGCGGGGAACTGTCGCTGTAGACGGAAGCCAGCTCCCAGTCCGCGTGAGGCGTGAGAGCCGACCAGGTTTCGGGCGCGGCGTCCGGGTCGATCTTCCGCACATGGAGGCGGTTGGCCGCGCAGACGGCGTCGAGCAGGGCAAATTCGCCCGGGGCGAAGCCGCGGCGGAGCGTCTCGTCGGCCTCGTCGAATCCGTATCGCTGCGCGGGCGTGTAGCGGTCGTGATCGGCGTCGTAGAGATAGAGCAACGTCCGACGCACGCCCACGAGGATGGGCAGGGTGCGGACGATGGCGCCGAGGATCTCGTCGAGGTCGCCCATGCTGACGACGGCCTGCGCCACCTGTAACAGCGCGGCGGAGGCGTAGGCCTGTTCTTGCGCCTGGTCGTAGAGACGCGTGTTTTCGATGGCTACCGCAGCGTAACTGGCGAAGG
This sequence comes from Candidatus Denitrolinea symbiosum, assembly GCA_017312345.1. Taxonomy (NCBI): domain Bacteria; kingdom Bacillati; phylum Chloroflexota; class Anaerolineae; order Anaerolineales; family Anaerolineaceae; genus Candidatus Denitrolinea; species Candidatus Denitrolinea symbiosum. The sequence continues at coordinate 2,060,150 of BLAA01000001.1, read as the reverse complement.
TGGACAGCATTTTCTGCGTTTCGTGACCAAAGCGTCCGGGCGTGTGGTGCGCGAGCGTGATAACTCCGAGCGGCTGGTTGCCAATGCGCAGGGGCGCGGCGATGGCCGAGTAGTCTGCCGAGAAGCCCGCCGCGATGCCCGAAGGCCAGGAGGGGTCTTTGGGCCGGCGAATGACAGGTTCATCGGCCAGGAGCGCGGCCATCATGGCGGCGGAGGCGTCGGGATTGTCGCGGCGCGCCTGTTCGAGGGCCTCTATGTCGCCGTTGGAACAGGCCGCGAGGTAGAGGTCGCTTTCGCCGATGAGCCAGATGGCGGAAATGTCGACCGGCAGATTGCGTCCCAGTTCGGTGAGGATGGCTTGCAGCGATTCGTCGAGGCCGACGTTGTCGGAGAGCAGGCCGGCCACTTCGCGCAGGCTGTCGGCTACGCGGCGGCGCCATTGTTCGGCGGCGTACAGGTCGGCGTTGTGGATGGCGGCCGCGATGTTGTCGGCGACGGCCTCGAAGATGAAGCGGTCGTCTTCGGTGAAGGCGTTCAGCCGCCCGGTCTGAATGTCGAGCAGGCCGACGACCTCGCCGTCGTAGATCAGCGGCACGCACAGTTCGGCGCGGATGTCTTTCGGCGGGAGCGGCGACGGCACGTGGCGCGGCTCTTTCGTCACGTCGTTGGCAAGCACGGTCTCGCCGTTGCGCGCCACCCACGGGAGGATGCCGTGCGCGTCGTCGAGCGAAAGGGTATATTTTTCGAGTCGTTTGCTGCGCCGCCCGCTCCCCGCTTCGTATTCGATGGCGCGGCGGTTGCGATGCACCGAGAACATGTGGACGTGGGGAAAGCCAAACCTGCGCTGGATGCGGCGCGCGGTGTTGCGCATCAGTTCGCGCAGTTCGAGCGAGGAGGTCACGCCTTTGCTCACTTCGGCGATCAGGCTCAACTGGTCGGCGCGGCGGCGCAGGTCGCCATAGAGACGCGCGCCCTCGACCGCGCGCGCGACCGAATCGGCCAGCGCCTCCAGCACAAGCAGGTCGTTGGGGTGGAAGGCCTGCGGCTGGTCGCTTTGCACATCCAGCACGCCCAGGACGCGTTCTTCGATCTTCAGCGGCAGGGCGACTTCGGAGCGCGTTTCGGGCAGGAGGTGGATGAAGCGGTAGCGCGCGTCCTGGCGGACGTCTTCGCTGAGGACGCGTTCCCCCGTCTGCGCGGCCTGCCCGACCAGGCCCTTGCCGAGGACGGCGTCCACCACGATGTTTTTTTTCCCGCGCCGCGACCCCGACGCGCTGGCGCGGAATCGAAGCGTTTCGGCGCCCGGTTTGAGCGTGAAGAAGGCGACGTAATAGTAGTTGAAGGTCTTTTGGATGAGAGAGGCGACGCGGCGCGCCAGTTCGTCAAGTTCGAGCACGTTGGCGATCTGCGCGCTCACTTTGCGGACGAGGTTCAGTTGTTCGAGACGAAAACGCTCGACCGCAGCGCGGTGCGAGGCGTAGAGGCCGATCGCGATGATAGACGATAATCCTTCCAGGATGTCCAGTTCTTCCGCGCGAAAGGGTTCGGCGCGTGCGACCATCAACGCGCCCATCGTCACGCCCTGGTCGGCGATGGGCAGCGCCACCCACTGGCGCGCCGCTTTCGGGCCTGAGCGGACGACCTGCCCGCTGTTCCAGGCGCGGCGCAGCCCGCCAGCGGGAGGTTCGGCGGGAAAGAGCGGGGCAGATTCGCGGTCGGGGAGGTGGAAGAGGCCTCCGTCCAGCCAGAGCGAGACGCGCCCATCAATGAGGCGGCGCGCCATCTTGAGGATGCGTTCCTGCTGGGCGGCGAGGGAATCGGCGTTCGCCAGTTCTTCTCCCAGGCTGGCCAGCCGGCGCCATTCCGAAAGATTGGGGGAATCCTGCGCGGCGGTCATACCTTCCCCGCTTTTTTCTTGATCATGGTGAGGGTGTTGCCGGCTTCCCCGTTGGACTCGAAGCGCACCTCGTCCATCAATTGACGGATGAAGTATATCCCCAACCCGCCGATCTGGCGCTCGCTGAGCTGCGGACTCAGGTTCGGCTCACGGGCGGAGGAGAAGTCGAACACCCTGCCGTGATCGCGAACGATCACGGCGATCTGTTCGTCTGTGGTCTGGCACGATATTTCGATTTCGCCGCCGGGGATCCCCTTATAGGCGTGTTCGATTACATTGGAGCAGGCTTCGTCTGTGGCAAGCTGGATGGAGTAGACCGTCTTTTCGTCGAACCCGGCCCGCCGGGCAAACTCTCCCACGAGTTCGCGGATGGCGTCCAAATTCTCGAAATCGGCGGAATATTTGACGGTTAGCATTTGACGCTTAAAAAGCCGCCCCAACCAGATCAGTTGACGGCGGCTCGCCTTTCATGCGCCCGATCCGAGCTAGAAATTGCCAACCGCGGATAAGGTATCGGGAAATGTCTTGAAAAGTTCAGTGAACCCGGCTAGTTCCAACGCCTCGTGGATGCGCGTCGGGACGGAGGCCAGGACCACCTCGCCGCGGTTATAGCGCTTGCAGACGCGCTGGGCGGCGAGCAGGGCGCGGAAGCCCGCGCTGGACATGTATTCCAACCCGGCCAGGTCGAGGACGATCTTGAAATGCCCATCCTCGCCGACCTTCTCCAGTTTCTGTGAAAGCAGCTGGGCATTGGAACTATCCACGCGGCCTTTGACTTCGATGACCACACAATGCTTGAATTCTTTAAGATTGATTTCCATACCGTGTCTCCTGTTTTGAGATGGCAGTTGGTCTTCCAGCGGCGAAAATTATACCGCACTCAACGGCGATTCGCGCTTTTTGGCGCTTCATCGAGAATGGCCGTGACTGCGACAACGTCCCTTCCCGAACACGCGGAAGAATCCGCCCGCATCCCGCGGCTCGCCGAGCGGATCGCCCCCCACTTCCAGCCAGGCATGAGCGCGGAAGCCGAGCGGACCGCGCGCCGCGCCGATCTTTAAACGGGAGGCGATCCCGCGCCGCGTCAACATCCGCCGCAGCGCGAGGGATTGGACCAGGCAGGTCATCGGCAGGAGGTGCAGGCGGGCGGCCCAACCCGTCAGTTGATACAGACGGCGCGCCGTCAACAGGTCGTCGTCCCCCGCTTCGAAATTCGAATCGTCCATCCGCGTCAGATCGGCGTAACCCCTCCAGCGGATGAGAAAATAAAACAGGACCAGCGCGCGCCAGGCTTCGGTCAGCGCGGCCCAATCGGACGGGGAAAGCCCGCGCGCGAGAGACCATCTATGCCGAAGCGACTTCCACAAGGCCGTTCTCCGTCAGGCGGTCTGCGAGTTCGAGCAGGTCGCGTTCGAGTTGGGGAGCGTCCACCTCGTATTCCGCCAGCAGCAGGTCGAACGCGCCGCGCAGGGATTTCCCCTCCGACAGCAGCTACCAGAAACGCGCCCCCACTTCGGTCAACGAGAAATACTGGTTGGCGCGCGTGTCCAGCAACACGGCTTCGTCGTCCAGCGAAGCGGACAGCACGCCTTCGGGAATTTTCAAGTCGGCGTCGAGGGTCAGCATAAAGTCTCCAGGATTTCCCGCAGGCGCGGGAGCGCGTCCATGCGGCGGGGATGGGATAGGCGAAACGCGGGGACCCGCCGCGCCGCGTCCGCGCAGAAGGCGAGGTGCGCGGCCAGGAGCCTCGGGTCGAACAGACGGGCCGCGGCGGTGTGACCGATGAGCGTCTTCGCCGCGTCGCCGCGCGGGAGCGATTCTACCGCAGGCGCGCCGTCGGAGTGTTCGAGCAGGATGATTCGGCTGACGGGGATTTGTTCGGGAGAGGCCGCGCCCGGCTGGGAATCGGCCGCGAGTTTCAACTGCGGGAAACGCGGCCGCGCCTCCACGCGGGACGGGCTGGCGGCGACCGGCAAAATGTCGTCGCCAACCCGCGTCCATTCGCGGCTCGCCGCGGACAGGTACGCGGCCAGCGTGGATTTTCCCGCCCCCGATTCGCCGAGGAAAACCGTCAGGCGGCCGCGAAACGCGGCGGCGCTGGCGTGCAGGCCGAAGGTCCCGCGCGAGGCGAGGGCGAGGAGCAGCGCCGGGCCGAGGAGAATCTCGCCGTCGAGGGGAGTCCAATCTGCGGTTGGCTGACCGGCGTCCAGAATGGAAGAGCCGTCGGGAGGGAGATAAAAATCACGACCGCCCGACGTCCTCAACAGAACGCCGGGCGGCGCGGACCAGACCTCCACTTCGCTTTGAGCGCCCCCGACCCAGCCAACCGCGCGGCAGGTCAACGCGGCGGGCGGAGGGGGCGGAAGCGCATCCGAAGAATCGTCCTTCGCCAGTCGGAAGGGTTCGATCTCGGGGAACGGGCGCGGCAGTTCAATTTCCTGCCCGCCCAGGCGATACCAGGCCATCCAGTTTCAGGGCTGGAATGGATCGTCCGGCGGCGGAAACCCACCGGGGAGTGACATCTCCCCGGCCCGGGGGAGCTCCGATCCGTAAGCACCACCGCTATCACCCGCGCCAGGAGAACCGCCAAGAGTGAGGGCGCGTAACTCCCCAAGCCGTTCGAGGAGCGGTTTGCGATACCGGCGGCGCGCGACGGCGCCCGAAACATTCCGATCTTTTTCATTTAAGTTTGCATCAGGCATAATACCTCCATGCCAACAAGATGTTTTGATTAAGGCCGGATCACCAGCGCGGGATCGCCCATGAGGTTCCAGCCGAGCAGCACGTCCAGCCAGCCGGGGCGAGTCTTCGCCAGGTCCAACTTGGCGAGGCGCAGCGCGTCGCCGATCGTCATGCCCGGCGCCGCCAGGCGCGGCGTGAGCAGCAGACCGAACTGCCGTTCCGCCTCCCCATCCGTCAGCGTGGACGCGCCCAGCAGCGCCGCCGCGCCGCGGTCTCCCGAAAGAAGCAGTCCCTGCGTCAGGCCGTTGTACACCGGGTCCACGTAGTAGGTGTTCCAGCAGCCCCACTGCACCGCCACGAACGGACGTCCCGCGTTCGTCAACGCACGGGCGTCTGCCAGCGTGAACAATCCGCTGAAGGTCCAGCGATCCATCGAAGAGTGGCCGCTGTAGGCGACCAGCGCCGCGCCCGCGTTCATCGCGTTCAGCAGGTCCGTCCGCGCCGCGGCTACGTTCAGGATCAGTTTGTTCTGCGCGTTCCGTCCATAGTAGTCCTCCAGATGGACCGCGTTGACCGTCCAGCCGTTAAGTCCGGCGGCCATGTCCAGGTTCGCCCGCTTGAAGTTCAGCGAGCCGTCCACCACGTCCGAGACGAACAGCGCGGTGGCGCCGTAATCCTTGTTCTGGTAGGCCAGCGTCTTGCCGACGAGCGTGTCCAGCTCCGCCGCCGTCCGCACCGGGAAGCGCCCGATCGCCAGGTCGGGAATCTTGTCCCCGTCCACATCCGCATACAGTGGATCTACCGGCACGAGACGCGCGATCGGGCTGGTCTGCGTGTACAGCGACGGGATGAAACTGACGCTGGCGATCGGGTTGCCGTTCCGGTCTTTCAGGTAATGGCGATAGTCGTACGTGTCGCCGCCCACCAGCAGGACGTATTTCGTCCCCAGTTCACGCGCCGCGTATGCGATGTAGCGCTGGATGGCTTTCGGATCGAACACGCCGTAGGTGTATCGGTTGTACAGGTCGTTGACGTTCACCACGCTGACCCGATAGCCCTGCGCCTGACGTGCCTGTACCAGCGGCTGTATTCCCGAAATAAAGTTCGGGTGCGAGACGATCAGGTAGTCCGCCGCCTGGTCCAGGTCCGCCGCCGCGAGCGCGGAAGATATCTCGGGCGTTTTCAACCCGTCCCGCGTGACCACAAAGTAGGTGTAGGCCCGGCTCTTGTCCCCGGCGACCGTGTTGCCAAACGTGACGGCGAACTTGTCCCCGTCGGCTTTGACCTTCACATTGTTCAGACGCGCCAGGCGGTTGTTCACCATCTGGTAGACCGTCGCTTCTTTCGAGGGCAGGTTCGTCACGCGGAAGACCCGTCCCGCCGCAGTGAAGGTCAGCCGCCCGTCGCGCGCGGCGAATTTGCGCGCGTACGTCACGCTCAGTTTGTCGAAGTTCACCATGTCCCACTTCACGCCTGTGTCTGCGGGCAGCGTCAACGTCAACGTGTTTTCGCCCGCCCGCAGCAGTCCGCCCGGCAGGGTCGCTTTGATGACCTGTTCGCTCAGCCCGTCGAACGTGACGTCCGCGATCGGCGCGCCGTTCACGCTGACTTGCAGGCGGTGGTCCGGACTCTGCGGCCAGTTCGTCACGCCCCAAACCGTCAACGCCAGCGCCGACGGTTTGGCGAGGTTCGCCGCCCCGTCCACGCTGAATTGGAAGTCCCACGATTTGGGGGTCGTATAGGCCAACATGCTCGTGTCGTACCACGCATCCGCGCCGGGCGCGTAGTTGGCGTAGCCTTTCTGGTTGTTGACCGTCGCCGTCTCCCTGTATGTCGCCGCAGGTTTCGCGCCCTTCGGGATCGCCGCCAGTTTCACCGCGATGCGCGGCCATTTCCCTTTTTGCGCTTTGAGCGTGTATACGTTCGTGTCGGTGTAGAGGGTGTCCAGCGCGCGGCCGTAGAATTCGATGTATTCGCCCGGCCCAAAGTTCGCCATCGTCGAGACGTAGATCGGCTGGGCTTTTCCGTTCATCGTCAACACGAGGTCCGCCGACGGCACGCCGTTCAGGTCCAGTCCCGCGGCCCGCATCTGTTCGTAGTCGACGCGGTACAGCCCGGTCTCGCGGACCCGGAGCGTCAGCGCGTCCGCCGCGTTGACCGACGCGAAGTTCGCCTGAGGCCGAGAGGCGGAGGTAATGGACGCCCAGTCCACTTTGTCCGCTTCGAGACGCGTCCCGAATTCTTCGCCGATCTCAAACGGGCCGTGGCGCCGCGTCTCGTTGTTGATGCTCACGTCTTCGATGTAGAACTCGTCCGCGTCGGTTTGGACTTCGTAGGAGTAGTCCTGCCGCTCCAGCGAGTCGGTGGCGTTGGACGGAATCGGTTCTTCATTCAGTTTCTGTCCGCCGCCGTACAGGTTGAAGCCCACGTTCCCGGTCTCGGTGGAGGTGGACCAGGTGAACAACACCGCGCCGCCGCTGCGAATCGCCTGGAAGTATGAGAGCGTCACCGGCGTGGGGATGCCGGATTCGCCGGTGAAGAAGTCGCTGAAAGAGGTGAAGCCGCTGCCGGTGACGGTGGTGGATGTGGACGAGCTGGCGGACGGGTTGCTCCACACGCCGCCGCTGTATTTCTGCATGACGAGGGCGCCGGTGTTGGGCGAGCCGACGAGGTCGCCAGCCGCAAAGGTGACGGTGAGGTCGTAGCCGCTGGCGGCGAGTCCGCCGGCCGGTGCAAGAGTCCAATAGCGTTCGACGTATTTGTCGCCGATGTTGGCCGACATGAACTCGGGATGGCGCGCCTTTGTCGTGGACGCGGCGAGGCTGCCCGCCGAGGAGACGTTGAACGCGGAAAGTTGCGCCGGGGCGTAGTTGGCCGCGTCGCCGACGGGGAAGGTGAAGGTCTGACCCGCGCCGGAGTTGAAGTTCTTCTGCAAATTTCCGTAAACGTATTTCCCCGCGCCCGCGCCGCTGATGGAGCCGCTCGTCCCGAGAATGAGCGAGTTCGCGCCGGTGGCGACGAGGCCGTTGGTAAACGTGAAGACGCCATTGACGGTGGGATTGACCGCGCTCAACGCCAGCCCCGCGGCGTTGTTCAAGGTCAAGTTGTTGAAAGTAGTGGCAGCAGAGCCGCCGAGAGTTTGCTGGGATGCGCCGTTAAAAACAACTGTGCCGCTGCCGGCGTTGAAGGCGCTGGCGTTCTGCGTCCAATCCCCGCTGACGTTAATATTGCCGCCCGGCGCGGTGAAAGTTCCGCCGTCCAACGTGACGTTTTTGAAACTGGAATTACCGGCCGGCTCGATGGTCCCGAGCGTCAACACGAAATTATTGGTCACGGTCCAGGTGCGCCCGGTGGTCATCCCTCCGCTCGATTTGTTGATCGTCAGGTTGTAAAAGGATGGCGCATAGGCGGGATTGGGCAGGGACTGGTAACTTGTCCCGTTGAACGTGACCGTGCTGGTCTGGGCGTTGAAAGCCCCGGCCGTTCCATGCGTCCAGTCGTCAAAAATGCGAAGATCGCTCGCGCCGGCGTTGACAGTCTGGCTGCTGGTCGTGAGATTGTTGAATTGAATAACGCCGTTCCCGGCAAAGGTATGCGTCCCGCCGCCGGTAAACGTGGTCGTCCCGGCTGTCTGGGTAAAAGTCCCGTCCGCCGTCAGGTTGCCGGCAATGCTTACGCTATTGGGAGTCGTAAAGGCAGTCCCTCCGCCAACCGTGAAATCGTTGGAGATGGTCATCGCCCCATTTGCGGTTTTAGTCCCGCTTCCGCTTGTGGCGAAGTTGCTGTAGGTAACCGCGGCATTGATCGTCTGCGCGCCGGCGCGGTTATAAACGACCGTGTTGCCGGCCGCGCTGAGATTCAAGGCAGTGATGGACGGCTGGCTGGTATAGCCGATGTTCAGCGTTCCCGCAGCATTATTGACGATGGAGGAAACAGCCCCTCCGCCATTGAGGGTGAGCGTGCCGTTATTGGTGATCGAGGTCCACCCGGATGAAACAGCAGGGTTGGTCGTCCCCGTATTCAGGATCAATGCGGAAGCGGCCGCGTTGGTCCAGGTTGCGGTGGAGGAGGCGCTATGGGTCATGGCTCCGGCGGTCACCGTAACCGTCCCATTGTTCGTCGCCGCGAGGCCCGTCCCGCGCGCGTCTATCCGATCAAAGGTTAAATTTGCGGTTGCAGGAAATACGACCGACCCAGCGATCAACGCGAGACGCGTCCCGCTTCCCATGGAGCCGGCGCCGTTCACGGTGATGGTTCCGGCGTTATTTAAATTCAGCCATCCCGTCCCAAGCCAGGTCCCATCCAGCGTCACGGAGGTTCCAATGACTATGAGGGATTTCCCGCCGTCGTTGAGAATGCCGCCGCTCTCGATGGTAAGCCCGTCAATTGTCTCGACGGCGGTCAGCGTCGGGTCGTTTGGCGTGACGGCCGCGTCGGGGATCGTGACCGTGTCGGTCGTCCTGGGGATGCTCCCACCGCACCCCGTCCAGTTCGAGGCGTCGCTCCAGGCGGAGCCGTTCGCGCCGGTCCACGCGCAGTCGTAGGCATAGACCGGCCGGGCAGGCAGCGCGGCGAACACGAGCGACGTCAAAATAACAGCGGCAAGAATCCGAAGTGAAAAACGATTCGCGGCAGTCATGGCATTCTCCTTCCAAAACAGAATCGCGCAGCGCAAATCAACGGATGAACTTTGAAGCGACGAACGCGGCCACGGGAGAATAATTTAAAACCGGCCGCCCAGGCAGACAGGAACGCTCTGCATATCGGGACAGCCGGTTGCGCCATTGGCTCGACAGGCGCTGGCGCCCAAAGTTACGCGCCTGCTTCCAAGCCTCTGTCAATTATGAAGGCGGAAAGCGCCCGCCGTTGGAAAGTAACGTCAACCCCGTTTGTAGTATATCGTTAATGGGAGGAAAAATACAAGAGACGAGATCCAATCCAGATATCGCGGCCCCACCCTAATCTCCGATATTGTCGCGCCAGGTTTCGAACGCGACGCACAGCCACGGGACGAGCGCGTGCGGACCGTCGCCCTCGCGGCTGACCTCCGCGTCCCAGCGCGGACGCATCCAGTCCGGGCGCACGAAGCGGTCCCAGCGCGCCGAGGCGGATTCCAGGTTGGAACGGATCGTCTCCCGTTCGCGCGCGATTCCGTGGGAAAAAAATTTCACCAGCGAGGTGGGGATGCGCCGCGTGCGAATTTTCTCGGGCAAAATTCCCCGCATCGCGTTCCGCAAAACGATCTTATAGTAGCCGTGGAAATAGAGTTGATATCCCGGCAGCGCCGCCGCAAATTCCACCAACCGCCGGTCGCGGTAGGGATGGCGGAACTCGAGCCTGTGACGGCTGGTATGAAAGGCTTCGATGGAACCGCCCTGGGCAGACAACAATCCCAGCAGGTTTTCGCGGACGCCGTATTCGCTCGACAAGTCGTCGGGCAGGAGGCCGCGCGCGTACGGCGTCAACCACTCAGGCGGCGCGGCGCGGCGGCGGAGGGAGCGTCCGCCCGGCAGCGCGTCGAGGAGACGGCGGGCGAGGCGGCGCGTGAAATCCGCCGAGAGCGTCCAGCGCAATCCCCCGGCGCGGAGATACGCGCCCATTTCCCTCGCGGCGTCGCGGAACCGCCCGTCGGCCAGCAGGTCGGCCAGCCAGTCCACACCGGCGCTGTAGAGTTCGTCGCCGAAGCCGCCGGTCAGCATCACGCCCAATCCCTCCTCGCGCGCCCGGCGGAAGGCGCGCTCCTTTACGAGGCGGTAGGGATTCCCCTCGGGCCAACTCGGGTTATGCGGCCAGCCGCGCCAGCCGCGGTAGGGCCAGAGATCGTCGCTCGGAATTTGGATGGAGCGCAGGCCGTGCATCTCCGCGACGGAATTGATGTAGGGGCGCTCGTCGCAATCGGGAAATTCGTCGAAGACGTACGAGACGGAGGCGAGCGACGCGGGCGCGGACATGCGGGCGGCGAGGCAGGCCACCGAGGTGGAGTCCAGCCCGCCGCTCATCAGTATCCCCACCGGCTGCGTGGAGCGCAGCCGGCAGCCGACGCTCTCCTCCAGCAGGGCGCGGAATCCCTCCGCATATTCCTCGTTGGAGCGAAAGCGGATCTTCCTGGAGAGATCCGGCTCCCAATAACGATGGAGTTGAGTCGTCCCGCCGTTGACGGTCAGCATGTGGGCGGGAGGGAGTTCGCGCACGCCCTCGAAGAGAGTCTGCCCGTCGGAGGGGACGCGCAGGGCGAAGTAATGCGCCGCCGCGGACTCGCTCAGGGCGGGAGGCGAGGCCTCGAGAGCCGCGGCCGCCCAGGGTTCCGACGCGACCGCCAGCAACGTCCCGCGCGAGGCGTGGAAGAGGGAGCGTTCTCCGAGCGGGTCGCGCGCGCAGGTCAATTCGCCGCGCGTCTCGTCGAAAATGACGAGGGCAAATTCCCCCACGAAACGCGCAAAACAGCCGCGCCCCCAACGGTCAAAGGCCTGGACAACGAGGGCCGCGTCCGAAGTCGTCCGCTCGAGTTGGAGCGCGGCGAGGAGTTCGGCACGGTTGTCGAGCCGCCCGTCGAATACGAGGATGTAGGGCAGGCCCGCGAGACGAAGGGGCTGGCGTTCGCCGACCTCCTCGGGCGTCGTCCAGAAGCGCCAATGGCCGAACGCGACGCGTCCCTGCCGAAGCGTGTCGCTTCCGTCGGGGCCGCGATGGCGTAATCGTTCCATCGGGCGCTCCAACGCGTCGGGTTGAAGCGGCGCGCCGGAGCGCTCGAAGATGACGGCAAAAGCGCTCATCTTTCACCAGCGCTTCGTCCAGTGAAAGCAGGACCGGCGACGATCGATCATGGCAACCTCCGTTTGCGGTGACGATAGTCAGTAGAGCGAAAGCGCGTATTGGGCGGTTTCCATCGCCAGATTTGCGCTGGAGAGCGCAAGTTACGCGTAGTTTTCGTGATCTACTGATAGTATACTGGTTGACGTTCGAATCAACGAGAAAAATAAGAAAGTTTTCGAAATCAAAATAACGCCAAAACCTTCTATAATGACAGCGAGGAGATTCCCCATGTCACAATTCACGATCATCAAAGGCCGGTTCCACGTCAAAGGCTATCAGCCCGACGGCGACTCGATCCGCTTCGAAGCGGACAACCCCGCGCTCTGGGACGCCTTCCAATGGGACAGCGCCAGCAAAAAGAAGGCCGCCAAAAAGCAACTGCGCATTGAAGCCATAGACGCCCTCGAGACGCATTACGAAGGCTACCACCAGCCGCGTCCCTTTGCCATCGCCGCGCTCGAACGCCTGCTCAAACTCCTGGGGATCGAGAATGTCCGCTACAGTTTGAACGTCGCCACCATCGTGGACGCGGACGACGCCCAGCCGGGATTCATCGCCACCGACGGACTCGACCGCTACGACCGTCCCATCTCCCTGCTCTTTCCCGCCTCGGCCAAACTGACCGACGGTTCGCTCCTGACTTCGGACCGGCTGCCCCTCGAGAAATCGGTCAACTACCTGCTCGCCCGCGAGGGACTCGTCTACCCCACCTTCTATACCACCACCGACAAAGTCTTCGTGGACAAGATCCGCAAAGCCGTGCGCCTGGCACGCGGGGACGCGCGCGGCATCTGGGCGATTGACCGCACCCCCGACCTCGTCCTGTGGGACACGCGCACCATCCAGGAGGACGTCACCATCCTGCCGAAACTCTTCCGCCGCCTCGTGGAATTCTGCGACGCCTACGACGACTTCACGAAACTTCCCGACTACATGGCGCGTCAAAAAGACAACCTGCAGCTCTGGAACGACCCGACGCCGCGCTCCCTCGCCTCGCTGATGACCTTCGACACGACCGGGCGGCGCATGTCGCTCACCGTCCCCGTCGAAGACCTCTTCTTCTCGCCGAAGGGATGAGAAAGTAGAGAACAGAGATTAGTCAGAAAAAAACAGAACCCCCGTTTTTCGCAAAAGGCGACAAAACGGGGGTTCCGTTCTTCGTCGTAGTGGCGGGAGAATATCCCGCCTTACTCTTCCTTCTTCGCTTCCATTTCCTTCTTGTGCGCTTCGATGATTCCCGCCGCCAAATGCTGCGGGACGGTATCGTAGTGGTCAAGTTCCATCGTGAAGTAGCCGCGTCCGCCGGTCATGGAGCGGATCTGCGTCACGTAGCGGAGCATCTCTGCCAGCGGGACATGCGCGATGACGACGGTGCTGCCGCGCTCAGACTCGGTCCCCTGCACGCGGCCGCGGCGGGTGTTCAGGTCGCTCATCACGTCGCCCATGTGCGCGTCGGGGACGGTGATGCGGACGTTCATGATCGGCTCGAAGAGGACCGGTCCCGCCTGCTCCACCGCGAGTTTGAAGGCCTCGCGCCCGGCGATTTCGAACGCGACCGGCTTCGAGTCGACCGGATGCTCCTTGCCGTCGAAGACGATTACCTTCACGTTGTTCATCGGATAACCCGCGAACGCGCCCTGCTCCATGGTGGCTTTGATTCCTTTTTCGATCGGCGCCAGATACGAGCGGGAAAGGTTCATGCCCACGAGTTCGTCGGTAAATTCAAAGTCCGCGTCGGGCAGCGGCTCGATCCGCAGGTGGACTTCGCCGAACTGGCCCGCGCCGCCCGTCTGCTTTTTGTGACGGTACATGGCCGAGCCTTTGCGCGTGATGCCTTCGCGGTACGGCACCTTCGGCTGGTCGGTCGCCAGCCCGACCTGGAACTTGGACTGGGCGCGGTGCAGCGCCACGTCAATGTGCTGGTCGCCCATGCCCTGCAGGATGGTCTGACCCGTGGATTTTTCGTTGTACCACGAGAGCGTCATATCCTCCTCGCACAGACGCGTCAACGTCGGGCTGATCTTGGCCGCGTCGGCCTGCGTCTTGGGATGGACCGAGACGCGGTACAGCGCGTTCGGGTACTTCGGCGCGGGCAGGGTCAACGGATGCGCCTTGTCGCAGAACGTGTCGCCCGTCGCGGAGACGGTCAACTTCGAGACCGAGCCGATGTCGCCCGCGTGGACGACCTTGACGGGAATCTGTTCCTTGCCGCGCTGGAGGTGCAGTCCCGCCATGCGCTCCTCCGCGCCTTTGGCCTGGTTCCACACGCGCGCGTCCGCCTGGATCAAACCGCTGTAGACGCGGAAGTAGGTCATCTTGCCGACGAACGGGTCGGCGGTCGTCTTCCAAACGTACGCGGCCAGCGGACCGGAATCGGAGCAGGCCAGCTTCTCCTCGCCGTCCCTGCCCTGCGCGGCCTTTTCGGGACGCTGCGCCGGCGAGGGCAGCAGGTCCACGATGGCGTTCAGGAGCGGGGCGATGCCGATCTCGCGTCCGCCCGCTGCCACGAAGACCGGAACGAACGTCCCGGAGTGGATGACTTTCTTCAGCCCGCGGATCAGTTCCTCGTCTGAGAGCGAACCGTTTTCGAGGTATTTTTCCAACAGGGTGTCTTCGCCTTCGGCGGCGGCTTCCGCCAGCGCGAAGTGGGCCTCGTCCGCCGCGGCTTTCAAGTCCGCGGGGATTTCGGCGACGGTCTTCCCGTCGGCCATGTACGCCTTCATGGAGACCAGGTCAATGACGCCCTTGAAATCGTGCTTCTCGCCGATCGGCAGATGCACTTTGACGACGCGTCCGCCCGAGGCATGGACGAACTGCTCCGCCGAGGCGTAGGCGTTCGCGAAGTTGGCGTTGTCGCGGTCCATGCGGTTGACGACCATGAAGCGCGGCAGGTCGAAGTCCAGGGCGGTGCGATAAGCCAGCTCCGTGCCGACCTCCACCCCGCTGACGGCGTCCACTAAAATGACCGCGCCGTCTGCCACGCTGAGAGCCGAGATCATCTCGCCGACGAAATCGGTGTAGCCCGGCGCGTCCAGCACGTTGATCTTATGGTCGCGGTATTCGATGGGCAGCACGCTGGTGGAGAGCGAAAGTTTGCGGCGGATCTCGTCTTCGTCATAGTCTGAAACGGTCGTCCCGTCCTCGATCCTGCCGAGGCGGGTGGTAGCCCCCGTAAAATGCAAAAACGCCTCGGCCAGCGTGCTCTTTCCTGCGGAGCCATGCGAGACGAGGGCGATATTTCGGATAAACTCGGTGGTATACTCTTTCATCACGTATCCCTTTCGACGGAAATAGTGTTTTAGAAACCAGGTTTCTTTAAGAAGCCTGGTTTGTAAATAGCAAGCCCCCCGATTTTATAGGAACTCGAATAACTTGTCAAAGTGAGAATTGTCACTTTAATGTCAACGGGAAAACCGCATGGGACAAATCTTCAATCAATACTCCGCCGTATGGATCGCCGCCGCCCTGACTCTCGCGGCGGCCGTGTTCGTCTTCCGCCACAAACCGCGCTGGCAGGAACTGGTCGGGCTGGGCGTCATCGTGGCCGGGCTGGCCGCCGCCTGGTTCATCCTGCATCCCGTCCAAACGCCGCTGATGGACACTGCCAAACAGGTGCAGGAGCAGATCGGTCAGGGCAAACCCGTCCTGCTCGAATTCCAATCCCCTTACTGAATTCTCTGCACAGAAATGAAACCCGTCGTGGACGGGCTGGAAAAAGAACTGGCTGGCAAACTGATCCTCATTCGCCTCAACATTCAGGAAAGCGTGGGACGCGAACTCGCGCCCGTCTACGGCTTCCAATATACGCCCACCTTCATCTACTTCGACGCGCAGGGCAACGAACTCTGGCGCCAGGTCGGCGGGCTGGATGTGGAGCGCGTGAGGAAATCGGTTGGTAATCCGTAACGGGTAACTGGCAATTGAACATTCTTCGCCGCCTGCGCTTCTCGTGGAAGTATCTCCGCCGCCCGCCCTGGGACAGCGGCATCACGCCTCCCGAACTCTACGACTTCATCGCCTCGCATCCCGCGGGCCGCGTCATTGACCTCGGCTGCGGCACAGGCACGAACGTCCTCACGCTCGCGCAAAACGGCTGGCAGGCGACGGGCGTGGATTTCGTGAGGCGCGCGATCCGCATCGCGAAACGCAAACTCAAAGCCGCCAACCTCCAGGCCGACCTGCGCGTGGGCGACGCGACAAACCTGCGCGGCATTTCGGGTCCCTTCGACCTCGCGCTGGACATCGGCTGCTTCCACGGCATCGAAAACCAATCCGCCTATCTGACCGAACTCGACCGCGTCCTCGCCCCTGGCGGACACTGGCTGCTCTACGGATTCTTCAACCCCGACCCGCATCTCGCGGGACCCGGGCTGGACGCGGCCGTCCTCGACCTGATCCACGCCCGCGGCTTCTCCCTCCTCTCCCGCGCCGACGGCTTCGACCGAGGAGACCGCCCCTCGGCGTGGTTCCTATTTCAAAAATCGGTAGAGTAGAGCGAGATCCTATCTTGCTCTACACCATTTGCTTGAACCCGTTGCCCAAAAGTCCACACCCAACACTCTCTCCCACTCCGCTTTGCTTTGGGGACGATATGACGGGCAGCGCCAGGAGAGACCGCCAATGGCGCTTTCGTAAAGCGCTGACACTGATTACTGATCACTGATCACTGGTTACTAATGAACCTTCTCTTTCTCTTCCTCGACGGCGTCGGCCTCGGCGCGGACGACTCTGCGGTCAATCCCCTCGTCCGCGCGGAGATGCCGAACCTGCGCGCCCTGCTCGGCGGGAATCCGCTCGCCGCGTCCGCCGCGCCATTTACGGGCGAACGCGCCACCCTCGTCGCGCTCGACGCGTCGCTGGGCGTGGAGGGACTCCCCCAGTCCGCCACGGGGCAGGCCGTCCTGCTGACGGGCGTTAACATCCCCAAAGAGATCGGCGAACACTACGGCCCCAAACCCAACCCCGCGGTCGCGGCCTACCTCCAAAACGGGCGCACCCTCTTCTCCTGGCTACGCGCAAACGACAAAACCGCCGCGCTGCTCAACGCCTATCCCCCGCGCTACTTCCACGGGATCGAATCGGGCCGCAGACTTTTCTCGTCCATCCCGCTGGCGCTGACCAGCGCGGGTTTCCCCCTCTTCACCAAAGATGACCTCTACGCGGGCCGCGCCCTCTCCGCTGATTTCACGGGCGAGGGCTGGCGCGCCATGCTCGGATTCGACGACGCGCCGATCCTATCCCCCTTCGACGCGGGGCGGAAGACCGCCGAACTTGCCTCGCGGTACGACTTCGCCTTCTTCGAATTTTGGGCCAGCGACTACGCGGGACACAAACAGGACATGGACGCAGCCTGCGCGCTGCTCGCTTCCTTCGACCTCGCGCTGGGCGGCCTCCTCCACGCGTGGGACGACGCCCGCGGCTTGATCCTGCTCACCTCCGACCACGGCAACCTCGAAGACCTGTCCACGCGGCGGCACACGGATGCGAAAGTCCCAGGGCTGGTAGTCGGCGCGAAATCCCTGCGCGATAAATTCATGGACGGGCTGACAGACTTGACGGGTATCGCGCCTGCAATCAAAAAGGTTCTTGAATAAAAAAGGAATCCGAAAGCTCTGCTTTCGGATGGTGAGAGCAAATTCCCGAAGTAGAACTTCGGGAATCCAAAGGGAATCCGAAAGCTCTGCTTTCGGATGGTGAGAGCAAATTCCCAAAGTAGAACTTCGGGAATCCAAAGGGAATCCGAAGGCTTTGCTTTCAGATGGTGGGAGTAAATTCCTGAAGTAGAACTTCGGGATTCCAAAGAGAATCCGAAAGCTCTGCTTTCGGATGGTGAGAGCAAATTCCCGAAGTAGAACTTCGGGAATCCAAAGGGAATCCGAAAGCTCTGCTTTCGGATGGTGAGAGCAAATTCCCGAAGTAGAACTTCGGGATTCCAATTTGATTACACAAAACGGACGAAGACTTGATTCCCCAACAGCCTGCCGCGTTTCGTGAGCCGATAGACTTCCGATGTCCCAGAAACTTCGGAAGTCTTTTTTTCGAGCAAGCCGTTTTGCGTCAGCTCTTCGATCTCGCGGGGATAGACTTCCGTCAACTCGCGGCCAAAGCGGGATTTAAAGTCGGCCGCCGAGACTCCTTCGATCAGCAGGCGCAAATTGTTGAGCATGTACTCGTTCATATCGTCGCGTTCGGTCTGGCGGTGATGATTGACGACGGCAGGGGTGAGGGGAAATTGATAATTAGAGATTGGCAACTGAAGATTGGAGAAGCGCTCGATATAAGTTTTGATGCGAAGGACGTTGGAGTAGCGGAAGCCATTGGCGTATCCGTGCGCGCCCACGCCGAGTCCCAGATAGGGAAGGGAGCGCCAGTATTGGAGGTTGTGGCGACAAGCATGGGACGGGAGACGGAAGACAGGCGACTGAGGCAGTCGGTCTTCTGTCATCGGTCTTCGGTCAATTGCCCAGTTTGAAATTTCATAATGGACGTACCCATTCGCCCCCAAAAACTCTTCGGCAAATTCGTACATGTCCGCGGCGAGGTCGGGATCGGGGAGAGGCAGGAGGCCGCGCTGTGACCAGCGTCCGAAGGGCGTGCCGTGCTCGAGGGTCAACGCGTAGGCGGAGATGTGTTCGGGATGGAGGTCCGCGACGCGCTGGAGAGTGGATTTCCACGAGGCGAGAGTCTGCTCGGGGAGGCCGTAGATGAGGTCGAGATTGAGATTGCGGAATCCCGCCTGCCGCGCCCACTTGATCGAGTTGATCACGTCGAAGAAATTGTGGGAACGTTCGAGCGTGCGCAGTTCTTCGGGATTGGCGGATTGGACGCCGAAGGAAATACGGTTGATCCCCGCCTCGCGAATGTGACGGAGAAATTCGGGCGAGGTCGTCCCGGGGTTGGCTTCGATGGTCGCTTCGAGGTCGGGAGAGAACACGAAGGCGGCGCGCAACGCGTCCATGACGGAGGCCAGCTGAGGTCCGGAGAGAAGCGAGGGAGTCCCGCCGCCGAAGAAGATGGTGGTAATTGGAGATTGATAATTGGTAATTGGTTGGCCGATAAAGTTGATTTCTCGAATCAGGGAGTCCACGTAGGCGGGGATGAGGGATTCCTGTCCCGCGTAGGTGTTGAAGTCGCAGTAGGCGCAGCGATGGACGCAGAAGGGGACGTGGAGGTAAATGGAGGGCGGAGAGGAGGGAGAAATCATGCGGGGTTTGGGTTTCAGGTGTCAGGTGTCAGGGGTCAGGTGTCAGGCATCAGCGGCGGGGCGGGTTGACGGCTGGCCGTTTTTGGGGAGGCCGACGAGGAGGGCGATGGGCCCGAGGAGGAGGAGCCACATCGCGGCTTGGAGGCCGAAGCGGTCGGCGAGGAAGCCGATCAGGAGAGGCAGGAGTTTGGCGATGGGAGTCGTCACCGCGCCGATCGCCATGAGGCTGGCGCTTTGACCGGGGAGGGCGGAGTAGAGCCGCCCTTGCAGGATGGAATACCAGCCGGTGTTGAAGAAGTTGACGAAGGTAATCATAACCAGTTTTGGAAGGAAGCCGGGAACGAGCAAGAAGAGCGGGAAGAAGACCATCTGCGCGGCGGCGGTGAGACGAAGGAATTTGACGCTGTCGGGCCGGCGGTCAATGAAGGGGATGAAGGCGAAGTCGGTGAAGAGACCGAGAGCCAGCCAAAAGGCGACGGCGACGCCCGCCTGGGTTTCGGCGACGCGCGCCACGTCTACAAAGTAGAGAGCGAGATAACTCAGGAGGACGTCCAGCATCAGGTCGGAGAATTCGAGGAGCAGCAGCCAGCGCCAGACTTCCTTCCGTTTGAGCGCGGCGAGGGCGGCGCGGAAGCCGTCGAGGAGGAGGCCGAAGGAGGGACGGGAGGCGGGAAACGCGTCGGGGGGAATCCGCTTGAAGGCGAGGAGCAGGATGAGGGTCGAGAGGGAAGCGAGCAGGGCGTAAGTCCCGCGCCAGCCGAGTCCGAGGTAGACGAAGAGTCCGAGCAGCAGCGGGCCGGCGAGGACTCCGAGCGTACCGGCTAAAGTCCAGCGCGCCATGTTTTGTTCGTGGCGGTCCGTGTCGGAGTCCATCAACGAGGCCTGGGAAAGAGAGACGAACGCGCCGGAGGAGGGGTGGAAAAGGATGAAGGCTGAAAGCAGGAGGATGAATGAAAAACTCGCGGAGGCGAGGAGGAGGGAGAGCGTGAAGAACACGCCGCCCGCGAGGATGAGGGCGCGGCGTTTCCATACGTCGCCGAGGATGCCGATGAAGGGTTCGATGAAGGCGGCGATGATTCCCGGCAGGCTGAGGAGCAGGCCGATCTGGGTGTAGGTGAGATGCAGGTCGTCGCGCATCAGCGGCCAGGCGGTTTCGCCCACGCCATAGACGAGTTCGTCGAGAAATTCGATGAGGAGGTAGATCGAGGACAAGGGGCAGGTTTCAGGTGTCAGGTTTCAGGCGTCAGGCGTCAGGTTTTGCCAGACACGGCTATTTAACCATATCGTCTCAGAAATGGGGTTGCTTTTTTTAGCGGAATGTTTTGTAATTGCCCAATCATGCGAACTAAAAAAATTTTCCTCCTGATTCTGTTGACGTTTACATTGACGGATTGCGCGCCTCCTGGTCTGACCGCGACGCCCGACGCGCCTCCCCCGCCTTCCGCGATAACGCTTCCCACCGACCCCGCGCCGTCTCCTGCTCCGATCTACGAACCCACGCTGACGAGTCCCAGCGGCGCGTTCGCGTCGGCGCAGATCGAGTTGGTTGCCAACATCGAGACGGCGGGAGTCTACATCCGCGGGGAGAATCTGCCGAAGACAGCAGAACTCCTCTACCGCTCCCACGCGGACGCGGACTGGCGCGAGGGCCATCCGCTGATTCGGATTGATGACGGTCGGTTAGTCGGGAGTCTGTTCGGGCTGAGCGAGTCCACAAAATATTTTGTCAAAGTGACGAGCGACTCGTCCGAGATCAGCGGCGCGTTGACGACCCAGCCCGAAGCGCTGACGTTCGTCCCGCAGACGGTCGTTTACGTGGACGCCAGCGCGCCCGCAGGCGGAGACGGTTCCGCATCCGCGCCGTTGCAGACGATTCAAGAGGGCGTAGATCGCGCCACGGCAGGGACGCAAGTTTTGGTGGCCGATGGAATCTACCGCGAGGAAATCACCTTCCCAACTTCAGGCGCGGAGGGCGCGTGGATCCAGGTGAAGGCCGCGGGGACTGGCGCGATGATCGATGGCTCGGCGGTTTTGGAGGGCGAGTGGAACAGCGTCAAAGACGCTTATCAAGTATGGTCTTTCAGGTTGAAAGAACGCGTCGGCTACCTGGCGCGCGACGGAAAATATTTTCACCGATATGCCGACATGAAGTCGCTGTTGAGAAGCCGCGGCGAGGCGCAGACGACCGTAACCGAGGGCTGGTTCCACGATGCGAAAGGAGGCTGGCTCTACGTCCGAAGCGCGGACGAACCGTCTGGTCACGCGTGGCGCGCCGCCGTCCTGGATGAAGCGTTCACCGTGGACGGCCGCGACTGGATCTGGATCGAGGGATTCGACATCGGGTATTTCGGACGCGCCAGCGGCGGGTGCGGCATCTGCGCGCTCAACGCGTCGCATCTGGTCATCCGCAACAACCGCATCCACAATTTGCAAAAGGGAATCTACGTCAACTGGGAGGGCGGCGATCCCGCGCGGGGCAACGACGCGCGCATCGAGTTCAATGAAATCTCCGACCCGGGCGTGGACGAAATCGAGTGGGACGCGGCCAAGGGAACGTACGCGGAGGGAACCGGCGTCATCCTGCGCGGACACGTCGGCGCGATCGTGCGCGGCAACCGCATCCACAATTTTTTCAACGGCATTTACACGGGAACGACCGCGGGCATTGACAACCCCGAGATCGCCCGCGACGCCGACATCTACGACAACACGCTGGACCACATCAGCGACGACGGACTCGAACCCGAGGGCGCCTGCGTGAACCACCGCTTCCGCGGTAACCGCGTGGATACAATGCTGGTCGGTTTTTCCAACGCGCCTATCACGGTGGGACCAGTGTGGGTCATCCGCAATCTGTTCACCCATTTCACCAGCACGAGCGTCAAGTGGGCGCGCTATCCCGATGGCGTAGTGTACTTCTATCACAACACGTTTTACGCCGACGCGCCCGACTTGAACGCTATGAGCATGATCACCATCGGTCACAATGCTGTGATGCGAAACAATATTTTTCAAGGAAACGGATTCGCCTTTGAAGAGTCCCTCTACGATTCATCGGGCATGGACTGGGACTTCGACAACTGGCATACCACCCGCGACGCCTCGCTCCCCCGCTTCCGCTGGGAGACGGTGGACTACCCGAGCATGCCCCTGCTCTGCGCCGCGACGGGATTGGAATGCAACGGCCACGAGTCCCCGCCCGGATTCGTCAACGCCCCCGGCGGCGACTTCTCCCTCCTGCCGACGAGTCCAAACATTGACCGAGGCGCGGTCATCCCCGGGATCAACGATTCCTACCTCGGCGCCGCGCCCGACATCGGGGGATTCGAGTACGGGGGGCCGTAAAAAGATCCAAATCTCTTGCGCGGCTTGAGACAATTTGATATACTCACTCAGTGAGTATATGGACAAGCCGCATTACATCGGAACGTTATCGCCAGAAATGGCTTTGCTCGGTCTGCTTTACCGCGCCCCGGCGCACGGTTACGATTTGCATCGCAAAGTCGCGGCGGACCTAGGACAGGTCTGGCATCTCAGCCAAAGCCAGGCTTACGCCATCTTGAAGCGGCTCGAAAAACGCGGGGACATTTCAGGAGAGGAGATTCCCCAGGAAAAACTGCCGCCCCGCCTGTTGTTGAAGATGACCGGGCAGGGACGCGCCCGCTTCCTCGGTTGGCTGGAGACTCCCAGCGGCGGAAGCACGCGCGCCATCCGCATGGAATTCGTCACCCGCCTGTATTTCATCCAAATGTACTTCCCCGAGAAAACCGCCTCGGCCTTCCGCGCCCAAAAAGAGGAGGCGTGGAAACACATCCAACGATTGCAGGCGACGCTGTCCGCCCTACCCGACGATCAAATCCACAACCGCATGAGTTTGGAACTTCGGCTCGGACAACTGGAAACCACGTTAAGCTGGCTGGACGACTGGGACCGGAAGATTGGAACATCGAAATGACCGTTTTTTGCATGAAGCCCATCGGCGTAATCCACACCCCGTTCAAAGGACCGGACGGGATGCCCATCCAATCCTCGCGTTCGACGGCGCTGGGCGAGGTCGAGGTCCATCCCGAATACGAAGCCGGGCTGCAAAGCGTGGACGGACTTTCGCATTTGATCCTGATCTACGTCTTCCACCAGGCGCTCGACCAGACCGACTTGCTGGTCAAGCCCTTCCTCGACGATCAACTGCACGGCGTATTCGCCACCCGCTTCTATCGCCGCCCGAACCCGATCGGCATTTCGACGGTGCGCCTGCTCGAACGACACGGACGATTTCTCAACGTCCAATCGGTAGACATGCTGGACGGAACTCCCCTGCTGGACATCAAACCGTACGTCCCGGACTTCGACGTCCACCCGGCCGACAAAGTGGGATGGTACGCGGCCAGGCCGCGTCAATAAGCGTTTATGCCCTCCGTCAGAGAAATGAAACTCGCCCATCGGCCGGAACGCACGCGGACAGTTAGACCGGGTCTCGACCGCTTGTGGGATCTCCTCGCCCTGCCGCTGCTCGTCTTCATCACCCTCCCGCTGGCCGCGCTCTTTCTGCGCGCCTCATTCGACGATTTTATAGACGCCCTGGGACAGCCGCAAGTCGGGATGGCGATCCGGCTGAGCCTGGTCTCGTCGCTGACGTCCACAGCCGCCGCGCTTTTGGCGGGGACGCCGGTCGCCTACATCCTGGCGCGGCGGGACTTCCGCTTCCACCACATCGTGGACACCATCGTTGACCTGCCCACGGTCCTCCCGCCCTCGGTCGCGGGGATGGCGCTGCTGATGGCTTTCGGACGCCGCGGCCTGCTGGCGCCGATCCTTGCGCCGCTCGGAATCAACATCCCGTTCACGCTCGCCGCGGTCGTCATGGCGCAGACTTTCGTCGCCGCGCCGTTTTACGTCAAGGCCGCCGCGATCGGCTTCTCCAGCATCGACACGGAACTGAAGCAGGCCGCCGCGTTGGACGGCGCCAGCCGCTGGCAGACCTTCCGCTACGTGACCCTGCCGCTTTCGTGGACGGCGCTCGTCAGCGGCGGCGTGATGACGTGGGCGCGCGCCCTCGGCGAGTTCGGCGCCACCATCCTGTTCGCGGGCAACTTTCAGGGAAGGACTCAAACCATGCCTCTGGCGATCTACGTCGGCTTCGAGACGGATCTCAACGTCGCCATCGCCCTGTCCATCATCCTGGTCTGCTTTTCGTTCGCGATCCTGATGGTCGTCAAAGGCCTGCTCTACCGCAGGCGCGAAACCGACCCGGAGATCGTGGACAAATAACCGCCGCCATCCTTTCGCTTCACCGGAGAAACCATGCGTTCCAAATTTCTCTCCCTGATTCTTGGAATCACCCTGCTGGCGGGCGCCTGCGCGCCGCGAACATCCACGCCCCGCGTCCTGACCGTGCTGGCCGCGGCCTCCCTGACGGATTCCTTCGCCGAACTGGGGAGGCTGTTCGAGAGTCAACACCCCGGCGTGACTGTCGCCTTCAACTTTGGCGGCTCGCAGCAACTGGCCCAGCAGCTCGACCAGGGCGCGCCCGCCGATGTCTTTGCCAGCGCCAATCAAAAGTACATGGACGCCGCGATCGTATCCGGGCGCGTGGCCGCGGGCGCCTCTGTCATCTTTGCCAGCAACCGTCTCGTGGCGATCTTCCCCAAAGACAACCCCGCCGGAGTCGCCGCCCTGCAAGACCTCGCCAAACCCGGCCTGAAACTCGACCTGGCCGACAAATCCGTCCCGGTGGGGCAGTACAGTCTCGACTTCCTCGACAAGGCGATTCAAGACCCAGCCTTCGACGCGGACTTCAAAGACCGCGTCCTCGCGAACGTGGTCTCGTATGAAACCGACGTGAAAGCCGTCGTGACGAAAGTCTCGCTGGGAGAGGCCGACGCCGGCATCGTCTACGTCACCGACTATCAAATCGCCGCGGAAAAATTGGGCTATCTCGACATCCCCGACGCCCTGAACTCCATCGCCGTCTATCCCATCGCCCCCATTGCGGACGGCAAAAACGCGGACCTCGCCAAAGCCTTCGTCGCGCTGGTCTTATCTCCCGAGGGACAGGCCATTTTGACAAAATACGGGTTCATCGCCGCGGCCCCATAGTTGCCCTGTCGAATTCACAACCCGAAGCAAAACATCAAGTCGTTCACATTCGTCCCGGTCGGGCCCGGTTTTAGCAAATCACCCAGCGCGCTGAAATAGGAATACGAATCGTTCTCGGCTAAAAAGGATTCGGGGACGAGTCCCAAACCCAGGCCGCGCGCCAGCGTCCCGCCGGAGACGACCGCGCCCGCCGCGTCGGTGACGCCGTCCTCGCCGTCGGTGGCGAGAGTGACCAGCAGCAGGTCGCGTCTCCCCGCGAGTTCGCGGACGGCCGCCAGCGCGAGTTCCTGGTTGCGCCCGCCGCGTCCGCGCCCGCGCACGGCGACGGTCGTCTCGCCGCCCGCGACGAGACAAAACGGACGCGGCTCGGAGGCCGACTTTAAAATTCGGGACAGTTCGCGCCCGACGTCGCGCGCCTCGCCCTGCCAGTCGTCGCCCAGCCAAACAGGATGAAACCCCTCGCTTCGCGCCTGACTGCAAGCGGACTCCGCGGCCCGCGCGTTGCTCCCCACGACGACGTTTTGTACGCGCTCGAACAGCGCGTCGCCGGGCTTCGGCGTTTCGGGGTTCGTCTCCAGCGCTTCGAGAATCGGCGCGGGGACTTTTTCCGCCAGCCCATATTTTTCCAACACGCGCCGCGCGTCCTCGCGGGTGGACGGGTCGGGCGCGGTCGGTCCCGAGGCGATAGCCTCCAGCGGATTCCCGACCACGTCCGACAGGATCAGGCTGACGACTCTCGCCGGGGAGGCAAGCCGCGCCAACCCGCCTCCTTTAAGAGAGTCGAGATGACGGCGGAGGATGTTGACCTCGTTCACGCGCGCGCCACAGGCCAGCAGGTCGGACGTCAACGCGCGCAGGTCGGGGAGGCCGACGCCCGCGTGCGGCAGGGTCATCAACGCGGAGCCACCGCCGGAGATCAGGCAGATGAGCAGGTCGTTTTCATCGAGGCCGCGGACGAGGCCGCGGGCCTTTTGCCCGGCGCGCAGACTCGCCTCGCTGGGGACGGGATGCCCGCCGGGTTGGAGGTCGAATCCGTCCGGGGCGTGGACGGGAGTCGCTTTTGGAATGAGCAGGCCGCGGGTGGCGCGATCCGGGAGGAGGTCCGCGAGAGGCAGGGTCATGGCCGGGGAGGCCTTCCCCAGCCCGAGGACGCGGACGCGCCCGATTTTGTCCAGTGGATATTCCCGCCCGTCCACGAAGAGAGAATCCGATTCCCGGCGGAGGAATCGTCTCACCGCCGCGCCCGCTTCCGCCGATCGGATGGCTGCGGCGAGAATCCGCTGGACGCGCTCCCCTTCGGGATGACGAGACAAAGTATGAGACGCGAACGCGTCGGGAGGGATCATGCGCGCGAGTGTAGCACGAACCGCCGTCAATGGAGGCGGCTTGCGCCGATAAAATAGGCCGGATGTATTGTTCCCATCTTCGTAGTTTAATGCTATGATGGTTAAAGAAATATGAGCGTGAGCGGCGAGGGAAGTTGCCGCGTCTGAGAGGGCTGATCTAATGAGCAAGAAGGCTCTTTTAATTGACGATGATCCTGAAATGGGCAGGTTGATCGCGGAGATCCTCAAGCCGGCCGATCTCGTTAGTGTAAACTTGTTTCTGTAAAATTTGCCAAAAAGGTAGGTCTGGTATATTCTTTCGGAAAGCTCAACTTCAGAAAGGATAGAGACCATGACCTACCAAAATGATTGTACCTTACCAAACGAAGTTTTGGAGCAGATCAGCGAGCAAGGCTTGGATTACTTGCCCGAGTTGATGCGCGTCATCGTCAATGCGGCGATGAAAGCGGAGCGACAGCAATACCTGGGAGTGGCGCCTTACGAACGCTCGGAACAGCGACGCGACCAAGCCAACGGGTTCAAGCCGAAAACAGTGCGGACGCGCATGGGCGCGATTGAATTTGCCGTTCCGCAAGTGCGGACTGGGGATTATTATCCACAAGCGCTGGAAAAAGGGTTGCGTAGTGAACGCGCCCTGACGATGGCGTTAGCCGAGATGTATGTGCAAGGGACCTCGACCCGCAAAGTGAATGCCATTGTCGAGAAGTTGTGCGGCAGCCAGGTATCGAGCAGTCTGGTGAGCAAGGCCACCTCGGAGTTGGATGTCTTGCTGGAAGCCTGGCAGAATCGACCGTTGGGAGAAATCCGCTACCTGTTTTTGGATGCCCGCTACGAGAAAGTGCGGATGGATGGACAGGTGGTAGATGCGGCCGTTTTGATCGCCCAGGCAGTGGATCCACTCGGCAAACGGAGGATTTTGGGCGTGAGGATAGGTCTGGGTGAGGCCGAAATCTTCTGGCGCGCCTTCCTGCAAAGCCTGATCCAGCGCGGCCTGAGCGGTGTGCGTCTGATTACCAGCGACGCTCACGCTGGTTTGCGGCAAGCGTTGCGGGCGGTGTTTGGAGGCGTTCTCTGGCAGCGCTGCCAATACCATCTGCAACAGAATGCAACCAGCTACGTTCCTCGCCGCGAGATGTTGACAGAAGTGGCCGCGGACATTCGCAGAGTGTTCAATGCCCCCGACCGTCCGACGGCCGAAGCCTACTTGAAGCAAACGGTTCAAAAGTATGCTCAAAGCGCTTCCCGCCTGGCGGACTGGATGGAAACCAACCTGCCCGAAGGACTGACCGTGTTCGCCTTTCCCGAAGCGCACCGCAGGAAACTGCGCACCAACAACACCCAGGAACGCTTGAACCGCGAAATTGGACGGCGCACCAACGTGGTGAGCATCTTTCCCAATGAAGCCGCCTGTTTGCGTTTGGTGAGCGCCATCCTGATGGAACAGGATGAGGAATGGCAGATGGGTCGAGTCTATCTTTCGATGGACGAAAACCCTCCTCCTAAATGAAAACGAGAACAGCCTTTTTGAGAAGCGCCGTTCCCGTTTCCGTTGGGGTGCGCTCATTTTACCCGAACTTTGTCTTCCCAGAGCCCCTTCTCCGTTTTTGGGACTCTCCTTCCGAGGAAAGCCAGATCACTTTTACAGAAAAATCCTTGCACTATCCCGATCTCGCGGTCCACCAGGCGTATTCCGGCGAAGATGGATTGAAACTGGCATACGCCATTCACCCGGACCTGGTCATCCTGGACGTGATGATGCCGGGGATGGACGGGTTCGACGTCTGCCAGCGCCTGCGCGAGATGAGTTCCGTGCCGATCCTGATGATGACCGCCCGCGCGTACGAAAACGACCTGCTGCACGGGTTCAATGTGGGGGTGGACGATTTCTTAAGAAAGCCTTTCAGCCGAAGAGAATTTGAAGCGCGCGTCAACGCCCTGCTGAGGCGGGACGGATTTCACAAAACGGAAAAGCTTGATTTTGTCACGTCGTATGTCGACTCTGACCTGGAGATTGACCTGTCTTCTTCAACGGTGAAGCTGCACGGGAAACCGGTCGAGCTCTCGCCAAGAGAGTATGAATTGCTGGCCTGCCTGGTCCGCCAGCAGGGCAAGGTCGTATCACACCACATGCTGGCTCGCGAGGTCTGGGGAAGTCAATACAAGATCAGCACGAATTTGTCCTCCCTTTATATTTTCTATCTGCGGAACAAATTGGAGGACGGCCAGCACGGGCATCAATATATCCGCACGTTTTGGGGACGAGGATATTTGTTCGCGCCGCGCGAACAGTGACGCGGCGGACTGTTTTTTAGACGCCATAAACGGATATTTTTGGTAAAAAACACCTGAATAGTCTCTAAATATTTCAAAGAAAAACATAAGATTAAAAAATTTTAATCGGGGTAAAGTGTTTCTAAATCAGTTTCGATATTCAAATTTAAATCTTTCATAAAACTCATTTGACCGGTGTTTCGTCTGGGCCAAGCGTCATAATGGAGCCGGCTATGGAAACGTAGCGCGTGAGAAACGCCATGGAAAGCGTCATTCAGCAACTGGCAAGAAAGATCAATCTCTCCTACGATGAGTTCATCGGAGAGATGCGAAAAAGAGGGTGCAGCGAACCAACCGCCATCAAAATATGGCGGGGAGAATATGAGAATTTTGTGGACTTCAGCGACAACGATATTTACCTGAGCAACCTGCGGAAGGCCGCCGATGTGTTGAAAGTGAAGACCGGACATCTGTTGCCCAAATAGAGGCTGGAGCGACTTCTTCATGGAGAAATGGTATGTTGCCCAAAGCAAGCCGAGGAATGAAGAACTTCTTTGGAAGCAACTTTGCCTGCGGCGGATCCAATCCTACTATCCCTGTTTCGCGGCGCAGCCCGCAAACCCTCGCGCCCGCAGAGTGCAGCCCTATTTCCCCGGCTATCTGTTCGTGTACATTGACCTCGATATGACAGGCAGGTCGGTCGTCGAGTGGATTCCCGGCGGGGCAGGGCTGGTCTCTTTCGGCGACGAGCCAGCGCCAGTGAGCGAAATCCTGATCGCGGCGCTCAAACAGCAGATCGCCAGCCTGGACGCGGCCCTGGACGAAAGGCCGTTCCCCTTTCGCCCGGGGGATGCCGTCGCGATCCAGGACGGAATCTTCCGCGGCTACGAAGGCATCTTTGACGTTCGACTCTCCGGCAGGGACCGGGCGCGCGTCCTCCTGTCTCTGCTGAGCGGTCGGCAAATCCCAGTGGAACTGTCCGCGTCTTCGCTGCAACGCATGAATTAACCCAGCGACAAGGGGAAAACAATTCAACGCCCGGATGGATTTTCTGACAAAATTGATTGTCGGAAGGGCGGAGCGCTCTTAAAAAAAGGCCGTCCATGCTCAACAAAAAACTGAGATTGGGATTACTCCTCGGCTCGCTGGACGTCCCCTGGTGGACGTACGACGCCATCCGCAGGATCGCGCAGGCAGAGGCCGGCGAAATCGTCCTGATCGTTTTGACCGAAGCGGCTGAAACGCCGCAGGGCGCCTGGAGAGCCGCCCTCTATCCCATCTTCGACCGCGTCGACAGAAAACTTTTCGCCAGGAAGCCCGATCCCTTCGCCGTCAAAAACCTGTCCGAACTTCTGGCGGGCGCGCCAATCTTAAAAATTACGCCCGGCGAAACGCTGGACGAATCCGATCTTGAAATCATCCGCAACTCGCGGCTGGATATTTTGCTGAAATTCGGACGCGAGAACTTAAATCTCAGCGGCGCGAACCTCGCCAGATACGGGACCTGGTTCTACCGTCACGGCGACGAACGAGCCGAGAGAAAAGGTCCGCCGGGCTTTTGGGAAGCGGCGGAATATTGGCCGGAGACAACCTCGGCCGTAGTCGCCGCAGGCGGGATATTTCCCCGACCCCGCGTCCTGTTCCGCTCCCACTTCGTGACCTATCCGCTGTCCCCTGCCCGTCACCGCAGTTACTACTTCTGGGCATTGACGCCCTTCCTCGCCCGGCAGATTGACCTGCTGCATCGAATAGGCGAGGAGGAATTTCTCAAGAAAACAGAACACTATAACGTCCCGCCCGCGCGCGTCGGAGAATACGAAACGCCGTCCAACCTCCAGACTTTGGCGGCCGTCTTCAAACTGACCCTTCGGCTGATTCGGGAAACCGCGCGGCGAGTCCTTTACCCCGATCGTTGGTTCCTGCTGTTCTCGCTGGAGAATGAGACGCCTCCAAATTTCAACAAGTTCGTCAAACTAATTCCGCCGAAGGGAAAATTCTGGGCTGACCCGCACGCGGTCAGGGTCAACGGGAATTACTACATTTTCATCGAAGAGTTCGCGCACGCGAGGCGCAAGGGACACATTTCCGTCATCGAGATGGACGGACAGGGCAACTATAAACCGCCCGTCAAAATTCTGGAAAAGGACTACCACCTCTCCTATCCCTTCGTCTTCGAGCGGGACGGAAAATTTTACATGGTCCCCGAATCCGGGGCGAACCGGACGATTGACCTCTACGAGTGCGCCGAGTTCCCGCGCCGATGGGTCTTCAAGCGCCGCCTGATGGAAAACGTCTCCGCGGCCGACGCCACCCTCCTCCGCCACGACGGCAAATGGTGGATGTTCGCCGCCCTCGCGGAGAACGAAGCCGCCGTCCCGAACTTTGAACTGTTCCTGTTTTACACAGACGACTTGCTCGCCGGCAAATGGACGCCGCACCCGCGAAACCCGGTCGTCTCAGACGTCAAGCGGGCGCGGCCGGCGGGAAGCTTTTTTTCCAGGGACGGAAAACTCTTCCGCCCGTCGCAGGATTGTTCGAGAGGCTACGGATACGGCTTCGACCTGAACGAAATCGAAGTCCTCTCCGAGACGGAGTACCGCGAAAAAAGGACGGCCTCCGTCAGGCCCGATTGGGACAAACGCCTGGCCGGGACTCATACCTTCGCAAGTTGCGGAGACCTGACCGTCATCGACGCGCTCCAACGCGCCCCGATCATTGGATGAAACGCCCCCGATGGACAACGCCGCGCTCGACCTCATCGTCAAACTCAGCGACTCGCTCGCGGCGCAGGGAATTGATTATTGCCACTGGAAAAGCAACCCATTCCTGAATCGTTCGGCAAACGGAGAGAACGACCTCGACCTTCTGATCGGCCGCCCCAGCGCTCATCGCTTCGAGCGGATCCTGGCGGAACTGGGCTTCAAGGAGACCTTCCCGCCGCCCGGCGAGGCCCTGCCCGGCATCCGCGACTTTTACGGGCTGGACGAGAAATCGGGCCGGCTGGTCCACGTCCACGCGCATTACCAATTAATTCTCGGAAACGACCTCTCCAAAAATTACCGCCTGCCTTTGGAACAGGTCTACTTAAAATCGTCAGCCCGGCAGGGATTGTTCCGCGTCCCCGCGCCCGAACTCGAACTGGCGACGCTGGTCGTCCGCATGACGTTGAAACATTCCACCTGGGACGCGCTCCTCATGCGGCACGGATCGCTCTCCGAAACCGAGCGGCGCGAGCTCGAGGTTCTGTCCACAGAAGAGAACTTCGCGAAAGTGGACGAAGCGCTAAAACATTTACCCGGTTTGGATCGCGGCCTGTTCGACTTGTGTCTTCAATCCCTGCAACCCGGCTGCCCGGTTTGGACGCGCGTCCGGGCGGGAGAGCGACTTCAGAAAGCGCTGCGGGCCTGCGCCCGTCGCCCGCATTGGTTCAACCTCCTGCTGAAGTTCACGCGCAGGGTTTGGCGTCCCATTCAGGGACGCGTCTTCGGGATCGCGCCCAGGAACCGTCTCGCCAACGGCGGCCTGTTCATCGCCGTCCTCGGCGGGGACGGGTCGGGGAAGACGACGCTGGTCGAGGGTTTACAGGGATGGCTTTCCGAAGTCTTCACGGTCAGGACCCTGCACATGGGCAAGCCCGCCTGGTCGCCGCTCACCTTCCTCCTGCGCGGGATTCTCAAGATCGGGACCCTGCTGCGCCTGTATCCGTTTGAAGGCGACACCTATGAAGAAGAGTCCCAGCCGCACGGGTTTCCCTGGTTCGTGCGGGCCGTCTGCACCGCGCGCGACCGCTACCTGACCTATCTTCGAGCGCGGCGGGATTCTGCGAACGGCTCCATCGTCCTGTGCGACCGATATTCCCTGCCGGGATTCATGCACATGGACGGGCCGCAGTGCGCGAACGCGCTCCGGGCGGGGAAAATGCCGGATGGCTTGATCCGCTGGATGTCGAGGCGCGAGGCGTTTTACTATCGCCAGATCCAGCCGCCCGATTTGATGGTCGTCCTGAAGCTGGATCCCGAAACCGCCGTCCGTCGAAAAACGGAGGAGACCGCGGAATCGGTGCGGGCGCGTTCGACGGAAGTCTGGAACCTGGGCTGGGAGAAGTTCGCGCGCGTCCTGGACGCCGGCCGGCCGCGGGAGGAAGTTCTCTCCGCCGCCAGGAAAATCATCTGGTCGAGCCTTTAAATGTCAACTCTCACCCGCCCGCTTAAGTTGCTCTCCGAACTCCTGTACGACGGCAGTCTGACCCGGAAGGCGTATCTGAACGCGGTCGCCGTCGTCCTCGACTACGGCGCGGCGCTGATCGTCGGATTCCTCGTCACGCCGCTGATGGTGGCCGGGCTTGGGAATTACGTCTATGGGCTGTGGCAGATATTAAATCGCATGATCGGCTACCTGATGCCCGCCAGCGGCCGGCCTGGCTTCGCGTTGAAAGCGATGCTGGCGAACCAGCAGGCATCCACCGATTACGAGCAGAAACGGCGTTACGTTGGAAGCGCGGTCTTCATCTGGGGCCTGTTCCTGCCCGTGCTGGCCGGGCTGGGCGGCGTCGTCAGCTGGTACGTCCCGTTCTGGTTGCGCGTCCCGGAGGCGCACATTTGGACCGCGCGCCTGACGGCCGCGCTGCTGGCGGTCAACATCATCGCCGACGCGATCGCCTCCATTCCGCAAGTCGCGCTGCAAGGAGAAAACCTGGGATACAAACGCATGGGCTTGTCGGCGGCGCTGGTCTTTCTGGGCGGCGCGTACACCTGGCTGGCCCTGCATCTTAAAACGGGCATCGTCGGCGTGACGGTGGCGCTGATCGCGTCCACGCTCTCCACCGGCCTGTTTTACTTTTGGATCATCCGCAGTCACTTGTCGTGGTTCGGCTGCTCCCGTCCCGCCCGCCGCGACATCCGCACAATGCTGGGACTGAGCGGATGGTTCATGCTCTGGAATTTGACGACGACCCTGCTGCTCGCCAGCGACGTGGTGACGCTGGGCCTGCTCAACTCGGTCGCCGCGGTCACCGATTACACCCTCACCAAATACGTCCCCGAAACCCTGATCGGCGTCATCGTCATCGTCATCTTCGGCATCGCGCCGGGCCTCGGAAAAATCATCGGCACGGGAGATTACGAGCGGGCGATTCGACTGCGCAATGAGATCAACATCTTCATCTGGCTGATCGCGACCGCCCTCGGCGCGTCCATTTTGACCTGGAACCGCGTCTTTCTCGGACTGTGGGTGGGGCCCGGCCACTTTTCCGGTCCCATCCCCAACCTGCTGATCGTCGTCCTGGCGATGCAGCTGGCCCTCATCCGCAGCGACGGCAACATCATTGACCTGACGCTGCGCCTCAGCCGAAAAGTTCTGCTGGGACTTCTGGCGGTGACCGTCTCGATCGCCGCGGCTGTGGCGCTGGTTGGCGGGTTCAAGTGGGGCATCGTCGGCCTGTGCCTCGGCACGCTGGCGGGACGGTTGATCCTCAGCGTCGGATACCCGGCCCAGATCGGACGCCTGCTGGGAATCGGATTCGCATCGCAGATCAGGGCGACGCTGCGTCCCGCTTCGGCGACCGCCGTCCTGTTCCTGGCCGCGGCCGCGCTGGAGCGCTTCCTCCCGGCCTCCGGCTGGAACGGGGCGCGGGGCTGGGCGCTGTTCCTCCTTTCTGCCGCCGCGACCGGGGGACTCATGCTGGCAGCCTCCTTCTTCGCGGGATTGAATCGCGGCCAGCGCGACAGCGTCGTCCGCCGCGTCCGCGCCATCCTGACCGCATCCAAAGCCTGAGAAGGTTTCTTAACTCCTTTCGGTAGGTCAAATCCCTTTCCCGGAGTCTGGCGTGCGCAAGTTCACTTATTGGACCTCGCTCATCCTGATATTCATGATCCCATGGGAAGACAGCCTCACCATCGGCGCGCTGGGTTCGCTCGCCAGGCTCGCGGGTATCGGCATCGCTGGTTTTTGGCTGGCCGCCGTCCTGCTCGATGGGCGGCTCCGAAAACCGCATCTCTTCCACGCGCTTGCGCTGTTGTTTTTCCTGTGGAACGCCGCGAGCCTCTTTTGGAGTCCGTTCAGCGCCAGCGTCCTGCAACGCGTCAAAACCTACGCGCAAATCTATGTGCTGACGATCATTCTGTGGGAGACCTACCAGAAACGCTCCGAACTGATGGCGGCCCTGCAAGCCTATATCCTGGGCTCTTTCGTGTTAATTTATAGTTCCATCCATAACTACATCACCGGCTCGATAGCGGTGGCATACGAGGGACGTTACAGCGCCACAGGCGTCAACGCGGTGGATATGACCTTGATCCTGATGCTGGGACTGCCGATCGCGCTGCAATTATTCTTTATGAACGTCAGCGCCGGGAAAAGCCCCCTGTTGCAGATATTGAACCTCGCCTATATCCCGCTTGCCATTTTCTCGGCCCTTCTGACCGGCAGCCGCACATCCCTGGTCGCCATTCTGCCGTTCGGCGTGTATCTCGTGGTCACCCGGCACATCAAGGTTCAGAAAAAACTGCTTGTCCTCGGGCTTCTCCTCTTTTCCATGTCGGTGTTGTTCCCGTTCCTGCCATCGTCCGTGATCAGCCGCCTCTCCACGGTCGGCGTCTCCATCGAGGAAATGGACCTGGGAGGCCGCGTCGACCTGTGGCGGGAGGGGATCGAAGTCCTGGCTCAACATCCCCTCATGGGCGTCGGCGGCGGCGCAATTGACCTTTCCATTGGGTCGGCGGTCCACAACACCTTCATTTCCATCGCGGCCGAAACGGGCTTCATCGGCTTTCTTTTATTCTCATTGATGCTCGGTTTGGCAGTGTTCGACGTTACGCGAAAACCCAAAAGCAACGGCGGGTTGTGGCTGGTCGCCTTCCTGACATGGGCCATCGGCGTGCTCTCGCTCTCCTGGGAATTTCGAAAAATTACCTGGATACTTCTGAGTTTCATGATCATCGAGAGCAACCTTACAAACCAGGCCAGCGAGCTGCTGCCGGAAACCGTCCAGCCGTCGTTCAAAGCAAGCGGACTGAGGCCGCGCGCCAAGGCCGCCCCCCTGAACAAGTGATCCCGCCTCGCGCGCCTCCCTCACGAGAAAAGACGCGGGGACGAGGAAGAGCGCCGCAGCACACCAGCGATCAAACCAATGAAGACCGCCATCCGCATTTTATGGCTCATGGGATTAACCGTCCTGGCCGCCTGCGCGAACCTCAATCCCACCGCGTCGCCGGCCAGCCCCGACGGAAAAGGCCTGGCCGAAACGCGCACGGCGAACACGCCAGGGGCGACCCCGCCTCCCGTCCCGACGAGGACGCCGACCACAATCGTCGCTCCGGCCTCCGGCAGTCGTTACTATCACGTCTCCCCCGAAGGCCGCGACATAAACCCCGGGACACAAGAAGCCCCGTTCGCGTCCATCGGAAAAGCGGCGGGACAGGCTCGCGCAGGCGACGTCGTGGTCATCCACGCCGGCGTGTACTTCGAGGAACTCAAACCCGCGCATTCGGGCGAAGCCGACCGATACATCACCTATCAGGGCGCGGGAGACGGCGAAGTCGTGATAGACGCCGAAAACGGCAAACGCGCCGCCTGCATCGAAATCGAGGGCAAAAGTTATTTACAGTTCATCGGTTTGACCGTGCGCGGGGCGAATTCCTACGAGACCTGGCCGCGCGCCGGGATCTCCATCTCAGACGGGGCGAGTCACATCATCCTCGACGACATCGCCGCGTACGACAACTACGTCGGCATCATGGCGCACGGACGCGGCGAGCCGGTGAGTTTCGTCACGGTCAGGAACAGCAGGATGTTCGATCCCGTCAGAAACGTCGGAAACGTCCACTACGGAATTTTCTTTTACAAGAAAGTATATGACTCGAGCATCCTGAACAACCATGTCGCGTACACCCTGCCCGAGGAACAGAGTTATGGGATCGAAATTTCCACCGATTACCCGGGCAGCCAGGCGGACGGGGCGCGGCGGATCAGCGTGATCGGCAACGAAGCGGCCTACAACGAATCCCAGGGCATCCACACCTGGAACGCGGTGGGAGTCCTGATTCAGGGAAATCACCTGCACGACAACGGCGCGACGGGAATCCAGATCGAAGACGGCTCCGAGAACATCGTCGTGGAAAACAACCTCAGCGAAAACAACGCGCAAAAATACGAATATGAAGCCGGGGCGTGGATGGACGATGCGAAAAACGCTTTAGTGAGAAACAACATTTTTCGAAGCAACAAGATCGGCCTCAACGTGACCAATTCCGAGCGCGTCATCGTTCACGATAACTTCATCTATCTGAACAACCGCGGCGCCGAGAATCTCTACAACGCGGCCGGGTTGATCGTCGGCGGCTCGGACTCGCGCATCGCGGTCACGCACAACACCTTCTACAAAAACGGCGCGGACGGAATGGAACGCGGCGCGGCCAATTTCTCCTTCTCCCGGCAAACCTGCGCGGACATCGTCTTCAAAAACAACATCGTCTCGCAAACGGCGGGCGTCGTGGACGTTTCGCTGGACGCGTGCCCGGGCTTCGTCTCGGATTTCAACGATTTTTACAACGCGCGTCCGCTGGCGTTCCAGTGGGATCAGGCCTGGATGGATTGGACGACCTACCGGGAAACAAGCCGACAGGACGCGCATTCGCTGACCGCCAATCCGCTTTTCGTAAACCCGTCAGTCTTTGACTTCACTTTGCAACTCACAAGCCCGCTGATCGGCAAAGGGACGGCTCTGGCGCGGACGGTCGGGGCCGGCTCCGGCCGCTCGGTCGTCGTCACGGACGCGGGATATTTCAGCGACGGCTTCGGGGTCGGCGCGGGCGACCTGGTCCGCGTCGGCGCGAGCGAGGCGAGAATCGTCTCGGTTGACTACGCCGCGAACGTCATCGTCGTTGACCGCGACCTCCGCTGGGACAACGACGACGCGGTCGGTTTTCCGTTTTCGGGCGCCGCTCCCAACATCGGCGCAGGTTTAATCCCGTGACGAACCATGGATCGTTCCCGCGCAGGACAAGAGTGGCGGAAGTTGTGGGCCCGGCCGGGGCAGGCAAGACCACCCTCTGCCGGGAATTGACGCGCCGCGCCGCGCGCGTCCGCCTCGAAAACTTCCCCGACGTCCACAAACCGGCCGACGCGCCGTTCTTCCTCTCCAACGGCCTGCAACTGATCCCGCGCCTGCTCGCCCTCCCGCGCAACGGGAGCCGCCGCCTCACCCGCCGCGAATTCGCGTGGATGTCCATCCTCAACGGCTGGCCGGCGCTCCTGCGAAAAGAAGCGGAGCGCGGCGGCGTCATCGTCCTCGACCAGGGCCCGGTCTACCTGCTGGCAGAGACGCGGCTGTTCGGCCCCGAATACCTGAAGCGGGACTCCGCGCATCGCTTCTGGCAATCCCTCTTCGAGCGCTGGGAGGCGGCGCTCCACACGGTCTTCTATCTGGACGCGGACAACGAAGTCCTGCTCGACCGCATCCGCTCGCGCGAGCAGGAACACATCGTCAAAGCCGAGTCGGAAACGACGGTGTGCGAATTTCTCGACCGCTATCGCGCCGAATACGAATTCATCCTGTCCGCGCTGACGGCAAAAGACAGGAACTTAAGAATCCTCCGCATCGACACGGGAAACCGCCAGACGCAGGCCATCGTCGAAGACCTTCTTCCCGAATTAGGCTGCTGAAAGAAGACGCCATGAACATCTCCTCGGAACGCCTGACGATCTTCCTGCCCGGCTTATACGACGGCGGCGCCGAACGGATCCTCCTGAACCTCGCGGCGGGCATCGCCGCCCGCGGCTTCCGCGTCGACCTGACGCTGGCGCGCGCCGAGGGCCCATACATGGATCAAATCCCCGCCTCGGTGCGGATGGTTGACCTGAAAGCGACGCGCGTGCTCACCTGCCTGCCGTCCCTGATTCGCTATCTTCGGACGGAACGTCCCGCCGCCCTGCTCTCCGCGCTGCACGCCAACATCCCGGCGATCTGGGCGAGACGCTTGACGGGCATCCCCCGCCGCGTGGCGTTGAGCGAACACAACACCCTGACCCGCGTCTCCGCGGGCGAACATGACCTGCGCTGGGAACTCTACCCGACGCTGGCGCGAAAATTCTACCCCTGGGCAGACGAGATCATCGCCGTGTCCAAAGGCGTGGCGTCCGATTTATCCCTGGCGGCAGACCTGCCGCTCGAAAACATCCAGGTGATCTATAACCCCATCGTCACGCCCGAACTGTACGCAAAAGCCGAGGCCGCTTTGGATCATCCCTGGTTTGCGGAAGGCGAGCCTCCCGTGATCCTCGGCGTGGGACGGTTGACGTCCCAAAAAGGATTCGACGTATTGCTCGACGCCTTCGCGCGCGTAAAAAAAGCGCGGACGGCGCGCCTGCTCATTTTGGGCGAGGGCGAGGATCGGTCCGCGTTGGAAGCGCAGATCGGACGGCTGGGTCTGCAAGCGGACGTGAGCCTGCCGGGATTCGTCTCCAACCCCTATCCCTATTTCGCGCGGACGGCGGCCTTCGTCCTCTCGTCTCGATGGGAGGGACTGCCGACCGTCCTGGTGGAGGCGCTGGCGCTGCAAGCGCCGATCGTCTCCACCGACTGCCCAAGCGGGCCGCGCGAGGTCCTGGGAAACGGCCGCTACGGCCGCCTCGTCCCGATGGACGAACCGGACGAGATGGCGCGCGCCATCCTCGAAGTTCTGGCGGAGCGTCCCGCCGTCAACGCCGAGGAGGGCTGGAGACCGTACGAACTGGAATTTGTGACCGACCAGTATCTCAACGTGCTGCTGAATTAACGCGGGCGGGTCTCATGCAAACCAACTCCAGCGCGGGCGCGCAGAAATTACGGGTTTTGATTTCGGGACACCTCCCGCCGCCCATGAGCGGGATCGGCGCGTACTATCAAACGCTCCTCGGTTCGTCCCTGCCCGAGCGCGTGGACTTGTGTTTCATAGACACCAGTTCGCGGCGGCGCGCATCATCCGAGACCGGGCGCTGGTCGCTCGCGAATCTATTTTCCGCCCTGGCAGATTGCCTCCGGTTCGCGAAAGCGGCCGCGGCGCATCGTCCGCAAATCAGCCACATAGCCACAGCCTTTGGACTGTCCTTCGTCAAACACAGCCTGTGCGTCGCGCTGGCAAAGTGGACGGGAAGCAGGGTCCTCCTGCACCCGCATTGCAGTTTCCACGCGCTGTACGAGCGGCACGGAAAAATCTGGCGATGGTACGTCCGCAAAACGATCGGCCTCTGCGACGGCGTAATCGTCCTCTCCAACGAGTGGAGGGGATTGCGGGAAGTTCTCCCCGACTGCTGCATAGCCTACCTGCCGAACGCGATCCAACTAGATGACTACGTCAAAGTGGGGCGGGAAAGGATCGCGGCAGGGACGGAGAAGCCCGGCCTCGAAATTCTCTATCTGGGATTCATGGGCAGGGCAAAGGGAAGTTTCGACCTCCTTCGAGCCGCGAAGATCGTCGGGGCGCAGAGACATCAGGTCGTCTTCCGCCTCGTGGGGCAGGAACTGACCGCCGGGGAAATGGACGCGCTCAAAGCGCAGGCGAAGTCGGACGGGCTGGAATCCTTCGTCCACATTCAATCCGCCGTCGCGGGCGCCGAAAAAACCGCGGCGCTCCGGTCCGCCGACATTTTCGTCTACCCCTCCTATCACGAGGGAATGCCGATGGCCGTCATCGAAGCCCTGGCGTGCGGACTCCCCGTCGTCGCTGCGCAAGTCGGCGGCCTGCCCGACCTCGTGTTCCCTCAAGTGAACGGGCTGCTCGTGCCGGCGGGCCAGCCGGCCCAACTGGCGGCCGCGCTGCTCCAACTCATTGACAGCCCGCAGGCGCGCTCCGCCATGCAGCGGGAAAGTCTCCGCCTCGCGCAGGAGAACTTCGACATCGAAAAACTCGTCGCCCGTTTGCTCGACATCTATCAATCCGCGCTCGCCCCGCGATAAAACCGAAAAGCGCCGCCATGCACATCCTCATTCTGGGTCAATGCTACGCGCCCGAAAACGTCAGCGCCGCCGTCCTGATCGCCGAACTCGCCAGCGATCTCGTCCGCCGCGGCCATCGGGTCACAGTGGCGACGGGCGCGCCGAGCTACCCGCATGGACGCGTCTTCGACGGCTACCGCAACGGGCTCTTCTCCTCGGAAACGCTGGACGGCGTGCGCGTCATCCGCACCTGGAGTTACATCTCCCCCTCCAAACGCGTCCTGCCGCGCCTGCTCCATTACGGGACGTACAGCGCGACCGCGTTCTACGGCGGACTCCTCGCCGGCCGTCCCGACGTGATCCTGAGCTTCTCGCCCCCGCTTCCCCTCGGACTTTCGGCCTGGGCGCTCAGCCGAATCTTCCGCGTCCCCTGGGCGCTCCAGCTCGAAGACCTCTATCCCGACGCAGCGATCGCCGCCGGCGTGATGACGAACCGGGTTCTCGTCAACTTCTTCCTCGGCATGGAAGCGTTTCTGTACCGACGCGCCCAGCGCATCTCGGTCATCTCGAAAAGTTTCCAGCAGACGCTTCTGACAAAAGGCGTGGCCGGTTCAAAGATCGAATTCATCCCCACCTGGGCCGACCCAAACGAAGTGCGCCCGATGGAAAAGGAAAATGCCTTCCGCCGCGCGCACGGACTGGAACACAAATTCGTGGTGATGTACGCGGGAAACATCGGCCTCACCTCCTGTCTCGAAGACGCGCTCGGCGCGGCGGAAATTCTCCGCGACCGAAGCGACATCCAGTTTGTCGTCGTCGGCGAGGGCGTCCGAAAGGACGCGCTGATGGAGGCCAGCCGGGAGAGAGGGCTGACCAACGTCCGCTTTCTGCCCTTCCAGCCGCGCGAGAACTTCGCCGAGATGCTGGCCGCGGCCGACCTCAGCCTGGTGACGTTGAACGCGGGCGCGGCGCTCTCCTCCCTGCCGAGCAAGATCTTCAACGTGATGGCGAGCGCGCGCCCGGTCCTCGCGGCAACCCCTCCCGGAAGCGAACTCATGCAGATCGTCGAGTCGGCCGCATGCGGGTGGACTGTCCCGCCGGGGGAGCCGGAAAAACTCGCGGAGGCCGTCGTCCAGTTGAAAGACCGGGAGTCCGACCTCGTCCAGATGGGAAAAAACGGGCGCGCCTGCCTCGAAAAGAATTACTCCCGAGCTCAGTGCGTCGAGAAGTTCGAGAACATGTTGACTGCCCTTTGTCGCCAGACACAGGCGCAGGCCAAAACCATCCAGGAGGTCCCATGAACGCCGAGACTTTTGCAGAATGGATGCGCCGTCAGGATCGCCGGGTATATCGCACCGAAAGCAGTTACTGGTACGAGGCTGGGCCGCGCGTGCTGCAAGCCTTCCCCTATCATTGGGTGATCGCGCCGCGCCGCGAAGAGATCCGCAAGTTGATGATGGATCACGGCGTCGCGGCCGTGCGGTTTTCCGCGCCGTTGAACTACCAGGAAGGAAAGGCCAGTTATCATATCGTGCTGCATCCGCCCTATCACATGGACATGCTGAAGTCGCAGGCGCGCAATGGCGTCAAACGCGGCCTGGAACGCTTTTCCATTGAACGGACTTCGTTCGAGCGGCTCGCCACCGAGGGCTGGGGCCTGCAAAGCGACACGCTCCAGCGGCAGGACCGCGTCCGCAGCATGAGCCAGGGAGAATGGGAGCAACTATGCCGCGCCGCCGAAGACCTGCCCGGCTTCGAGGCCTGGGCGGGGATCAGCAACGGGGAATTGGCCGGGCTGCTCATCGCCTGCCAAATTGACGATGTGTTCAACATCCCCTACTGCGCCAGCCTGCGGCGCTTTCTGGGAGACCACATCAACAACGCCGTCTTCTACGAGGTCAGCCGCAACCTGCTGGCGCGGAAAGGCGTGACGAACATTTTCTTCACGGTCCAATCGCTGGACGCCCCGCCCAACGTGGACGAGTTCAAATTCCGCATGGGATTGAAGCCCAAGGCGGTGCGCCAATGCGTGACGTTCCATCCCCTGCTGACGCCGCTCGCGAACCAGACCGCCCTCACGTGGACTCAAAAACTGCTCCAGCGCGACCCGTCGAATCCGCTGCTCGCCAAAGCGGAAGGCATGCTGCGCTTCCACGTGGAGGGACAACGCGTCCTGCCCGCGCAGCCCTGGCCCGAATGTCTCGAACGGCGCAAGGAAAGACGCGTGCTGGTCGCCGGTTTTCAGACACGATAAGGAGACGAAATGTCCAACTTCGACGGCTGTCAATTGCCCATTGTCCCTAATTTATCGGAAGGTACAGAGCCAAACGACGCTCGACCGCTCATCCGACGGCTCAAGCGCGCCCTGGCGGCGCCCTGGAATTACCGCGTTAAACCCTGGCTGAAAAAAATATACCGCCTCCGCAGCCGCTCCGCCCCCGGCGGGACGGGAAAACCCGCTCAGGCCGCGTCGGACGCCGCCCGTCAACACGACGCGCCGCCCGGAAGCGAGGCCGGGAGCGCGCCGTCGGGCAAGTTGAAAGCCGGCGACTGGGTGCGCGTCCGCTCGTGGGAGGAGATCCAACCCATGCTCGACCCCTTCAAAGAGACGCGCGGCTGCGCGTTCCTGGGAGGCATGCGCCAGTATTGCAATACGAAACAGCGCGTTTTCAAATCTATGGAGCGTTTCCTGGACGAACGCGATTACAAGGTCAAAAAGACGCGCGGCGTGATCCTGCTCGAAAACGTGATCTGCGAGGGGACGCCCGCCTTCGGCCGCTGCGACCGTTCCTGCTTTTTATTCTGGCGCGAGGAATGGCTGGAGAAGATCGATGAGTAATTGGCTCGACGCCCAGCCTGCGCGCGGGCGTCGTCTGTCGGAGATCGTCCCATGACTCGTTCCACAACCAAACAACTCCAGGCGAAACCTGTGAAACCGTCCCGTTTGTCCGTTGCGCTTTTGAGCCGGGCAATGCGGGAAGCAGC
Source organism: Candidatus Denitrolinea symbiosum (assembly GCA_017312345.1). Taxonomy (NCBI): domain Bacteria; kingdom Bacillati; phylum Chloroflexota; class Anaerolineae; order Anaerolineales; family Anaerolineaceae; genus Candidatus Denitrolinea; species Candidatus Denitrolinea symbiosum. The sequence continues at coordinate 2,016,945 of BLAA01000001.1, read as the reverse complement.
CAAACGCGCCTTCGACGCCGCCGCCGCGTTCTTCGGCCTGCTTGTCCTTTCGCCCTTCTTCGCGGTCATCGCCATCCTGATCAAGCGCGACACGCCGGGTCCCGTATTCTATTGGGGGGCGCGCATCGGACGGAACGGCGTCCCGTTCAAGATCCTCAAGTTCCGCACGATGTACGAGACGCCGGAAAGTTACCGCGGCCTGCGCGTCACCTGCGAAGGCGACGAACGCATCACCCCGTTCGGAAAGTGGCTGCACGAGACCAAACTAAACGAGATACCCCAACTCTGGAACGTGCTGATCGGCGAGATGAGTCTCGTCGGGCCGCGTCCCGAAGACCCGTCCATCGCCCGCGCCTGGCCCGCCCAGGCCGCCCGTGAAATTCTCTCGGCCCGGCCTGGAATCACCAGCCCGGCCTCCATCCTCTATCGCAACGAAGAGAGCATGCTCCACGCGGGCGAGGTAATGCAAAAATACCTCCACGAGTTAAGCCCCGATAAAATGCGGCTGGACCAGTTGTACGTCCGTTACCAGTCTTTCTGGCTCGACCTGGACGTCATCCTTTGGACAGCCATATTGCTGGTCCCGAAGATCAAAGCCTATTCGCCGCCAGAAAACCTGCTGTTCGCCGGCCCGTTAACGCGCCTGTTCCAGCGCTATGTGGGCTGGTTTCTGGCGGACTTTCTCGTCGCGCTCGGCGCCATCGCGATTGTCGGCGGGCCGATTCATCCGCCTGGCCTGTTAAATCCCGTCGGGAACGCGAAAATCGGCATGGCTCTCGCGACCGTGATACTTTACAGCCTGACAGGTCTGGCGCTGGGCGTCAACCGAATCAACTGGCAGAAAGCGGGTTCTCGGGAAGCCGGGCGGTTTTTAGCCAGTTGGATAATCTCCAGCGCGGCCATTCTGGGCCTGCACATTGGCCTGGGGTTGACGGGAGCCCGCGTCCCTGAGACGGTCCTGGCCGCGTCCCTGCTGACTCTCCTCGGCATGACCGCCGTCCGTTACCGCCGCCGGCTGGCGGCCGGCCTGTTCCACCAGGCGTTGACTCGCCGCGCCCCGGCGGGCGCGGCGCGCGAACGCGTCCTGGTAGTCGGTTCGGGGCGCACGGCGGAGCATATCGCGTGGCTCATGGAGCATCCCGCTTATTCCCGAAAATTCCAAATTGTCGGATTCATCGACAACGACCTCCGCGCGCAGGGCATGAACATCTACGGGTCGAGGATCGTCGGCAAGGTGGAGGACATCCGGCAGATCGTCCAGAAAAGCCGCGTCGACCTGATCATCCTGGCCGACAACCAGATGGCGTCGCACAAATACAGCGAATTCCACAACACAGCCAGTTTCCTGCCGGCGAGGATCGCGGTCGCGCCCGATATCTTCGGCTCGCTCAGCAGCCTGGACGGAGGGGCGTCCAATGGCGGACTTGCCAAACCCCTCGACAATTTCCAATGCCGGCATTGCCTGGCGCGCCGCGCCGACGAAAGCGAGGAGCGCCTGCCGGCGAAATGACGCGCGGGCCGGCCCCCCGTTCGCCCTCGTTCCAGATCAAACTCATCGAAAAAGGACAGGCAGCCATGAAAGCAGTCGTACTTGCAGGCGGCAAAGGCGCCCGCCTCGCGCCCTACACCACGATCCTCCCCAAACCGCTCATGCCCATCGGCGATATGCCCATCCTCGAAGTCATGCTGCTCCAGATGAAAGCGGCTGGCATCACGGACATTGTCCTGACCGTCGGACACCTGTCGGAGTTACTGCGCGCGTTTTTCCAGGACGGCAGCCAGTTCGGACTCAACATCACTTATAGCCACGAACAATTCCCGCTTGGGACGGCCGGCCCCATCGCGCTGGTGAACGGGCTGGACGAGACCTTCATCGTCTCCAACGGCGACGTGCTGACCACATTGAACCTGCGCGACCTGATCCGCTTCCACCATGAACAGAAAGCGGCCGCGACCATCGCCTCCCACCGCCGCCAGTCGAAGATCGACCTGGGCGTGATCGAAAAAGACGGGGATTACCGCGTCCACGGGTATATCGAAAAACCGGTCTATGAATTCCTCGTCAGCATGGGAATTTACGTGTTCGAGCCTTCCGTATTAGCCTACATCCCCTGCAACAAATACCTTGATTTCCCCGACCTGGTTCGGAAATTGATCGCCGCCGGCGAAAAGGTGGTCGGATACGAATTCGACGGCTATTGGGAGGACCTGGGCCGCCCCGACGACTACGCCCGCGCGGCCCGCGACTTCGAGAACATGCGCGGCCAGTTCCTGCCGAACGGGTGAGGCGGACGCCTCCCCATCCTGCCGCGCCGCGTCGCTTTCCATCCAATCGCTCCGTCGGAAAATCGACGCGCCCTTTTACCGAGAGGAAAATCCATGGAAATCAAAGACCTGATCCTGCTGATGTTACGCAACATCCGGACCATTGCGATGGGGCTGATCCTGGGAATGGCGCTCGGATTCTGGATCGCCCGCGTGCAAACGCCGGTTTATGAAGCGAACGCCAAAGTGTTCGTGAGCCGGGCGCGCCAGCCGGTCGCCGTAGACCCGCTGTCGCTGAGCGACGAGCAATTGCTGGCGATCAACCTGCACCTGGCGAAGTCCCGGCAGACGCTGGGCGAAGTTTCAGAGCAACTGGGAAGCGCGGTGAACGCGGACGCGGTCCAGGCGGAGGCGATCCCCAACACGCTGATCATCCAGATCAGGGCGCAGGACGCCGATCCGCAGCGGGCGGCCGCGATCGTCAACCTGCTGGTGCAGGCGCTCATCCGGCAAAGCGACGCGCTTTTATCCGCGCGCTACATGGAGCTGGAAAGCGCCATCACGGAACAGATGGGACAGGTGCAGGAGCAGATTGACGGGCTGCAAGCCCACATCGAACAGGTCAACGAAACCGGGCTCCAGGAGCAATTGGCGCAGGTCAACCGGCAGATCGAACAATTAAAGACGGAAATCGCCTCGCTGGAACGGGACATCGCGGCCTTCCCCGACCTGCCCAACTCGCAGCAGCGCGCGGCCATCGCCGAAAAACGGGCGCAAGCGAACCAGCTCAACGCCCTGCTGGCGCTCTACCAGCAGGTCCAAACCAACCTGACGTTCATCGGGAAGCCCGGCCAAAGCGGAACCGGGCTGGAAAACCCCTCGCTGGCGCTCCTCCAATCCACCTGGACTCTGTATCAACAGATCAATCTGACCCTGATCAACAATCGCGAAAACGCGCGGCTGGCGCGCGCGCAGAATCAAAAGAACGTGATGCAGATCGTTCCCGCCACGCCGCCCGAAAAACCGGTCCGCCCGTTGCCGACGCTCTATCTCCTGCTGGGCGGATTCGTGGGACTGGCCTTCGCAGCCGCCCTCGTCCTGACCCTGGACCACTTCGACGATTCGATCAGGAAACCCCGGCAAGTGGAAGACGCGTTCGGCCTGCCCGTATTGGGAACGGTGAGCGACCGCCGCGGCGGAAGGGACGTCGTCGCGCTGAAGGATCCGCATTCGGTCGAATCCGACGCGTTCCGCGCCCTGGGCGCGAGCCTGGAAATCGTCGGCGCGGGAAAAACCATCCGCGCCGCCATGATCGCCAACGCGAATCCAAAGGACGCCAAAACGAGCATCGCCGCCAATTGGGCGGTCATCCACGCGCAACAGGGAAAACGGGTCATCCTCCTTGACGGGGATCTCAAGCGCCCGCACCTGCACCGTCTCTTCGGCCTGGAAAACAAAAAGGGACTGGCGGACCTCGCCGACGTCCAGCTGAACGTGAAAAGCGTCTGCGTTGCCGTGAAGGGCGTGGACGGTCTATCCCTGATCGCCGCCGGCGCGGCCAGCAGGGACTCGGTCGCGTGGCTGAACGCCGACAAATTGGAACAGTTTCTCGGCAGTCTCAAGAACGCCGCCGAGTTGACGATTGTCAACGGCCCGTCCCTGGAAACAGCCGACGCGCAAATCCTGGCCTCCAAAGTGGACGCGGTTCTCCTGGTCGTCAGGCAGGGACACACCCGCGTCGAGACCGCGCAGACCGCCCTGGAAAGACTGCGCGTGATCGACGCCAACGTGATCGGCGTCATCCTGGACGGCAGTCCGCGCGAACCCCGCTGGGAAGGGCGGGCCGCCGACTGGTTCAGGGAAAAATTCGGCAAACGCGGGAAAACCGAAAATCCAATGGCGTCTTCGTCAATTACGCTTCATTAACCGTCCAGGCCGCGACGCGCGCGGAACGCGAAACACAGAGGGAATCTAATCCAGCCTGAAAGTCAATCAGAATCCGAAATCCAACTGCGCAGGGCATTCCCTGTAAAAGCGGGCCGATCGTTCACGCTCCTGAACGAGGCCTTGATCCCTGGAGGAGAAATGAACGCCCGATTCCTGGATCGTTTTTCAACTCTTTTTTCCCGGAGGAACACCATGAAAACTAGAAATGGAAAAATCCCGTTCGCGCCCGTCGTCCGGTTCATCGTCATGCTGATGATCCTGTCCGGGCTGCTGGCGGGCGCCGGGGCCGACCCGGCGAGCGCCGCCTGGACCGACCGCACCATCTCTGGTAACGCCGGCACGAGCAACGCTGTTTTGACCTATTCCGGCACTACAAGCGGATCGGTCACCGCCAATTGGCTGGGGAGCTATTCGATCACCGTTCCAAACGGATGGTCTGGCACGGTGACGCCGTCCAAGCCCGGCTACACCTTCTCGCCGGCCAGCCGGACCTACACCAACCTCTCCAGCAGCCAATACTTTCAGAACTACACCGCCTCCACGTTGACCACCTACACGATCAGCGGCAACGCCGGAAGCGCCAACGCGACGATCGCGTACACGGGCGGTTCCACCACCGCGAATAGTTCGGGGAACTACTCGTTCACGGTCACGACGGGCTGGTCCGGCACGGTGACGCCGTCCAAGACCGGCTACACTTTCTCGCCGTCCAGCCGCGCCTACTCCAACGTTCAGGCCAACCAGACCGCGCAAAACTACACCGCCGCGGCCGTCAATTACGCCATCAGCGGCAGCGTGGGGACGGCCGGCGCGGGCGCGACCCTGACTTACGCCGGCGGTTCGACCACCGCCGACGGGTCGGGCGGCTACTCGTTTAACGTGCCGCACGGCTGGTCTGGCACGGTGACGCCGTCCAAGACCGGTTACGCGTTTTCGCCGCCCAATCGGAGTTACACCAATGTCGCCGGCAACCAGGCCAACCAGGACTACACGGCCTCGCTCGCCAACGTCACCATCTCTGGCAACGCCGGCACGGGCAATGTCGTGTTGAGTTACACAGACGGGAGCCCGAAAACCGCCACGGCGAACAGTTCAGGAGCGTACTCCTTCGAGGTCTCCTACAACTGGTCCGGCACGGTCACGCCTTCGAAGTCCGGTTTCTTCTTCTCGCCAGCCACCCGGACCTACGTCAACGTGACCGCCAACCAGACCGCGCAGAACTACGCCGCCGCGCCGAACGCGTTCACCTTCGCGTCCATGGGCGACGCGCATTCCGAGGTCGCCTACTTCACCGCCACCGCCACCCAAATGGCGTCCCTGAACCCGGCCTTCGTCCTCTTTAACGGCGATCTGGAAAATGACGGCGTAGTCAACGCCGACATGGACTCGATGATCAACGTCCTGAAGAACACGGGCCTGTTCAACAAAACCTTCCTGGTGCGCGGCAATCACGACAACCAAGCGCCAGGCAGCGCGGCGCTTTGGGAAGCCTACTTTGAAATGCCCGCCAACGCCAGAACCCTGCCGCCGTACGCGAGGAACTACGTCTCGCTCGACGCCAATTCGGACTACCTGAACTACAGTTTCGAATATGGGAACTCCATCTTCATCGGGCTGGACGTTCCGGGCGATATCGACCTGCTAACGACCAGCCAATTGAACTTCCTGGACGCGCGCCTAACCTACGCGGAAAGCCAGGGGCTGACGCACGCCTTCGTCTACTTCCACGGCCCCGAATACTGCACAGAAAGCGTCCACTGCACCTGCGCCGGCCGGACCAACACCGCCTGCACCCCGCCGGACCTGATGACGCTCTTCAACGAGCATCCCATCGTCACCGCGACCATCCATGGACACGAACATCTCCTATCGTGGACGCACATGGACGGCACGCGCGTCTCGGGGTTGACGCACAGCTACGAGATGTTCATCTCATCCCCATCCGGCGGCGCCACATACAACGAATACGTCTTCCCCGAACGCCTGGACTACTTCTATCCCGACATGGCCGGCGCTCAGGGATTCGCCGCCATCAGCGTCAACGGTCCTACATTTACGTACAGCATCTACAAAAACGGCTCCACTAGCCCGGTCTGGTCGCGGACCTTTACGAAGAACAACACCGCCCCGACCATTTCCGATATCGCCGACAAAACCACCGACGAGGATACCGCCACCGGCGACATTCCGTTCACCATCGGCGACGCGGAAACCAACCCGGCATACCTGCTCGTCACCGTCGATTCCTCGAACGCGGCGCTGGTCCCGAGCGGGAACATCGTCCCGGGCGGGAGCGGCGCGAACCGCACGCTGAACATCACGCCCGCCGCCAACCAGTACGGCGCGGCCACCATCACCGTCTCCGTGAGCGACGGGACCGCGACCGTCAACGACTCGTTCCTGTTAACCGTCAACTCGGTCAACGACGCGCCGGTCGCGGATCCACAACACGTCAGTACGCCATGGCAGGCCCCCGTGGACATCACCCTGACCGGTTCGGACGTGGAGAACAGCCCGCTCGCCTTCGTCATCGTGGACGAACCCTCGCATGGCAGCCTGAGCGGCAGCGGCGCCACGCGCACCTACACTCCAGACGCCGAGTACTCCGGCACAGACAGCTTCACGTTCAAGGCCAATGACGGCGAGACGGACGGCCCGCCGGCCACAGTGACCATCAGCGTCACCGCGCACGCCATTTCGGGGAACACCGGCGTCGGCGGCGTGGCGCTGAGCTACGAAGACGTCATACCAAAAACCGTCACGTCGGACGGCTCGGGCGCGTACTCGATCCAGGTCCCCGCAAACTGGTCCGGCACGGTCACGCCTTCCAAGACCGGGTACGATTTCTCCCCCGTCAGCATGACCTACGCCAACGTCCTGTCGGACCTGAGCGGACAGAATTACGCCGCCATCGGCCTGACCCTGACGATCTCCGGGAACACGGGGAGCGCGGGCGTGACCCTCAGCTACACCGACGGGACGCCAAAAACCGTCACGTCGGACGAGGTCGGCAATTATTCCTTCCAGGTTCCGTACAACTGGTCGGGAATCGTCACGCCCTCGCTGAGCGGGTATGGATTCAAGCCCGCCACTCGAACCTATACCAATATCGTCGCAAACCAGCATGCCCAAAACTACGTCACGACCACCAGCCGGGTGTACTACGTGGACAAGACGAACCCGGCCTGTACGGATACCGGCCAGGTCGGTTCGATGGCGGTTCCCTTCTGCACCATCGGGAGAGGCGCCTACCTGGCGACCGCCGGACAGATCGTGCATGTCCTGCACGGCACGTACGCAGAGACGATCTTCCCGAATAACAGCGGCACGGCGGAGAATCCCATCACCTATTGGGCGGACCCCGGCGTTGTCGTCACCGGGACCGCGCCCGGGACCGGGTTCGGCGCGGCGTTCGGAATCTCGACGAAGAGTTACATCGTCGTCGAGGGCTTCACGATTGACCAAACCTGGTACAAAGGCATTTACGTGGATGCCTCGCACCACATCACCCTCCTGAACAACCACGTCAGCCGCGCCGGGATCACGTCGCCGACGCATCCCTACGAGCAGGGCATTTACCTGAGAAACACCAGTTACTCCACCATCACCGGCAACGTCACCGATTACAACACCTGCATCGGCATCCGCGTGGTCGGCGGCGATCACAACCTCATCAGCAACAACATCTCGTTCGAGAACTTCTCGGAGATCGAGACCGACGCCGCCGGGATCGAACTGACCGGCAGCGACTACAACACGGTGATCAACAACGTCACCTACAGCAACGAGGACTCCGGGATCAACGTGTATTACTGGGACAGCGAAAACAAGGCCTCCACGTACAACCTGATCATCGGAAACCTGACCTACGAAAACGGCGACCACGGCATTGACGTCAACCAATCGCCATACAACATCATCGTCGGCAACACCGTCCAGGGCAACGGCACGGTTGGGATCAACCTGGAGGGCAACACGGCGGCCACCGGTTCGTTCGGCGGAGTCGTCGTCAACAACATCCTCTCCGAAAACGGGACCATGCCCCCGGCGGGTTCCTGGGGCGGCAACCTGCGCGTGGACAAGAACTCCATCGCCGACGCGAACATTGACTACAACCTCTTCCACCGCACAGACGCCACCGTTCAGATCATCTGGAACGACCTCGGCTACATCTCCCTGGCTGCGTTCCATGCGATCGTGCCGACGCAGGAGGTACACGGTTTGGAGGGCGACCCGCTCTTCGTGTCGCCCGTCGCGCCCGTCCTGCGGCAGACCGGCATCCCCTACAACGGACTCGGCATTGTAGGCGACTACTACCTCAAGCCCGGCTCGCCCGCCATCGACAGCGCCAACTCCGACGCCCCCAACGCCTCCCTCACAGACATCATGGGCAACGCGCGCGTGGACGATCCCGCCACCCCCAACACCGGCGCGGGAGTCCGCGTCTATGACGATCGCGGCGCGTTCGAATTCCTGCCGCTCGGCCAATCCCTGCCGGTCGTCTCCACCCAGGCGGTCAGCGGCATCACCACCGCCGCCGCAGTCGGCAACGGCTCCATCGAAGCAACCGGCGAACCGCTTCCCACCCAGCACGGCGTGGTCTGGAGCGTCTCGCCAGACCCGACCCTTGCGGACAACAAAACCACCGAAGGCCCGGTGGACGGGACCGGCGCGTTCACCAGCGCCATCACCGGCCTCACGCCGGGGACGCTGTACCACGTCCGCGCCTACGCCACCAACGCGGCCGGCACAGTCTACGGTCAGGATGTCACGTTTACGGCCTACCAACTGCCCGCCGTCACCACGCAGGCCGTGAGCGACATTACCGCCTCCACTGCCACCGGCAACGGGAACATCGCCGCGCTCGGCGTACCGAATCCCACCCAGCACGGCATGGTGTGGAGCGTCTCGCCGAACCCGACCCTCGCGGATAACAAGACCCTCGACGGTCCGGCGGACGCGACCGGCGCGTTCGTCAGCGCCATCACCGGACTCACGCCGGGGACGCTGTACCACGTCCGCGCCTACGCCACCAACGCGGCCGGCACGGTCTACGGAAACGACGTGGTCTTCACCGCCCATCAACTGCCCACAGTCACAACCCAGGCCGTGGACGACATCGCCACCACGACCGCCACCGGCAACGGGAACATCGCCGCGCTCGGCGTACCGAATCCCACCCAGCACGGCGTGGTGTGGAGCCTCTCCCCCAACCCAACCCTCTCGGACGACAAAACCGCCGACGGGCCCGTGAACGCGACCGGCGCGTTTACCAGTTCCATGACCAACCTCATGCCGGGGACGCTGTACTACGTCCGCGCCTACGCCACCAACGCGGCTGGCACAGTCTACGGCGAGGAAGTCGCCTTCACCACCCTGCTCGCGCCCACCGTCACCACGCAAACGGCGACAGACATCACCACCTCCGCCGCCATCGGTCACGGCAACATCACCGCGTTCGGCACGTACGCCCCCACCCAGCATGGCGTGGTCTGGAGCGTCTCGCCCAACCCGACCCTCGCGGATAACAAGACCACCGAGGGCCCGGTCAGCGAAACGGGCGCCTTCGCCAGCGCCATCACCGGTCTCACGCCGGGCGTCACCTACCACGTCCGCGCCTACGCCACCAGCGCCGCCGGCACATCCTACGGCGAAGACGTGACCTTCACCGCGCACATCGTTCCCACCGTCACCACGCAGGCCGTCTCCTCCATCGGGACCGCCACTGCCGTCGGCAACGGGACCATCCTCTCGCTCGGCGTCCCGAACCCGACCCAGCACGGCGTGGTCTGGAGCCTATTGCCGAACCCCACGCTCGCGGATAGCCACACCGCCGATGGCGACGTGATCGCGACGGGCGCCTTCACCAGCAGCATCACCGGCCTCACGCCGGGCATGCTCTACCACGTCCGCGCCTACGCCGCCAACGCGGCTGGCGTCGCCTATGGCGAAGATGTGACCTTCACCGCCCTGCCGTCCGTCACCGGCACGACCACCCCCAACGCCGACGCCGGCGCAGGGAGCAACACGCCGGTCGCGGGCAAAGCCGACTGGGCCAACCCCGGCTTCATCACCGCCGACGACGCGAAATACGCCAGCGCCACGCTCAGCGGAGCCACCCTGAGTTCCGCCTACCTGAAAGGGACCGACTACGGCTTCGCCATCCCTGCCAACGCTGAAATCACCGGCATCGCGGTCACAATCGGGCGTTTCGAAAGCGGCCAGAACGTCGGCTACTTCGACGTGCGCGACAGCGTCGTCAGGCTGATCAAAAACGGGACGATCGTCGGCAACAACAAAGCCGCCGCCAGCACAGAATGGCCGGTCGGCTCGCCAGCCTCCGCGCTCTACGGCTCGCCCGCGGACCTGTGGGGCGTTGCCTGGACTCCCGAGGACATCAACGCCGACGACTTTGGCGTCGCGCTCTCCGTCGTCAGCGACGTGAACCGCATCGCCTACGTAGACTACATCCAGGTCTCGGTCACCTACACCGTGACGACGATCGGCACGAGCACGACCGTCAACTGCGGCGCGGGGACCCCGGTCGTCGACTACGGTTCGAGCGTCACCTGCGTCGCCACCGTCACGCGCGGCTCCGGCGCGAAGACCCCGACCGGCTCCGTCGCGTGGACCACGAACGGAAGCGGCAACTTCGCCGCCAGCCCCTGCGCGCTCAGCGGCTCGGACGGCAGCGCCGCCTGCTCGGTCACCTACACCCCCTCGGCTGTGGGAAGCGGCTCGCACCTCATCGCCGCCAACTACTCAGGCGACCCCGACTTCTTCTCCAGCAGCGGCAGCCAGACCGTCACCGTCAACAAGAAAGACGCCTCGGTGACGCCGAACGCCGCCAGCAAGGTCTACGGCGACCTCGACCCGGCTCTCACCGGGACCCTGACCGGCTTCCTCGCGGGCGATAACGTCGCCGCCACCTATGGCCGCGTCGCGGGCGAGACTGTCCTCGGCGGACCCTACCTCATCAGCGCGATACTCAATCCGGGCAGCGTCCTCGGCAACTACAACATCACCTACAACACCGCCAGCTTCACCATCGTCCCGAAGATCGCCTCGGTGACGCCGGACGCCGCCGGCAAGGCCTACGGCGACCCCGACCCGATTCTCACCGGGACCCTGACCGGCTTCCTCCCCGCCGATAACGTCTCCGCCGCTTACAGCCGCGCTGCGGGCGAGAGCGTTCCGGGCGGGCCCTACGCCATCAGCGCCGCGCTCAGCCCGATCGAAGTCCTCGGCAACTACAACATCGTCTACAACGCCGCCGACTTCGCCATCACCGCCAAAGCGGTCACGATCACGCCAGACGACGGACAGAGCAAGGTCTTCGGCGCGCCCGAACCGACATTCGCCTTCACGCCCACGCCGTCCCTCGTCAGCGGAGACTCGTTCACCGGCGGGCTGGGACGCGATCCCGGCGAAGACGTTGGAACCTACGCATTCACGCTGGGGACGTTGAGCGCGGGCCCCAACTATGCGCTCACGCTCGCAACCGGTCACACCTTCGCGATCGTCAAGGCCGCCGCGACCGTCACACTGGACAACCTCACCCAGACCTACGACGAGACGCCGAAACCGGTGACGGTCACGACCGACCCGGCGGGCCTGAGCGTGGACGTCGCCTACGACGGATCGCCCACGCCGCCGACCGCGGTCGGCAGTTACGCCGTGACCGCGGCCATCAACGACCCGAACTACAGCGGCTCGGCCAGCGGGACGCTGGTCATCGAGCAGGCCACGTCCACGCACAGCATCCCGCTGACTGTGGGCTGGAACCTGGTCTCGTTCAATGTGCATCCGGCCGACACCAGCATTGCGAGCGTCCTCGCCAGCATCGCCGGCAACTACAACATGGTCTATGCCTGGGACGCGACGGGCGCTCATAGCGCAAGCGGCAACTGGATAAAGTATGCGCCGTCCGCGCCCCCCTATACCAACACGCTGACCAACCTCGACGAAACCATGGGCTTCTGGATCCGCATGACGAGCGCCGACACTCTGGAAGTGACCGGGCTGGTTCCAGTAACGACCGAAATCCACCTGTATACCAATGCGGGAGGCTGGAACCTCGTGGGATATCCGTCCGCGACCGACCGGTCGCTGCCCCTGGTCTTGAGCGCCAACGGCCTCGGCACAGACTTTACGTACGTGTACACGTATCGCGCGTTCGACCTGTCCGATCCGTGGAAGCTGTTCAAGCTGTCGAGCCCGCCGTACGCCAACGACCTGACCGAGCTGCTCCCCGGTTGGGGCTACTGGATCAGGATCCTTGCAAACCACATCTGGTCAGTGAAATATCTGCCCTAATCACAACCCCCGGCCAGGGTCAGAAATATACATCCCTGACCCTGGTCGGGAGAAAGGAACATCAATGTCGGGCGCAATCAACAAATTTGAAGCGCGCGAAAAACGGAATCAATCAGATTGATACACCAAAGAGGTCAAAATGAAAATTCAGCGTGTTTTCACAGCAGTATTTCTGGCTTTCGCCCTGCTCCTCGCCAACGTCGCGGTGGCACGGGCCATGCCTCCCCTCCCATCCAGTTTTTACGGAACCGTGAAACTGGACGGCGCCAACGTGCCAACAGGGACCGTCGTCAGCGCGCGCATCAACGGCGTCATTTACGCCTGGGGGACAGCGCTTATCTACGAGGGAGACACAGTCTATACCTTCGATGTCCCAGGCGAAGATACCGATGAGCCGGGTATCCAAGGAGGCGTCCCGGGGGATACGGTCGTCTTCTACATCGGGGATTACATCGCCGACCAGACTGCGCCCTGGCAAGGCGGCACTCTTGAGGAGCTCAACCTGACCGCCTCAACCAACCGCACCGTCGTCTTCGACGCCAACGGCGGGACAGGCACGATGAGTCCGCAGGTTGCCAACGCCCCAACCGCCCTGACGCTCAATGCCTTCGCCCGCTCCGGCTACACTTTCAGCGGATGGAATACCGCCGCCAACGGATCGGGGACTTCCTATGCCGACGGCGCCACCTATCCTTTCGCGGCTGATGCCACCCTCTACGCCCAGTGGACGGCCAACTCCTACACCGTCACCTTCGACGCCAACGGCGGGACAGCCCCATCCCCGGCTACCAAGCCTGTGACGTTCGGCTCGGCCTACGGCGCGCTCGCCACGACCAGCCGCACGGGTTATGCGTTCGCGGGTTGGTTCACCGCCGAAACTGGCGGAACCGAGGTCACCGCGGCCACCATCGTCTCCAACACGGCCGACCACACCCTCTACGCCCAGTGGACGGCCAACTCCTACACCGTCACCTTCGACGCCAACGGCGGGACAGCCCCATCCCCGGCTACCAAGCCTGTGACGTTCGGCTCGGCCTACGGCGCGCTCGCCACGACCAGCCGCACGGGTTATGCGTTCGCGGGTTGGTTCACCGCCGAAACTGGCGGAACCGAGGTCACCGCGGCCACCATCGTCTCCAACACGGCCGACCACACCCTCTACGCCCACTGGACGGCCAACTCCTACACCGTCACCTTCGACGCCAACGGCGGGACAGCCCCATCCCCGGCTACCAAGCCTGTGACGTTCGGCTCGGCCTACGGCGCGCTCGCCACGACCAGCCGCACGGGTTATGCGTTCGCGGGTTGGTTCACCGCCGAAACTGGCGGAACCGAGGTCACCGCGGCCACCATCGTCTCCAACACGGCCGACCACACCCTCTACGCCCACTGGACGGCCAACTCCTACACCGTCACCTTCGACGCCAACGGCGGGACAGCCCCATCCCCGGCTACCAAGCCTGTGACGTTCGGCTCGGCCTACGGCGCGCTCGCCACGACCAGCCGCACGGGTTATGCGTTCGCGGGTTGGTTCACCGCCGAAACTGGCGGAACCGAGGTCACCGCGGCCACCATCGTCTCCAACACGGCCGACCACACCCTCTACGCCCACTGGACGGCCAACTCCTACACCGTCACCTTCGACGCCAACGGCGGGACAGCCCCATCCCCGGCTACCAAGCCTGTGACATTCGGCTCGGCTACGGCGCGCTCGCCGCCACCAGCCGCACGGGTTATGCGTTCGCGGGTTGGTTCACCGCCGAAACTGGCGGGACCGAGGTCACCGCGGCCACCATCGTCTCCAACACGGCCGACCACACCCTCTACGCCCACTGGACGGCCAACTCCTACACCGTCACCTTCGACGCCAACGGCGGAAGCAATCCCGACCCGGCATCCAAGCCTGTGACCTTCGGCGAGTCCTATGGCGCTCTCGCCACGACCAGCCGCACGGGTTATGCGTTCGCGGGTTGGTTCACCGCCAAAACTGGCGGCGACAAGGTGACTGAGACCACTGCCGTCTCCAACACGGCCGACCACACCCTCTACGCCCACTGGACGGCCAACTCCTCCACCGTCACCTTCAACGCCAACGGCGGGACAGCCCCGTCCCCGGCTACCAAGCCTGTGACGTTCGGCTCGGCCTACGGCGCGCTCGCCACGACCAGCCGCACGGGTTATGCGTTCGCGGGTTGGTTCACCGCCGCTTCCGGCGGGACCGAAGTCACCGCGGCCACCATCGTCTCCAACACGGCCGACCACACCCTCTACGCCCACTGGACGGCCAACTCCTACACCGTCACCTTCAACGCCAACGGCGGGACAGCCCCATCCCCGGCTACCAAGCCCGTGACGTTCGGCTCGGCCTACGGCGCGCTCGCCACGACCAGCCGCACGGGTTATGCGTTCGCGGGTTGGTTCACCGCCGCTTCCGGCGGGACCGAAGTCACCGCGGCCACCATCGTCTCCAACACGGCCGACCACACCCTCTACGCCCACTGGACCATCAACGCCTACGCCGTCACCTTCAAAGCCAACGGCGGTACCGGCTCAATGAGCAACCAGACTGGAGACTACAATACCACCGCTCCGTTGACGCTCAACGTCTTCACGCGCACAGGTTACACCTTCACTGGCTGGAATACCCAAGCCAATGGCGGCGGTATTCCTTATGCCAACGGCGCCAACTACACTTTCATCGCGAACATCACCCTCTACGCCCAATGGAGCGTCAACTCCTACACGGTCACCTTCGACGCCAACGGCGGTAGCGATCCCGACCCGACATCCAAGTCCGTGACCTTCGGCGAGCCCTACGGCGAACTCGCCACGACTAGCCGCGCGGGCTTCGTCTTCAACGGTTGGTTCACCGCGGCTTCCGGCGGGACTGAAGTCACCGCGGCTACCATCGTCTCCAACGCGGCCGACCACACCCTCTACGCCCAGTGGGACGAGATCGACGCGATCACCGTCACCGGCATCACAGTTAGCAATAAAGTTTACGACGGCAATACAAACGCTGCGTTCGACGCCAGTGGATATGTATTGGTTGGCGTGACCGGCGGCGACATCGTTACGCTGGATACGACCGGCGCGTCCGCGGCCTTCGACAACAAAAACGCCGGCGCCGCGAAAGTCGTGACCCTGTCTGGCCTGAGCCTCGGCGGCAAAGACGCGCACAAGTACACGCTGACCCCGCCGACCCTCTCCGCCGACATCGCCGCCAAAGACCTGACCGTCTCCGCGACTGCCAGCAACAAGCCCTACGACGGCTCCACCGCCGCCCTGGCGACGCTCTCCACTGACGCCCTGGCCGGGGACGCCGTCACGGCCACATTCACAGCGGCAGACTTCGACACCGCGGACGTCGGCGCCGGCAAGACCGTCACCGTGACCGGCATCGCCATCGAAGGCGCAGACGCGGGCAACTACAACCTGCTCAACGTCACGGCTGCCGCCACCGCCGACATCACCGCCGGCGAGATCACCGTCACCGCAGACGACCAGACCAAGGTCGCCAACCAGCCCGATCCTGTATTCACCTACACCGCCAGCGGCTTCGCGGGGACCGACGCCTTCGTGACCCCGCCAACCTGCAGCGTGCCTGCCGCGCACACCGTGCCGGGAGAGTACGATATCGTCTGCAGCGGCGGCGACCCGGGAGCCAACTACGTGGTCACATCCTACGTCAACGGCAAATTCACGGTCACAGCCATTCAGATTCAGAAGAGGACGTTCCGCTCCAGCGGCGCCCAGGATGGATGGCTCCTCGAATCCGCCGAGAACGGCAACAAGGGCTGGACGATGAATAAAGCGGCGACAACCCTCCGCATCGGCGACGAAGCGGACCGCAAGCAGTATCGCTCCATCCTGTCCTTTGCCACCGGCGCAACCCTGCCCGACAATGCCGTCATCGTCAAGGTCACGCTCAAGGTCCGTCAACAGAGCGTCACCGGAAGCGGGAATCCCCTGACGATATTCCAGGGCATCATGGTGGACATCCGCAAGGGCGCGTTCGGCGCGACATCGCTTCAAATCACCGACTGGCAGACCAAAGCCAGCAAGACGATGGGGCCTTTCAAGACGGCCGCCACAAGCGGGTGGTTCACGTTCAACCTGAACCCATCCAAGGCCTTCATCAACAAACTGGGGACCAGCGGCGGAGTGACGCAAATCCGTCTGCGCTTCAAGCTGGACGATAACAACAACTCGGTCGCCAACTACCTCAGCCTGTTCAGCGGCAACGCGCCCTTTGCATCGCGCCCGCAACTGATCGTGGAATACTACATCCCGTAGTCGCCGCGCAGCCCCCTCCCAACCAAACAGCCCCCCGGTCTTCGAGATCGGGGGGCTGACCTTTCATCCTGCCGGCGCCGCGTCCGCGTCGGGACGATGCCGTTCCGCCTCCGCGCGGGTGAACACGGCGGGATGCTCGACGCGCCGGCAGGCAAATCCGTGGGCGCCCAGAAATTTCAGAAATTCCCGCTCGGAAGTTATCATGGCTGCCCCTCCTCCACCGCGTTCGCGGCGATGACGCGCGCGTACCATTCGCCCGAATCCTTGACCACGCGCTCCTGCGTCTCGTAGTTCACGCGGACGATGCCGAAACGTTTGGAGTATCCATGCCCCCACTCAAAGTTGTCGAGCAGGGACCAGACGAAGTAGCCGCGCACGTCCACGCCGTCCTGCATGGCGAGGCGGGTTTGGATGAAGTGATTCTTCAGGTAGTCGAGTCGGCGCGGGTCGTGGATTTTTCCGTCCGCGCTCACTTCATCTTTGAAGGCCGCGCCGTTCTCGGTGATATAGATGGGCGGCAGGCGATAGTCCCGGTTGATCCGGTTGAGCAGACGGCGCAAGGCGGGCGCGCAGACTTCCCAGCCCATCTCGGTGTACTCCGCGCCCGGGACGGGGTTGACGTTTCCCTCGGCGCCGACGAGGTTGCGCGAGTAAAAGTTGACTCCGACATAATCGAGTTCCTGCGTGATCAACGCCATGTCGCCGCTTCGGATCTCCGGCATGGCGCCGCCAAGCAGGTCGTAGACGGCGGACGGATAATATCCCTTGAAGACGGCGTCGAGGAAAAGCGCTTCGCCGCGCTGCCAGGCCAGTTCCGCCGCGGCAAGGTCGGCGGGAGAATCGGAAGCGGGATCGGACGTCCACAAATTGAGGACGATTCCCGCGTCGACGTCCGGCCGGGCGGCGCGGACGGCCTGCACTGCCAGCCCGTGCGCGACCATCAGATTGTGCGCGACCTGATAGGCGACGCGCGGGTCCTGGATGCCCGGGGCGTGTTCGCCCATCAGGTTGCCGTCGAAGGCCGCGACGGCCGGCTCGTTGAAGGTCGTCCAGTACCGGACGCGGTCGCCGAGGCGTTTGACCATCAGCGCGGCGTAGTCCGCGAAGGCGTGACAGACGTCGCGGTTCGTCCAGCCGCCCTCGTCCTGTAAGGCCTGGGGCAGGTCCCAATGATAGAGCGTCAGGAAGGGTTCGATGTTCGCGGCGCAGAGCGCGTCCACAAGATGGTCGTAGAAGTCGAGGCCGCGCGGTTCGAGGCGGCCGCGTCCGCATGGAAGGACGCGCGGCCAGGAGGTCGAGAAGCGATACGCTTTGAGTCCGAGGCGGCGCATCAGCGCGACGTCTTCCCGCCAGCGGCGATAATGGTCGCAGGCGACGTCGCCCGTCGAGTTGTCTTCGATCTTTCCCGGCGTGTGGCTGAAGCGATCCCAGATGGATTCGCCCTTGCCGTCCGCGTCCCACGCGCCTTCGATCTGGTAGGACGCGGTGGCCGCGCCCCAAAGAAAGTTGTGAGGGAATGTATGCGTCATCGAATCGGATTCCTTTTGTCAAAAGCAGTGTAGCGCCGCTCGAAGGCATGATATATGCCATGCGAGACAAAGTCAAGTCAATTCCGACTCGGGGGAAGCGCATTCATAAAATTCTGCCAGGCAAGTTCATCGAACCGCGAAGCCCGCGAAGATCGCCAAGAAATCCAATGAGACTTTGCGGCCTTGGCATCCTTCGCGGTAGATTTCGCCGTCGGCGCTTCCCTACCGTACATGGTAGGAATCGTCGGGCTTTTTTTATCGCGAATGGCGCGAATAACGCGAATTTCTCGGCTGAAAAAACAAAATTTCGCGCCATTCGCCCACACTTGCACCTGGCGCAAGTGCAGGTGTTCGCGGCATTCGCGATGGGGGTTGTACGGTAAAGAGTCGGCGCTAAAATTTTTTGGCTTTGAGACGACCTTCACCGGAGGCCGTGCCGCTTTTCAGCGGGGACATACCGAAGTACAATCCCCCCATCATTACCCATTGAAGGCGAAAAATGAATTTTTCCGATTACCAAAAACGCTCCCGCGCCACAGCGCAATACCCGTCCATCGGACACGCCGTCGTCTATCCCACGCTTGGACTCGTCAACGAGGCGGGCGAAGTGGCGGGCAAGATCAAAAAAGTGTTCCGCGATAAAAACGGCGAGATCGGCGCGGAAGCGCGCGCCGCGCTGACCTCCGAACTGGGCGACGTGCTGTGGTACCTCGCGCAGGTCTGCACCGAACTGGACATCTCCCTCGACGACGTCGCCGAATCCAACCTCGCCAAACTGCTCGACCGTCAACAACGCGGAAAGATCAAGGGAGACGGGGATAATCGTTAAAAGTTTCACGTGCGGCGTTTCACGTTTCAAGCCGCGTGAAACCTGGAACATGAAACTTGAAACCCAAATAAACTCTAATCAAACTCAAACATCAATTCAGCCGCGTTGTTTGGTAGAATCGTCCGAGACAGTTCTTGTCGCGAATAAAAATTGGAGAACTTATGGCTGGCATGGAACGATTTACACAACGGGCGCGCCGCGTTTTAAGTCTCGCTCACAGCGAAGCCGAACGCGCCCGTCAGCACAACATTGGCACCGAACACCTCCTGCTCGGCCTCGCGGATGAAGACGGCGGGGTGGCGGGACGCGTGCTGCGGGAACTCGGACTGGAAACCTCGCGCGTTCGCGAAATGGTCGAGCGCGTTTCCCCGCCCGGACGGTTCGCGGGCAACAAAATTGACCTCGCCCCCGATACGCAGCAAGTCCTCGAATTTGCGGTGGACGAAGCCGGCCGCCTCGGGCATCACTACATCGGCACCGAACACATCCTGCTGGCGCTCGTCCGCATGGACAACGCGGCCATGGACGTGCTGCGCCGCCTCGGCGTAACGCCCGACCAGATCCGCCGGCAGACCCGCCGCGTCCTCAACGAGTCGGCGTCCGCGCCGACTCCGGCCGGGCCGGCCCAACCCACGCGTCCCGGCCAACCCGGGCAGAAGACTCCCCTGGTGGACCAACTCGCCACCGACCTGACGAGCAAAGCCGAAGAGAAAAAACTCGACCCGGTCATCGGGCGGCAGATGGAGATCGAGCGCGTCATCCAGATCCTGGCGCGCCGCACCAAGAACAATCCTGCCCTCATCGGCGAGCCGGGCGTCGGCAAGACCGCCATCGTGGAGGGACTCGCCCAACGCATCGTGGAGGGCGACGTCCCCGCGCCGCTGATGAACAAACGCCTGCTCCAGTTGGACGTCGGCTCGCTCGTGGCCGGAACGATGTACCGCGGCCAGTTCGAAGAGAGACTTAAACGCGTCATTGACGAGCTCAAGCAGTCTGGCGCGATCCTCTTCATAGATGAAGTCCACATGCTGGTCGGCGCGGGCGCGGCGGGATCGTCTGTGGACGCCGCGAACATTTTGAAGCCCGCGTTGTCGCGCGGCGAACTGCAAGTCATCGGCGCGACCACGCTCGACGAATATCGCAAACACATCGAATCCGACGCGGCGCTGGAGAGACGCTTCCAGCCCATCCAGGTGGACGAGCCGTCCGTCGAAGAAACCATCGAAATTCTGAAAGGCATCCGCACGGCATACGAGGAGCACCATCACCTCGTCATCTCGGACGACGCGCTGGACGCGGCCGCGAACCTTTCCTCGCGCTACGTCACCGAACGCTTCCTGCCCGACAAAGCCATAGACTTGATTGACGAGTCTTCGTCGCGCGTGCGCATGTACAAGAGTCCCGCCGCGAAACAAGCCAAAGACCTGTTCGGCCAGCTGCGCTCCGCGCGGCAGAATCGCACCCTCGCGCAGGAGGAAGGCAACAGCGACGAGATCCGCGAATGGGAGGAGCGCGCCACCGACATCGAGAGCCAGATCGAACGCCTGCGCTCCGCGTGGGACCGCGCCAACAGCCCGGTTGTTTCTTCGGAAGACATCGCCGAGGTCGTCTCCATGTGGACGGGCGTGCCGCTGATGCAATTGGCGGAAGAGGAGTCCCAGCGCCTGCTCAAGATGGAAGAGGAACTCCGCAAATCCATCATCGGGCAGGAGGACGCCATCGTGGCGATCAGCCGCGCCGTCCGCCGCGCCCGCGCCGGGTTGAAAGACCCGAAGCGCCCGATCGGCTCGTTCATGTTCCTCGGCCCGACCGGCGTCGGCAAGACCGAGTTGACGAAAGCCCTCGCCAAGTTCATGTTCGGGAGCGAGGAGGCCGCCATCCAGTTGGACATGTCCGAGTTCATGGAGCGGCACACCGCCTCCCGTCTCGTGGGCGCGCCGCCCGGATACGTCGGCTACGAGGACGCGGGTCAGCTGACCGAGGCGCTGCGCCGCCGTCCGTATTCCATCATCGTCTTCGACGAAGTGGAGAAGGCGCATCCCGAAGTCCACAACATGCTGCTGCAAATCATGGAGGAGGGACATCTCTCCGACGCCAAAGGCCGTAAAGTGGACTTCCGCAACGCCATCATCGTGATGACCTCGAACATCGGCGCGGATATGATCAAGAAACAGACCGGCCTCGGCTTCCAGACCAAGCGAGACGAGGCGCTGGAGGAGAAACTCTCC
This sequence comes from Candidatus Denitrolinea symbiosum, assembly GCA_017312345.1. NCBI lineage: Bacteria > Bacillati > Chloroflexota > Anaerolineae > Anaerolineales > Anaerolineaceae > Candidatus Denitrolinea > Candidatus Denitrolinea symbiosum. The sequence continues at coordinate 1,995,535 of BLAA01000001.1, read as the reverse complement.
TACGACGAGATGCGCAAGAAGTTGAACGAGTCGCTCAAGCGTGCCTTCCGTCCCGAGTTCATCAACCGCCTCGACGGGACCGTCATCTTCCGCTCGCTGAATAAAGACGACATCCAGCAGATCGTCCGCATCGAACTGGACAAAGTGGCGGCGCGCCTGATCGAACACAACCTGACGCTGACGGCCACGCCCGAGGCTTTGTCCGCGCTGGCGGACCAGGGCTTCGACCCCGAGTTCGGCGCGCGTCCCCTGCGCCGCGTGATCCAACAGCGCGTGGAGGATCCGCTCTCCGACAAACTGCTGTCGGGCATCTTCGCCGACGGCGACGCAATCACCGTCAGCGTTGGCGAGGACGGCGAGATCGTGCTGGCGAAGACGGAAGAGAAACTGGCGGAGCCGAGTTTGTAATGGTCTTCGAATATCACAAAGAAACCGACATGCTCTACATCAAACTTGCTGGCGGCGTGAGCGTGGAGTCAGAAGAGGTCTCCCCAGGCGTAGTTGTGGATTACGACGAGAATGATCGCGCCATCGGCATCGAAATCGAAGACGCCAGCAAGTACATTGAGATGACGCGATTAGAATTGAAGGCCATGTCAATTGCGAATCTGGTTATCAACGAGTCGGTTCCAGTAGCAGGCTAAAGTCCGATCGAATCCTTCGTCCAGCGCAACCCGCTGGACGAAATGTTTAAACTGTTATCATTTCTTAATCCAAATCTCCCCCGCCGCGTCGTCTATCCCGTAGACAGATCTGTCATCATCATTATCGAGAAGGAGTCTTTATCATGAATGCAAATCATCAAATCGCGACATTAGCCGGAGGATGCTTCTGGTGTCTCGAGGCCGTCTTCGACGAATTGAACGGCGTCGTTTCCGTTGAATCGGGCTACTCGGGCGGGCATGTGGACAACCCGTCCTATCAAGCCGTCTGCACGGGGATGACGGGGCACGCGGAAGTCGTGCAGGTGACGTTCGACCCGTCCACGCTCTCCTACCGCGACCTGCTGCGCGTCTTCTTTGCCATCCACGACCCGACCACGCTCAACCGCCAGGGCGCGGACGTGGGGACTCAGTACCGCTCGGCGATCTTTTACCACGACGATTCGCAGCGCGCGGACGCCGAGGCGGTCATCCGCGAACTGACCGAGTCCAAACTCTGGCCGAATCCCATCGTCACCGAAGTGACGAAGTTCGACAAATTCTTCGCAGCCGAGGATTACCACCAGGAATATTTCGTCAACAACCCATCCCAGCCGTATTGCATGGCGGTCGTCGCGCCGAAGGTGGCGAAGTTCCGCAAACATTTTGTGGACCGGTTGAAAAAGCAAACCGCGTAAGCGCTCCTCCTGTCCCCTCTCCCGATTACGAGAGAGGGGATCTTTGTCGTCCTTCCCATTACGCTTAGGGGGACTGGTATCCTCTACGATATAATCCCATCGCCACTGAACACTGCTCACTGATCACTGATTACCGATTACCGAACGCCAATGACCGCCCACTTCCACATCCGCGACATCCCCATCCACGGCGACGCCATCCTCGCGCCGATGGACGGCTATTCCGACTGGCCGTTCCGGTCCGTTTGCCGCGAGTTGGGATCGGCGATGAGTTACACCGAATTCGTGGATGTGCAGAAGATCCTCAGCCGCTCGAAACTCCCGCTCAAGAAATTCCATTTTGAAGAAGCCGAGCGCCCGATCGCGTTCCAACTTTACGGGGATGACCCCGACGAGATACTCGAAGCCGCGTTGAGAGCGCAGGAACTCCGTCCCGACATCATAGACATCAACATGGGCTGCCCCGCCAAGACGGTGGCGCGGCGCGGCGCGGGCGTGGGGATGATGCGCTCCCCGCTGAAGATCGCGCGCACGTTCCGCAAGTTGACCGCCGCGCTGGAGATTCCCGTCACGGGGAAGATCCGTCTCGGCTGGGACGATTGCCGCTCGTACCGTCTCATCGCCCGCATCGTGGAGGAGAACGGCGGCGCGCTGATCGCCCTCCACGCGCGGACGAAGGAACAGCGCTACGCGGGTCACGCCAATTGGGACGCCATCGCCGAGGTCAAGTCGCTGGTGAAGATCCCCGTCATCGGGAATGGGGACGCGCGGACCGTCGCGGACATCGCGCGCATGAAGCAGGTCACGGGCTGCGACGCGGTCATGGTCGGACGCGGCGCGGTCGCCAACCCGTGGATCTTCGCCGGGCTGGACCGCGACCAGGTCCCGCCCGAGGAAGTCCAGCGCGTCCTGCGCGAACACCTGGCGCGCAACCTCGCGTTTTACGGCGAAGGGGACGGGCAGCGGCTCTTCCGCAAACACGCCATCCAGTACCTGATGATGCAAAGTCTCTCGCGCGAAGCGCGAAAACAGATCCTGCGCGCCCGCCCGACCGGCGAATTCGTGACTTTCATCAGCCAGATCCATGCCGCCGTGCAGGACGCCCAGGCGCCAATCGAGGGTACAATCACGGCAGCCTGATATGCACGAATTACCCGTCACCCAATCCATTCTCGAAATCGCCCTGCGGCACGGCGAGCAGGCCAACGCCAAACGCATCACCGACATCCACATTGTGATGGGCGAACTCAGCACAATGGTGGACGACTCGATCCAGTTTTACTGGGACATGATCGCCGAGGGAACCATCGCCCAGGGAGCGACGCTGCACTTCCGCCGCGTCCCCGCCGAGTTGCAGTGCATGGCCTGCTTCACAAAGTACAGCCCGAAAGAGACGGAACTCGTCTGCCCAAACTGCGGAGGCGTCGGCGCGAAGATCGTCGCCGGCGAGGAGTGTTCGCTCGAGGCGATTGACGTGGAATGAGAACGGACAGATTTACAGGAGCGACATGACTCAACGAATCCCGGTCGTCGAAAATATCCTCAACGCCAACGACAAGTTAGCCAACGAAAACCGCGCCCGATTGGACGCGGCGGGCGTCTTCGCGATCAACCTGATGGCCTCGCCCGGCGCGGGGAAGACCTCGCTGATCGAGCAGACCCTCCCGCGTCTCGCGGGACGCGCGCGGGTCGCGGTCGTGGACGGCGACATCGCCACCTCCCTGGACGCCGAACGCGCCGCCGCGGCGGGCGCGCTGGCCTCCATCCAGATCAACACGGGCGGCGATTGCCACCTCGACGCGGTCATGCTGCGCGGCGCGCTCGACCAGCTCGACCTGTCCCAATTCGACCTGCTCATCGTCGAAAACGTCGGCAACCTCGTCTGCCCCGCCTCGTTCAAACTCGGCGCTCACAAATCCGTGCTGGTGGCCTCCATCCCCGAAGGCGACGACAAACCGTACAAATATCCGGGCATGTACCGCGGCGTGGACGCGCTGGTCGTCAACAAAATTGACCTGCTGCCCTACATCAACTTCCGCATGGACTACTTCCAGCGCGGCGTCGAGGCGCTCAACCCCGGCGTCGTCGCCTTCCCGCTCTCCTGCCGCACGGGCGAGGGACTCGATGGCTGGGTGGAATGGTTGATGGAAAATTCAAGGAAGAAGTAATTGGTAACCGGTAAATCGTAATTACCAATTACCAATCGCCAATTACCATGCAGGGACTCCACGTTCACATCGCGGGCGTTGTGCAGGGAGTCGGATTCCGTCCGTTCGTTTACAACCTCGCGACACGGTTGAATCTCAAAGGCTGGGTGAACAACAACTCAGCCGGCGTGGATATTCACGCGGAGGGGGACGAAGCGGACCTGAACGCTTTCATCGAAAAACTATCGAGCGAGAAACCCGCGCTGGCGGTCATAGACCGGATCGAGGTCCGGAGCGTCCCGCCTGAACGTTTCGCGGCCTTCGACATTCGGAGTTCGACTCCCATCGAAGGCGCGTTTCAACCCATCTCGCCCGACGTCGCCATCTGCGACGACTGCCTGCGCGAACTCTTCGATCCCTCCGACCGGCGCTATCGCTATCCCTTCATCAACTGCACCAACTGCGGACCGCGCTTCACCATCATCAAGGACATCCCCTACGACAGGCCGAAAACGACAATGGCGGAATTTGCGCTCTGCCCCGACTGCGAACGCGAATACAGAGACCCGTCCAATCGGAGATTCCACGCGCAGCCCGTGGCGTGTTCCGTGTGCGGACCGAAGGTTTGGCTGGAAATGGGATTCGGGTTTCAGGTTTCAGGATCCAGGCCGCCTGAAGGAGATGACGCCATCGCTGAAGCGCGGAAACTTTTGGCCGAGGGAAAAATTCTCGCGGTAAAGGGACTCGGCGGATTTCACCTGGCCTGCGACGCGACCGACTCCGCCGCCGTGACGGAACTCCGCCGCCGCAAACTCCGCGTGGACAAACCCTTCGCGCTGATGATGCCTGACCTCGAAACAGTAGAGCGTCACTGCTTCGTCAGCGAGGCGGAGCGGGAATTGCTCCAATCCGCCGCGCGTCCGATCGTCCTGTTGAAGCGCAAACCCGGGTCGGATATCGTCCGCGAGGCCGCGCCAAAACAGGATTGGCTCGGCGTGATGCTCCCGTATACGCCCCTGCATTATCTTCTCTTTGCAGACTCGCTCCATCCTCCATCCTTCCTCCTTCCTCCTTTGGTGATGACCAGCGGCAATCTCTCCGAGGAGCCCATCGCCACCGACAACGACGAGGCCCGCCAGCGGTTATCTTCCCTCGCGGACGCGTTCCTTTTCCACAACCGCGATATTTATATTCGATGTGATGATTCTGTAGCGCGAGTATTCAGTGTTCAGTCATCAGTCGCCAGTGAATTGAAATCACTGAAAACTGAACACTGGTCGCTGAACACTTATCCACTGCGCCGCTCGCGCGGTTATTCTCCCTTTCCCGTCAAACTTCCCTTTGAAGTCCCGCAGATTTTGGCGGCCGGTTCCGAACTCAAAAACACGTTTTGCATCACGAAAGAAAATTACGCCTTCATCAGTCACCACATCGGGGACATGGAAAATTACGAGACGCTGAAATCCTTCGAGCAGGGCGTGGAGCATTTCGAGCGCCTCTTCCGCGTGAAGCCCGTCGCCATTGCCTGCGACTTGCATCCAAACTATCTCGCGACGCGCTACGCGCTGGAACGCGCCCAACGGGAAAACCTGCCGGTCTTCTCCATTCAACACCATCACGCGCACATTGCGGCCTGCATGGCCGAGCATGGACTGGACGGCTCGCGTCCCGTCATTGGGCTGGCCTTCGACGGGACCGGCTACGGCGACGACAGCGCGATCTGGGGCGGGGAGATCCTCGCGGCAGACTATCACGGCTATCAGAGAGTCGGTCAACTGGAATATTTCCCCCTCCCGGGCGGCGACGCGTCCATCAAAAAACCCGCGCGGACGGCGCTGGCGCTGCTCTGGTCGTTGGAATGGGATTGGGACGAGCGGCTCGAATCGGTGAACAAGATTTGCGCCGACGACCGCGCCCTGCTCCGCGCTCAACTCGAAAAGCGGATCAACGCGCCGCTGACCTCCAGCATGGGACGTCTCTTCGACGCGGCCGCGGCGTTGGCGGGCGTGCGGCAGTCGGTCAACTACGAGGCGCAGGCGGCCATCGAGTTCGAGGCGGCCGCGGACCCGGCCGAGGCGGGGAAATACTCATTTGCGTGGAATCCGCCCAAGGTCCAGGTGAGAGGCGCAATCGAAGAGTTGATCGCGGACGCGTTGGCGGGAGTCCCCATCGGCGTGATGTCGGCGCGCTTCCACAACGGTCTGGCGGAAGTCTGCCGCGAGGCGTGCGTGGAAGTCCGCGAGAGGTCCGGCTGGAACGAGGTCGCGCTTTCGGGCGGAGTCTGGCAGAATATCACCTTATTAAGACGAACTTTGTCCCTATTGGAGCGGGAGGGTTTTGAGGTATATATACATCGGAAAGTCCCGACAAACGACGGCGGGCTTTCGCTCGGACAGGCTGTGATCGGCAGCGCGAATTGGCAAGCCGCGCGGCAAGGAGGTTGACATGTGTTTAGGAGTGCCTGGAAAAATCATCAAGATGTACGAGAAGGGCGGACTGCAAATGGCGCGCGTGGATTTCGGCGGCGTGGAGCGCGAGGTCTGCACAACCTATGTGCCGGAAGCGCGGCTCGGCGATTATTGCATCGTCCACGTGGGTTTCGCGCTCAATCTGCTGAGCGAAGAGGAAGCGCAGGAGACGCTGGCGCTGCTGAAGGAGATCACCGATCTCGACGCGGAACTGGGCCCCGCGCCCGAGTCGGAAGCGTAGGGCCGCGATGAAATATGTGACCGAATATCGGGACGCGAAACTCGTGCGCGGGGTGACGGACGAGATCGCCCGCGTGACGACGCGCCCGTGGGTGTTGATGGAAATTTGCGGCGGACAGACTCACGCCATCGTCCGCTACGGGCTGGACCAGTTGCTGCCTCCGTCCATCGAGTTGGTGCACGGGCCAGGCTGTCCCGTCTGCGTGACGCCGCTCGAACTGATCGACAAGGCGCTGGCGATCGCGTCGCGTCCCGACGTCATCTTCTGCTCCTACGGCGACATGCTGCGCGTCCCAGGCTCGGAACGCGACCTGTTCGCGGTCAAAGCCGCGGGCGGACAGGTGCGCGTCGTCTACTCCCCGCTCGACGCGGTGGAGATCGCCCGTCAGAACCCCGACAAGCAGGTGGTCTTCTTCGCGATCGGATTCGAAACGACCGCGCCCGCCAACGTGATGAGCGTGCTGGCGGCGCGTTCGATGGGATTGAAAAATTACTCCGTCCTGGTTTCGCACGTGCGCGTCCCGCCCGCCATGCACGCCATCCTCGGATCGCCGTCCAACCGCGTGCAGGGATTCCTGCTGGCGGGACACGTCTGCGCGGTGATGGGCTACCACGAGTACCCGTCGCTGGCGGAGAAGTACCGCGTCCCGATGGCGGTGACGGGCTTCGAGCCGCTCGACCTGGCGCAAGGGATTCTCTACACCGTCCGCATGTTGGAGGCGGGACGCGTCGCCGTGGAAAACGCGTACGCGCGCACCGTCACATTCGACGGCAACCAGCCCGCGCAGAAGACGATCTACCAGGTCTTCGAGGACTGCGACCGAACCTGGCGCGGCATCGGGACGATCCCCATGAGCGGCTGGCGTCTGCGTCCCGAGTTCGCGGACTTCGACGCGGAGAAACGCTTCGACGTGGGCGCGATCCAGACGAAAGAATCCCCGCTCTGCATCGCGGGACAGATCTTGCAGGGATTGAAGAAGCCGCACGATTGTCCTGCCTTCGGAAAGGAATGTACGCCCGAACATCCCCTCGGCGCGACGATGGTTTCGGCAGAGGGGGCGTGCGCGGCGTATTATAAGTACGGCCGTTAAGTGGAATCCGCAAGTTCTACTTGCGGAGCGTCTCGAAGTAAAACTTCGAGATTCCCTGCGGAGAGGAATCCGCAAGTTCTACTTGCGGAGCGTCTCGAAGTAAAACCTCGAGATTCCCTGCGGAGAGGAATCCGCAAGTTCTACTTGCGGAGCGTCTCGAAGTAAAACTTTGAGATTCCCTGCGGAGAGGAATCAGCAAGTTCTACTTGCGGAGCGTCTCGAAGTAAAACTTCGAGATTCCCTGCGGAGAGGAATCCGCAAGTTCTACTTGCGAACTCTGGAGCCATGATGGATGTTGGAATTTACAAAACCCGTCCCAATACGCCGCCCCATTGGTTTGTCTCCAATGCCATCTACATGGTGACAGGAGCGGTTCTTTACAAGCAGTCCCTTCTGAATACCGATGAAAAGTTGGCAAACTTTTGTGAGACTCTCTTGGAACGCTCAAAAATACTGGGATGGGAACTTGACGCCTGGTTTGTCATGCAGCATCATTATCACTTTATTGGAAGGAGCCCAGAAGATGCGCGTTCATTAAAATCGCTAATTCAAGCCGTTCATTCCATCAATGCAAAATTCGTCAATCGAATTGACGGAACTCCAGGCAGAAAAGTCTGGTACAACTACTGGGATTCCTGCATTCAATCGGAGAGATCATATCGAGCGCGTTTGAACTACGTGATTATGAACCCTGTGAAACACGGCCTTGTCCAACATCCCGCCGAGTATCAATTTTCGAGTTATCGCTGGTTTTATCAAAACGCCGAACCTGATTTTAGAGAATTGGTGTTGAATGAATCCACTGACGACGAAAATATTTTGGATGATTTCTAAAATCGCCGCGTGAACCCCAAAGCGCAAACCCCGAAGTAGAACTTCGGGATTCCAAAACAACAAGAAAAACTTATGGAAACTCCCCTCACCATCGAAGGCCCTGTCTGCCCCGTCCCGCTCGCCCACAACGAGCAGATCGTGATGGGACATGGATCGGGCGGGAAGATGTCGCACGACCTGATCCGCAAGACCTTCCTCGCCGCGTTCGACAACTCCATTTTGCGGACGGGCGACGACGCCGCGCCGCTGGAGGTCAACGCGACGCGGCTGGCGGTCAGCACGGATTCGCACGTCGTCACGCCGCTCTTCTTCCCCGGCGGAGACATCGGCAGACTGGCGGTCTGCGGGACGGTCAACGACGTGGCGATGCTGGGGGCGCGTCCGCTCTACCTGACGGCGGGATTCATCCTCGAGGAGGGTTTGCCCATCGAGACGCTGCGCCGCGTGATCGAGTCGATGAGCGCGGCGGCGAAGGAGGCGGGAGTCCAGATCGTGGCGGGCGATACGAAGGTGGTGGAAAAAGGCAAGGCGGACGGGCTGTACGTCAACACCACGGGCATCGGAGAGATTCTCCCCAACGTCCACATCGGCGGCGCGAACGCGCGGCCTGGCGACGTGGTCCTGCTTTCGGGGAGCATCGGCGATCACGGCATCGCCGTCCTCGGGGCGCGCGGCGAGTTGGGATTCACGTCTGACATTCAAAGCGACGTTGCGCCGCTCAACCGTCTCATCGAAGCCATGCTGGACGCGAGTCCCGACGTCCGCGTACTGCGCGACCCGACGCGCGGCGGGCTGGCGACCACGCTCAACGAGATCGCGGCGCAGTCACAGTGTTGCATCACGCTCAACGAGACGGCCATCCCCGTCCATCCCGCGGTCAACGCGGCCTGCGAGATGCTGGGATTCGATCCGCTCTATGTCGCCAACGAGGGGAAGTTAATCGCCATCGTCCCGCCCGCGAGCGCTGACAAAATTCTCCAAGCGATGCGCGCCACAAAATACGGGGAAGACGCGGCGATCATCGGCGAGGTGAGCGAAGGCAATCGCGCCCGCGTGTTGATGAAGACCTCCATCGGCACGACGCGCGTGGTGGATATGCTGGCGGGGGAGATGCTGCCGAGAATTTGTTAGGGGCGATTGAAATCGCCGCTACAATGTTGAGGCGGTTTCAACCGCCCAGTTTCAGCCCAGGGCTTATAATCCCTCCATGCCCAACACCTACCTCCTCTATGGTTCATACGGATACACAGGCAATCTCATCGCGGAACATTCCCTCCGCGCGGGACTCCGCCCGATTCTGGCGGGACGCGACGAGACGCGTCTCCGCGCCCAAGCCGCACGCCTCAACCTGGACTATCGCGTGATCCCCCTCTCGGACGCGGCCGCGCTCGACGACGCGCTGCGCGCCGCGGGACTCGTCGTCCACGCGGCGGGACCATTCGTCCACACCTGGAAGCCGATGGTAGAGTCCTGCCTGCGGACGGGCGCGCATTACGTGGACATCAGCGGCGAGATCGAAGAGTTCGAAGCCATCGCGCCGCTCGACGCGCAGGCCAAAGCCGCGGGCGTGATGCTCCTCCCAGGCGCGGGATTCGACGTGGTCCCGTCCGACTGCCTCGCCGCGCACGTCAAGCGGAGACTCCCCTCCGCGACGCAACTCAAACTTTTCATCCTCAGCGTCGGCGGCGGCGTCTCGCGCGGGACGGCGCGCTCAGCCATCGAGAACATGCAGCGCGCGGGACGGGTCCGCCGCGAGGGGAAGATCGTCACCGTCCCGCCCGCGTGGAGAGTCGAGGAGCGCGATTTTGGACGCGGTCCCATCAAGCTGGTCTCCGTCGGCTGGGGAGACGTGTCCGCCGCGTATCACAGCACGGGGATTCCGAATGTCGAGGTCTACATGCACGTCCCGCCCGCGGCGATCAACGGATTAAAGGCGATGCGCGTCGTCGGGCCGCTGCTCTATAACAAACCCGTCAAGCGCCTGCTCCAGTCGTTTTTGCGGTTCCAGCCCGAAGGTCCGAGCGAGGCGCAGCGGACGAGCGGATTCAGCCTGATGCTGGCGGAAGCGTCCGACGGCGAGGCGATGGCCGCGTCGAAACAGCGAGTCCCCGAAGGCTACCAACTCACCATGCTCACGACCGTCGCGATCGCGCGGCGAATCCTGGCTGGCGCTTTCAAGCCAGGCTTCCAAACGTCCAGCCGCGCCTACGGAGCCGATTACATCCTCGAGTTCGAGGGGACGACGCGGGAAGACCTGTGACGCGCCCATGAAACGGGATCATCGTTTTTGGCTCCTGGTCGTCTCGCCGCTCGTTTTCGTGTTGATCGGCTGTCTCGCGTTGTATCTCCTCGGTCCGCCCGAGGAAACGTCTTTTGAAGAAATGGAGTCAACCATGAAACTGACCAGTCCCGCCTTCGCGCAAGGCCAGCCCATCCCGCCGAAATTTTCCTGCAAGGGCGAGGACGTTTCCCCCGCGCTCGCGTGGGACGAACCGCCCGCTGGGACGCGCTCCTTCGCGCTCGTCATGGACGATCCCGACGCGCCGATGGGAACGTGGGTGCATTGGGTGTTGTTCAACCTGTCCGACTCGACGCGCTCGCTGGCGGAAAACTTCCAGCCCGCCGCGCCGACCGTCTCTGGCGTCAATTCATGGGGACGCGGCGGCTACGGCGGTCCCTGCCCGCCCTCGGGTACGCATCGTTACTTCTTCAAACTCTACGCGCTCGACGCGACGTTGAATCTCTCGTCCAGCGCGGACAAGAAATCCCTGCTCGCTGCGATGGAAGGTCACATCCTGGCGCAAGTCGAGTTGATGGGGACGTTTAGCAAATAACCCAGCCCATGCTCCTCGCCACCCTCTGCTACCTTCACCACAATAATCACACCCTCATGCTCCACCGCGTCAAAAAGGAGAACGACATCCGCGCGGGAAAATTCTTCTCGGCAAAGTTCATCTACGAAGGAGATGAGATGAATGGCTACGACGCGGCGTTTTATTGACGTTTCGTACAAGGGTTACGCGGATTTGACGGATTGACACGGATAAAAAAAATCCGCGTCAATCTCTCTTGTCCGTGACATCCGTGTACCAATTCCCGTGCGCCGCCTCCTAACTTCCAGAAGTATAATCAGGGCATGTCCGTCTTCACCGACAAACGCATCCTGCTCGGCGTCACGGGTTCGATCGCCGCGTACAAAGCCGCCGACCTCGCCTCCAAACTGACGCAGGCGGGCGCGCAAGTGGATGTGATCCTCACCGCGGGCGCGGAAAAATTCGTCACGCCGCTCACCTTCCAATCGGTGACGGGTCGCCGCGCCTTCACCGACTCCGACCTGTGGGGCGGCGAAGCGCACGTCCTCCACGTCGGGCTGGCGCATCGGGCGGACGCGCTCGTCATCGCGCCCTGCACCGCCAACACCCTCGCCAAACTGGCGCACGGCCTCGCGGACAATTTGCTGACAATTGCCGCGCTGGCGAACCGCAGTCCGCTCGTCCTCGCCCCCGCGATGGACGGCGGGATGTTCGACTCGCCCGCGACTCAAACCAACCTGACGATTCTCCTCGAACGCGGCGCGTCGGTCATCGGACCTGCGGAGGGACGCCTCGCCTCGGGCCTGGTCGGTCGGGGACGCATGGCCGAGCCAGCCGAAATTTTCGGCCATCTCCGCCTCGTGCTGGGACGGTCTGGCGCGCTCGCGGGGAGATCGGTGGTCGTCTCCGCGGGCGGGACGCAGGAGCCGCTCGACCCCGTCCGCGTGCTGACGAATCGCTCGTCGGGCAGGCAGGGCTACGCCCTCGCCCAGGCCGCGCTGGACGCGGGCGCGCAAGTGACGCTGATCTCCACGCCCGCCGCGTTGACTGCGCCCGTCGGCGCGAAAGTCATCCGCGTGGAGACGGCGCGCCAAATGCTGGAAGCCGTCCTCGCGGAATCCGCAAAAGCGGACGCGCTCATCATGGCCGCGGCGGTGGCAGACTTCCGCCCGAAGAACGCGGCGGGGAACAAGATGAAGAAACGGGACGGGATTCCGCAGGTGGAACTCGAAGCGACGGAAGACATCCTCGAAGCGGTAGCCCGCCAAAGGCTTGCCCTGAGCGAAGTCGAAGGGTCGAAGAAGAAGCGTCCCAAAGTCACGGTGGGATTCGCGGCGGAGAGTCAAAACCTGCTGGCGAACGCGTCCGAAAAATTGAAATCCAAAGACCTGGACTTGATCGTCGCCAACGACATCTCCGCGTCCGACGCGGGGTTCGAAGTCGAGACCAATCGAGTCACTTTATTATTCGAAAACGGAAAGCAGGAAAGCCTGCCGCTGATGAGCAAGGTGGAAGTGGCGGAGACCATCATCGCGCGCCTGGCCGCGCTGCTGGAGACGTAATGCGAATCCTCGTCATCTCGGATATTCATGCGAACTATGAAGCTCTCGAAGCCGTGCTTGCCGACGCGGGCGCGGTGGACGCGGCCTGGTGTCTTGGCGATATTGTGGGCTATGGCCCCGACCCGAACCTGTGCGTGGACACAGTGCGCGCGCTGCCCAACCTGACCTGCCTGCTGGGAAATCACGACGTCGCCATGCTGGGACGGATGCCGCTTTCGGCGTTCAACGGCGAGGCGCGGCGCTCGCTGGATATGCAGTCGCGCGTGATGAGCGCCGATAACGTGGACTTCCTGCGCTCGCTGCCCGAAAACGCGCAGACCCTCGGCGAGGCCACGCTGGCGCACGGTTCGCCGCGCGATCCCATTTGGGAATATATGTTGAACACGCTGGCGGCGCGCTTGAATTTCGATCATTTCGAAACGCCCTTCTGTTTTGTGGGGCATACGCATTTGCAGGGGCTGTTCCAATTCAACGAGGAGAAGAACCGGGTCACAATGGAAACGCCGCGCGCGGGGGTCGCGCTGCACATGAAGCCGCGCGCCATCTTCAACCCCGGCTCGGTGGGACAGCCGCGCGACCGCGATCCGCGCGCCGCGTACGCCATCTTCGATCCCGAAGCGCGGACCTGGGAGCCGCGCCGCGTGGGTTACGATATCCCCGCCGTGCAGAAACGCATCCGCGCCCTGGGACTGCCCGAGAAACACGCCCTGCGGATCGGGGAGGGCTGGTAAGCCCGGCGCCTGACGAGGAACTTTTAATAGGAGCCTTTCGTCCTTTGGGCAAGAAACCGCCAAATAAAAGGAGAAGAAGAAAATGAAACGCACCCTGTTCATCACCATGATCGCCGCGCTTCTGCTGGCCGCCTGCGGCGCCAAGGCGGCCGCGCCGACTCCCGCCGAATTCTTTCGCGTGGACGACGGCATGGCCTTGCAGGAAGCGCCGCTCCCCTCAATGCCCATGGCTACGTCCGTTGCCTACGCGCCGGACAAAGCCGCCGGCGGAGGCAACGCGAACTCCGTTCAGCGCATGGTCGTCAAGAACGCGGACCTCGCCATCGTCGTCAAAAACCCCGAAGCCTCGATGACCGCCATCGCCCAACTCGCCCAAACGATGGGCGGATTCGTCGTCTCGTCCAACCTGTACCAATCCTACAAATCCGACGGGACGCCCGTCCCCGAAGCGAGCGTGACGATCCGCGTCTCCGCCGACAAACTGGACGAGGCGCTGGCCGCCATCAAAAAGGACGCGGTCGAAGTCCGCAGCGAAAACGTCAGCGGGCAGGACGTCACCAGCGAATACGTGGACCTCGCGTCGCAGCTCAAGAATCTCGAAGCCGCAGAAAAACAACTGATGGAGATCATGAGCAAGGCCGAGAAGACCGAAGACGTGCTGAACGTCTTCAACCAGCTCACCTCCATCCGCGGGCAGATCGAATCCATCAAAGGCCAGATGAAGTACTACGAAGAATCCGCCGCGCTCTCGGCCGTCAGCGTGCGCCTCATCGCCGAGGAGACCGTCCAACCCATCGAGGTCGGCGGCTGGAAACTGCAAGGCTGGACGCGCGACGCCGTGCAGAATCTCCTCCACTTCCTGCAAGGCTTCACGCACTTCCTCATCGTCTTCGTCGTCAACATCATCCCCGCCCTGCTTGTCATTGCGCTCGTCTTCGGTCTGCCCCTCTGGTTGATCGTGCGCGCCGTCCGCAAATCGCGCAAACGCAAAACCGCGCAAGCGCCCAGGGAAGAGAAATAACATCTTCCAGTAGAGCGGGATATAATCCCGCTCTACTGCTTTTTAACCATGACCCGACTCCGCCTCCTCCTTCTCCTCGCCCTGGCGTTGACCGCCTGCAATTTACCCGACGCGCAAACCGCCGCGCCCTCGCCGACGACGATCCCCGCATCCACCCCGACGCCCACAGCGGCCGCGACCCAAACGGCGCTTCCCACGCCCCAGCCGGATATCCCCCTCGGCGCCGCCGAGAATCCCATCGTCCTCGCGCTGGTCCCCTCCCGCGAGCAGGCCATCCCTGACTCCGCGCGCGACGTGGCCGCGCAACTCTCGCAAATGACGGGACTCGTCGTCGTCCCCTACGCGCCCGCCACCTACAAGGAAGTGATCGCCGCGCTCGCCGAGGGACGCGTCCACATCGCCATGCTGCCGCCCTTCGCCTACATCCTCGCGCACGAGAAGGCCCGCGCCGACATCGCCCTCGCCACTATCGTCCTCGGCCAGGACATGAGCGCGGCGCAATTTCTCGTCAACCGCAAGATGATCGAGGACCGCGTCTTCACGCAATACTACGACGAGGAAACCGGCGCCAACCTCGCGGACGCGTCCACCGCGCTGAAACAATTCGCGGACAAAAAACCCTGCTGGACGGATCCCTACTCCGCGACGGGCTACGTCCTCCCGCTCGGCATCCTCAACGAAAACGGGATCGCGACGCGTCCGGGCGCGTTCGTGCAGGGACACGCCACCGTCGTCAAATCGCTCTACCAGGACAGCCAGGGACTCGTCTGTCAGTTCGGCGCGACCATCGCCGACGCGCGCGTCTTCATCGCCTCGGGCTACGGCGACGCGGCCGAAAAGGTGGCAATCGTCTGGAAGACGGAAGCCGTCGTCCCGTTCGACGGAATCGTCTACGCGCAGTCGCTGCCCGACGAAATGCGCGTGAGCGTCAGCGCGGCTTTCCTGTCCATGATCCAGACCGAGGAGGGGAACGCCGCCCTGCGCGACGCCTTCCAGGTTGACGGGTTCAAACTGGCGGACGACACGCTCTACAATCCCCTCCGCAGCCTCCTTGACAAATCGGGATTATTGTTAACCGAACTCGTAAGATGATCGAAATTTTAAGGCGATTGTCAGACCAGTACCACTTGCACTGACTCCGAAAACGCGCTATCATCAATTCATTGTGCAGGGGCGTCCCTGCAAATCTTTATTCTCTCAGAGGAGAAGAATCCAATGACCAAGCGAATTTCTATCCTGTTCGCCCTGCTCGTGGTGTTGGCTCTGGCGCTTTCCGCCTGCGGGCCCGCCGCAACGCCGACCGCCGCTCCCACCGAGCCGCCCACCAAAGCCCCCACCGAAGCGCCGCCCACCGAGGCTCCCACTGAAGCGCCGCCCACCGAGGCTCCCACGGCCGTCCCGCCGACCAACACCCCGCCTCCGCCTCCCGTCTGCGATAAACTGGCGGACGCGCCCGCGGCTCCCGCGGCCGGCGAACTCGGTTCCGCCGAGAACCCCATCGTCATCACCTTCGTTCCGTCCGGCGACACCGGTAAGATCGCCAAGGCCGGCGGCGCCATCGCCGAATGCCTGAGCCAGATGACCGGCCTCGTCTTCAAGGAAGAAGTTGGCACCAGCTTTGCCGCCTCCATCGAGGCCATGGGCGCAGAGAAGGCTCACGTTGGTTTCCTCAACACCTTCTCCGCCGTGCTTGCCCAGTCGAAGTATGAAGTGTTCCCCGTCCTGCTCGCGATCCGCAAATACAACACAAACGCCGTGGATCCCGACAAAGACATGGCCGGCACGCCCGCGCCGTTCTACAAGGGACAGTTCATCGCCAACGTCGACTCCGGCATCAAGAGCTTCGCCGACCTGAAGGACAAGACCTTCTGCTTCGTCGACCCGAACTCCGCCTCCGGCTACATCATCCCGAACATCGTCCTCAAAGCCAACGGCATCGATTCGGACACCGACTTCAAAGCCGTGCAGATGGCTGGCTCTCACAACAACGTGGCAATCGCCGTGTACAAGGGCGACTGCGACGCGGGCGTGACGTACGTTGACGTGCTGACCGACAGTTCCGCCAACCTGGCGGCGACCTATCCCGACATCGCCCAGAAGGTGATGCCGTTCGCCGTCACCGACAAGATCCCGAACGACGGTATGCAGTTCATCAAGAATCTGGACCCGAAACTGCAGGCTATCATTATCGAAGGCATGCTCGCCATGGCGCAGGATCCCGGCGGCAAGGCCATCCTCAAGAGCCTGTACAACTACGACTCCTTGACAAAAGTTGAAGCCAACACCTACGACGGCTTCATCGCCGTCCTCAAAGCGGCCGGCGTCGATCCCGCGTCGCTCGTCAAATAAACTGCGCGTCAAACCTGGCGGGCCTCGGCGCCCGCCAGGTTTTTAGTTTTCATCCCAACTCCAACCCGTGTCCACATGCTGAAAATCGAAAACCTCACCAAGGTCTACCCCAACGGAACGCAGGCGCTGAAAGACGTCAGTTTTGAAGTGAAAGACGGCGAATTCCTGGCCGTGATCGGATTGAGCGGCTCCGGGAAATCCACGCTTCTGCGCTGCATCAATCGGTTGATCGAACCGACCTCCGGCAAAGTCTACTGGGACGACCAGGACGTCACCACTGCCTCGAGCGGAGAGATGCGCAAGATCCGCCGGCAGATCGGCATGATCTTCCAGCAATTCAACCTGGTGAAGCGTTCTTCCGTCTTTACCAACGTCCTGTCGGGCCGCCTGGGATACGTCAACACTTTTTCGAGTTCCCTGCATCTCTTTTCGCCCGAAGACCACGAGCGGGCCATGTCCAGCCTCGAACAGGTCGGGCTGGCGGACAAAGTCCACGTGCGCGCCGACTCCCTCTCAGGCGGGCAGCAGCAACGCGTCGGGATCGCCCGCGCCCTGATGCAGGAACCCAAACTGATCCTGGCGGACGAACCGGTCGCTTCGCTCGATCCCGTGCTGGCGCACTCGATCCTCAAGTATCTCGAGCAATTGAACAAAGAGCGCGGCATCACCGTCCTTTGCAGCCTGCACTTCCTCGACCTCGTTCATCGTTACGCCACCAGCGCCATCGCGCTCAAAGACGGCGAAGTGGTCTTCCAGGGCCTGCCGGAGCAAATTGACGACGCGCAATTCAAAGCCATTTACGGACAAGAAGCGGAACGAGTTTCAGTTGTCTAGTTCCCCTTTGCGTACAACAAATATTTTTCAAAAGAACCTTTCATGACGCCTCCAGAACGCGCCCCATCGACTCATGCCCACCCTGCGGCGTTCATCCTTGCCTCCCTGCTGGCGCCGGGTTTGGGACAGTTCCTCCTGAAAAAACGCGGGACGGGACTGATCGTCTTTTTGACCGCGGCCGCTTCGTCGTTTTTGATCGCCTGGTCGCTGTCCCGTCAAAACATCGGCAAGGTTGTCGTTGGCAATTTAACCACAAGCTGGCTCTGGCTTCCGCTGATCCTCTTTTGGGGATGGAACATTCTCGACGTACGAGCCCGCCTCGCCAACAAACGCTTCAGTCTCCTGCCTGCCATCCTGTTCATCGGCGTCATTCTCTACTTCATCGCCTGGAACGTGACTGACGTGAATTTGGACCGGCTCGTGAAGCGTTTTGGCGACGCCCGCACGGTGGCGACCAACCTGCTCAACCCGGACATGGTCACCATCTCCATCGGCGGCGAAGACCAGATCTGCGCCTGGAAATGCCTGTACGAATACGCGGACGCCAAACTCCACAACCGTCCGCCCGCGGGCGTCATCCGCGCCAGCGACAATTTGCTCGACATCGTCGGCCGGATGAAGATGCGTCCCGCTCCCAAATGGCAAGTCGCCCTCGGGCTGGCGCAGCCAGACGAGAAGGTCAACACGTTCGTCGCCGGCTCGATGATCGAGACCATCGCCATGGGTTTGATGGCGACGATCTTCTCCACCATCCTCGCCGTCCCGGTCAGTTTTCTCGCGGCGCGCAACATCATGTCGCGCGTCCCCGGCGGGACCTTCGTTTACTATATCATGCGCACTCTCCTGAACGTCGTGCGCGCCATTGATACCATCGTCTGGGGGTTGATCGTCATCGTCTGGGTGGGACTGGGAAGTTTCGCGGGCGTCATCGCGTTGACCATCCACTCGGTGGCCGCGCTGGGGAAATTATTCTCGGAGGAAATCGAACACATAGACCCCGGCCCGGTGGAAGCCGTCACGGCTACGGGCGCGAATTTGATCCAAAACATCCGCTACGCGGTCATCCCGCAGATCACGCCGTCCTTCCTCGCCTACGCCCTCCTGCGCTGGGACATCAACATGCGCTCCGCCACGATCGTCGGCTTTGTGGCCGGCGGCGGCATCGGCTTCTTCGTGGTGGAGACCACGCGCCTGGGCGGTTACCAGCAATACGCCACCGCGCTATGGGCGGTGGTCATCGTGATCGTCCTCGTGGACTACGTCAGCGCGAGGTGGCGCGAGGCGATCTTGCGAGACCAGCCCAAAAAGGAGGAAGTCAAGCGGACCGCCTGGGAAAAAATCCGCCTGGCGTTCTACGTCATTCTGGGAGTCGCCGCCTTCGTCTACTGCTGGGACATCGCCGAGATCAGCATTAAGAGCATGTTCAACCCCGGCAAAAATTTTGGCCGCCTGATTTTGGACTTCGTGAGCATAGACCTCTCGCCGAAGGTCTTTCAAACCGTCTTCCAGCAAATGCTGGTGACCATCTTCCAGGCCATGCTCGCCACCACGCTCGGCGCGCTCCTGGCGTTGCCGTTCAGTTTCCTGGCCGCCAAAAATCTCACCGGTCGCAGCCGCCTCTCGGCGTGGATTTATTACCTGACGCGCGCCATGTTCAACATCCTGCGCTCCATCGAAGCCCTGCTCTATGTGGTAATCTTCGTGTTCTGGGTGGGGATCGGCCCGTTCGCCGGCATGTTGGCGCTGGCGGTCACTTCATTCGCGTTGATCGGCAAGTTGTTCTCGGAAGCCATCGAAAACATCGACGTGGGTCCCATCGAAGCGGTCACCGCCACCGGCGCCAACCGCTTGCAGACGATCGTCTACGCCATCATTCCGCAGATCGTCCCGCCTTTCGTCTCATATCTGATCTATCAATGGGACATCAACATCCGCATGGCGACCATCGTCGGGTTCGCGGGCGGCGGCGGGATCGGCCTGACGCTGACAACCTACTTCGGGTCGCTGCAATACCACAAAGCCGGGACGGTCGTCGCGATGATCGTCGTCGTCGTGGCGCTGATGGATTTCGCCAGCGCGAAACTGCGCCAAAGTCTGGTTTGATATTTAACGCCGCGAGATAAAAGAACCCCGTTTTCTTCGAGAAAGCGGGGTTCTTCTTTTTACATCGGCTGGCGAAAATCGTAGATGCCGTCGCGGAACTCGTAGCGGCGTCCGCAGGCGGGACAGTCCGCCTCCGCGTCTTTCTGGACGAGCGGGCTGTGTCCGCATTCGGGACAGCGGAACGCGATCCCGTTGTAGGTCGGGATACTATCCCGGCCGACGCGTCTTGCGCGGACAAACACCGACGGCGTGAACTGGAAGAACTCCCCCGTCGGCTGGACGAGACCGTCGAGCGCGGCCAGCCACTTCGTCGGGATGACGCGTTTCAGCAGCCCGACGCGAAAGTGCGAAACCGTCCGCTTCGCTTCGACGGCGAATCCCGCCTCGGTCAGCCAGCCGAAGACCGCGTCCGGGTGAAAGTCGAAATTCAGCGCGGCGAACTCGACGGGGTCGCGCGTGAACGGGTTCCAATCCTGCCGTCGCAGCAGCCAGCGCAGGATCGCTTTCAAGTTCCGCTTGTTCGCAAATTCCAAAACGAAGACCGCGCCGGGCTGGAGGACGCGCGCCGCCTGCGCGAGGACTTTCGGCGCGTCTGCCATGTGATGCAGCGTGCGGATCATCGTCGCGCCGTCGAAGAGACCGTCCGCGAACGGGAGGCGGTAGGCGTCTGCCACGACGTAGGCGTACTTGTCCGAGCGACCGAGTCGCCGCTGCGCCTGTTCGAGTTGCGTGCGCGAGTAGTCGAGCAGGACGATCCGCTCGAAGCCCGCGTAACGCGGCGTGTTCCGTCCCGCGCCCGCGCCGAGTTCGAGCATGAGACGTCCGCCCGGCGGGAGGAGATGTTTCAGCGCGATAGCCTCGGCCGCGTCTTCGTACGCGCGTCCGCCTTTGTCCCAGAAGGAGGTCTGGTAGTCGGAGTCGGTGTAATCGCAAACAGGAGGGGTAGTCATGTAGTCTGATAGTCGAATAGTCTGATAGTCAAACCGTCGTATGATCTTCAAAAGAAGTCGGATAATCGGTCAGACCGACTATCCGACCACGAGGCCAAGCGACAACGAGACTACTTACCGTTGAACCCCCGCCCGATCGAGCGATACTCGAAGCCCATCTCCTTCATCAACTTCGGGTCGTAGATGTTGCGCCCATCGAAGATGATGGGAGACTTGAGCAGGCTCTTCACTTTTTCGAGGTTGAGTTGCTTGAATTCATTCCACTCGGTGACGACGATGAGCGCGTCGCAGCCCGCCGCCATATCGTACGGATTGTCGCAGAACTCCACCGCGGGCAGGAGCGGACGGGCGACTTCCATCGCGACGGGATCGTAGCCGCGCACTTTCGCGCCGCCTTCGATCAATTCGCGGGCGATGTCAATGGACGGCGCGTCGCGCATGTCGTCCGTGTTCGGCTTGAAGGCCAGCCCGAGCAGGCCGACCGTCTTGCCTTTGAGCGAACCGCCCAGCAGTTCCTCCGTCCGTTTGACGGCAGACTTGCGCCGGTCGTAGTTGACGCGCATCGCCGAGTCGAGGATGGGCGTCTCGAGCGAGCGTTCTTTTGCCATGTACGCCAGCGCCTGCACGTCCTTCGGGAAGCACGAGCCGCCCCAGCCCAGGCCCGCGTCGAGGAAGTACTTGCCGATGCGCGCGTCGTAACCCATGCCGGCCGCCACCTCTTTCACGTCCGCGCCGAAGGCCTCGCAGATGTCGGCCACTTCGTTCATGAACGAGATCTTCGTGGCAAGGAAGGCGTTGCTGGCGTACTTGATCATCTCCGCCGTGCGCAGGTCGGTGATGACGATGGGCGCGCGCAGGGGCAGGTGGAGTTGCGCCACCTTGTTGGCGGCTTCCCTGTCCAGCGAGCCGATGACGGTGCGATGCGGGCCCATGAAGTCGCCGATGGCCGACCCTTCGCGCAAGAATTCGGGACACGACACCACCGAGAACGGGATCGGCTTGGGCTGCGCGTCCTTCACAATGTCAGCCACCCAGTCTCCCGTCCCGATCGGAACCGTGGACTTGTTGATGATGATGAGCGGCGCGGTCATATTCTCCGCGATCGAGCGGGCCGCGGCCGCCACGTATTGCAGGTCCGCTTCGCCGTTCACGCCGGAGGGCGTCCCGACCGCGATGAAGGCAAACTCGCAGTCCTTCAGCGCGTCCTTGTACGAAGTCGTAAACGAAAGGCGGCCCGCGTTCACATTCCGCTTCACCAGCTCGTCGAGACCCGGCTCGTAGATGGGCATGATGCCCTTGTTGAGATTTTCGATGCGTTTCTCGTTGACGTCCAGCGCGACCACCTTGTTGCCGAGATCGGAAAAACACGCGCCCGTGACGATCCCGACGTAACCCACGCCAATCACACAAATCTGCTTCATTTGAACCTCGTTTGAAAGAATTTACCTGCCGCGGCAGGCATGATATCGCTATTCCTGAAGATCCGCTCTCGCCTGTCTCAACAGCGCCGCCACCAATTTGTCGAACGACGCCACGTTGAGCGGCTTGGAGATGTACCCGTCGCAGCCCGCGTCGATGGCGCGCTTGCGGTCGCCGGGCAGGGTATGCGCCGTCAACGCCAGCACCGGGATGCGCCGCGTCGCCTCGTTCGCCTTCAAAATCGTCGTCGCGCGCCAGCCGTCCAACTCGGGCATCGAAAGGTCCATCAAAATCAGGTCGGGCTGTTCCCGCCCGGCTGCTTCCACGCCTTCGATCCCGTTGGCGGCAAACAACGTCTCGTACCCGGCGCGCTCCAGCAAAAAACGCACCAGTTCGAAATTGTCCATATTATCTTCGACGACCAGGACTTTCGGTTTGCCCATCGGCTTAAATATACTACAATTGGCGACATGCGACTTCTTTTCGTGGCCGACGGACGCTCCCCCACCGCCCGCAACTGGATCCAATACTGGATCGCGCGCGGCGACGAAGTGACTCTCGCCTCGACCTTTCCCTGCGACCCGGTCCCGGGTCTCGCGTCGCTCGAAGCGGTTCCCGCCGCCTTCAGCGGACGCGGCGCCTCGGCCGCGTCTGCCCCGGGCGCCCGCGACGCGCGTCTCATCAACCTGCGCCAGACCGTCCGCCACTGGCTGGGACCTCTCGCCCTGCGACGCGACGCCCAGCGTCTGCGCGGACTCGTCGAACGCCTCCAACCCGACCTCGTCCACGCGCTGCGGATTCCCTACGAGGGGATGCTGGCCGCCAACGCGGGTTTGCGCGTCCCGTTCATCGTCTCGGTCTGGGGCAACGACTTCACCCTGCACGCCCCGTCCACGCCGCTGATGCGTCATCACACCGAATGGACGATGCTCGCCGCCGACGCGCTCCACGCCGACTGCAACCGCGACATCCGTCTCGCCCGCTGCTGGGGACTCGACCCCGCCAAACCGACGCTCGTCGCGCCCGGCAACGGCGGCATCCGCACGAACGTTTTCTTCCCGCCCGCAGATCCTGTGGAAGAACCTGTTATCTTCAACCCGCGCGGCTTCCGCGCCTACGTCCGCAACGACACATTCTTCCAATCCGTTCCCCTGATATTAAAGGAATTCCCCAAAGCAAAGTTCATCTGCGCGGGCATGGCGGGACAAGCCGAAGCGCTGACCTGGATTGACAAACTCGGCATCGGGAAATCCGTCGAACTGCTCGCGCCGCGTCCCCACGCGCAGATGGCGGAGATTTATCGAAGCGCGATGGTCCTCGTCTCCCCGTCCACGCACGACGGCACGCCGAACACCCTGCTCGAAGGCCTGGCCTGCGGATGCTTTCCGGTCGCGGGCGATCTCGACTCCATCCGCGAGTGGATCACGGACGGAGTCAACGGCTTGCTGGTTGACCCCGCCGACCCGTCCGCGCTGGCCGGGGCGGTCGTCCGCGCCATTAAAGACAAAGACCTGCGCGTCAGGGCGGCAGGTCTTAATCGCGAGATCATCGCCAACCGCGCGGAGTACACGCGGAATATGGCGAGAGCAGAATCGTTCTATCGCGAAGTCATTATGCAATACGCAACACGCAACACGTAACTCGTATCCCGTATCCCGTATCCCGCAACTCCCCTACCCCCTCGGCGCCCTCAACTCTTCCAGCCGATTCTGCAACTCGATTCGACGGTTGTCCGCCGCGCTGCGCACTTCCGCAAAGAAGGCGTTGCCGCGCTCGCGGATCTCGCCGCGCAACTGCTCTCCCGATTCGGGCGCGAGCAGAAGCGTCACGGTCGAACCGACCAGCGCGCCGACCACAATTCCGATCAAAAAGCCAAACATCCTGCGCATGAGATTCTCCTTGTATTGCGCGCTGAAGCGCGCCTTGTGTGATTGAAGCCGCGTCGTTGACGTTCGCGAACGTCAACCTGAAATGTGAGAGTTCTTGAGAGACGAGACCTATAAAATTATAGGCGAAAAACGCATTTTGTGGAATAATGCAATCGCCGCGCGTATCCCTGCGAACGCGACGGCAAAGAACGATCCCAGGAATCCGAAAGACTCAGGAATCCGAAAGACTCAGGAATCCGAAAGTTCTACTTTCGGAATAAAGAACAAAACCCAATCTCATGCCTGGCCGAACAGGGGAAAAGCCAGCGCGGACTCTACCGTACTCGGAGGGTACCTTGTCCACTGTATCTGTTTCTGCTCCCGCGCAACCGCGCAAAAAAGTGACCACGCTGGCGTTCCGTCAAAAGAAGGAGCGCGGCGAGCCGATCACCATGCTCACGGCCTACGACTATCCCACCGCGCTCTCGATGGACGCGGCGGGCGTGGACTCGATCCTCGTCGGCGATTCGCTGGGGATGGTGGTGCTGGGCTACGCCAACACGATCCCAGTCACGATGGAGGAGATGCTCCACCACTGCCGCGCCGTGGCGCGCGGCGCGCAGGCCGCCCTGCTCATCGGCGACATGCCGTTCATGTCGTATCAGGCGGAGGTCGGCGAGGCCGTCCGCAACGCGGGCCGCTTCCTTAAGGAAGGCGGCATGGACGCGGTCAAACTCGAGGGCGGACGCGAACGCGTCGAGGCCGTGCGCGCCATCGTCGGCGCGGGGATTCCCGTGATGGGACACCTCGGACTCACGCCGCAATCCGTCCACCAACTTGGCGGGTTCCGTCCGCAGGGGAAGACCGCTTCCGCCGCCCAACGCCTGCTCGAAGACGCGCTCCTGCTCGAAGAAGCGGGATGCTTCAGTCTCGTTCTCGAATCCGTCCCGGCGCGGCTGGCGGAACACATCTCCAAAAAACTTTCCATCCCCACCATCGGCATCGGCGCGGGCGTGGGCTGCGACGGACAGGTTCTCGTCACCCACGACCTGCTCGGTCTCTTCGACCGCTTCACGCCCAAGTTCGTCAAAAAATACGCGGACTTCCACGGCGAGATGAAGCGCGCCTTCGCGGAATATCTCGCGGATGTGCAGTCGCGCGCGTTCCCCGGCGCGGAATATTCGGTGGAGATGAGCGAGGAGGAGTGGGAGACATTTTTAAAAGTTTCGTAGAAAGGAATCCGAAAGTTCTACTTTCGGCATGATCCTGAAGTAGAACTTCAGGATTCCAACAACTTCAGGATTCCAACAACTTCAGGATTCCAACAACTTCAGGATTCCAGCGACTTCAGGATTCTAGCAAGGGTTGAAACTCGATGGACAATGAACCCATCCTCATCCTCGGCACGGGCGCGCTGGCGACTCTCTTTGCAGCGCGGCTGGCCGAGCAGGGACGCGATGTCACCATGCTCGGCACATGGCAGGCTGGATTGGACGCTCTCGAACGCGACGGCGCGCGTCTCACGGACGCGGGCGGGCGCGAACGTTCCTTCCGCGTGCGCGCCACGCGCGACCCCGCGGCGGCGCGCGGCTCGAAGTACGCCCTCGTCCTCGTCAAGTCCTGGCAGACGGAGCGCGCCGCGCGTCAACTCGCGGATTGTCTCGCGGACGACGGACTCGCCGTCACCCTGCAAAACGGACTCGGCAACGACGCGATCCTCGCGGACGCGCTCGGGCGCGAACGCGTCTCGCTCGGCGTGACGGTGGCAGGCGCGACCCTGCTCGGCCCGGGACTCGTCTGCGCGGAGGGCGAGGGGAGCGTCTCGCTGGCGGCGCATCCCCGCTTGGGCGTAGTGAAGGCCGCGTTGCGGCGCGCCCGCTTCAACGTCGAAGTAGCGGCGGACGCGCGTTCCATCGTGTGGGGAAAGTTGACGATCAACGCGGCCATCAACCCGTTGACCGCGCTGCTGCAAGTCCCCAACGGCGAGTTGTTGAAGCGTCTCCCGGCGCGCGCGTTGATGGGCGAACTCGCCCGAGAAACCGCCGCGGTCGCCGCGGCGCAGCAGATTCGATTACCGTTCGCGGATCCCGTCGAGGCGGCGGAGGCGGCGGCGCGCAAGACCGCCGCGAACCACTCGTCCATGCTTCAGGATGTGCGCCGCGGCGCGCCGACGGAGATAGACGCCATCTGCGGCGCGATCGCGGAAGCGGGAGAGCGCCTGGACGCGCCGACGCCCCTCAACCGCGCCTGCTGGCAGTTGGTGAAAGCGCTTCAGTAAAAAAGCCTGTTGTACTTTTCCAAATCAACCGAGCCGTCCATCGTCGCTGTTTTCAACGCGACTGAAGCGAATTTGCGAATGTTTTTAAAACTCATTTGCGTCATTCGCATTGAGATTTTTTGCCCGGTTAATTGTTAACACGAAGTCGCCTTGTGGTAAGATTCGCCCATCTTTTTCCCGAGGAGAATGAACATGCGGCGAATTTTCGCTCTGCTGTTGCTTTTGGGGATGCTCCTGTCCTTCCAGCCCGCGCGCGCGCAAGGCGAACCCAGTTTGAGTTCGGCGGAGGTGTGGATCTGGCCGGAGTACGACCAGCCCGGCGTGCTGGTCATTTTACGCATGGAAGTTTCGCCAGAGACCGCCCTGCCCGCGGCCATGACGTTCCGAATCCCGGCCGCGGCCGAACGTCCCAGCGCTATGGCGGTAGGTCCCGCCTTCGACCAGGTGGGCGACACGTCGTATACCCTCACGCCCGACGGGGGCTGGGTCAAGGTGAACGTTCGGGTGACCGCGCCGGCCATCCAATTGGAATATTACGATCCCACGCTCGCCATAACCGGCAAGTTCCGCGAATATAACTACGTCTGGCCCGGCGATTACGCGGTGGAAAAACTGCACGTGGAGTTGCAGCAGCCGTTCGACGCCAGCCAGATGAAGAGCGTCCCGGCCCTGCCCGCCGTCAATCCCAACCAGAACGGGCTGACGTATTACACGGGAGATTTTTCCGCGCTGAAAGCGGGACAGACCTACGCGTTGAACGTGCAGTACCAGAAAGACTCCGACGCGTTGAGCATCTCCTTCGTCAACGTTCAATCGGCGGCCCCGCTGGACAACAATACCCCGGGACGTATCCCGCTGGACGCCTACCTGCCCTGGCTGGTGGGCGTCTTCGGCGCGCTCATGATCGCGGGCGGACTGTATTACTACTTCCGCGGGTATTCCATACCGCGCGTTTCAAAGAGACGTCGGCGCTCCGCCTCGGAGACCGCCGCGGCAGGCCCAACCTACTGTCCACAGTGCGGCGCCCGCGCCCGCAGCGGCGACCGCTTCTGCCGAACCTGCGGCTCGCGCCTGCGCGTTGAGGAAGACGAGTAGGCCGGCTTCCCTGAGACCGCCCCCATGCTGACATATATCGTCGTCAATTTTCTGTACGGCCTTTCCTTCTTCAGCATGGGTCTGCTGGTTGCGCTCGAGGGCGGGCGCTCCTCCGACGCGCGCCTGCGAAAAGCGCTGCGTCCGCTATACGGATTCGGGCTGGTGCATGGGACGCACGAATTCCTGAAAATGTTCGAGGAGATCGCAAAACAGTTGGGACGTTCGTACCCCCAACTGGTCGGTCTCGACCTGGCGCTGCTGGCATTTTCGTTCCTATCGCTGGCGGCTTTTGGGAGTTTCCTGCTTTCCAAAACGGAACCCGCCCAACGCGTCAGCCTGATCGTGCCGCTCGCGCTCGAGGGCGTCTGGGTCATCGGGCTGGGCATTTTCCGCGAGCGGTATTCGCCGGGAGAAATGCTGCTCGTGGCCGACGCGTGGACGCGCTACTCGCTCGCCATCCCGGCCAGCCTGCTGGCGGCCGTCGGCCTCGTCGCGCAGCAGCGCGCCTTCCGCCGCGCGGGACTCGTCCGCTTTGGGCGCGACAGCCTGTGGGCCGCCGTCGCCTTTGCATGGTACGGCCTGGCGGGACAGTTATTCGCCGCCCCGGGCCCGCTGCCGCCTTCCCACATCCTCAACAGCGACCTGTTCCTGCACCTGTTCGGCTTCCCCGTTCAAATCCTGCGCGCCGTCATGGCCGGCGCGGCCGCGTTGTTCGTCGTCCGTTTCCTGCGCGCCTTCCAGGTGGAGACTGACCGCCAGATCGGAGACCTGAAAGAGGCGCGCCTGCGCGAATCGCAGGAACGCGAGGAACTGCGCCGCGAACTGTTCCGACGCGTGGTCGGCGCGCAAGAGGCGGAACGTCAGCGCATCGCGCGCGACCTCCACGACGAGACGGGTCAATCGCTGACCGCCATCGGACTCGGCCTGCGCGGGCTGGAAAACACGCTGACGAAGAATCCCGACCGCGCCGCCGAGACGCTGCGCCGCCTCGAGACGATGACCGCCGATTCGCTCTCCGAACTCCAGCGCCTCATCAGCGACCTGCGTCCCTCGCACCTCGACGACCTGGGCCTGCCCGCGGCCATCCGCTGGTACGCGGGAAAGGTCTCGGAGCGCAGCGGACTCAAGATCCGCGTGGACATTTTCGGCGAGGAAAAGCCCATTTCAGAGCCGGTGAAGATCGCCACCTTCCGCATCGTTCAGGAGGCGCTCAACAACACCGTCAAACACGCGGGCGCCACCAGCGTCTTTATTCAACTTGCCTACGAGCCGGACTCCGTTCACATTTCGGCGCGCGACGACGGCAGCGGCTTCGATCCCGAACTGACGGCGATGCGCCAGACCAGCCGTCCATCGCTGGGACTGGCGGGCATGCGCGAGCGCGCCTCGCTGCTGGGCGGAACGGCCTCGCTCCAATCGGGGCCCGGGCACGGCACGCTGGTGGAGGCGCGCATCCCCTACACACATGAAAGCGAGGCGCAGGATGACCATCCGTCTGCTTCTGGTGGATGACCACGCCGTAGTCCGCTCGGGACTGAGGATGCTGCTCGCCAGCGAGTCGGACGTGGAAATCGTCGGGGAGGCGGGAAGCGGCTCGGAAGCCGTGGCCGCCGCGGCGTCCGCGCGACCGGACGTCATCCTCATGGACATCGGCCTGCCCGACATGACTGGCATCGAGGCGACGCGCGTCGTCAAGTCGCAATTCCCCGAGATCGCCATCGTCGCGTTAACCATCCACGAGGACGAGGAGTATTTCTTCAGGATGCTGGACGCGGGCGCGTCGGGATACGTGCCCAAGCGCGCCGCGCCCGAAGAGTTGCTGACAGCCATCCGCGCCGCGGCTTCGGGCGAAGTGTACCTGTATCCGTCGCTGGCGAAATTGCTGGTGAAGGATTATCTCTCGCAGGAGCGCGAGACGGCGAACCGCTCCACGCTGGACGGACTGACCGAACGCGAACAGGAGGTGTTGTCGTTGCTCGCGGAGGGGCAAAACAACGCCGAGATCGCGTCCGCGCTGGTCATCAGCCCGAAGACGGTGGAACGGCACCGCGAGAACATCATGCGAAAGTTGAATTTACATTCACGCGCCGAGTTGGTGCGGTACGCGATCCGAAAGGGGATTATTAAGGCGTGAAGGGTAGGGGGAGGTTGGTAATTGGAGATTGGGCCTGTCGCGACGCGGCGGGCTTTTTTGTTGCAAGCCGACCCGCAGGGCGAAACGCCGCTTTGGCTGATGGAATGCCCCACGCGCGTGGGGCGTTTTCCCCATATCCAGCATGGGGAAATCGTCCCGGCATCTAAAAAAGATGGGGGAGGAGCCGAATTTACTTCCCGCTTAAAAAAGCTTAAACTACAAGCGAAAGGAAGAAAAAGAACAGCGCCATGAACGCCGAGCAACGGACGCCCTTTCTACAATGCGCTTCTCTCCGGTTGGGCGGGCGCGTTTTCTTCCTGTTCCGAGGATTGTGAGGTGAATTATGGAAAACCAGACGGTCCTATTCGTGGTCCTCACCGGCCTGCTTTTCAGGCTCGGCATTCCCATCGCAATCACGATCACAGCCATCCTGCTCCTGCGAAAAGTGGACGCGCGCTGGCAGGCGGAGGCGAAGGCTGAATCCATCGCCGAGCCGGTCCTGGTTGAAAAGGAGAATTGCTGGGAATACAAGGAATGCGGCCCGGAAATCGCGAGGGGCTGCCCGGCGGCAAACTCCCTGCTTCCGTGCTGGCAGGCGATGCGCCAGGAGAACGGTTATCTGCGGGAAGAGTGCCTGAACTGTAAAATCTTTCAACAGGCGCCCGCGCCTGTACCTTCACGCTCATAGCAAGAGGAGAATCCGTCATGTCTCACCGCATCGAACGCATCGTCATCGCCGTCATCTTCGCCCTGCTGACTGCGGGCCTCACGCTGATCGCGGTCCAGGCCCAGCAGCCGCCGGCGGCGGAAGCGCCACGTCACGCCGCAGCCGACAGCCCCTGCACAGCCTGCCACCAGGAAATCCAGGTCGCCTGGTCCGTCGGCGCGCACGGACAGGCCCTCTCGGACCCGCTCTTCGAGGAATCCTGGGCGTCGCAGGGAAAACCGGGAGCCTGCCTGGTCTGCCACACCACCGGCTACGATCCCGCCACCGGCGAAGCCAAAGCCGAAGGCGTCACCTGCGAGGCCTGCCACGGAGAACTGACGAGCGACCATCCCGGCCAGCCCATGCCCACCGACACTTCCCCCGCGTTGTGCGGACGCTGCCACAGCGACACGCGCTTCGACTGGTCCAACTGGCAGGGCAGCGCGCACTATCAACGCGGGATGAACTGCACTGTCTGCCACGACCCGCATAGCGCCTCGTTGAAGACGATCAAAAACCAGGCCGCAACGGAAGATTACGCCGACGCGTCTCCCCTGTGCATCAACTGTCACAAGGAAGTCAGCATGGACTTCCCCTATTCCGAGCATCACCAGAAGGGCGTCTCCTGCGTGCAGTGCCACGTCAAGCACATCGAGAACCAGGAGAAATCGGAACACAGCATCCCCGACCACTCCTTCCAGGCCAACATCGCGTCCTGCAATACCTGTCACTCTCACCAGATGCACGGAGCCACCGCGAGCGCCATCATGCCTACAGACGGAACAGCCCCGGCAGAAGGAACGGCGACCGCCCAGCCGAAACCCGTCCCGACAAAAGCGGTCGAAAAGGACGCGCCCTCCCCGGTCAGTCCGGTGGGATACGCCGGCCTCGCGGGGTTGGCGGGACTGGCGGCCGGCATGGTATTGGCTCCCTGGCTCGAACGGTTCTATCACAAAATGAGCCGCTCTCATTCCACGCGCCACACCGACGAGAAGGAGTAATTCCATGAAAAAGACTTCGCTCTCCCGACGCGATACGCTCAAGATCGCCGCGGTAGGCGCGGCCGCCATCGCCGGGGCCAGCCTGCTCCGCGACGCCAGGGCCTCCAGCAAGACGCCGGCCGGCAAGCGCCAATGGGCGATGGTCATTGACCAATCCAAATGCACCGGCTGCGGTTACTGCACCCTGGCGTGCCAGGCGCACAACGACATGCCGCCCGACCACAAATGGAATCAGGTGATCGAGGCCGAGACCATAGCCGGTCACAAAGTGTTCGTTGCCCGCCCCTGTATGCAATGCGAAAAGGCTCCCTGCGTGGACGTCTGCCCGGTCGGCGCCTCGTACTACCGTCCCGACGGGATCGTAATGATGGACTACGATCTCTGCATCGGCTGCCGATATTGCGAGATCGCCTGCCCCTATCAGGCGCGCGTCTTCAATTGGAAAACCTACGACGAAGCAAACCCAGCCGTGCCGGAGTGGGGACAGCCCGAAGTCGAACGCCGCCCGCGCGGGGTCCCGGACAAGTGCGCGTTCTGCTACCACCGCATCGACCGCGGCCTCGCGCTGGGACTGACGCCCGGTGTGGACCGCGACGCCACTCCCGCCTGCGTGAACGTCTGCCCGACCAAAGCGCGCCTGTTCGGCGACCTGAACGACGCGGAATCCGAAGTCAGCCGGGTCTTGAAGAACCACGTTTCCTTCCGCCTGCGCGACGATCTCGGTACCGGGCCGCGCGTCTACTACCTGCCCGCGGACCCCGACGAAATGTGATGGAGAGCAAAATATGGCTGCCACGTCAAAACTCAAAATCCCCCTGACTCCATGGACCATCTGGCTCGGCATTCTGGGCCTATGCCTGCTCATCGGGTTGACCGCCGGCCTGCTCGTCTTCTGGCAAGGCCTCCATCTGACCAACCTGACCGACCTCGTCCCGTGGGGGCTGTGGATCACCATAGACCTCTCGTCCATCGCCGTCAGCGCGGGGGCGTTCAGCCTGTGCGCGGCGGTGTACCTGATCGGCTTGAAACGCTACGAGCCGGTCGCCCGCACCGCCACCTTCGTCGGCCTGACCGGCTACACCATGGCGATGCTCGCCCTCCTGCTCGACATCGGACGCCCCGACCGCTTCTGGCATCCCATGGTCTTTTGGAACAAGCACTCCCTGCTCTGGGAAGTGACCATGTGCGTCTGTCTCTATTTGACCGTGCTGCTGTTCGAGACGCTGCCGATCCTCGCGAACCTCGAATGGCTTCGCAAACGCCTGCCCAAAGTCGCGGGCCTGATGGAACACACGCATCACTACGCGCCCTACCTCGCCATCGCGGGACTGTGCCTCAGCATGTTGCACCAGTCCTCGCTCGGCGCAGTCTACGGCGTGCTGAAGGCGCGTCCCTTCTGGTACAAGCCGGAGCTGTCGGTGTTGTTCATGTTCTCGGCCATCCTCGGAGGTATCTCGCTGACGCTCTTCGTCTCGATGCTCTCCGCCCGCCTGACTCCCAAAGCCCGCGTCAACGACGCTCTCCTCGAACGCGTGGCGCACTTTGTGGGATGGGGACTGGTCCCCTATCTTTACTTCCGCGCCTGGGATTGGCTGGCAATGACCTACACATATCAACCCGGACGCTCGGAGGGACTCGCCCTCATCACCAGCGGGCCGCTCTCCTTCAACTTCTGGGTTGCCGAAATCCTGCTGGGCGCGGTCGTCCCGATGATCCTCCTGCTCAAGCAGAAGACGCGCCAGCATCCCTTCTGGCGGATGCTGGCTGCGGGGCTGGTGGTCGGCGGCGTAATCGCCTACCGCTGGGACGTCAACCTGAGCGGACTGCTGATCGTCGTCTCGTACCTGCCCGGACAACCGACCGTCTCTTACGCTTCTTATACTCCCTCGCTGATCGAATTCGCGGCCGGCCTGGGAATCGTCGCCTACGGGCTGACTCTCCTCTCCCTCGGCGTACGCTACCTGAAAGTGGTGGACCACCGCTTCGCCCCGTCCGAAGAACACGAGGAAGCCGCGCAGCCGGCCCCCGAACGCGTGCCGGCCTGACCCGATCGCGTTTCACCGACCAAAACTCGCGGAGACCTGCCAGGTCTCCGCGAAACTTTAACGCTCGCGGCGCGCGTCGACGAAATCGCCCAGACAGCGTCATCCCCGATCGCTTCATCCAGAACGCCCTGACCGCTGAATACTGCCAGGATAAAAGAAAAAAATCGGATACAATTGCCATAGATAACTATGAACCCCATCTTTCAAGCCCTGGTCGAACTCGAAAGCAACAACGAATCCGCCGCGCTCTGCACAGTGGTGAAAAGTCAGGGATCCACGCCGCGGCACGTGGGGAGCAAGATGCTCGTCTATCCCGACGGACGCTTCATCGGCTCGGTCGGCGGCGGGGACCTGGAACACCGCGTCCTCGATGAAGCCTGGATGGCGCTCGCGGACGGCCAGCCGCGCTACCTGCATTACAACATGTCCGACCCGTCGCGCGGCGACCCCGGCGTGTGCGGCGGACAAGTGGAGGTCTTCGTGGAACCGATTCTTCCGCCCGCGATGGTGATCGTCGTCGGCGCGGGGCATGTGGGCAAGGCCGTGGCGCATCTCGCCAAATGGCTGGGGTTTCGCGTGGCCGTCAGCGACGACCGCGTCGAGTTTTGCAACGCGGAGACCGTCCCTGAGGCGGACGCGTATTACCCCGTCCCGATGGAAAAATTGCCCGACCACGTCAAAGTAACGCGGCAGACCTATCTCGTCCTCACTACGCGCGGCGTCAGTGTGGACGCGGCGGGGCTGGCCCCGCTCCTCGAAACGGAGGCCGCTTACATCGGCGTCATCGGGTCGAAGCGCCGCTGGCTGGAGACGGTGAAGGCGATGACGGAGAAAGGCGTCCCCGAGGAGCGACTCGCCCGCGTCCACTCGCCCATCGGGTTGGAGTTGCAGGCCGAGACGCCCGAAGAGATCGCGGTCAGCATCATGGCCGAGATCCTGATGGTGCGGAACAAAGCCACGGGAGAGAAAATGTCGGAAGCCGGGAGCCGTCGAAAAAAAGCGGCGACCGCCAAAGGTCAGGAATGAGGCGCAACTTTTCCGCAGACCCTGCGTAGTAGAAATGGTTCTTGTACCCCAAAGTCGGTTCGACTATAATCAAAGCGGTATCCAACAAAAGGAGAAAAATCATGGCAAGAATTTTTGATGTCATTGAATATCCAAATGAAATGACCGATGAGATCGTCCACCGCTTCCCCGAAGAGGGCATCGGCGATTTCCGCATCGGCTCGCAGGTGATCGTCCGCGAGGCCCAGAACGCGGTCTTCTTCCGCGAAGGGAACGCGCTGGACGTGTTCAAAGCGGGACGTCACACCATCACCACCGCCAACATTCCGCTGCTGATCAACCTGATCGGCAAGGCCTTCAACGACCGCACTCCCTTCCCGGCCGAAGTGTACTTCGTCTCGATGAAGGAATTCGCCAACAAGAAATGGGGCACGCCGCAGCCGATCATCGTCCGCAACCCCGGCATGGGATTGGGCGTGGCTCTCCTGCAGGGCTTCGGCACCTACTCGTTCCAGGTGAAGGACCCGCAGCAGTTCGTGACGCAGATCGTCGGCACGCAGGGCGCCTATCGCACCAGCGACATCGAAGAGCGTCTCCGCACCATGCTGCTCTCCAAGTTGCAGGACGCCCTCGGCGAGACCGGCGCGAAGCGCTCCGTCCCCGAGATCATCGGTCTCACCGAGGAACTGGGCGCGGCGGTGCGGGCGAAGACACAGGACGACTTTGAAGCCATCGGCCTGACGCTCAAAACCTTCTACATCGGCAATCTCAAACCGTCCGACAAAAGCGCCCAGGAACTGCGCGACATGGGCATGCTCGACATGGCGACCTACACCCAATTGCAGGCGGCGGACGCGATGCGCGACGCGGCTCAAAATCCCAGCGGCGGCGCGGGTCTCACGGCCGGCATCGGCGCGGGGATGGGCATCGGCAACCTGATGCAGCAAGCCACCAGCGGCGCGATGCAGCAGCCAAGCGCGGCGGGCGGCGCGGCGGCTGTCCCCGACGTGATGACGCCCTCCGAAGCGGCCGCGTATTTGAAAGTCAGCGAAGAAGACGTGGTCGCCTCCATCAAGGACGGAAGCCTGAAAGCCAAAAAGGTCGGCAACGCCTACCGCATCAGCAAGACCGCGCTCGATGAATTCCTGACGAGTTAACGAAAGACCGCTCACAAAAAAGAGCCTGGCATTCAGCCAGGCTCTTTTCTTTTCGCTCAAATCGTCAAATCAAAATTCGGACAACTCTGCCATCACATCATTGACGCAATCGAGGACGTCTCCCGCCAAAACGGACGCGGCGCTTCCGACCTCGCTGAGGGCGGTCAGCCCGGCCCGCGCGTGGAGCCACGCCCCCGCGGCCGCGGCCTCGAACGCGTCCACGCCCTGGGCGCGCAAGCCGACGATGATGCCCGCCAGCACATCCCCCGTCCCCGCGCGGGCGAGCGCGGCGGACGCGAACGGCAGGACGGCGGTCCTCCCGTCCGGCTCGGCGATCACGGTGAACGCGCCTTTCAGGACGACGACCTGTCCCCACTCGCGGGCGAATTTCTCGACGAGGGACTCGCGGTTGTTTTGGATCTCGTCTTTGGAGAGCCCCGTCAGCGCGGACATCTCGCCCGGATGCGGAGTCAACACCGTCCGCGCGGGGAGTTTTCGATGCCAGTCGGGAATCTGGGCGAGGAGTTTCAACCCGTCCGCGTCCACCACGAGCGGAGGTAGTTTCGCTTCAAGCAGTTTCGCGAGGAAGTCGCGGGTGGTCTCTTCGAGGCCGAACCCGCAGCCGACGAGGAGGGAGGTGGCGCGGTTGAGATTCTGCGCGACGGAGATCGCGCCGGCGCGGGCGGCGAATCCGTTTTCGTGCGGGAGGGGAATCCACGTGACCTCGGGGAGTTGACCCGCGAGGGCAGCGTGCAAAGGCGCGGGGACGGCCAGCGTCACCAGTCCCGCGCCGACGCGGTAGGCGGCTTTGGCGGCGAGATACGCCGCGCCCGTGTAGGCGACCGATCCCGCCGCGATCAGCGCCGTGCCGAAGGCGCCTTTGTGCGCGTCGGAGGGACGCGGCGGCAGCTGGTCGGCGGTCCACTCGAAGTCGGGGACGAAGCGGCGAAGCGAGGTCAGCGCGGGGAGGTCGGCGGGGAGTCCGATGTCCACCACGTCGAGTTCGCCCGCGAGGTCGAAGGCGGGGAGGCGGAGCAGTCCCTGCTTGACGCAGGCCATCGTGACGGTGAGGTCGGCGGGGAGGGTTTCGTCGGCGGCCGCGCCGGTGTCGCAGTCCACGCCGGAGGGACAGTCCACGGCGACGATGAAGGGCGGCTCGTCGAGCGCGGCGAGGATGGATTGCGCCGTGAAGAGGAGCCCCGCCATTTCGGGTTTGAGCGGGAGGCGGATGCCCGTGCCGAGCAGACCGTCGAGGAGGACGTCGGCGGTCTCGATGAAGGCCGCGAGGGAGTCGGACGCGTTGTCTTCCCCGGCGAGGATGATCTCGCCGCCCGCGTCGAGGAGACGCCGCGCGAGCGGGTCGTTCCTGACCTTGCGTTTGACGCAATAGGCGCGCGCCCGCCAGCCTTCGCGCGCCAGGCGCTCCAGCGCGACGAGGGTGTCGCCGCCGTTGTTGCCCGAACCGACGAGGCCGAGGACTTCGTTCCAGCCGTTCTCTTCGCCAATATCCCCCACGATGGCGGCCAGTCCGCGCCCCGCGTTTTCCATCATCTGCGCGTACGTCAGTCCGCTGGCGTCGGCTTCTTTTTCGACGGCTTTCATTTCAGAGACGGTGACAAGTTTCATGGGAGCCTCTTTTCATGCCCATTATATGTGGATTCCTTCGGAAAATTTTCGGCCGCGAATTTCGGGATGCGCGCGAATTTTCTATGATTTACGAAAGGCTTTACATCCGCTTATCCGCTTCAAATCCGCTGACCGTGGACTCCGCCATCCGCGCGACTCGCGAACAGCGGATTTAATCCCACAAATCGCGCGCGATCTCTTCCATCCCCAATTCCAGCAGTTTCTCTTTCGACGGTTTCCCCGTGACCTTGTCCCAGCCGCGTGCTTCGTAGTAGGCTTCGAGCATTTCCGCGAACGGGACGACGTATCCTGCCGCGCCGCCGTCGGGATAGGGTTCGAGCAGTCCCTTCGGGAGTTTGTCGTTGGCGCGCGTCAAGCCGAGACGGTTGTTGACGGCGCGCTTGAGATTCCAGCCGCGCTCGCCGCTTCTCATCATATCTTCGAGCGTCCAGTCGAATCCGCAGGCGGAGTTGATCAGTTCCAACACGGTCTGCGGCGGGACGTTGGCAAAGATGCACATCACGAGGGAGTTGAAAACCGTCCGCCAATTTTGATGGATGGCGACGTTGGCGGATTTCTCGGCTCCCGCCTGACGTTCGTAGGTCGTCAGCCCGATCGACTCCTCCGCCTGTCCCCAGTCCACGAAGAAATAATCGCTTTGGTTGTGACACGCGCCGCGCGGACTGGTGGCGTAAGTCAGCGCCATGCCCGAGACGCCGCGCGGGTCGTGATAGGCGACCTCCAGCCCGTTGACCTGGACCGCCTCTTCCTCCGCGTTAAAATGTTTTCCCAGCGCGCGCGAGCCGCGCGCCAGCCACTCGCCGAATCCCTCGCGGCGCGCCGTCATGCGGAGCAGGTCGGCCGCGGTTTGCTCGTCGTTCCACTTCAGGACGATCCCGCCCGTGTCCTTCTCCGAGATCGCGCCGCGCTCGAACAGGCGCAGCGCCAGGCCGATCGTGCCGCTCGCGCTGATGGCGTCCATGCCGAGACGGTCGCACAAGTCCGCCAGGCGCACGATGGCGTTGAGGTCGGTAATCATCAGGTTCGGGCCGAAACCGACGATGGTCTCGAACTCGGGTCCCTTCTGCTTCTCGGAGCCGATGTCCACCACGCGGCCGCAGGCGATCACGCAGCCGTGACAGGCGGTCGTCCCGCGCAGGATGGTCTCGGTCATCGTCGAGCCGGAGACTTTGTCCACATCGTTCAACGCGCCGAGGGAGTAATACTTCTTCGGCAGCGAGCCGATGTAATCCGCAAAATCGGCTACGCCCGCCGTCCCCAGTTCGTGCAGGACGGCTGACTGATTCTCTTTTTTCAAAGCGCGGTTGGCCGCGTTGCGGAGGACGTTGTACGTTTCCGCGTCGGCCAGCGGGATCGTTCCGCTCCCCTTCACCGCGATCGCTTTGAGATTCTTGGAAGCCATCACCGCGCCCAGTCCCGTGCGCCCTGCGGTGCGTCCATGATCGCAGAAGATGCCCGCGAAGAGAACGCCGTTCTCTGCGGCGGGACCGACGCACGCGACGTGAATCCGCGCGACGCCCAACTCCTTTTTGATGGACTCCTGCGTCTCGTATGTGTCCTGTCCCCAAAGATGCGCCGCGTCGCGGACCTCGAGGCGGCCTCCGTTCACCCAGAGATAGACCGGCTCGTCGGCCTTCCCGGTGATCCACAGGCCGTCGCAGCCCGCGAAGCGGAGTTCGGGTCCCCAAAAGCCTCCGCAGTTGGATTCAGCCCAAAGTCCGGTGAGAGGCGAGCGTCCGCAGACGACGAAGCGGCCGACCGTCGGGCCGAGAGTCCCGCTCAGGGGACCGTTGAGGAACAGGAGCGGAGCCTCCGCGGAAAGCGGATCGAGGTCCGGCGTAAGCGAGTCGTAGAGCAGGCGCGCCGCCAGCGACGCGCCTCCCAGATAGTCCCGCCGCCATTCTGCGGGGATGAGGCATGTCTCTGTTGCGCGTTCGGCTAGGTTGATTTTTAAGATGGGTTGCATGGCAGGCCGGCAGGATGAGTTTTTAAAATCTAATCGTCAGAACCGTTTTTTGACTTATAATGGCCCTTCAAGACGGTTTTCTTCGCCAAAGATTTCGCGTCATTGTATCCCCGACGCAAACGGAAGGCAAGCCCGCGCTGGATGTCTGCCAGGCGCGACTTGACGTTGACGGCAAGGTTAATTTCCCGCGATCGCTTGAAAGGAGGTGATGCGCCGCTCCATTCCCTTGCGTATGAACGACCTTCAAAAACTCAAATGAGGAGACCTATCACCATGAAAAAGTTGTTCGTTTTGCTCAGCCTGCTCGTGATCGCTTCGCTCGCGTTGACGGCGTGCGGCAGCTCCCAGGGCGGCGACCTGTTGTCGCAGATCAAGAAGCGCGGTTATGTGGTCGCGTCCACCGACCCGAACTACATGCCGCAATCCGGCTTGAAGACCGACGGCAAACGCCCGGCCAACACCAAATGCCCATCCGACCTGCTCACCTACGACGAGATGGAAGGCTTCGACGTGGACACGGCGTACGAAGTCGCCAAGCGCCTCGGCGTGGAAATCTGCTACGCCACCCCCGATTGGGACGTGGTAACCGCGGGCAGTTGGGCCGATAAATGGGATATGAGCGTCGGCTCCATGACCGTCAAGCCGCCGCGCCCGGACCATCTCTGGTTCACCACCCCATACTATGCCCCGACCGCAGTGATCGCCGTGCCGACCGATTCCACGATCGCCTCCATCGCCGACCTGGCCGGGCAGTCGATCTGCGTGGCCACCGCCACCACCTATCTGGACTGGCTCAATAACGCGCTGGACCTCAATCCCGCCGACATTTACGCCAAGCCGCCGGAAGGCATCAAGATCGTGGAACTCTCCACCGACCAGGAATGCCCGCAGGCGCTGGCCGCCGGCCGCAAGGAATTCGTGGCGTACGCCACCTCCATCACGGTGGTTGAGGCCAACGTTGCCGCAGGCCTGCCGGTCAAGCAGCTGGGCGACCCTGTCTTCAAGGAGCCAAATGCCATCGCCATTGACAAAGCCTCCAGCTTCGACACGGCCGCCTTCCTCAAAGCGGTGGACGACGCCGTAAAAGCCATGCACGCCGATGGAACCCTGAGCAAACTCTCCATCCAATGGTACGGTTCCGACCTGACCCAGGGTCTTGTCAAATAACTCCATTTGTTTTCAGGGGAAGCGGCGCGCAGCCGCTTCCCTCTTTGACAACCCCTCCATGACCAAAGGAATTCATCCATGAGAAAAGAACAGGCCGAAACAACATCTCGGGTGGAATTGCTTTACGCCGCGCAACAACGCAAGGAACGCGCATTCCGCGTCAATGTCGCGATCTCATGGATCGTCATGCTCGCCGTCCTGTACGCCCTCTTTAGCGGCGACAGCCTGGGGCTGAACGCGATCAAACTCGACACACCATTCATCTCGGAAAATATCGCCTTCATCGCCGGCGGCATCGGGGTCACGATCTACATCTCCATCCTGTCCATTGTGCTTGCCATTCTCCTCGCCCTGTTCGCCGCGCTGGGACGCCTCTCCACCTTCCCGCCCTTTTACGCTTTCAGCGCTTTTTACGTTTCCCTCATCCGCGGGACTCCGCTCTACCTGCAAATTTTCTTCTTCTTCCTCGCCCTGCCCCAACTGGGCATCGTCCTTCCCGGACTTTGGGCCGGGGTGCTGGCCCTCGGCCTCAACTACGGGGCGTACATGAGCGAGACCTTCCGCGCCGGCATCAGTTCCGTCGGCAAGGGACAGCGCGAGGCCGCCATCGCCCTCGGCATGACTCAGGGACAGTTGATGCGGCGCATCGTCCTGCCCCAGGCCTTGCGCTTCGCCATCCCGCCGATGGGCAACGACTTCATCGCCATGACCAAAGACTCGGCGCTGGTGGCCGCGACCGGCTTCGTCCACGAGTTGATGTGGCGCGCCACCCGCGTCGGGCGCGCCAACTTCCGCAACATGGAAGCCCTCATCATGGCCGCCATCTTCTACTGGATCATGACCCTCATCCTCACCGCCGTCCAAAGCCGCATCGAAGCCCGCCTGGCCAAAGGAGACCGCTAGCCATGAGCGCGCCCATCATCAAAATCACCAACCTGCACAAATACTTTGGCCGCCTCGAAGTGCTCAAAGGCATCAACCTCGACGTCCAATCGCGCGAGGTGATCTGCGTCATCGGGCGGAGCGGATCGGGCAAAAGCACCATGCTGCGCTGCATCAACTTTCTCGAGGAGCCGTCGGGCGGCGAGATCGAAATCCACGGGCTGAAGATCCCCGCCGGCGGAAAGGGCAAGGAGCACCAGAAACTCGTCCACGAAGCGCGCCTATTGACGGGCATGGTCTTCCAGGAAT
Source organism: Candidatus Denitrolinea symbiosum (assembly GCA_017312345.1). Lineage (NCBI taxonomy): Bacteria > Bacillati > Chloroflexota > Anaerolineae > Anaerolineales > Anaerolineaceae > Candidatus Denitrolinea > Candidatus Denitrolinea symbiosum. Next base: position 1,954,374 of record BLAA01000001.1, on the reverse strand, counting down.
TCAACCTGTTCCCGCACATGAGCATCCTCGAAAACGTGATGGAAGCGCCCGTGATCGTGAAAGGCATGGACAAGGCCAGAGCGAGAGAGATCGCCGAAATGAATCTCAACCGCGTCGGCATGTTGTTCAAGAAAGACGAATACCCCCTGCGCATCTCCGGCGGACAGAAACAGCGCGTCGCCATCGCCCGCGCTCTGGCCATGGAACCCAAAGTGATGCTCTTCGACGAGCCCACGTCCGCGCTCGACCCCGAACTCATCGGCGAAGTGCTCGAAGTGATGAAAGGCCTCGCCAAAGACGGCACGACCATGCTCGTGGTGACGCACGAAATGGGCTTCGCCCGCGACGTGGCCGACCGTATCGTGGTGATGAACGAGGGCGAACTCATTGAGCAGGGAACGCCCGAAGACATCCTCGATCATCCGCAGCACAAACAGACCCAGGCCCTGCTCGACCGTTATCGCACGGGAAAAAATTAAAACAAAAAACCAGGCTTCTCTGGAAAACCTGGTTTCTCGATGCGGCCCAGTCTATAAAATCTCTGTCGTAATCTCGCGGCAGCAGCGCACAAAGTCCAGCACGGTCGGCACGGAACGCATCATCACCGCCATGCTTCCCTTCACCGCCAATTTTCGCGTCAACATCGCCTGCATGGGATCGAGTTCCCCCGTCATAATACGCTTGATATTTTCGTAGGAGGCGGTAAGGACGAAAGCGGCCTGCTTCCTGGCCGCGTCGTCCAGCATTGCAACGCTGCGGCATTTCCCATGCCATAGGTCGAGATAATAAACCTGTCGTTCCTTCAGGTTTCCGGTCGGCTCGATCACAATAACCATATCCCCCTCCCAGTTTTTGGCGATGCCCGCGTAGCGCTCGTCGCCGTTAAGTTTTTTCTCCAATTCGTCCAGCCATTCCATTGACGGAAAGATCGCGCTCATCAGGACCTCCTCGATTTGTTTCGTCAATTCTACCATCTCGGGCCGGCAAACATGAACGGCGCGGCGGGGTTAACAAAAAATCCCCTTGCGGGGATCTTGCTTGTGCGCTGGAGAGGACTTGAACCTCCACGCCTTGCGGCACATGGCCCTCAACCATGCCTGTCTGCCAATTCCAGCACCAGCGCTTGAGCAGGGCGTATTATAATCGGCTTGTTTTTCTTGTCAAGCAAAATTAATGACGCGGTTTCCGCGCGGCGAGAAAACAGACTTCCAACACCGAGGAGAATGACATGACCCGCATTGTTGTTGACGCCATGGGAAGCGACGAACACCCGCGTCCCGACGTGGAGGGCGCGGTGCAGGCCGCGCGCGAATTCGGCGTGGAAATCGTCCTCGTCGGGGACGAGGCGCAGATTCGACCCGCGCTGGCCGCGGCCAACCCGGGCAGTCTGCCCATCCGCATCGTCCACGCGCCCGAAATATTGACGATGGAAGACAAGGGCGAGGACCTCGCCTTCAAGGCGCGTCACAAGGACGCGAAAAATTCGATGGCGGTCGGCATAGACCTGGTCAAGCGCGGCGAAGCGGACGCGTTCGTCACGGCGGGCAACACCGGCGCGGGGATGGTCACCGCGCTCTTCCGCCTCGGACGCATCCGCGGCGTGGAACGTCCCGCGCTGGCGCCCATCTTCCCCACCGCCACCGGGACCTGCATCGTCCTGGACATCGGCGCCAACCCCGACTGCGAGCCGGTCCACCTTTTGCAGTTTGGGATCATGGGAAGTATCTACGCCGAGAAAGTACGCGGCGTGAAAAATCCGCGCGTCGGGCTGGTCTCGAACGGAGAAGAAGAAGGCAAGGGCAACCGCCTCGTCCGGGAAGCGACGCCGCTGTTCAAAGCTTCGAAACTGAACTACTACGGCAACGTGGAGGGCAAGGAAGTCATCGGCGGAAAGGTGGACGTGGCGGTCACCGACGGATTTGTGGGCAACGTCATGCTCAAGACCTCGGAGGCGGTAGCCAAACTCATCGTGGATAAGATCAAGGACGCCATCAGAAGCGGAGGCCCGCTGGCGCTCCTCGGCGGGGCGCTCGTCAAGCCCGCGCTCGGGAAGATCAAGAAACTGCTCGATCCCAGCGACCAGGGCGCGGCGCCGCTCCTCGGCGTGAACGGACTGGTCTTCATCGGTCACGGCCGCTCGGACGCGACCGCCATCAAAAGCGCCGTCCGCGTGGCGAAACACGCCGTCGAGACGAAGGTGTTGGACGCCATGAAGTCGGCCATCGAAGAAAGCCTGAAATAGAAGGAATCCGAAAGTTCTACTTTCGGAACTTCACCGCAAAGACAGAGCCAACGGGGAATCCGAAAGTTCTACTTTCGGATCTTCCTCAAATTCCCAACCCAAAGGTTTCAATGAAAATCATCAAAAACGAAAAACTCATCAAACGCAACGCGAAGATCGGACAGTACGCCTCGTTCGCGGGAATCATCGCCATCGTCGGCGTCTCATTTTTCCTGATCCAGTCCATACGCAATCCTGAAAGCGCCACCGACAACACCACATGGATCATGTTCATCGTCCTGATCGTCAGCATGATCATTTCGCAGGTGAGCATGTACTTCGGCACGCGCTGGGGACGCCGTCCCGACGAAGCCATTGACAAAGCCCTCAAGGGCCTGCCCGGCGACTACACAACCTATCATTACTCCTCGCCCGTGCCGCACCTGCTCGTCGGCCCGGCGGGCATCTGGCTGCTCCTGCCCTATTTTCTGCGGGGCAACATCACTTACAAAAAGAACCGCTGGCGCGTGGGCGGCGGCGGATTCGCGCAAAGTTACCTGCGAATCTTCGGGCAGGAATCCGTCGGCCGCCCCGATCTCGAAGTCGGCGCGCAAGCCAACGCGCTGGAGAAACGCTTCAAGAAAAAATTCGCGGAGGGCGCGCCGATCCCGCCCATCCAGGCCGCGCTCGTCTTTCTGGACGACCAGGCGAACGTCCTCGCCGACGACGCGCCCCTGCCGACCATCCCGATCAAAAAACTGAAGGACCTGCTCCGCAAAACCGCGAAAGAATCCCCCCTCGCCGCGGACGACCTGGCCCGCGTCAAAGCCGCGCTGGCGGACGATTAAACAGCAGAGCGGGACGATCTCCCGCTCCACGCTTCCTCCCCGACTTTCAGCCTGCTCCCGTTTCGAGCGGGCTATTTTTTCACTTCAAAGTTGAACGGCAGCGGATGGCAATGCCCGCACCCGACCTGCGGCTCGGCGACGGCTCCCTCGCTCTTCTCGCACCACGCGCTGACCTGAACCTGCCGGCGGAATCCCGCCCGCAGGGGACGCGTCACGCGCGGCCGCAGGCGCATGAACTCGCAGGCGTTGGCGCGCCGAATCGAAGGTACGGGACAGCCGCGGCACAGCGACGCGTCCCACGTCAAGCCCGCCGCGCCGAGCAGGCGGCATTCCTCGCGGTTGCGGCCGCGCAGATAGTCGCCGTAGAAATATTCACATTCCACGCCGAAGGGATTTTTCATCACACCCTGGTAACGTAATCGCCCGTGCGCGTGTCCACGCGGATGCGGTCGCCCACGTTGACAAAGTTCGGGCATTGGACGGTCAGCCCGGTCTCGGTTTTGACCTTTTTGGTGACGCCCGTGGCCGTGTCGCCGCGGATCGCCATCTCGGCCTCGACGACTTCCATTTCCACCGAGGTGGGAAGTTCGATGTCGAGCGGCTTGCCTTTGTAGAAGGTCAGTTTGGCTTCCATGCCCGGCATCAAATAGAGGGCGGTTTCGCCGAGCATGTCTTTTTCGAGGGCGGGCTGGTCGAAGGTTTCGTTGTCCATGAAGTGGAACAATTCCCCGTCGCTGTAGAGATAGGAGACGTTGTGGAAGTCGAGGCGCACGTCCTGTACGCTTTGCCCCGAGGAGAAGGTGCGCTCGATGTTCGCGCCCGTGATCATGTTCCGCGCCTTGATGCGGATGGAGGCGTTGCCGCGTCCTGTTTTGTTGTGGCTGTAGTCCAGCACTTTGTAGAGCGTGCCGTCCAGTTCGAAGGTCACGCCTTTGCGGAGTTCGTTGACGTCAATCATTCGTACGCTTTCCTTGTGGTAGGGTTGGTTTTAACGGCGGGATTATACCGCACTCGGCCCGGAATTGCGCTCGTTTAACGCGCGGCCGATCGTCCGCGGTTGATTGTCGAGCGCCACGTTCCCGAGCGGAAACGAAGAGAAGACTGATCAATGAAGCAAACCGGCTGACTTTGATAGTCAGCCGGTTCTATTTTTAAGGCGGCGCTTCTCGATCTCAAACGGGCAAACCGCCTACTCTACTAAAAATTCGATTGTAAGGAAGTTGAAAACTCAATTCGCTGGACGAATTCTGATTTTAGATTAAGATATGAAAACCGCACTTAATTTATCTATTTTATCCTCGATGATTCCAATCATCGAGGTTGTCAAACGACAAGAAAAGGAGAGCGCATTATGTTTCGTTCACGATTTCGCACTTTTGTTCTTTTGAGTTTAACGACCATCTTGAGTTTGACCTTACCGTGGGCGGGCGGTGTCCAGCCTGCGCGCGCGGCGGGCGTCATTGTGGTAGACAGCGCCGACGATAGCGTTACCGCCGACGGCGCCTGCACGTTGCGCGAAGCCATCATCAACGCCAACAATGACAATCAATCTGGCTCAATTGATTGCGCCGCTGGCTCTGGCGCGGATGTAATCACCTTTGCTGGAAATTACACCATCACGCTGGTCGGCAGTCAACTGCCTGCGGTGACTTCGCAAATCACCATCACGGGCAACGGTGCGGCGAATACTATCGTGCAGGCGGACGCTGCGCCCAACACCGCCACCTACCGCGTCTTTGAAGTGGGGCCGCAGGCAACCTGACGCTCGACGGGCTGACCGTGCGGCACGGGCGTTGTAATGGCGCTTGCGCCACAAATACAACTGACGGCGGCGGCATCCTCAACATTGGTGGTACAGTGACCGTCACGAACAGCGCTCTTTCGGGCAACAGTGCGGACGATGGCGGCGGCGGCATCTACAGCGATAATTACAGCACAGTGACCGTCACGAACAGCGCCCTTTCAAACAACAGCGCAGGGTATGGCGGCGGCATCTACAGCAATAATTACAGTACAGTGACCGTCACAAACAGCGCTCTTTCGGGCAACAGCGCTACCTACAGCAGCGGCGGCGGCATCTTTAACTATTATCAAAGTACGTTGACCGTCACGAACAGCACGCTCTCGGGCAACAGCGCGACCTACAGCAACGGCGGCGGTATCCACAATGCTTATAGCGGCACGTTGACCGTCACGAACAGCACGCTTTCGGGCAACAGCGCCAACAACTTCGGCGGCGGCATCTATAACAATCTTCTAGCCACAATGAACTACAGCAACACCATCATCGCCAATAGCGCTGCAGGCGGAGATTGCTTTAACGGCGGCACAATTGGCGCCAACGTCAACAATCTGGTGGAAAATGGAAGTTGTTCGCCAACCTTTAGCGGCGACCCCAATCTGGGTCCATTGCAAGACAACGGCGGTCCCACCCAAACGCACGCGTTGCTGGCTGGCTCCGCCGCGATTGACGCGGGGAATGCGGCTGTCTGCGCCGCCGCGCCTGTCAACAACCTTGATCAGCGCGGCGTTGCGCGTCCGCAAGGCGCCGCATGCGACATCGGCGCCTATGAGTACGTCGACATTACGCCGCCAGTCGTGATGTCCATCACGCGCGCCAATACAAATCCGACTAACGCCGCCAGCGTGAACTTCACCGTGACCTTCTCCGAAGCCGTGACCGGCGTGGACGCGGGCGATTTTGATTTGACGACTACCGGCGTAACGGGCGCATCTGTTGCCAGCGTCAGCAGCTCGGGCGCGGCGTACACCGTGACGGTCAATACAGGAACTGGCAACGGAACCATCCGCCTCGACGTCTCTGCTTCTTCTGATATTAAAGACCTGGCAAACAACGCGCTGAGCGGACTGCCCTACGCCAGCGGCGAAGAATACACAATTGACAAAACCGCGCCGACTGTGACCTCCATTTTGCGCGCCGACGCCAACCCCACCAATGCCGCCAGCGTGAACTTCACCGTCACCTTCTCTGAAGCCGTGACCGGCGTGGACGCGGGCGACTTCGCTCTAACCGCCACCGGCAGCATTTCTGGCGCTTCAATTACCAGCGTCAGCGACTCAGGAGCGACGTACACCGTGACGGTCAACACGGGAACGGGCAACGGGACTATTCGTCTCGACGTTAGCGCCTCATCGGATATCAAAGATTCCTCTGGCAACGGACTGGATGGGTTGCCCTACGAAGGCGGCGAAATATATGCGGTCGTCAAATTCAACCATTGCTACGTGGACATCAACGCCAACGGTTTGAACAACGGCTCCTCATGGGACGACGCCTACAGCGACCTGCAAGACGCGCTGGCGGAAAACGCCTGCACCGAAATTTGGGCGGCGGCGGGGACGTACTATCCCACCAGCGGCGGGGACCGCGCGATTAGTTTCAATCTCAAGAGCGGCGTGAAAATCTATGGCGGCTTTGCGGGGACGGAAAGCAACCTTTCCGAACGCGACGTTACCGCCAACCTCACCATCCTAAGCGGCGACATCGGCACGCAGGGCGACAAGGGCGACAACAGCTACCACGTCGTCTATGCCAACAACGTGAACAACACCGCCGTGCTGGATGGATTTACTGTCACAGGCGGAAACGCAAATGGAGGCTGGAGTAATAACAACGGCGGCGGGATGTACAACAACAATAGTTCTCCCACGCTGACCAACGTCGCCTTCAGCGCCAACAGCGCCAATTCCGGCGGCGGGATGTACAATAATGCCGGTTCTTCCACGCTGACGGACGTCGCCTTCAGCGCCAACAGCGCCGATGATTATGGCGGTGGAATGTTCAATAGTAACGGTTCCCCTGAACTAACTGGCGTCTCCTTTAATAATAACAGCAGTCCCAGGGGAGGCGGAATGTATAACGACAGCAGTTCTCCGACGTTGACTGATGTCACCTTCAGCGGCAACGCCGCTACTTTTGGCGGTGGGATGTTTAACCTGAAAAGTTCCCCCTCACTGACTAAAGTCACTTTTAGCGGAAATAATACCACCGCCGCCGGCGGCGGAATGTATAACTGGGACAATAGTTCTCCTGAACTGACAAACGTGACCTTCAGCGACAACAGCGCCAGCTACGGCGGCGGGATGGTCAACAGCGCTAGTTCTTCTACGTTGACCAACGTCTTACTGGCTAACTCCACAGGCAGCAACTGTGCCAACGATGACGGCGGTTCTATCAATTCTTCTTCACGCCACAACCTGATTGACGACAACACCTGCGGCTTGACCGACGGCGTCAACGGCAACAAGATCGGCCCAGGCTACAATGCCAACTTGGGTCCGCTGGCGAACAACGGCGGTTTCACCCAGACGCATGCCCTGCTGGCAGGCTCTGCCGCGATTGACGCAGGCGATGACGCTGCCTGCCCCGCTACCGACCAGCGCGGCGTGGCGCGTCCGCAAGGCGCGCACTGCGATATCGGGGCGTACGAGTACGTTGACAACGACGCACCGACCGTGGTCTCCATCACGCGCGCAAACGCCAACCCGACCTCCGCTCTCAGCGCGGATTTCACCGTGACCTTCTCTGAAGACGTTACGGGTGTGGACCAGAGCGACTTCACCCTCACAAAAACCCGGAACCTCTCCGGCTTCTCAGTCGCCAGCGTCACCCCCGCGGACGCCAGGACCTATACCGTCGCCGTGACCGTCGGCTCCGGCAATGGCTCACTCCGCCTCGACGTGTCCGCCGCCTCCGACATCAAAGACCTGAACAACAACCTCCTGCTCAATCTGCCCTACATAGACGGAGAAACGTACACCGTAAGAAGGAGATTGTTCGTCAGATCCGCCGGCGCGCAGGATGGCTGGACGCTCGAATCTTTCGAGACCAGCAACGCGGGCGGGACGTTCAACTCCACCGCCATTACCCTGTTGCTCGGCGACGACGCAGTCAACAGACAATACCGCTCCATCCTGTCCTTCAACACCGCATCCCTGCCCGATAACGCCGTCATCACCAAAGTCACGCTCAAAGTCAGGCTGCAGAAAATCGTCGGCGGCGGAAACCCGGTCAACGCCCTCCAGGGCTTCATGGCCGACGTGAGAAAGGGCGTCTTCGGGACTTCGGCTTTACAAGTCATTGATTTCCAGGCCCCCGCCAGCAAAACCGTCGGCCCGCTCAAACCAGCCCTTGTCGGCGGATGGTACACGCTCAACCTGACCCCCGCCAAAGCCTCCGTCAACAAACTGGCGACCGGCAGCGGCCTGACCCAGATCCGCCTGCGCTTCAAACTGGACGACAACAACAACGCCGTCGCCAACTATCTCAGCCTGTACAGCGGAAACGCGGCGGTAGGCGCCCGTCCACAGCTGATCGTCGAGTACTACGTCCCGTAGGAACGTGTCCTTTAGGATTACGTTCCATAGCCTACGGAGAGGGTAACAGGTCACGACCTTTGTAGAAAAGCGGTGTTGTGACGAGCATGATACCGTCGATAAGCAGGCCAGAGATCGAGGAAAAGTCGCGAGAAGAATTGATTGCGATCATACACGAGTTGCTAGCCGAAATCGAATGCCTAAAGGGAGGGCGGACGAATTCTGCGAATTCGTCCGCCCTCGCGGGATTTCAAGTCGGATGGAAAGAAGAAGCGCAATCGGCACAAGAAAGTCGGAGCAAAAGAAGGACACAAAAAAGCAGAGCGGTCCTTGGCGGATAATCCGAACAAAATCATCAAGGTTTGGGTTGAGAATTGTTCGAAGTGTCAGGCTGGTTTATTGGATTGCGTACCCGAACGTACGCTTCGGCGACAAGTGACAGAATTGCCAGAGATCAAGCCAGTGGTGATCGAAACTCGCCAACATGAAGCGCGTTGTCCTTGTTGTGGAGAGTTACAGCGCGGGAAATTGCCAATGGGTTTGGAAGCGGGACGGCAGTTTGGACCGCGCCTGGAAGCAACGGTTGCAAGCCTGCATCACGAACATCACCTGGGATACGAACGGGTTGTCCAAGTATGCGAAGAAATCTTCGGGGTTACGTTGAGCAAAGGCGGCGCCGTATCGATTGTGGAACGTGCGGGCAAGGCAGCGGGGGAAGAAGCCGAAACGATTGGCGAGCAAGTGCGACAGAGCAAAGTGATTGGTAGTGACGAAACCAGCGCTCGCGTACATGGACGCAACTGGCGGGAATGGGTATTTCAGGCGACTCGCCAACCGCCTGGCCGCGGCCTCATCCTCGCTGGCGTGACTGATGAAAACGAGCAGTTTTTTCCGTTCCGCGTCCGTCATTGCCTGCCTCCTGCCGTATAGTTGGGCATATTTTACTCTTGAAACGGGGTGAAGGATGGGGGAAGGCGGGAGAAGATAAAAGAAAAAATCCCTTCGCGCAAGTTCATGCGCGTTGCGTTACCTGCAACACGCCTCTTGTAAAGTGGACACATCCTGCCACGCAGGAAATCCATCTGCAAGAGGTGTTTCATGGCTCGCCCTCAAAACGATCAACGTTTGGAGCAAATCTATCGTAAAATAGAAGACTATCCAGGAAAGAAGCCGGGACACATTGCCCGCCTGTTGGGACTGAACCGTTCCGAGGTGACCAGGGCTCTCCCTTCGCTTGAGGAAATGGGGTTGTTGGTCAGTGAAGATACACAAGGAGGTCTTTGGCCGTTTCGCAAAAGTGAATAAGAAATGTTGCAGAATTACACATTCAGGTGTGCTATGCTGTTGTAAGTTTAAGAACTTAGCATATCACGGCGCTCATCGCAAAATGCAGTTGCATCATTCTGATAAGACAATCAGGAGAATTCATGAGTGGAATGAACAAGGCAGAACGCCTGGAAGAAATGAAGCGACTATATATTCAGCGCGCTTATTCGGATATCGAAATGGCGGAACGGCTGGAGGTAGATCGCACTACGGTTTACCGCGATCGAATGGATCTAACTGGCGAGTATCCGGTGGAGCCGGACGAGCAGGGGCGATATCATATTCCGCGCGCCAAGCTTATCTCAGAAATAAAACTCAATTTGCACGAGGCGCTGACTTTATACCTTGCGGGACGGAAAACTTCACGACAGACCCGTTTTCACCAGCCGCATACTGTCAACGCGGTGGAGAAACTCGCCGCCACGCTGCGCCAGCCGATGACCGAACGTTTACTCAAATCGGCAGAAGGATTGATGCGGCAGGAGAAAAACCCGGAGAAGGTCAAAATTATTGAGTTCATAACCCAAGCCTGGGTCGAGCAGCGAAAAGCGCGTATCGAGTATCAAGCGTTAGGCCGCGAAGGATTGACCCGTCACACTATCAGCCCTTACATTATCGAACCATCCGTTTGGAGTGATAGCGTTTACGTGATAGCCAGGAGTGATTTCAACGACCAGATTTTTACCTTCAAAATGGATCGTATCCTTTCGGCGGCGCTTTCTGGAGAAACTTTTGAAATCCCGGAATCTTTCAATGACGAGCAACTGCTCAAACACGCCTGGGGGATATGGGCCGCAGACCGCGAACCCGTAACGGTAAAACTACGCTTCAATACCTCTGCCGCGCGGCGGGTGAGGGAAAGTATTTGGCATCCACTGGAGGTTGTAACAGATACCGAAGACGGCGGTTGTCTCTGGAGCGTGGACATCGCCGAATGGCGCGAGATGCTCCCATGGATCCGCGGCTGGGGAGCGGACTGCGAGGCGCTGGAGCCGGAGGGGTTACGAAAAGAAGTCATTCAGCATGTGAGAGACATGGCAACCCAATATAACGTGATACCGTTGGAAACTAAGCCCTACTCGGTTTTGTGGGCAAAAGCAGACAAAAAAGACCAGAGCAAAGTTCACCGTCTTGCCTATCACCTTGTTGATGTTGGACAGGTTGCGCTGGCAATGTGGAAACGCGCAGTGGACGCGGAATCGAAACGCCAGTTTTGCCAATGGCTAAGTTGTGACGAAGATACCGCGGGTCGCACACTAGCTTTTCTCATCAGCCTGCATGACTTGGGCAAGGCTTCACCTTCATTTCAAATAAAGGCGAAGGCGATGCAGGATGAAATCAGGAAGATGGGATTTTGGTTGCCAGATTCAAAACCTGTGTCTACATCGCCACATGGAACAGTTTCTGCTTGGGCATTGGAGATGCTATTGCCCAATGCGCTCAAAATTTCCGCGAAGGATGCAAAGAAGCTTGCGAGAGCCGTAGGCGGACATCATGGAGCGTGGCCCGTTCCGCTTCAGTTGCGAGACTTGAGCGCGACAGACAAAGGCAGTAATGACCCCAATTGGGATACGGCTCGCATGGGATTGATTCGCGCAATGGCAAAGATTTTTGAACCTATAGGCGAGTTTGCACTACCCGAAGAATCAGATCAAAAAGAACTCAACACCTTTCTGACCTTGTTCTCTGGATTTACCAGCGTAGCGGATTGGATTGGCTCGATGACCGAATTCTTTCCCTACGAGAAAAGTGTCAATATCCCGCTGGAAGAATACACCGCCCGCGCCGCGTCGAATGCTGAAAAAGCCTTGACCGATTTAGGCTGGTTCAACTGGCGGGCAGACGGAAAAGCGCTGACATTCAAAGAGATGTTTCCGTCCATTGTCACGCCCAATTCGGTTCAGCAAACGCTAATGGATGAAGTAAGCAAAACTCAATTGCCTGCCATGCTGATTCTGGAATCGCCTACAGGCTCAGGCAAGACGGAAGCCGCGCTCTACGCTGCCGACAACTGGTTGCAAACCAAACTTGGAAGAGGCATGTATATTGCCATGCCTACGCAAGCAACCAGCAACCAAATGTACGATCGCGTAGAAGACTTTCTCTTAAAGCGATACCCGAAAACATCACTAAACTACCATCTGGTACATGGCGGCGCTTTGTTGGAAGATAAAAAATTAGTTGAAGTACAAGGGATTTCCGACGATGACAATCCGAACAGCGCCGATGGCGTGATCCGCGCCGAAACATGGTTCCTGCCCCGCAAGCGGACTCTACTCGCGCCTTTTGGCGTGGGGACAGTTGACCAGGCGTTGATGAGCGTATTGCAAACTCGCCACTTTTTCGTGCGGATGTTTGGTCTGCAAAACAAGGTGGTCATCTTCGACGAAGTTCATGCCTACGACACGTATATGTCGGAGTTGTTCAAACGCCTGCTGGCATGGCTGAGGCAGATTGGCGTTTCAGTAATATTACTTTCGGCGACTCTGCCAGAGAAAACCCGCCGCGATCTGACCGCCGCCTTTCTTGGACAGGAAGAAGTGGATGTTCCGCCCGCCGAATACCCGCGCTTGACAATTGCCAGCGATGCAGGCGTGCAAAGTATCGCTCTTGATACACCATCTTCCCGCGCAGTTGAATTAGAGAAGTGCGATACCCAGCCGCAGACCATCGTCGGGCATTTGCAAAATGCTTTAAAAAATGGCGGCTGTGCAGCGGTGATTTGCAATCGTGTGGCACGGGCGCAGGAGTTATACAAAGAAATCCAAGCGGCGGGCCTTGTCCCAGAAGATGATTTGATTCTATTTCATGCGCGCTTTCCGTTTGCATGGCGCGAAGAAATCGAAGCAAAAGTGTTGGACAAATTTGGCAAGGATAGGAACGGCGGAAAAAATATCAACCGCCCGAAGAAATCCATTGTGGTTGCCACACAAGTCATCGAGCAAAGCCTTGACTTGGACTTCGACTTCATGATCTCTGATCTTGCGCCAGTGGATTTGCTTATTCAACGCGCGGGACGTTTGCACCGCCACAGCCAGAATGACGCAACCCGACCTGAGAACTTGAAAACACCTAAACTGTTGATTGCCTTCCCGCAGACTGAAGACATCCCCACTTTTGGACACGATGAGTTTGTATATGATCGTTCAATAATGCTCAAAACTTGGTTCGCGCTGAAAAATAAAACAGTATTAAGTTTGCCTGAAGAGACCACTGCGCTTATCGAAACGGTGTATGGCGGGGACATGGGGATTCAAGATGAAGCCTTGTCGAAAGAGTTAGATACTGCAATAAAAAAGGCGCAAAAAACTGAGAGGGAAGAGATTGACCAAGCAAAATTACGATTGATTCCATCACCAAGTGACGATAGGTTGTTGCTAGATCGCAACCATGCTTTTGATGAAGACGACCCAACGTTGGCGGACTCTTTCAAGGCTATGACACGCTTAACCGACCCAACAATTACATTAATATGCCTGCATCAAGCCAATGGGAAAATATATCTTGATGAAGAAGATTTATCTTCTCCTTTGGATAATACAACAAAGCCGACTAAAGATTTAACGAAAGAGTTATTAAGACGAAGTATCAGCGTGCAACACCGTGATATTGTTCGTTACTTTGTGAACTATGAACCCACCTGGAAAGGATGGAATGAGGTTGCAGCGTTGAAGTATACAATCCCAATCGTTTTTGAAAATGGGATATGTCAATTGCAAAATTCAAAATATGCCATTGTGTTAGACCGTCAAACAGGAATTACTATCCAAAAGGAGACCAAATGACCTGTTCATTCAACTTGATTGATGAGCCTTGGATTCCCTGCGTGCAAATGGATGGGCATGTCATGGAATACAGTTTGTATAACACGCTTGCCCAAGCACATCAACTGAGGAGCGTTCAAGGGAATACCCCACTTGAAACCGCCGCTGTATATCGTTTGATGCTGGCTGTGATTCACAGCGCTTTGAAGGGGCCAGCCACTCAAACAGAATGGCGAAATCTTTGGCAAAAGAAGAAATGGGATATGGCAGATTTTGACACATACCTCAATGCTCAATCCCGAAAAACGCGCTTTGACTTGTTCGATAAAAAAAGACCATTTTATCAAATAAAGGATGAACGAGTTAAACCCAAAACTGCTTCCCAACTTACTCATGGCATGGGTACAGCGAACGAATTATTTGACCATGAAAGCGTCACTGAAAACGTGGTGTTCACATGCGCCGAGGCTGCCCGTATGCTGCTGGTTGGACAGGTTTTCGGTTTAGGCGGCGGGTGTGACCCAAAGCAAAAATTGTATCTTTCATCTGGCGCGTGGACAAAAGGGATTATTTTCTTTGCGGAAGGCGATAATCTCTTTGAAACCTTAATGCTGAATACCCTTCTCTACAAGGACGACAGACCGATAAATCGTTTGGGAAAAGATTTGCCCGCTTGGGATATGGATGACCCCTACGAGGATGAGCGAAACAAGCCAAATGGCTATTTAGATTATTTGACATGGCAAAATCGGAGATTTTTGCTCTTCCCAGAAACTATTCAAGGAAAAGTCATGGTTCGCCAAATGACCATTGCGCCAGGGCTTGTGATGGGTGCGGAAAATTTCTTTGACCCAATGAAGCAGTACAAAAAAGGGAAGAAGGATTGGATAAGGCTTGATTTCAAGGAAGAAAAGGGTTTATGGCGTGATAGTCATTTGCTATTGCACCTAAGCAGAAAAGACAATCAAGGAGATAGCCAGCCGCCGCAATTTATAGACAGGCTTGCCGAACTAGTTGATGAAAGTATTCTTGACAAGAAACACTTGTTTCATTACATGGCTTACGGAATCGGCATGGATCCAGAAAATCCACAAATGGCAAGGATCATTTTATACAAGTCTGAACACCTTCCTGTGCCGTTTTCATATTTTCAGTCAAACGAAAATGAAGATTTGGTTGGTACTGTCAGGCAAGCCATTGAATTTGCAGACAATGTACGCGCTAAATTGTCTTTTGCGACAAGCGTCTTGGCAAAGTTCTTTATATCGCCAACTGCCGACTTGAAAGATGGAAAGCAGCCTGACTCAAAAGACATAAAAAAACTTGCAAGCCATTACGGCGCAGAGCGTTTCTTCTGGAGCAGGCTGGAAGTCCCGTTTTATGAATTCCTGCAAACCATGCCAGAGGATGAATCCGCCCTTAGCCGATGGAAAGAAACCTTGCAAGAAACCGCATGGGAGGCATTGAAAAACGCGGAACGCATGGCGGGCGAAAATACAAAGGCGCTCAAAGCCGCGACCAGAGCCGAGGGCGTTTTGTACGGTGAACTCAAAAAACTGTTTCCAGAATCACAACCCCAAAAGGAGGTACCAGCATGAGCAGTTTGGAAGAACGATTTATAGACCGTCTGAAACAGATGGCGGAAGGAGGCGAGCGCGGCGCGTTGGCTTCCCTGCGGCGCGGACTCGGTCAGCCGCCTGGCACGGTGGCAGAAATGTACCGTTATGTCGAACCGTTTCTCGGCGGGATGGAGAGCGGCGCGCGTTACAAAGAATCCGCTTTCTATTTAGTGGCGGCGTTGTTTGCCTTTCATCCAAAGTCCACAAATGAAGGCAACATGGGAACACATCTGGCAAAGACCCGCACAGACGCTGGTACGGACGCGCTGGAACGCCGTTTTACTGCCCTGCTTGCCGCGCATCCCGATGACCTGTCCGAATATCTGCGTCAGGCAGTGAGTTTTCTCAAGTCGAAAGAGATTCCAGTTAATTGGAATCAACTGCTTCGGGATTTGCAAAATTGGGACAAGCGGGACGACCCCAAATATTCCGTTCAAAAAAGATGGGCGCGGGAATTTTGGCGCAAAAATCAACCAACCGATTCAACCGATACTTCAAACGAAAAAGGAGAATAAACCATGTTCATCGAACTTCATATCTTACAGAACTTTGCCCCCTCCAACCTCAACCGTGACGATACGGGCAACCCGAAGGACACCGAGTTTGGCGGCGTACGCCGCGCGCGGATTTCCTCGCAGGCGATCAAACGCGCCATGCGCAAGCACGATGTTTTCAAAAACACCGTCAAGACCGATATTGGTTTTCGCACCCGTTACTTGACCAGAAAGTTGAATGGTCTGCTTGAAAAAAGCAATAAACCCGCCGAAGAATCCGCTGCTATTACCAGAGCGATTGCCGCGCTCTTCACCAGCAAGAAAGGCAAAATGGATTCTGATGACCCAAACCGCACGCTTGTACCTGTGTATCTGACAAATTCAGATGCGGAATGGTTGAAGGCAGAAATTGTTGGGAAATGGAGCGATCTCTTGGAGGCTTCAAAAGTCCAAATTGCCGACGAAGAAGATGAAAGTGAAGAAACCGACAAGAAAAAGAAGAAGAAAAAAGCCAGCATTCCGCCCGCTTTGAAAGACATCGTAGATGGCTTGATTGACCGCACCTCCAAGCAGGCAGGAGCGCCAGACATTGCGCTCTTTGGACGCATGTTGGCAGATCGCCCTGATACAAATGTTGATGCCGCCTGCCAGGTCTCTCACGCCATTTCTACCCATCGGGTCAACATGGAGTTAGATTACTTTACTGCAGTAGATGACTTGCAAAAAGATGAAGAGACTGGCGCGGCAATGATTGGCGTCACCGCTTTCAACAGCGCTTGCTTCTATCGCTATGCCCGTATTGACTGGGGTTTGCTCGTCAAGAATCTTGGCGATGACAAAGAACTCGCCCGCAAGACCGTGGAAGGCTTTTTGCGCGCGGCGGCGTTGGCGATCCCCTCTGGCAAGCAGAACAGTTTTGCCGCCCAAAACCCGCCCGACTTCATGCTCGGCGTTGTCCGCAAGGATGGACAATCCTGGTCATTGGCAAATGCCTTTGAAACGCCCGTCAAACCTGGGCGCGATGGCGGGCTAATGTCCGCTTCGATACAAAAACTGGATGAGTATTGGGCGAAGTTGAATAAAGCCTACGGCGGCAACGGCATGACGACCGCCGCGTTGTCGCTGGACGTTCCGCCTGCAAATCTTCCTACTGAAGAAAATATGGAAAGCTGGTTGAAAAAACTGCTCGGCTCGTTGGAGTAACTCATGAACACACTCCTCATTCGCTTAAGCGCCCCCATGCAATCCTGGGGGACGCAAAGCCGATTCACCGTGCGTGATACGGGGCTAGAACCATCCAAGAGCGGCGTGCTGGGCTTGCTCTGCGCGGCTCTCGGTATTGACCGCGAAGACGATGGCAGCTTGCAACCGCTTGCTTCCCTGCGCATGGGAGTCCGTGTGGACAGGGAAGGTTTGCTGAAAGTGGACTATCACACCGCAAAAAACGTCCGCATGGCAAACGGCAAAACGAAAGATACCGAAGTATCCAACCGCTACTACCTAGCCGATGCCGTCTTTCTTGTTGGGCTGGAAAGCGAAGATCTTGCTCTGTTGGAAAAGATTCAAAGCGCTTTGGGTAAACCAGTCTGGGCATTGTTCTTTGGACGTAAGGCATTTGTGCCATCCGAATCGATTGTGCTGACCGATGGTTCTGGCTTGCCCGTCGGTTTACGAAAAGGTGAATCGCTTGAACAATCTCTAAAAGGCTATCCGACACTTTGTCCATCTGAAAAAGAAAAACTGCGCGTGGTGTTGGAAGACACGGACGGAGCAATCGTTCGAACCGATCAGCCGCTGTCCTTCTCACGCGAGCGGCGCAAGTTTGCCCCTCGCCGCGTGACGGTTGCATTTTTTGATGTGCCTGAATCTACAAAGGAGGTTGCCTAATGTACCTCTCCCGCCTCATCCTCAACCCGCGTTCGCGGCAAGTGCGAAACGAACTGGCAGACCCGTATGAACTCCATCGAACAGTTTGCCAGGCGTTTCCTGACGCGAATTATAAGGCTAATGAGCCATCTGGCATTCTCTTTCGTTTGGATATCCACCCACGTATCTACATCCCCACCCTGCTGGTGCAATCACTTTGGAAGCCAAGTTGGGATTTTCTTCGCATTGAAAAGAAAGACTACCTGTTGGGAGAGAACGAACTGCCTTTGGATGTGGAAAATCCTTCCTTCAAGGAAATGAACCTGCAACTACGCGAGGGGCAAGCGATTGCTTTTCGTCTGCGCGCCAACCCGACGGTCAAAAAAGATCGGGAAGGAAAAGGGCAGGGACGTCGCTTGGGACTCATCCACGAAGGAGACCAGCTAAAGTGGTTGGAACGAAAAATCAACTCAGCGGGAAGCGCTCTGGTTTCGGCGCGTATCTCGGGCGAAGAGTTCGCAAAAGGAAAGTTGTTCTCCGAACGAACGGATGAAAAACGAATGCGCTTTTTATCTGTACAGTTCGACGGCATTTTACAAGTAAACGATCCCGGCCTGTTGGTGCAAGCAGTCAAGTCGGGAATTGGAAGCGGTAAGGGACTGGGTTTCGGCCTCTTGTCACTTGCCCCCGTTCGTCGGTAATCCTCAGGTCATCTTGCGGGTAGTACGAATCGTACTGCGAGTCGATCAAAGATGTACCTCATCGGAGACATGGGGAACCATTTGAGATCGCTCGGCCTCCATCCGCACCTTAACAACCAAATATTTGCTTTGGAAAGGATGTGAATGATGCAAGACTTACACGAACTCCCCAAGTTGCGTGATAGTTTAAGCTACCTGTATGTGGAACATGCCGTGCTCAACCAAAAGGATCACGCCATCGAGTACATTCGTGAGGATGAGGGCCGCGTGATGATTCCCGTCGCGGCCCTCTCCACGCTTCTGCTGGGACCCGGCACTCGTATCACCCATGCCGCGGTCCGTACGCTGGCAGACAATGGTTGCTCTATTGTCTGGGTAGGAGAGGCAGGTACCAAGTTCTATGCCCAGGGTTGTGGTGAAACGCGACGGTCCTTCCACCTTTTGCGTCAGGCAGAAATGTTGTGTGACGCACAAAAGCACATGGAGGTTGTCCGAAAGATGTATCAGATGCGCTTTCCCGAACAACTCGATCCAAGCCTGGCCCTGGAGCAGATTCGCGGAATGGAGGGAGCGCGCGTCCGTAGCGCATACTACCAGGCCAGCAAGACCTACGGCGTGACCTGGCATGGTCGAAATTATGACCGCGGCAATTGGAGCAATAGCGATCCGATCAACCGTGCTCTTTCATCGGCAAATGCCTTACTAAACAGCCTTTGTCATACGGCGATTGTTTCAGGCGGCTACTCCCCTGCCTTGGGGTTCGTCCACACCGGGAAACAGCTTTCATTTGTTTACGACATTGCCGATCTCTACAAGGCCGAATTCACGATTCCGCTTGCTTTCCGGATCGTATCTGAATCCACTGATCGTGTTGACACACGCGTGCGCGTTGCCTGCCGGGAGAAATTTCGTGAGGCGAAGTTGCTGGAACGCATTCTGCCGGATATTGACAATCTTTTTCAAATTGATTCGCTGTCTCTTGCCGATTCAGCGAACTACGATCAAGACGCCGCCCTACCCGGCCCGCTTTGGGACGACCCAGAAAGTGAAGAGGCTGAATGATCGTTATGATTCTCGAAAAAGTCCCTTTGCGCTTGCGCGGCGAATTAACCCGTTGGTTGATCGAACCACGTCATGGTATGTTTGTTGGGCACGTGAATGCAATGGTCCGCGAACGCTTGTGGGAAAAATGCTGTAAAGCACGAGGGACTGGCGGAGTAGTTCAAATCTGGTCCACCAATACCGAACAGCATTTCGCCATGCGTATGAATGGAGAGACGTCTCGTCAGGTGGTTGAGTTAGAGGGCTTACAATTGATTAGAATTCCCATCGAACCTGGAGAAAAAATTGAGGAGGCACCCCCAGATATGGACGAAAAGCCGTAAAATTTAGTTTTAGACCAAAATTTAGTATGTTCCCCACACACGTGGGGATGAACCGTAATCTTGACGAAGATTGGTTGGTTGACCGCGAATGTTCCCCACACACGTGGGGATGAACCGCGCTGCGAAGGTCAAGGCATGCCCATTGAGCAGAATGTTCCCCACACACGTGGGGATGAACCGCCCTGCGTGGTGGCCAGCGCCGCATTGTGTGCATGTTCCCCACACACGTGGGGATGAACCGTTGATGTCATCATGCGGAATGACGAGATGCCAGAATGTTCCCCACACACGTGGGGATGAACCGTGGGCGTCTTGCGGATGCGCGCCATGCCAATAATGTTCCCCACACACGTGGGGATGAACCGAAGAACCGCCCGATGGTGGTGGAGGCGGATTTCATGTTCCCCACACACGTGGGGATGAACCGCATACAGCCAGTCACGGCGGCGCATCATGTTGAATGTTCCCCACACACGTGGGGATGAACCGTATTTGCCGCGCATGTGGGAGGCCTGCCAGAAATGTTCCCCACACACGTGGGGATGAACCGGCAGACATTGGCCTGTATCTGCGCGCCTCGCCATGTTCCCCACACACGTGGGGATGAACCGATACCGATGACACGCTTCCGCCTGCTTGCCCCATGTTCCCCACACACGTGGGGATGAACCGGCGACGGGAGGCCCGAAGGTCTACAGCAAACAATGTTCCCCACACACGTGGGGATGAACCGAAGGTGCAAGCGGGAAGCGACGCCGAAAAACAAATGTTCCCCACACACGTGGGGATGAACCGATACAGGCACATCCTTGTGGAACAGATCACCCATGTTCCCCACACACGTGGGGATGAACCGGCATCGATGACGCTGCGGAAATGGAGGAACAGATGTTCCCCACACACGTGGGGATGAACCGCGCATCCACCAGGCAATTGTCAGCGGTCTGGGAATGTTCCCCACACACGTGGGGATGAACCGTCGCTGGCATTGCAGTTGTTCGAGCAAGCGGAATGTTCCCCACACACGTGGGGATGAACCGCGGGGCATCATAACCTTTCAAAGCCCAGGTCGAATGTTCCCCACACACGTGGGGATGAACCGAGATGTCGCCAGATCAGGTCAAGGAAACTGAAATGTTCCCCACACACGTGGGGATGAACCGATGCTCGAGATGGCTCGCGCTTTCCTGGGCAATATGTTCCCCACACACGTGGGGATGAACCGATCGGCGTCCATGCACCAGGCCGGCTCGGCAGCATGTTCCCCACACACGTGGGGATGAACCGTGTGGTTTTCATAATCTCGCCCTTTTCGCGTACATGTTCCCCACACACGTGGGGATGAACCGGAGAAGGCATGAGAGCGGTGAGCAGAAAGCAGATGTTCCCCACACACGTGGGGATGAACCGCCTACAAAGAAAGAGAAGGAGGTTCTACACCCCATGTTCCCCACACACGTGGGGATGAACCGTCGGGATCGTCATTCCACACCACCACGCCCTGCATGTTCCCCACACACGTGGGGATGAACCGTGGGTGCCCGAGGATGAGCAGGGTTACACCTACATGTTCCCCACACACGTGGGGATGAACCGCTGGAAGGAGCCGAGATGCGAACAGAAGTAAAATGTTCCCCACACACGTGGGGATGAACCGCCGTCTCGCTCTCCGCGCTGGGCGGCGTCACAAATGTTCCCCACACACGTGGGGATGAACCGGGGGAGGACGCGCGCGAGACGAAAAACGCAGAATGTTCCCCACACACGTGGGGATGAACCGATGATCGAGATGGCTCGCGCCTTCCTGGGCAAATGTTCCCCACACACGTGGGGATGAACCGTTGATTTTTACGACAACCAGCCGATGTTCTCGAATGTTCCCCACACACGTGGGGATGAACCGAGTCGAGAGATGTGGGATGTGCTCGAGACGGCATGTTCCCCACACACGTGGGGATGAACCGCGGGACAGCAAGGCACTGGTAAAGGCAACCATCATGTTCCCCACACACGTGGGGATGAACCGATGCGCCCGTGGCCAAGCCGCGCAAGCGCAAAATGTTCCCCACACACGTGGGGATGAACCGAATCGCTCGACGCTGTCCTTCGCGCTCTGCGGATGTTCCCCACACACGTGGGGATGAACCGCGAACGCGGAAAGCGGAGACCCGGCGCTGGGGATGTTCCCCACACACGTGGGGATGAACCGCCATCTGTTCCGCACGCTTCGCCTTCATCTTCATGTTCCCCACACACGTGGGGATGAACCGAAAACCACAGGCGACACCAGGACAGGCGAAAACATGTTCCCCACACACGTGGGGATGAACCGACCGACAGCCCCGACCCGAAAGGCTCGAGCCTGGATGTTCCCCACACACGTGGGGATGAACCGTTGCCTGCGATTACCGTGCCTGTCATACCTGCATGTTCCCCACACACGTGGGGATGAACCGGTTGACCGACCCCGCGTCGATTGCGATGGGATACATGTTCCCCACACACGTGGGGATGAACCGGAGCGCGGCGATTACCTGAACGCGGCCATCCAGAATGTTCCCCACACACGTGGGGATGAACCGGAGGCGGGCGGAAGGTTAAGGATGGACGCGAGAATGTTCCCCACACACGTGGGGATGAACCGCAGATCAGGCTTTACCCATTCTGGCAACGGATATGTTCCCCACACACGTGGGGATGAACCGTGGCTGCGGCTGCCGCGACCGCCGCCGATACGGATGTTCCCCACACACGTGGGGATGAACCGAAGCCAGGAGTTACCAGGGATGAGCGATCTGGAATGTTCCCCACACACGTGGGGATGAACCGAGGTCGCCTTTATTCCAAGCGTAACCGTCATGTTCCCCACACACGTGGGGATGAACCGCGGAGGAGGAAGGAATCGCGCAGACCGTCTCGGAATGTTCCCCACACACGTGGGGATGAACCGCCCGCGCTGTTCCAAAAGTTGCGCGCGCATAAAATGTTCCCCACACACGTGGGGATGAACCGCGCGAAGCGTTTCCTCCTTGAGTATCGGGAGGATGTTCCCCACACACGTGGGGATGAACCGGGTGTGTCCTCCGCGCCCGCACTGGCCTCTTCATGTTCCCCACACACGTGGGGATGAACCGTTTGGAAACTCGGAGCGACCGAAAAGCACTGTATGTTCCCCACACACGTGGGGATGAACCGGCGGGGCAGGCGGACGCATCCGACGCGTCGGACAAAATGTTCCCCACACACGTGGGGATGAACCGTCGGGTCAGTATGGCCCGCTCACGAGAGCCATATGTTCCCCACACACGTGGGGATGAACCGCGTCCGTCGCGGCGTGGAAGGCTTGTACCCCCATGTTCCCCACACACGTGGGGATGAACCGTCTACGGGCTTTCTCCTCATGGTAGGACAATTGCATGTTCCCCACACACGTGGGGATGAACCAGCAGGCAAAAAGTTTCCCTGTCCCGCATCCCACATGTTCCCCACACACGTGGGGATGAACCGGATTTCCTGGCCGGACACAACCAACTGTTCGCATGTTCCCCACACACGTGGGGATGAACCGCATCTCGAATTTATGATTCGGGATGTCCTTCAAATGTTCCCCACACACGTGGGGATGAACCGCCGGACAACTCCCACTTTTCAACACATGCGATATGTTCCCCACACACGTGGGGATGAACCGAGGGGAAAAACATGCCGAATGTCGTTATCGGAATGTTCCCCACACACGTGGGGATGAACCGTATACGCCCAACGTGTGGATTACCCGCCGATGATGTTCCCCACACACGTGGGGATGAACCGTTCGCTTCGGCCTGCTGACGGGGTGGGTCAACATGTTCCCCACACACGTGGGGATGAACCGTGTCCCTGTCCGGGCGCGGCGCTATGGCAATGCATGTTCCCCACACACGTGGGGATGAACCGGCGGTTGACGCCGTAGCGTCCGCCTGTGCGCTAATGTTCCCCACACACGTGGGGATGAACCGGATGTGGCGCCGAAGCGCGTCGTTGCATGGGAGCATGTTCCCCACACACGTGGGGATGAACCGTTGAAGAACGCTCCAGATGAGATTTGGGATCTATGTTCCCCACACACGTGGGGATGAACCGACGGCGGGAGTTACGAGTACGGCGTCATTAAAATGTTCCCCACACACGTGGGGATGAACCGGTTCTTTTGTGGAGCGCGGTGCTGGTAGAGGCATGTTCCCCACACACGTGGGGATGAACCGTTCAAAGTGCCTGGGCGGGCTGTGTTGCGCGCATGTTCCCCACACACGTGGGGATGAACCGATTTTCGCGTTGCTCGGGTCGCAGCCCGCGGAAATGTTCCCCACACACGTGGGGATGAACCGTTGAGCGTCCGCTGAAAATAAGGGCATGTCGTATGTTCCCCACACACGTGGGGATGAACCGCGTCATCCGTCTCATCGCCCGTTTCCATTCGTATGTTCCCCACACACGTGGGGATGAACCGCACGACATACTGGTAAAGGCTCACCTTTTTTGATGTTCCCCACACACGTGGGGATGAACCGTGACGGCGAATCAGATTGGGATCGAGTGCATCATGTTCCCCACACACGTGGGGATGAACCGATGTTTGTCACACCGAAAGATAAAAGCGGGTCATGTTCCCCACACACGTGGGGATGAACCGATGCTTATCAGCCCCGACTAATTTCAGGGCTTCATGTTCCCCACACACGTGGGGATGAACCTTTCCCTGTCCCGCATCCCACACGCTCACGCCCGCATGTTCCCCACACACGTGGGGATGAACCGCGTCCTTCGGGTTGTCAGTATAACCTACTGCCCATGTTCCCCACACACGTGGGGATGAACCGCCTCACGTACCCCAGATCATCACACCGATGGCATGTTCCCCACACACGTGGGGATGAACCGGTTACGATTGTCTGGCAAGCGGGAGCGAATGTTCATGTTCCCCACACACGTGGGGATGAACCGCATTATTTCTTCCAGATCGGCTCGAATATCTCATGTTCCCCACACACGTGGGGATGAACCGTGGCCGACCATCGCGACGACGAGCGTACCAACATGTTCCCCACACACGTGGGGATGAACCGACGGGTTCATGGTGACCGGCTCCATCGCAGCCATGTTCCCCACACACGTGGGGATGAACCGTTTGTCAAAAGCGGTCATGGGGTGACGGCAGTATGTTCCCCACACACGTGGGGATGAACCGGCTGAAAGTACGCCCAACAATGCGTCCACCCAAATGTTCCCCACACACGTGGGGATGAACCGAGGTCGGGTACAACCGCGTCGGGACAAAGGTTAATGTTCCCCACACACGTGGGGATGAACCGATTACCTTCGCCTGGCGTTGGTTCAAGAACGGTATGTTCCCCACACACGTGGGGATGAACCGACAGGGTGGACGCGTCCGACGCGTCGGACAAAATGTTCCCCACACACGTGGGGATGAACCGGCGGAAGCGGGAAGCGACGCCGAAAAACAATTATGTTCCCCACACACGTGGGGATGAACCGGCCGCGAGGCCGTATATCGTGCATTGGGCCGAATGTTCCCCACACACGTGGGGATGAACCGACATTACAGCCGAGCATGTTTGGTACAAACTCATGTTCCCCACACACGTGGGGATGAACCGCCCATACCGCGATGCTTCTTTCCTCCGAGATAATGTTCCCCACACACGTGGGGATGAACCGACGCTTGATTTCGCCCGCCGCGTATGGGATGCATGTTCCCCACACACGTGGGGATGAACCGGCGGAGGAGTGCGGTGGGAATGAAATATCCGCATGTTCCCCACACACGTGGGGATGAACCGTGGCTTGATGAGAAAATAAAAACGCCTTCCTACATGTTCCCCACACACGTGGGGATGAACCGTGGAGGCGAAGCAATGAACGAGAGACAAGCGGAATGTTCCCCACACACGTGGGGATGAACCGTCGGCGCGGCGTTGTTAGGAAGTCGGGTAGCGATGTTCCCCACACACGTGGGGATGAACCGTGCATTTCGACACGCAGAGAGCAAATCGGGTAAATGTTCCCCACACACGTGGGGATGAACCGAAATGCAGATGTGTTGGTGGACGGATGGAGAAAATGTTCCCCACACACGTGGGGATGAACCGGGCGACAGGCAGACCAAAAAAGGTGAGCCTTTAATGTTCCCCACACACGTGGGGATGAACCGTCGTATCGCTCTCCGCGCTGGGCGGCGTCACAATGTTCCCCACACACGTGGGGATGAACCGCATGGGTACGCGACGGTCTATTACGTGGAAGGCATGTTCCCCACACACGTGGGGATGAACCGATGGGACTGCTGGCGTGTGGTCTGCCGGCTTCATGTTCCCCACACACGTGGGGATGAACCGGGCTTCGGCTTCTACGATGTGTTCACTAACTTCATGTTCCCCACACACGTGGGGATGAACCGGGTTTGAAGAAAACTCGTTTGCAAGGGAGCGTGCATGTTCCCCACACACGTGGGGATGAACCGTTGAGCGCCGCAATCGGCGGGCTGCCAGTGGCATGTTCCCCACACACGTGGGGATGAACCGGGATACCCGATCACTGAAATGCGTATCTCCTCATGTTCCCCACACACGTGGGGATGAACCGCACCCATCGCCCATCGGCGGGCAACAGGTCTAATGTTCCCCACACACGTGGGGATGAACCGTCCGAGCGTGATCCTGCCACCTCCGCCGCCGCATGTTCCCCACACACGTGGGGATGAACCGAATCCCGCCATTGACACGATGGTGACTCTCTTGCATGTTCCCCACACACGTGGGGATGAACCGAGCAGGAGATGGAGTGGCTGGCAAATGCGATCAATGTTCCCCACACACGTGGGGATGAACCGCACAATTTCACCTGCGCGTCAAGAGTCTGGAACATGTTCCCCACACACGTGGGGATGAACCGGCAGGGTGTTTCTTCAGATACGTCTCCAACTGATGTTCCCCACACACGTGGGGATGAACCGCGGCGTTGTCGCACACCCACGCGGCAGGCGACATGTTCCCCACACACGTGGGGATGAACCGGGTCTGGATCGGTATTTCGTCCAGAACTGGTGCATGTTCCCCACACACGTGGGGATGAACCGAAACCCAAAAAAGAAAAGCGGAAGCGCTTTTAATGTTCCCCACACACGTGGGGATGAACCGATGCTGCAGGTCTCTCTCAATCTCCGCAAAGGATGTTCCCCACACACGTGGGGATGAACCGAAAGAGACTGGCATCACCGACGAGGCGGCGGCATGTTCCCCACACACGTGGGGATGAACCGCAAAGATGGCGACAACGCTGGCCGCGGGCGGAATGTTCCCCACACACGTGGGGATGAACCGACAGGGGGGATGAGCAGTTGGAAGTTCGGCGTATGTTCCCCACACACGTGGGGATGAACCGCCGCGCCAACTGCCCGCCGTCGAACACCTTACATGTTCCCCACACACGTGGGGATGAACCGCGCAAAGCACAGTTGCAAATGGCGGCGGAATTGAATGTTCCCCACACACGTGGGGATGAACCGTTGGGGCCGCGCCTACCGCGTTGGCCGCTGGACATGTTCCCCACACACGTGGGGATGAACCGGCGATCCGTGACGCGGGAGGGAAGCCGCCCGCGGATGTTCCCCACACACGTGGGGATGAACCGTATTCTCGTTCTTCGGCGGCAGATACCACGTCATGTTCCCCACACACGTGGGGATGAACCGTACATCCACGCCGACGACTCTATTGACTTCCACATGTTCCCCACACACGTGGGGATGAACCGGGATTAGCGGTCGCTTCGTCTGACAGCATAGCATGTTCCCCACACACGTGGGGATGAACCGTTCTTGCCGATCACAAGTCGGATGCGCTACGAATGTTCCCCACACACGTGGGGATGAACCGCGATGTTCTCTGCCACAACCAGCCTACGCAGTATGTTCCCCACACACGTGGGGATGAACCGAACCGTACGATCCATTGATCCAGCCTGTTTGAATGTTCCCCACACACGTGGGGATGAACCGTTCCCTTCCCTTTTCGATTCGCAACGTTGCGAATGTTCCCCACACACGTGGGGATGAACCGCCGATGCCGCCATCCAACAGGTCGTCCACCTCATGTTCCCCACACACGTGGGGATGAACCGGATTACGCGCTGCGCTTCGTGGACGGGGAGCTCATGTTCCCCACACACGTGGGGATGAACCGTATCCAACAACAACTTCTCCCGCTGCGCCGACATGTTCCCCACACACGTGGGGATGAACCGCGGTCGGGCAGGTCCCGCTCATACTGGCTCATATGTTCCCCACACACGTGGGGATGAACCGTTGGGGCCGCGCCTACCGCGTCGTTGGCCGCTATGTTCCCCACACACGTGGGGATGAACCGTGCCGCGTCTCCGCGTCGCGTGGCAGCTGGCGCATGTTCCCCACACACGTGGGGATGAACCGTCCACTGTGCTGGCGATCTGCGCATGGCTGGCATGTTCCCCACACACGTGGGGATGAACCGTGCAGAGTTCATCTCGGCGGCCCGTCTGCTTTTCATGTTCCCCACACACGTGGGGATGAACCGGCTGCAAAACTCCCCCACCGCCTCCGCCCTCTATGTTCCCCACACACGTGGGGATGAACCGCGCGCGTGGTCAGGAACTGCGCGTCGTCGGGCATGTTCCCCACACACGTGGGGATGAACCGAAGGGCGGCGCCAAAGAACTGCTCGACGTTTCATGTTCCCCACACACGTGGGGATGAACCGTAATCGGCAAGGTCATCACCAATCACTCAATGAATGTTCCCCACACACGTGGGGATGAACCGGCAGAGAGCAGAGAGGAGAGCGATATGAGTATATGTTCCCCACACACGTGGGGATGAACCGATCGGCGTCCATGCACCAGGCCGGTTCGGCTGCATGTTCCCCACACACGTGGGGATGAACCGCCTACGCGACCGGGCGGCAGTGGGGCTGGTTGTATGTTCCCCACACACGTGGGGATGAACCGCCGCAGGATTTGAATACATCGGCGACAACGAAATGTTCCCCACACACGTGGGGATGAACCGCCAGCGCACGCCAGCGCGTAGACCGCCACGGCATGTTCCCCACACACGTGGGGATGAACCGTTAGAACGTTCGTTCGGGGGACTAGGGATCAAAATGTTCCCCACACACGTGGGGATGAACCGCCATTCAAACCTCCTCACTACTCCGTGTAGTGAATGTTCCCCACACACGTGGGGATGAACCGACATTCGCCGCGTAGAGAAGATGGCCGCTCTCATGTTCCCCACACACGTGGGGATGAACCGGCCGCTACATCGGGCGGCGGAGCGCGCACCGCATGTTCCCCACACACGTGGGGATGAACCGTCATCGGCTTATCTGATCGAGCGTATGGCGGAATGTTCCCCACACACGTGGGGATGAACCGCTATGGTTCAACACTGCGGTGGAAAACATCAAATGTTCCCCACACACGTGGGGATGAACCGAGGTACGCCGCAGGCTGGAGGTTGAAGGGTAAATGTTCCCCACACACGTGGGGATGAACCGACGGTGCTGGTCTATGCCAGCCTGTGGCACGATCATGTTCCCCACACACGTGGGGATGAACCGTCCATGCCCGCCGCGGCGTCCTCGGCGATCACATGTTCCCCACACACGTGGGGATGAACCGTTATACGCTGGCATTCTCGACCTCCTTCCACATGTTCCCCACACACGTGGGGATGAACCGAGAGATGGAACTCTTCGATGCGGAGGTTCAGCATGTTCCCCACACACGTGGGGATGAACCGCCTGTGATCGAGGTACTTCAACCTGGACAGACATGTTCCCCACACACGTGGGGATGAACCGCTGGCGAATGGCCTGGGACCGCTGAAGTCATCATGTTCCCCACACACGTGGGGATGAACCGCCATCCTTCGTTCATGAAATACCTCCGTGTGCATGTTCCCCACACACGTGGGGATGAACCGAAGATGATCAAGGCGAATGAGTTCGTGAAGGAATGTTCCCCACACACGTGGGGATGAACCGCCGAACGCCCCGCCTCGGACCTCAAGCGGGCCATGTTCCCCACACACGTGGGGATGAACCGGTGATCGCGGCCAAAGGGATGCGCGTCCGCGAATGTTCCCCACACACGTGGGGATGAACCGGCGCGGGAAGTCCAGCGGACGATCCATACAATATGTTCCCCACACACGTGGGGATGAACCGACGGAAGCCGACATTCGCAACGTGTTTGCGTCATGTTCCCCACACACGTGGGGATGAACCGTTCCGTGTTCTCGGCGCGTAGCGCTTCATTGTATGTTCCCCACACACGTGGGGATGAACCGATAATTTTCCGTTTTGGGCGGAGCAGAAAATAGATGTTCCCCACACACGTGGGGATGAACCGATGGGCGACGCGACCAAAGAGACGCGGGAGTTCATGTTCCCCACACACGTGGGGATGAACCGAAGGGGCGGACCACGTTCATCAGCCTCAACACATGTTCCCCACACACGTGGGGATGAACCGTACCTGCATCATAAATCGGCTTGTCAACTTTCATGTTCCCCACACACGTGGGGATGAACCGCATGTTTGCGAGTAACGAATTTCTCCGGCGGCATGTTCCCCACACACGTGGGGATGAACCGCGGCGGGAACGCGGGGGCCGCGACGGGGTTGAATGTTCCCCACACACGTGGGGATGAACCGGAGCGCGCTTGGAAAGTTTTGTTTGCGCCAATCCATGTTCCCCACACACGTGGGGATGAACCAGCAGGCGAGCAAGACAAGAGATTTTTCACAGGGATGTTCCCCACACACGTGGGGATGAACCGTTGCAAAAGCCGAAGCCAAGTACAACAAAGCAATGTTCCCCACACACGTGGGGATGAACCGCGCCAACACCAACAACGGAAACGCAATCTCAAATGTTCCCCACACACGTGGGGATGAACCGGCGTTTGACCTAATCGTCACCGACCCGCCTTAATGTTCCCCACACACGTGGGGATGAACCGAGTCTTGCCGGTTTCCTCGGACATGCTGAAGAATGTTCCCCACACACGTGGGGATGAACCGTTGCAGAAACTCGAGAGTGGATTTAACAAACTAATGTTCCCCACACACGTGGGGATGAACCGTCCGCTACAAAGACGGCGGGAGTTACGAGTACATGTTCCCCACACACGTGGGGATGAACCGCCGCCCGCGCCTGACGGATCGAATGTGTGGTCATGTTCCCCACACACGTGGGGATGAACCTTACCCGTTTTAGGAGGCCGCCATGACGCAATACATGTTCCCCACACACGTGGGGATGAACCGGGGCGTTTTGTCTCTCGGCACAATCGGGAACAAATGTTCCCCACACACGTGGGGATGAACCGTCACCAAGCGGCGGCGGATGAATGGGAAATGCATGTTCCCCACACACGTGGGGATGAACCGGCCGTCCAGCGCGTGACGCGTGTCCGCGCCGTGATGTTCCCCACACACGTGGGGATGAACCGCGGCGGGAACGCGGGGGCCGCGACGGGGTTGAAATGTTCCCCACACACGTGGGGATGAACCGCGGGACGCAGAAAAAATCAGAGCAGATATGGGATGTTCCCCACACACGTGGGGATGAACCGAACGCGCCCGGATCGGTTTCGCGCAGGCCTGACATGTTCCCCACACACGTGGGGATGAACCGCAAGGCGGCGCATAAAAGAAAAGGAATGGCTGAATGTTCCCCACACACGTGGGGATGAACCGAGGCGATATTCGTCCAGCAGTTACACTACTGGATGTTCCCCACACACGTGGGGATGAACCGTTACCGACAACTTTCCGACCGACTGGCGGAAGATGTTCCCCACACACGTGGGGATGAACCGCTTGTACCCCCGTCTGTACCGCCTGAACAACCATGTTCCCCACACACGTGGGGATGAACCGTCAATGTCTTGGTGGCATTGGATGCGGCGCTGTCATGTTCCCCACACACGTGGGGATGAACCGGGGAATTGATTCGGCTCGAACCGTGGCAGCAAATGTTCCCCACACACGTGGGGATGAACCGCCTTTGCCGCCACAAAAAACTTTTGCCAAATGAATGTTCCCCACACACGTGGGGATGAACCGGTTCGGCGCGTCAGCGTCCCTGGCTTGCTGGACATGTTCCCCACACACGTGGGGATGAACCGGCGACCTTCGTCGGGTCTGCCCCGGCAAGCCCATGTTCCCCACACACGTGGGGATGAACCGGCGTCCGTCGCGGCGTGAAAGGCTTGTACCCCATGTTCCCCACAC
Source organism: Candidatus Denitrolinea symbiosum (assembly GCA_017312345.1). Taxonomy (NCBI): domain Bacteria; kingdom Bacillati; phylum Chloroflexota; class Anaerolineae; order Anaerolineales; family Anaerolineaceae; genus Candidatus Denitrolinea; species Candidatus Denitrolinea symbiosum. The sequence continues at coordinate 1,922,477 of BLAA01000001.1, read as the reverse complement.
ACGTGGGGATGAACCGCAGTGGGGGGAGTGGGTGCCGCTGGATCATCTGATGTTCCCCACACACGTGGGGATGAACCGTACTTTTCCATAGCGGAGAAGCGCATAAAATCATGTTCCCCGCACACGTGGGGATGAACCGGCAACTCGGCAGGTTCGGGGAAATTGTAGTGAATGTTCCCCACACACGTGGGGATGAACCGCAACCTGCTCCCCTCCGCCCGCGCCGCAATGACATGTTCCCCACACACGTGGGGATGAACCGGTCGGCCACCATCGGCCAGGCAATCGCCCACGCATGTTCCCCACACACGTGGGGATGAACCGAAGGTTAGCAAGTTCGAGCCTGTCACCATGAAATGTTCCCCACACACGTGGGGATGAACCGTACGACCAGGAATTCGGGGCGCCGACGCCGATATGTTCCCCACACACGTGGGGATGAACCGACCATTCCATTTATATATGCACAATTGGGAAGATGTTCCCCACACACGTGGGGATGAACCGAAGGGACCGCCAAACATCCACACCTCGTCGAACATGTTCCCCACACACGTGGGGATGAACCGAGGCGGCGCGTGAGGCGTTGGACGATGCGGTCCATGTTCCCCACACACGTGGGGATGAACCGTTCGCGTACGCTTCACCGCCCGCGTTTGTAAATATGTTCCCCACACACGTGGGGATGAACCGGATTACGCGCTGCGCTTCGTGGACGGGGAACTCATGTTCCCCACACACGTGGGGATGAACCGGACCTGAACGATCTGGCGCAGTATTTCCAGGAATGTTCCCCACACACGTGGGGATGAACCGTTACGCGGCGTCGCGCTACTGCTAATGTTTTTATGTTCCCCACACACGTGGGGATGAACCGGGTGAAAACTGCCTGTAAATGGCGACCCGTCCATGTTCCCCACACACGTGGGGATGAACCGAAAAGCCAGCCCGCGTAGTAGTCAAATAATCAATGTTCCCCACACACGTGGGGATGAACCGGCCCCCCGCGCCCACCAGAAGCAACGGAAAATATGTTCCCCACACACGTGGGGATGAACCGTGAGCGAAACCATGTCCCAATCATTCCCCTTCATGTTCCCCACACACGTGGGGATGAACCGTCAAATACGAAACGTTGGTCTTTGACGACTGGCATGTTCCCCACACACGTGGGGATGAACCGATTGGCAAGTGAAGGATATGATCGGGGAGTTTCAATGTTCCCCACACACGTGGGGATGAACCGCGGGAAGGGGTGGAGTATTGCATGAGGCCGACATGTTCCCCACACACGTGGGGATGAACCGTGCAGAGTTCATCTCGGCGGCGCGTCTGCTTTTATGTTCCCCACACACGTGGGGATGAACCGGATATCCAGGCGGCGGTGCAGGCGGTTGTGACATGTTCCCCACACACGTGGGGATGAACCGTAACTGCTTGCTCCCCAACCTGGCGAGATAGTATGTTCCCCACACACGTGGGGATGAACCGCCCGTATCGGTACCTGTTTCGGCTATCCGCCGAACATGTTCCCCACACACGTGGGGATGAACCGCATGTTCCGGAAAAAGACAATCCAAATCAGACATGTTCCCCACACACGTGGGGATGAACCGTATTGTCACCCGCGTCCTGATTTTTATCATCCATGTTCCCCACACACGTGGGGATGAACCGATGCCAGCGATGTTTACGTATCGTGATTAGAAAATGTTCCCCACACACGTGGGGATGAACCGGCCGCGCGTGAGGTGAAACATGGCCAAGAACATCATGTTCCCCACACACGTGGGGATGAACCGCACTGAACTTCCTTTCATTCCGCGGTGGTAGTATGTTCCCCACACACGTGGGGATGAACCGGAAACGGCCAACGAGGAAACGGCCAACGAGGGTATGTTCCCCACACACGTGGGGATGAACCGGGTGTAAGCGCAGAATTTTGTGTCGGATAATGCATGTTCCCCACACACGTGGGGATGAACCGACGCCGCGGATGCCGAAACTAACCGCCGAACAATGTTCCCCACACACGTGGGGATGAACCGAACGTTTTGAAGCTCACATTACACACTCGCTTTCATGTTCCCCACACACGTGGGGATGAACCGGCGACAATCGCTACAATTACCAATCCGATTATATGTTCCCCACACACGTGGGGATGAACCGCAGTTCCAGAATTTGGCGGCAGACAGAGCAAACATGTTCCCCACACACGTGGGGATGAACCGCCCGCATGACTGGCCGCGCCCGCCAGTGGCAAAATGTTCCCCACACACGTGGGGATGAACCGAGTACCAAGCAGGCGGACGGCGCGACATGGTTCATGTTCCCCACACACGTGGGGATGAACCGACAACGATAGGCGATATTTTCAGTGCGTCAGCATGTTCCCCACACACGTGGGGATGAACCGGCGACACTGAAAACGTATTTTGATACGTTGTAATGTTCCCCACACACGTGGGGATGAACCGTGAGACGCCCGCACAATGGGGGCAACTCCGCAATGTTCCCCACACACGTGGGGATGAACCGTACGATAAACTGCGGTGGGAGGGGCGGCTGGAAATGTTCCCCACACACGTGGGGATGAACCGTCGATGTCCAGCATCGTATTCACGCCGCTATTCATGTTCCCCACACACGTGGGGATGAACCGAGTTCCTTTTCGTCCATCTCAGTACCCATACATGTTCCCCACACACGTGGGGATGAACCGTTGTGGCTGGAAGACGCGGAGGACGAGACGACATGTTCCCCACACACGTGGGGATGAACCGTTCCCGCTGGTCAGGTCATGTCAGCGTCTATGATGTTCCCCACACACGTGGGGATGAACCGGAGTGGCGCGAGGCGCATCCGCCAGGGTGGAAATGTTCCCCACACACGTGGGGATGAACCGGTGGCGGAGAGCGGGCTGGTGTGGCAGGACGGCATGTTCCCCACACACGTGGGGATGAACCGGGGTTCGAAACGCAGGAGGCTGGGAGCCTGGACATGTTCCCCACACACGTGGGGATGAACCGCGTTGAGCCGCCTCGAATACACGTTGCAGAGCATGTTCCCCACACACGTGGGGATGAACCGAGGAGGCTGAGGACGCCGCGGGGGACGGCCAGGAATGTTCCCCACACACGTGGGGATGAACCGTTCTTCCTCGCCTCGTTTGCCCATGTTTACCTGATGTTCCCCACACACGTGGGGATGAACCGTTTGGGAAGCGGTTCTCGGAGCGCGCCTGGGTATGTTCCCCACACACGTGGGGATGAACCGAGGAGGCTGAGGACGCCGCGGGGGACGGCCAGATGTTCCCCACACACGTGGGGATGAACCGGCCTCGCCCCCGTCCACATCCTCCGCAAGATCGATGTTCCCCACACACGTGGGGATGAACCGCCCGGCGCCTTCAACCCCAGCGCCTTCGCGGGCATGTTCCCCACACACGTGGGGATGAACCGTTGCGCTTTGGGCTGGACCGTGAAGCGGACTAATGTTCCCCACACACGTGGGGATGAACCGTATACGCAAAAGCATAGACTTGTCAAGGGTTTACATGTTCCCCACACACGTGGGGATGAACCGTACCTGATCGTTTTGCGCGTGGCGGGGGAATTGATGTTCCCCACACACGTGGGGATGAACCGCGGCGCCTCGTTCACCCGCACCGGGATCGTCAATGTTCCCCACACACGTGGGGATGAACCGCCGTCGTGGTTTGCGAACTTCTTCCGCTTGCAATGTTCCCCACACACGTGGGGATGAACCGATATTGGGCATCTTCCCGGAGTTGAAGGCGTAATGTTCCCCACACACGTGGGGATGAACCGCGTGCAGCCGACGTGCGGAAGGCTGGCGCAAAATGTTCCCCACACACGTGGGGATGAACCGCCCTGCGCCGAGAGTACGAAGCCCTGCGCCGAATGTTCCCCACACACGTGGGGATGAACCGCGGTATGGCGAGGCTTCGCCGGAGTTCAGGGCATGTTCCCCACACACGTGGGGATGAACCGCGAAAGGCCAAGCCCACTGGCAAACCAGATTCATGTTCCCCACACACGTGGGGATGAACCGCGCGTTAGGATGCTTTTTTCGTAGACGTCAACATGTTCCCCACACACGTGGGGATGAACCGATGGGCGCGGCCAGTCTCGCGCCCGGTATGCCATGTTCCCCACACACGTGGGGATGAACCGATATGATTGACGCGGGGCAGGGCGATGTCCTCAATGTTCCCCACACACGTGGGGATGAACCGATGACGAGCGTCAGACGTTTCATAACGTGGTTTCATGTTCCCCACACACGTGGGGATGAACCGGTCGCTGAGGCCACCGCAAGCGACGCGACGCTCATGTTCCCCACACACGTGGGGATGAACCGGCGACGTTGAACGCGATATCACTAGGGGTTTCATGTTCCCCACACACGTGGGGATGAACCGCATAACGGACAAACGGATACTCAAGTTCACCAATGTTCCCCACACACGTGGGGATGAACCGTACTCCCCCACCTGGGGAGGCGGCGGAGTTAATGTTCCCCACACACGTGGGGATGAACCGCCCCTTCGCCTGCTGGATTAGCGCGGCGCGATATGTTCCCCACACACGTGGGGATGAACCGAAGGGCGGCGTTCCCGCGACGGGAACGCCAAGATGTTCCCCACACACGTGGGGATGAACCGGACGCACCACGGGTATCCCCGACCTGGACTCGAATGTTCCCCACACACGTGGGGATGAACCGATAATCCACCGTGACAAGCCTGATTTTCGTCGCATGTTCCCCACACACGTGGGGATGAACCGCGGCATTACGCCCCGCCTCCACGATTCGACGCATGTTCCCCACACACGTGGGGATGAACCGCGGAGGGCGGCGCGGGATTTGTCGCGGCCACCATGTTCCCCACACACGTGGGGATGAACCGTCGGTTGACCTGACGACCGACGGGGAGAGATTATGTTCCCCACACACGTGGGGATGAACCGGCGTGCGGCTAGGACGTGGAAATCGTCAACGGATGTTCCCCACACACGTGGGGATGAACCGTTGACGCCTGACAAGGCGACGGGAGGCCCGAAATGTTCCCCACACACGTGGGGATGAACCGAGGGGACAATGGTCAATTTTCGCATTAAACGCATGTTCCCCACACACGTGGGGATGAACCGGAGCAGAGAATGGAAAAAAATCAGCCGTTGAGCATGTTCCCCACACACGTGGGGATGAACCGGAAGGGCAGGAAATCCAGTGTGCGCTCCTGCTATGTTCCCCACACACGTGGGGATGAACCGCCAGAGCCAGCCGCCAATCAGCGCAAAAACCACATGTTCCCCACACACGTGGGGATGAACCGGCCGGAAGCCAAACGGAGAAATCCTGTCCAAGCATGTTCCCCACACACGTGGGGATGAACCGCCAATGTCCCGCCGCTGAAACGGCGCGGCGCGAATGTTCCCCACACACGTGGGGATGAACCGTTGCGCGTGCATAAACTTTTCGTCCAGCAGTGCATGTTCCCCACACACGTGGGGATGAACCGGCGACGCGGCAACCATCACGCGGCTGAACAATATGTTCCCCACACACGTGGGGATGAACCGACGGGTAATCTGGCGACGCTTGCGCCTTTGTGCATGTTCCCCACACACGTGGGGATGAACCGTACTCCCCCACCTGGGGAGGCGGCGGAGTTATATGTTCCCCACACACGTGGGGATGAACCGAGGGGAAAAACATGCCGAATGTCGTTATCGGAATGTTCCCCACACACGTGGGGATGAACCGAAAGAAGCGGGCGACGCGGTAGAAGGCACGGACTGTTCCCCACACACGTGGGGATGAACCGATGGGCGCGGCCAGTCTCGCGCCCGGTATGCCATGTTCCCCACACACGTGGGGATGAACCGGCAGACTTCGAGGCCGAATCGTTTCCTGAAAAATGTTCCCCACACACGTGGGGATGAACCGACAAAGCGCGTCAACCAATGGGATGATAGGGCATGTTCCCCACACACGTGGGGATGAACCGAGGACGCTAGACGGTGTCGCTCCCGTGATTACATGTTCCCCACACACGTGGGGATGAACCGCGTCCGCAGTTGCGTTTTGAGAGCGTCAAGGCATGTTCCCCACACACGTGGGGATGAACCGACAGGGTGGACGCGTCCGACGCGTCGGACAAAATGTTCCCCACACACGTGGGGATGAACCGGACGGCGGGAGTTACGAGTACGGCGTCATCAAATGTTCCCCACACACGTGGGGATGAACCGGCAAGGGCGTTCCCCAATAGGTTTCGCCACGAATGTTCCCCACACACGTGGGGATGAACCGGATACAACCTTGCCGCCCCCAGGCGGCACACAGATGTTCCCCACACACGTGGGGATGAACCGTGGGGGGCGGTGGCGGGGGCGGTGGGGATGTTGATGTTCCCCACACACGTGGGGATGAACCGTACTGCGAGAATACTGCGAGAAAATGGCGAATATGTTCCCCACACACGTGGGGATGAACCGCCAATCAGGGAGTGTCCGCGCAAACTCCTCGGATGTTCCCCACACACGTGGGGATGAACCGGTAGAAAAACACTTCCAGCATTTTGGCGGGCAATGTTCCCCACACACGTGGGGATGAACCGGCGCAAAACTGGCAGTGCTGGACGTGATTATGCATGTTCCCCACACACGTGGGGATGAACCGGTGTGCGCGAACGAGAGCAACGCGCCGGGCAGATGTTCCCCACACACGTGGGGATGAACCGACATCAATTGTCCGGTGGCGATTGACTTCGAGCATGTTCCCCACACACGTGGGGATGAACCGTGGCGGAACTGCGCGCGAAGGTTGCCGAGCGGGATGTTCCCCACACACGTGGGGATGAACCGCCATTCCGAGATTGTGCGGGTCTGGTCTTTGAATGTTCCCCACACACGTGGGGATGAACCGTACTCGCCATCGAAACGGTTAAAAGCCATTCCCATGTTCCCCACACACGTGGGGATGAACCGAGCAGGCTGAACTCTATTGGTGCGGTTGCATTAATGTTCCCCACACACGTGGGGATGAACCGCCCCTTCGCCTGCTGGATTAGCGCGGCGCGATGCATGTTCCCCACACACGTGGGGATGAACCGCGATGGCGCGCGGCGAAAGTCCCGAAACTATTATGTTCCCCACACACGTGGGGATGAACCGCAGGCGCTGCGACGGATGCCCGCGGCGGGAATATGTTCCCCACACACGTGGGGATGAACCGCAGGGGCGAACGTTCGCCCCGCGCCGAATGTCATGTTCCCCACACACGTGGGGATGAACCGTGGTAAAAGACGGCCTGGTGCCGATCTATGCCATGTTCCCCACACACGTGGGGATGAACCGGAGTTGTCTGTGGCAAATTTAGATGCGCGAATATGTTCCCCACACACGTGGGGATGAACCGCTACGGATGCTCAGGCTCGCAGGGATGCGCAAATGTTCCCCACACACGTGGGGATGAACCGCAACCCTGCTATGCGGCTCTCGATCTGTCAAGATGTTCCCCACACACGTGGGGATGAACCGCCGCGCGGGGGTGGCGCCAGCCGAACGCGAGCATGTTCCCCACACACGTGGGGATGAACCGCGCGCCCCTTCGGACGGAACGGACGAAGGCCGCATGTTCCCCACACACGTGGGGATGAACCGAACTGTTTGGTGTCGGTTGTGTAATGAGGTTCATGTTCCCCACACACGTGGGGATGAACCGGTACTCACCCGTTTGTGAGGGCGGAATGCTTGATGTTCCCCACACACGTGGGGATGAACCGCGACGTCCAGCATTTTATTTCGCGAACGGGGAATGTTCCCCACACACGTGGGGATGAACCGCGGACGCGGCAAGCCAGGCGGCGGAGAGCGATATGTTCCCCACACACGTGGGGATGAACCGTATTCTCCCGCTGGCGTTGGCGGCGGAGTTACATGTTCCCCACACACATGGGGATGAACCGTATTCTCCCGCTGGCGTTGGCGGCGGAGTTACATGTTCCCCACACACGTGGGGATGAACCGATCACCAGCGAGAAGCGCCAGCGGTTCTGTCAATGTTCCCCACACACGTGGGGATGAACCGTTGTTTGTTATGCCAGCCGAGTTTCATCGGGTATGTTCCCCACACACGTGGGGATGAACCGGTCGGACGGTGACGCTCCTCCTAGGTCTGTTGCATGTTCCCCACACACGTGGGGATGAACCGACCATCACGAAGGGCGGTCAGCCGTTGCCGTGTATGTTCCCCACACACGTGGGGATGAACCGCCGCGACCTGGCAGATATGCCAGTCCACAAACTGCGTCGCTCCCTTCACGGGGAGCGTGGATTGAAACATCAGGACGGCGAACATAGGCCGAGGCGGTCAGACGAGGCGCGGGCGATTCCGCCCACGCCCTTGAACGACGGCGGATGCGCCGAGAGCAGGGGCGTGAGGCGGATGCCGAATGCCCGGTGGTTACGCCGCGTAGCGGTTCCAGACAACGCGCAGGGACTCTACCAGAGACGCGTCCACCGGCAAAGTCATCTCTTTTGTATTGGGCCAGGGAGCGCCATTGGGCATGGTCATATTCTCGATCGTCCGCTCGGCTTCCACGCGTATGGCTCGCGACGTATGCCAGGTGAGCGAGCGCAGGAGGACGCACGAGGAAAGTGTGTTGCTAACCAGCGTGCCATGCGCGTTAATTTGGATGATCTCTTCCCCATATCTGAGCGCGGTCTGGACATAGGCGTAGACCACAACCGCCAATCGGTCCAGAGCCCAGGTGGGATGCTTCTGGATGCCTGCCACGATACGCACTTGCGCCACCGGCGTCTCGGGAATTGCTTTCAGGAGACCGACTTGTATGGATTTACAATCCAAAACCCCATCAATATGTACGCCCGAATATGAAATCATTACTTGCTCCTTTGTTGGAAAAATTTTCACGCGCTTGATGGCGCGAGATTTTCAGACTGGACCGCATCTTTGCCAATACATGAGATGCTCTTGATTTCGTGGAACGGCAGCAAAAAATACCCATTCCATATATCTTGGAGTTGCCCGATTTGATCGTGTTGCCCTTTGGACGCCAGATAAAACATGAGTCCTGCAGAACTGGCGCTGGCAAGGCTCCAGGGAGATAGCGTCAGCGACTGTAACTCCAACAACCTTTCGGATGGTTGGACCTCGATCGCCATATCGCGATCTTTGAACATACCCAGGCCGAGTTCTTCCAAGTCTGGCGTAACCTGCTCCTCTTGCGGAACGGTCAAGGCTAAAAAACTTACAACGATTTTCATGACATACTCCTTGGTTTAGGTTTGTTCCGAGCGGATCTCGATATTGTGTTCCCACGCGCCCGAGGCAGTCATTTGCCAGGTATCGGCGCGAAACTCGCGCTCGATCCGGATGGGCGCGTTATCGCCTAAAAGCAAGCGCAGTAGAGTGACAGCGCGCTCCTTCGCCCCAATGCCCATCACGTCCAGCCAGAGCGCAACGAGAGGATTGTCGTAATCGTGATGGGTCAGGCTGGATTTGTATGCGGCTTGCGCCACTTCGATCAGGGCTTCGGGAGGTACGGCAGCCAGTTGATCGTACTTTTCCCCGGCGCCGTTCTGTTGATCCTGCGCCAGGCGATCCAGCGCGTAGTTCAAGGGCTTGTTGATCCCCTCGCCTTCTGGCGACAGGGCGTACAGCAACCAGGACACCAAAGCCTGGCCGCTTCCGCCGCGTATCTGCCGAAGGATTTTTGGGGAAATCACTTTCCCTTGCAGGATACGATCCAAAACCCAACCCGAAGGGAAATTTACCGCCACCTTTCCAGCGATTTTGGTTTTTCGAGCGTTTTTCGCAGGTGGTGGTAGATTCTGAGGCTTATAGGGGTTTAAATAGGGGTTTAATAGAGGTTTTAATAGAGTCTCACTTTTTCGCTCCAAGAGTCTCAAAATTTCGCTCCCCAGAGTCTCACTTTTTCGCAAACCGAGTCTCACCTTTTCGCTTTCGAGTCTCACTTTTTCGCTGTCCAAGTCCAGTGGTTCATCCTGCCGCACCCAGAAGACCTCTCCCGTTTTCAAGAAGGTTTCGCGCGGACCGCCGGGATTGACCTCCTGGACAAAGGCCGTGAAAGTTGGCGAGTTAGCCCAAAGTTCGACGCTTCGACGCGTTGTCCCCACCCACTTCGCCAGCGTTCTCAACCCTCCCGGAACGATGACAAAGTCGCGCTGGGAGCGCGTCTCGTAGTCAAACCAGCAGCGGTCCCGCAACAGGATGATCGCCCATGCCTGGGCATGGCTGAATTCCAAAGCGGGGACAACCCGAGTCAGGAAGTAGTGCGTGATCACCACCTGACCGTATGCCCCCAAAATGCGATCCGTCGGGCGCTCCGCCGCGTCAGCCAGTTCGTGCGGCAAGTCACCCTCCAGTCCGATCACGCTCCGCACAATCTCTGCCACGCTGCGCGGCCAGGCATCGCCGATCGTTATATCCTCCGCCTCCAGGTAATCGGCAGGGGCGCGTTCTGCCAAAGCATTAAGCGTATCCACTGCCTTCTGAACGCCATCCTTCCGCGTGGAGGCTTCGGAGACTTCCGTGGTCAGAACGCGCTCGATGGCCGCGCAGTCCCGCCGCGTCAGGCGTGGAGCCATGTGAACGCGATAGCAGTTAGCGTCACCCATACTGCCCGAATCAATCTTCTCGACCAGTCCGCCCGCAACAAAATCCTCTTTGCTCCGAATCTCGCGAAAGTACGAAGCCCGACTCATCATGGCAAACTTGCAAACCTCCCAGTGAGGAATATTTCGGACCGTCCCCTCCCCACGCTTACGTTGGGCATAGACCGCCTGGCGAAAACCCAGCCATAGGCTCATCTGCTTGGGAGTCAGGTCGCCATGTTCGAGTAGGCGCAGGGCGTAACCCGGCAGGACAACCACCTTTTCGGGACGCACTTCGTCCTGATAGCGTGTAGCGTCCACCACCTCAGCGGCGAACCCGCGCGCTTCGGGTTCCTCCTCCAGGACTTCCTCCACGTCTGCATCCTTTACTTCACCGTCCACCACAAATCGGATCTTTGTATCAGCGCCGGTCAGGTCGGACAGGGCGCGTTCGCATGCGACGGCCACGCGAGACTCCAGCCATTCACGCGCATAGGCATTGCGCGCTGCGACCGTCATCACGCCTGCTTCGTGCGCGCTGAGTTTCGTGTCGCGCAGCCAGGTATCGAAAGACGCTTTCGGCATCTCGCCTTCCAGAATGCCCAACACCTGATCCCACAAATTGGCGGCATGGCTTTCTTCGAGGGCTTGATCGAGGGCGGATTGAATATCCATTTCGTACTCCAAATATTTTTTATGGTTGATTTCCGAAAAAAACACAGGAAGCCCCAGGACGGGCGATCTTTTGCGGGCGTCTCGCAAGACCTGTGGCGAAAAACAGGGGGCGCAAAATCGTTTGTAGTAAATCCATGTAAGCGGCATGGTAAGCGGCATGTAAGCGGACGGTAATCAAAACGAAAGCGGGTAGTAAGCGTTGCCGCTTACTACCCGCTTTGGATGGTCGCGTTTTGGCGGAAAGCGCGACGCTCATTTGGGCTATCGCCATGTTGAACTCACTTTCTGTCCCATGACAACCGCCTCCTCGCGCAGACGGAGTCGTCCACTTGTATAGGCGTCCAGGGCGTGGCGGAGGAGGCGGACAGCCACCTCCCCATCTGTCGTTCCGTGAGTGCGCGCCGCGGCTTGAATTTGGTTAACGACATTGCCGTCAATTCGATACGTCAACCGCAGCAGCGGGACATTGGCTGTACGTCGTCTGGGCGGTTGGATCTCCTGCGCCCAATCGCTTGCCTCCTCCCACGCCAGAGGTAGTTTGCGGCGACCGGGATCTGGCCGCGTCTCCAGTTGGAGTTTTCCGCTTCGCACTTGCGCGAGGGAAAAATCCAGGAGCGCAGAGGCCACATTGCTGGCTGTCGCCATGTGTTTCTGCGCGAGAGCAAGAATCTCAGCGCGCGTCTCCTTCGCTTGCTCCTGCAACGCGGGAGGAATGTACCAGGTCCGGCCGCGATGGGATTGTTCCCAGGCGCGTTCGCGTTTCCTTTCCCTGGCAACTTCGATTTGAGCGACAGGATCTTGAGGGCGGTCAAAAACGTTTCGACGAGGCATGATCATACCTGGACTGGTTAAGGCACCTTCACCGTCACGGTGGTTAGGGTTTCGTACTCCTGCGAAGCGCGTGAGGCGGGAGCCTTCTCGAAGATGGTCACGCCATCCGCCGCGCATTCTCGTAATACTGTGGCGCGGTGAATGGGAGACAATATGCCCTTTCCAAATTTCCCGCGAAGTTCCTCGATGGACTTGGCGCTTTCGGAAGTTTGCTCGTCATAGAAGGTTGGCAGGATGCCCAACAATCTGCCATTCCAATGAAAACGTTCGCGCAGCGAACCCAGCAGGTCCATCATTTGCACCAGGCCGTCCATTGAGAGAAATTCGGTGGCAGTGGGAATCAGCGTCAGGTCGGAGGCGTACACCGCCCGCTCTTGAATGCCTCCCACCGAGGGCGCGGTGTCCAGGAGAATGTAGTCGTACTCGTTCCGTAGAACGCGCAGGAGAGACAGGATGGCGTCAATGGGGCGGTTCTCGGCGTTGATTACGATCTGGGCGGTGGCGGTTGAGCGGTCGCCGGGCAGGAGGTGCAGATACTCGCGTCCGGTGTCGCGGATCCATTGGCGGATGTCGGAACGCGGGTTGACCAGGGCGTTGAAGACGCCCGGCTCCGGGTTGACGGCCAGCGAGGTGGCGCATTGTCCCTGCGGATCAAGATCAACCAGCAGGACGTTGCGGCGGCGCAGCGCCAGTCCGTGCGCCAGGGAGACGGCGGTCGTGGTCTTGCCCACACCGCCTTTTTGGTTTGCGATTGCGATAATGCGGTTCATTTCGACATCCTCTCGTAGGGTTGCCATCCGTTCTCTTGTGACCAAAACCACAGGGCAGACAGGAACACCCAGATCAGGAAGTAGATATAAGTGGGGAAGTACGCACCGCCAAGATGGTCAGCCAGCACGATCACGCCCGTGCCGAGGGCGGCGAACGCCAGGGCCCGCAGGAAGGATTTCAGTTTCATGTGATCTCCTTGCTGGAGGAAGGGTTGAGGGGTCTTCCTCCATTTTATAGCCCTGCGGCCTTGGCGAAAGAAAGCAGGGAGACGTCAAGCATGGGCAGTCTCCGTATTGAGCGACATGCCGTTGCCATTCTTCCAAACCCTCACCTCGCCCGTGCGAACATTGGTGAAAGTCGTTCCTTCCGGCCACACGCCGTATTGCAGGTCAAGGCTGCGAAATTTCCGCCCGACGAGTTCTGGAGCATCGGGACAGTACGACACCAGCCAGACGTAGGACTCCGTATATTTATGGAGCTTCATGGCTGCGCGCCTCCGCACAGATAACGGGAATCGGCCCAGCCGTTGACCGGAGCGGACAACAAGACCCAACCGCCTTGCCGCTCGACCAGAACAACCTGTTCCCCGCCGCGCAGATAGCCGCGCACCGCCGCGTCCGTTTTCGGCTCGAAGCGCACATGCAGCCAGACAACGCCCTCGCAAACGGTCATTGTCCAGGGAGTGAAAGGCAGCCGAGTGGGGGAGGGAGGCGGAAGTACACGTTTCGCCGTCGCGACAACTTGCGTCACGGGGAGATTGGCTGGGGCGGGAGAGAGTTGCGAGGCGTCACGATCCCACAGCCAAAAACCCGCTCCCAGGAGGAGGACGAACGCCAGCACAGCAACCGCCATCGCGCCGCCATGGGAGCGACGGACGCGGGGCGAGGAAGGCGCTGCCGCGTTCCTTCGAGCGCGCTGCTCCGTCAAGATGTGCTGTAAATTGTGTACTGTGTCAGTCATTTGACGTATTCTCCAAAATGGTATTGCCTTGCGCGTCTTCGCCAAACTGCGCGCCTTCGATGATCGTCAGGGCGGCAGGCTGACCGTGCAGTTCGATGTTCAGGATCTTTACGCCGGACATGCGTCCCAACGTTCCGAGCGCGCCGAGTACCAGGGCCAGCGCCTCGCGGGGATTCGGCAGCCGCCTCGCTCCCCGCCGCTGAACCTGGATCGCGCTCGGCAGTTTGACTTCTCCGAACGCGTCCAGATCCAACGGGAAAATGCGCCGTGTCGCCGTCCGGCTTAGATAGGGTCCGCGTCGTCCTGGGGCAGGTGGCCGTTGTTGGACGCCGCCGCGCCACCCATAGGCAGGATCGGATGGTAGGAAGGCTCGCGTTGTTTCGCTCCATCCGCAGACGGAATCGGGTGGTGGGTGGGTTCGGGCTTCGGTCTAACCGTATCCCTGTTGATGGCCTGGATTGTGTACCCGTTCTCGTAACACCATACTTTTGCCGTGTTGAGAATCATTTCCCGGTCCAAATTGACGCCGGTGAGAAACAGGGACTCGTTGTTGGTGTCGAGTACGGTAGCCCGCCACCACATCCCGTTATCATCCGGATTCGCTCGCATCAAGATGGTGGCAAGCTTAGGATCAGCCGCTTGCGAAGTCAGCTCGACAGGATCAGGGGCAGGATTGGCGGCAGGATCAGGGTCAGGGGCGGAAACATCGTCAGAAAACGCCCAGCTCGATTTGAGCGCGTCGACGCGTTCTTTCAACTGCGCCAACTTACCCGCCACGCCAGACGTTTCTCCTTTGGCGGCATCCGCAATTCCAGCCTGGTCGCGCAACGCTTCGCGGGTGGCTTTTTCGATGGCGTCCTGCGCGACTTTCATCTGTGCCAGGAACGCGGATTTGTCCAGCGTGTCCTGCCGTTTCAACAGGTATTGCTCGGCGTAGGTCAGGTCGCGTTCCATTTGCGCGAGTTCTTCCATCTTGGCGCGATGCGCGGCATCCGCGCGGCGTTTGGCGCGCTGCGCTTTCGTGGCAGGGGAGGTCATGTGATAGATGAAACCGGCCACCACGTTCAGCACAACCACCAGGGGAACAACCACCACGGAGATGCCGGTCAGTGTTTGGGTCGTTACGCCGCCCTTCGCGCCGTACATCAGAGAGTCGGTCAGGGAGGTCAGGACCACGCCTACCAGGTCCACGACGAAGAAAGTCATCGAAACCCAATCCTGGTATTTTTCGGTCGAGCCGAAAATCCATACCAGCGACCAGGCAATGGCGCCGATGTCCAGGCCCCACAGGCCGACCAGCGCCAATATCTGCCAGCCGTCCGGCACAGTGCTGGTCAGGAAATCGTAGGAGCGAAAGCCGGTGTAGATCAACAGCGCCAGGTCCAGCAGGATGACGATCAGATCGCCAAAGCCAAATCCGCCGTGATCGGTCTGGATGTTGCCGGTCAATTCGTCCGTCAGGGATGTTTGTTTACTCATGTTTGCCTCCGGTATTCAAGGTTGTACTGCTTGATGACACGAACAGTGAAACTGAACGCGAGGTAGGCAATCCACAGCAGTACATACAGGGCGATGCCTACCCAGACTTCCAGCGTCCCACGAAACATTTTCGCGAGAATCGTTACGCCAATGACCATCCTGATAAAACGGGCTATCCTTACAGGTGTCGGCGCGGGCAGCATTTTCTTGTAGCGAGTTTGAGTCATGTGAGATGTGCCTCCGAATTTCAATTTGGAATTTGTTACAATAGGAGGCGGTAGCCGCTTGTTAAGGATGCTGGGCTTCGACGCTTGCACCTTTTGGCGGCTGCCGCTTTTTATTTTGGCGGCTTCACGCCCGCCCGCAGACAGGCCTCCGCCGCTCCTTTCTCGGTATCCTTTTGCGCGTGGCGCGCATACGCGTTCCAGGCTGTTCGGTTGTACCCACACGCCAAACCCCAAGCCGCATAAGCCAGGCAGATTGCGACAATTCCAAGGACTGTCCAGAACAAGACCGTGCATATTCCGGGCAACCCAGGAACGCTTCGGGTCACAACTGCCAGCCAGCGAAACGCCGCTGCAAACGGGATGAACGCCAGTCCTCCCCATAAACAGAGCCAGCCCGCGCTTCTCGCAGAACTCATAGTTCGTTCTCTCCTTGCTCTTACGGCGTGAAGCGCGTCTGGTCAAGCGGAACCCATTGGCCGTTCGGCTCCTGCACCCAGCAGCCGCCGTTCAACGACCACGCCCAGGAAAGCCCCAGGCTTTCCCCTGCCGCGCGGCAGCGATACGACAGCGCTCCCTTCACCCCTCCATTGGTAGCCAGCAGTGCGACCAAGATGAGCGCAATCAGGGCTGCCCACACATACGTTCGTTGGATTTTGATTTTCATCGGTTTCTCCTTGATGGTTTTGATTATCCTTCCTCGGATGGGATTTGTTGGATCTGTCCGCGTCGGGCAGAGCGCAGGCGGATGGTTTCGTAGATCAGCAGCACGGCAAACAAGAGGGGAGGCAGCAGACGGAAGATCGGTTCACTGTATTCCCAGGATTGGAAACGCACAGCCAGCCAGGAAGCGCCACCGACGAATATCCCGCCCACGGCCATCCCACCCCAGACCAGTTCCCCGGCATACAGGAATACGACTGTCAGCCAGGATACCTGTATCAGGATCAAAGCGCCCTGCAACGCCATCAGGGAAATGGCGGGGGGAAGCGAGCGTAAATTCTCTGTACGGTGTTCATGCCGTACCAGGCAGCGAGCAGCCAACCCGCGAGCGCCGCGTCGATAACGGTCGCTAGAGCGTGGTCAGTGACGCGGATCATGGTTATATGTCCTTCTTTTGAAAGCGGATACCGGAATGGTTTTTTCCCCAAGCCTCGATCGTTTTCCAGATGGCTTTGTCCGCCGCAACGTGAGACGGGAAACGGTCAGGCTGGTTGGCGCGTTCGAGAATGCCGTTGCCGTTCAGCCGCCAAAACGCTCCATCGTCCGAGACGATGATGCACGGACGCGCAGGCTGGGGCGGGATCCCGCGACGTTTGAGCCGTCGAAATCGTTGCATAGATCTGGTCTCCTTTCAGATTTTAAAAAAGCATCCCACCGGTGACTTGCTCGGCGGGATGTTATAATCATCTCGTCGGTGGTACTGCACCGGCCGCGCCCTGGGGCGTCACCTCGCTCCAGGGCGCAATTTTTTGGTGGAGAGCGCAGGAATCGAACCTGCGTGACGGGTATTTCTCCGACAGTTTTTATTCCGCCGATTTAGCATTTCCCGCCACCCCTTTCGTCGGGGCGCGCCTCCTTTACGCCATCTCTCCGCTGTCAAAGCGCTGATGGGCGGGAGTGTAGCATCATTGCTAGAAGTTGTCAATAACTTCTAGCAATTTACAAATAAAAAAAGCGACCTTCGAAAGTCGCTCAAGATGAAAATCTTATGTCGCTAATGGGACGGTTTTCGGTTTGTAAGGAGTGCCATCTGGATTAAAAAGCCATTTTCCCTGACCCTTGCGCTTGCGATAAACTTCCGCACAATAAGCAACATCTGCTTCGTCAATTAGCCTACGATTTTTTTCATGTCCGAGAGTTTCGATAATTCCTCGTTGCACCCAAATAGTAATTGTCGGGCTTGCAATTCCATACTTCCTCGCCGCCTCACTGATCCAAATCGTGGTCCCCTTTAAATGAGCGTGTTTTTTATATTCGGGCAGATCTTCCTTGTGGATGGGCAGGCTGTTCTCGTCCACAGCAATTTCTCCTTTGATAATGACGGCGCGAATTGTACCATTTTCGACCATCGTTTTCAGGCGCGCCGCGCTCAGCCCGTACTTACGGGCGGCTTCGGCAAGGGGGAGAAAAGCGGGAAGAGAGTTTGCCATAAGACAGTGTGCCGAGGGCGAGATTTGAACTCGCGACCAAGGGCTTATGAGTCCCCTGCTCTACCACTGAGCTACCTCGGCGTGGACGGAGCGGGCAAAATATACTATGTGAGCATGGATTTGTCAACGAGCGCCGACGAACTCCAAAACCAGCAGGGCCGCGAATCCCGCGACGATGGTCAACAGGCTGTTCTTCGTCCAGGCCGCGACCGCGATGGCGACGAGACCCGCCAGCAGGCGCGTGTTGCCGAGACTGAGGTCGAACTGCCCTTCGGGGAGAAACAACCCGGGAAAAATGATGGCGGATAACACTGCGATCGGGACGTAATGCAGGGCGCGGCGCATCGCCGCCGGGACCTCGTAGCGTCCCATCAGCCAGACGAAGGAGAAGCGCATCCCGAAGGTCGCCAGGCCGCTCAGGATCATGGTCAGCCAGATGTTCATTGTTCCTCCTGCGCGTCGCGCGGTTTGGAGGCTCGCGCGAGGAGGCTCTCCAGCATGGTACCGACCGCGATCCCCGTCAGCGCGGCGAGGATGAGACCGAGTTTGTAGGGAAGCGAGTACGCCGCCAGCGCGACGAGTCCCGCGGAGAGGGACGCCGCGAACGCGGGGGATTTCTTCAGCACGGGGACGACCATCGCGATGAATGTGAGCGGCAGGGCAAAGTCGAGGGGCAGAGTCGTCGGGAGGGCCGCGCCCAGCCAAAGTCCAAGCGCGCCGCTCGCCTGCCAGACAGACCAAAGAGCGAGTCCCGCGCCGAGGAAGTAGTAGTGCGCGCCCATCGTCCCGCCGACGCGTTCGTAGTTCAGGATGGCGACCGCGTAGGCTTCGTCGGTCATCAAATAGGAGAGGACGATTTTCCAGCGCAGCGACAGGTCGTGTAAATACGGCGCGAGCGAGGCGGAGTAGAGCATGTGACGCAGGTTGATCACCGCGATGGCGAGGAAGATGATGACGGCCGGCGTAGCGTCGTGGACGAGTTGCGCGAACGCGAATTGCGACGATCCCGCGAAGATGACGGACGACATGGCTTGCGCGGCGGCGGGAGGGATGCCCGCGCTGAGGGCCAGCGCCCCGTAGATGAGGCCGAAGGGAAATACGCCAATGAGAAGCGGGAGTTCAGCGCGAACTCCCGCCCAGAAGTGAGAGGAAGGTTTCATATTCAGTTTGGAAGAGGGATTTGAACGATCTCGCAGCGCGAGGCTTGCAAATACATTTCGTGGATGGCTTGCTCGAGCAGGTTTTTAATGCGGACGCGCTCGACGGCCGGTTTGACGAAGGGATTATAACGCACCGGCCTCCCGACGCGGACCGTGAACGATTCGGCGTGGACCGCGAGCGGGTAAAAGGATAGGCTCTTTCCAACACGCTCAAAGTATAGTTCGCCCAGGCGGGCAAATCCTTTTTGGAAGGGCGTCATCCGATAGCGAGGGTCCATCGGCAGGGCGGGGTCTTCGGGAAAGATCAGGATGACGTTTCCTTCCGCCAGCAAGTCCACGCTGAGGCGCAGGGTTTCGAGGGAACCTTCGGGCGTGTGATAAACGGGAATCCCGCCGACGGCGCGCAGGAGCGGGATATGGATCTTCGAGATGGCATCAGCGACGAAACGGCTGAACGGCGGCGGGACGCGCAACTGCGGTTCGACAAAGTCCCGGCGGAGGTAGTCCGCGGCGAGGAGCGGATCGAGCATGTCGGCCTGGATCCAGGCGCGGAGCGGAAGCGGGATGGCCGCGCCGACCGCGATCGGTCCGAGCGCGCCGAGGTGGTTGGAGACGAAGACCGCCGGGCCGCGTTCGGGCAGGTAGTCCGCGCCCAGCAGGTCGCCGCCCCAGATCAATTCCTGAAAACACCAGCGGACGAATCGGTAGAGTCGGTCGTTCACGTCAACTCCGAAAACGCCAATAACGGTTTTCCGCGCCGACGCCTCTTGCAGGGGCTGTTAAATTGATATAACCCAAAAATGGAGATTCGGTTTGAAAAAAGGGGAATCGGCGCAAAATCTCCTCCGCAAACGGATGACCTTTGACATCCGCCTTTGTGACGCATGGCACTACTCGTCTAGCGCAGATACGGACATAATCGGTTTGGACACATATCATCCTATTTCTGTCCAACTTCTCGGAAACTGCGTAAGCGGCGTTCTCCCACGCGGTCACAGCGGCGAAGAACGCCAACTGCGCGACATAAGGAGACCCAATGGCAGTCAAAGGCTGGATCGAAGTCAGCGACACATACTGTAAGGGCTGCGAGCTCTGCGTCAGCGCCTGCCCGCAAGGCGTGATGGAATTGGATATGTCACGTCTGACGCCCAAGGGATACCACCCCGCGCACATCTTCAAGGAAGGCTGCACGGGGTGTGTTGTTTGCGCGCTGGTCTGTCCCGACGCGGCGATCACGGTCTACCGCGAGGTGATCAAGGCGGCCGTCCCGGCCCCGGCGTAACCAACCGCCAGGAACGCGAAGACGCGTCCGCCTTTCATCCAAAGACTGCGCGGCCTTCGCGCTCGCGGAAAAACTACTTGGAGAATATCAATGCCCAAAGAACTATGGAAAGGCAATGAAGCGATCGCGGAAGCGGCGGTGCGCGCGGGGCTGGAGGCCTACTTCGGCTACCCGATCACCCCGCAGACCGAGATCCTTGAATACCTCTCGCGGCGCATGCCCGAACTCGGGCGCGCTTTCGTGCAGGCCGAATCGGA
Organism: Candidatus Denitrolinea symbiosum; assembly: GCA_017312345.1. Lineage (NCBI taxonomy): Bacteria > Bacillati > Chloroflexota > Anaerolineae > Anaerolineales > Anaerolineaceae > Candidatus Denitrolinea > Candidatus Denitrolinea symbiosum. The sequence continues at coordinate 1,902,012 of BLAA01000001.1, read as the reverse complement.
ACTGGGCGCGATCAACATGGTCTACGGCGCGGCCTGCGCGGGCGTGCGCGTCATGTCCACCTCCTCCAGCCCGGGCGTGAGCCTGATGATGGAGGGACTCTCCTACATCGCGGGGACGGAAGTCCCGGCGGTACTGGTCAACGTGATGCGCGGCGGACCGGGACTCGGCAACATCGCCCCGGCGCAATCGGACTACAACCAGGCCGTGCGCGGCGGCGGTCACGGAGACTACCCGCGCATCGTCCTCGCGCCCGCGTCGGTGCAGGAGGCGATTGACCTGATGGGGCTGTCGTTCGACCTGGCCGAAAAATATCGGATGATCTGCATGATGATCCTCGACGGCTCGATCGGACAAATGATGGAACCCGCCGAAATGCCCGAAATGAAACCGGTCGTCCGCAAGGATTGGTCGTGGGCCACCAACGGCGCGATCGGACGCGAGCGGCGCATCCTTTCTTCCATTTATATCAACCCGCCCGCCGAGGAAGTCGCCAACTTCCGCCTCGGCAAACGCTGGCAGGAAGTGGAAGCCAACGAAGTCCGCTTCAAGGAATATCACCTGGACGACGCCGAATTCGCGGTCGTCGGCTTCGGGACGGCGGGACGCGTCGCGCTTTCAGCGGTGCGCGCGGCGCGAGCCGAGGGGATCAAAGTCGGGTTGCTGCGTCCGATCACCGTCAGCCCGTTCCCGTACCAGGTCATCGAGGAACTGGCGGGACGCGTGAGCGGCTTCCTGGTCGTCGAGATGAACATGGGGCAGATGTACGACGACGTGCGCCTCGCGACGCGCGGGCGCGTCCCCGTGGAATTCTACGGGCGGACGGGCGGCGTGGTGCCATTCCCCGACGAGATCCTGGCTGAGATCCGCCGCGTCGCCGCGGGACAGTGGTCCGCCGAGGCCGACACGCGCATTTCCTGGCAGGCGCGCATGGCGGACGTGATCGGCGGAAAATAGAGGAACCATGACACTAACTGCACCCAATCATCTTGTTTACGACCGGCCCGAAGGCTTTACTGAAACGCCGACGCATTACTGTCCCGGCTGCACGCATGGCGTGGCGCACCGCCTGGTGGCGGAAGTGTTGGAGGAGATGGAACTCCTCCCCAAGACCATCGGCGTCGCGCCGGTGGGATGCGCGGTGTTCGCCTACAATTATTTCTCCACGGACTTCGTCGAGGCCCCGCACGGACGCGCGCCGGCCATGGCGACGGGCATCAAACGCGTCCTGCCCGACCGCATCGTCTTCACCTACCAGGGCGACGGCGACATGGCCTCCATCGGCATGGGCGAGATCGTCCACGCCGCGGCGCGCGGGGAGAATATCACCGTCGTCTTCATCAACAACGCCAACTACGGCATGACGGGCGGACAGATGGCTCCCACCACCCTGCCCGGCATGAAGACGACCTCCTCGCCCAACGGCCGCGACGTGGAGACGCAGGGCTATCCCATCCGCATGGCGGAATTGCTCGCCACGCTGGACGGCGCGGGCTACGTGGTGCGCCGTTCGCTGCACGACCCGAAGAATATCCGCCTCGCGAAAAAGGCGATTCGCATCGCCTTCGAGACGCAGGTGCGCGGGCTGGGATTCTCGCTGGTCGAACTGCTCTCCACCTGCCCGACAAACTGGGGGCTGACGCCGGTCGAGTCGCTGAAATTCGTGGAAGAGAAAATGGTCCCCGCCTTCCCACTCGGCGATTACAAGGTCGCCGCGGGAGTGGCTCAGATCAAAGTATAGAGAGTAGAGAGCAGGGAGATACGCGTTACAAGTTACACGTTACTTCGACCTGTGTACGTGTCTACCTGAGTTCTTGTGTATTTCACGGAGTGAACAATGCAAAAAGAAATTCTCATCGCAGGGTTTGGCGGACAGGGCGTGCTGTTCGCGGGACAGGTGCTGGCGTACGCGGCCATGGACGCGGGCAAGACCGTGACGTGGATCCCCTCCTACGGTCCCGAAATGCGCGGCGGGACGGCCAACTGCACCGTGGTCATCGCGGACGAGGAGATCGGCTCCCCGCTGGTCAAGAATCCGCCTGCGGTCGTTGCCCTGAACCTGCCGTCCTTCGATAAATACGAGGAACTTCTCCAGCCGGGCGGTGTGCTGATCGTCAACCAAAGCATGGTGGACCGTCCCGCCAAACGCGACGATATCACCGTCATCTTCATCCCCGGCAACGAGATCGCCGAAGAGACGGGCGACCGCCGCCTGCTCAATATGGTGATGGTCGGCGGGCTGCTGGCGGCCTTCCCCATCCTGCCGCTGGACGACGCCAAAGCCGCGCTGAAGGCGCATCTCCCGGCGAAACACCAGAAGTTAATCCCCAACAACTATGCCGCCATGGATAAGGGATACGCCCACGCCATGCAGCAATTGGAGAAGGTCGCGGCGGCGTGAGCGGAGAGCAGAAGGCAGTAAGCCCGTTTCAAAAGAGACGGGCTTATTTTTTCGCTGAGGAGCGGATAATTGTCTGGGCTTTTTACGCGCAAAACCGCCAGGACTCAAAAATTCTTTGTGGCTTCGTGACTTCGCGTCAAGCCTACCACTTTAGCCGCTCTCGAAAGCCGCAAAACGCGTATTATCATTTCTGTCAGGCAGGACAAAAGTCCCTTACCAGCCTCCGCAAGCGCGGGTATGCTGGGGCGCAGGAGAGTGTCGCATGAAACATCCCATCTTTGCATCGCTTCCAGCGCTTTTATTGATCGTCCTTCTCGCCTGCGGACCGAACGCCGCCCCCGCGCAGGCCGCCTCGCTGGGGTACTCGCTGCGCTTCCGCGGACACGGCACAGGCGGCATTGACCGCGTCAAAATCAAGATCGACGCGCCCGCCGTCCCCGCCGACGCGGGAGGCAACTTCACCATCGAATTCTGGATCAAAGCCTCCCTCGCCGACAACGCCAGCCCGGCCTGCGTCGCGGGCCGGGACAACTGGATCAAGGGCAACATCATCGTGGACCGCGACGTCCACGGCCGGGGCGACTACGGCGACTTCGGAATTTCCATCGCCAACGGGCGCGTCGCCTTCGGGGTCTCGCGCGGCGCGGCGAAAGCCACCCTATGCGGAACGACCAACGTCGCGGACAACCAATGGCGCCACATCGCCGTCACGCGGGCAAACGCCACCGGCGCGATAAAAATCTTCGTGGACGGCAAACTGGACGCCTCGGGCGTCGGGCCAAAAGGCAACGTCAGTTACCGCAACGGACGCCCCACCTCGTATCCCAACTCTGACCCCTACCTCGTCCTCGGCGCGGAAAAACACGACGCCGGCCCGGACTACCCCTCCTACAACGGCTACTTCGACGAACTGCGGATTTCCAAGGTCGTCCGCTACGCCGCCGACTTCGCCAAACCGTCCGCCCCGTTCAAAGCGGACGCGAACACCCTGGCCCTCTACCACTTCAACGAAGGTCCCGCCGGCCCCTGCCGGGGGACCGTGATTGACTGGTCCGAGTCGGGACGGAGCGCGGGACAATGCAAGTTCGGCGGACGCGCCCCCGCGGGACCGTCGTACGCGGCCGTCAGCCCGTTTGCCGCGCCGCCGACGCCGCCTCCCACAACGGGCGGCGGACCGACGCTGGCGGGCTGTCCCATCTTCCCCGCGGATAATATCTGGAACGCCCGCGTGGACAACCTCCCCGTCCACGCCCGAAGCGCCGCCTGGATCAACAGCATCGGCGCCTCCACCGGCTTCCACATGGACTTCGGCAAGGGGAATTATCAGGGCGGGCCGATGGGCATCCCCTACAACGTCGTGGCGGGTTCGACCGTCCCCAAATACAACGTCAACTTCTACTATCCCGACGAATCCGACCCGGGCCCGTATCCGATTCCCAGCAACCCGAAGATGGAATACGGCTCGGACCATCACATCCTGACGCTCGACACCGAGACCTGCAAGCTTTACGAAATTTACGACGCCTCCTTCAAAAACGGAAAATGGAGCGCCGGTTCGGGCGCCATCTGGGACCTGAACTCGCACGCCCTCCGTCCCAACGGTTGGACGTCCGCCGACGCGGCCGGCCTGCCCATCCTGCCCGGTCTCGTCCGCTACGACGAAGTGGCCGCGGGAGCGATCAACCACGCCATCCGCTTCACCATCAGCCGCACCAACGGTTACATCTGGCCGGCGCGCCACCTTACCAGCGGGCGGCCTGGCGTCCTCACCAACACGCCGCCCATGGGCGCGCGCTTCCGCTTGAAGGCCAATTACGACACCCGCGGTTTCGCCCCGGAGATGCAGGTCATTTTGCAAGCCATGAAGACCTACGGGATCATCGTAGCCGACAACGGCTCAGACTGGTACGTGAGCGGCGAGCCAGACAACCGCTGGGACAACGACATGCTCCACACTCTCGACGTGTTGACCGGGCGCGACTTCGAGGCTGTGGACACATCCAGCCTCATGGTCAACGCCAACTCGGGACAGGCCAAACTGCCGCGCACCGTCTGGAAGCCCGCCGTCGGAACGACGTGGCAATGGCAGCTCAACCAGCCCGTCAACACCGCCTACAACGCGAAGGTCTACGACGTGGACATGTTCGAGACGCCGATCGCGACCGTCAACGAGCTGCACGCGAAAGGGAGGAAGGTCGTCTGTTACATCAGCGCGGGTTCGTGGGAAGACTGGCGTCCCGACGCGGCGCAATTCCCCGCCGAAGTATTGGGCAACGACTACGACGGCTGGCCCGGCGAGAAGTGGCTCGACATCCGCCGCATTGACCTGCTGGCGCCCATCATGCGCGCCCGCCTGGACCAATGCCGCGCCAAGGGCTTCGACGCGGTGGAGCCGGATAACATCGAAGGCTATCTCGAAGACACGGGCTTCCCGCTCGCTTACGCCGATCAGATCGCGTACAACAAATGGTTCGCCGGCGAGGCCCACGCCCGCGGTCTCTCCATCGGCCTGAAAAACGGCTCGGAGCAAGTGGCGGATTTGCTCAGCTACTTCGATTGGGCGCTGACCGAGGACTGCTTCTACTACGATTGGTGCGCGGACATGCTTCCGTTTATCACGACGGGCAAACCCGTCTTCGCGGCGGAATATACCGACCTCGGCAGCGCTCTCGATCAATTCTGTCCCTCCTTCGCATCCTGGAGATTCAGCGGCATCCTCAAACGTCGCAACCTGGGCAGTTGGATTCAGGCCTGCCCGTAGATCCCCCTTAAAACAAGCCCCGTGACCGTCTGGTCACGGGGCGAACAACAACTATTCAGTTGTCGTTTTCCGCCCGCCGCTCGCGGACCTCCACCAGCGTTAATCCATCGGGGATTCTCGCGAAGACCGTTTTTGATGTTGGTCTTTCCAGTATTCAGGCCGTTCGCGGACGGGCAGTTTTTCCATCCATATTATAGGGGCAACGGAGTCAAAATTCAACTTACAATTGTCTTAAGGCAAAGCGATCCGCGAAGTGGAAAAGGAATTGTCGGTCGACCACGAAAACCGCGCGCAACTTGCGCTCTCTAGCGCAATGCGTCGCGATGGCGGTACGGCTGAATCAGTCCTTAACCGCTGGCGCGCCCCGTCCATATGGCAGTAGCAAAGTCGCTTGACAAGTTGGCCGATATGGAAGGCGAGTAGCGCGAACACCAGCGCTTGCGCCAGGTACAAGTGTGGGCGAATTTTGCGAATTTTCCTGGGCTTTTTCGCGTCACACCTGCCTTTGCGGGCGGCGCAGGGGTTCGCGAATTCGCGGCATTCGCGATAAAAATCCTCAGACTTTGAGAAAGCCATACCGTCCCAAATAGGCGCTTGAAAAATTCGTCAAAAAGGTGTATCTTTGTTGTAGAAACAGACAGGAGACGATCTTATGCTCACAAAGGTTCAGAAATGGGGCAACAGCCTCGCCCTGCGAATCCCGAAAGCCTTTGCGGTTGACGCTCAATTAGAAAACGATTCTCTCGTGGAAATAAGCATCGTAAAAGGCAAAATTGTTGTTACGCCAGTTCCAGCGCCAAGTTGGACGCTCGAGGAATTACTTGCAGGCGTCACGAAAGATAATCTTCATAATGAAATCAACACGGGTTTTGCCGTAGGGAATGAAGTTTGGTGAACGCCATGGCGTATATTCCTGACAGCGGCGATATCGTTTGGATCATGTTCAATCCGCAAGCGGGACATGAACAGGCAGGTCATAGACCGGCATTGGTTTTGTCTCCAGAGGCATATAACGGTAGAGTCGGGTTAGCGATACTTTGTCCAATAACAAGCCAGGTGAAAGGATATCCGTTTGAGGTTTTGATCCCTGAAGGATTGGAAATCAAAGGCGCAATTCTATCCGACCAGGTCAAGAGTCTTGATTGGAAAGCCAGAAAAGCAGAATTTGCCTGCAAATTACCGCTCGAAAAATACAACGAAGTTGTCAAAAAGTTAAGTACTTTGATTCGCGAGCAATTTCAAAATATGTAGTCGAGTCTCGTACAACATTGGAACTCGTAGAAAAAGCGGAAATACTGCTCGATATTCAGGATTACGACAGCGCCAAAGCGTCCTTGCAACGCGGCGACGATGAATTGATTCCCAGCGAAATTGTTCACGCCATTCTTGACGGGGAGAATGCCGTCAAGACATGGCGTGAGTTCCGCAAAATGTCCCAACAGGAGTTGGCGGAAAAAGCAGGGATCAGCATCCCCTACCTATCCCAAATAGAAACGAATAAGCGCACAGGTTCAATTGAGGTTTTATCGGCCATCGCAAAGACTCTAAAGGTTTCTCTCGAAAACATAGTTCCTGCGCAACCATAAAGCCGCTCAATAAAGCGGACGGCAGAGACTCGGCGGCTTCGAGATTCCTCGCCGCGAACAGCGCGCCTACTCCTGAAACCCCGTTCGATACAACTCGGCGTACTTGCCGTTCAGTTCGAGCAGTTCGGCGTGCGTCCCCTGCTCGATCACCTGTCCGCCTTCGATCACCACGATGCGGTCGGCGTTGGTGATGGTGGACAGGCGGTGCGCGATGACGAACGAAGTGCGCCCCTGAAACAACGTCGCCAGCGCGCGCTGGATGACCTGCTCGGTCTGCGTGTCCACGCTGGAGGTGGCCTCGTCCAGGATCAAAATGCGGGGATCGGCCAGCAGCGCGCGGGCGAACGAGATGAGTTGACGCTGTCCGACCGAGAGCGCCACGCCTCCCTCCTCGACCGAGGTCTGGTAGCCGTTCTTCAGCCGTTCGATGAACTCGCGCGCGCCCACCGCCTCCGCCGCGGACGCGATCTCCTCGTCGGTCGCTTCGAGACGGCCGAATAGGATATTCTCCCGAACGCTGCCGTCGAACAGGAAGGGGTCCTGCAACACGATCCCCATCTGGCTGCGGAGGGACTGCTGAGTCGCCGTCCGCAGGTCAAAACCGTCCACGAGGACGCGGCCCGAGGTCGGGTCGTGGAAGCGGGAGAGGAGTTTGACGAGGGTGGTCTTGCCCGCGCCCGTCTCGCCGACGAGGGCCACCGTCTCGCCCGCGCGGATGTCGAGGTTGACGGAGTCCAGCACGAGGGTGGGGTCGTCCGAATAGTGGAAGGAAACGTCCTCGAAGCGGACGTCCCCGCGCAGGGTCGGGAGGGAGGCGGCGTCGGGCGCGTCCTGCACTTCCACGGGCGCGTCCAACAAAGCGAGGATGCGTTCCCCGCCCGCCATCGTGGATTGGAGGTCGTTGAAGCGGCGGCTGAGGTCGCGGATCGGCTCGAAGAAGCGGTCAATGTAGAGGATGAAGGCGACGAGGACGCCCGCGGTGATCTGCTCGCCGAGGACGGCCGCACCGCCCAACCAGACGACGAGCATCGTGGCGATGGCGCCCAGCATGTCCACGGTGGGACTGAAGAACGAGGCGATGCGCGCCGCGTGGACCGAACGTTCGAGGTGGTAGCGGTTGACGTAATCGGCAAACTGGCTGTAGTTATATTTCTGGCGCGAGAAGGCCTGCACCACGCGCACGCCGTTCACGTTTTCCGCCAGCACCGAGTTGACCCACGAAATGGCGGCGCGCACTTTGCGATAGGCGGAACGCGAGACGCGTCGGAAATAGACGGTCGCCAGCGCCATGAAGGGCAGGACGCTAAAGGTGATGAGCGCCAGCCGCAGGTTCATGTCGAGCATGACGAGGATGATGAGGAGCAGGGTGAAGATGTCGCGGGTGATGGCGAGCAGCGCCCAGGTCAGGAAGTCGCGCAGGGTCTCCACGTCGTTGATCACGCGCGTGATGACGCGTCCCACCGAGTAGGTACTATAGAAGCCGAGCGAGAGTTCCTGCAAACGCTCGAACAACTGCTTGCGCACGTCGTAGATGACGGCCTGCCCCACCCAGGCCATGATGTTGACGCGGAAATAGATGAAGACCCATTGCAGCACCGCCGCAGCCAGATACGCGAGGACGATCCAGCGCAGGGCGTCGTAGTTGTGGGCGGTCAGACCGTTGTCAATGGCGAGTTTGACGAAGTACGGTCCCGCCACAGCCGCGGCGGACGCGCCGAGCATGAGAAGCATGGACAGCGCCAGCCGTCCAGTATAGGGTTTGGCAAAAGCGAACAGGCGGCGCGCGACATGCGGGTCATACGACTTGTCGTATTGCCCTTCGGATTGGATGACGTAGGCGGGAGGGGTGATGGGGGGCATGGGAGTCAGGTTTCAGGTGTCAGGTTTCAGGTGTCAGGTGTCAGGCGTCGGGGGCCAGGTTTTCGGCGCGGACGCGTTGGAAGGCTTGCGGCTCGGCCTCCTCCGTCTCTTCCGCTGGTTGGTACTGCATCAATTGCAGGTCGTGGATTTCCTTGTACAGCCCGCCCTGCGCGAGCAGTTCGTCGTGGCGGCCGCGTTGGACGATTCGCCCGTCGGCCATGACCAGGATCAGGTCGGCGCGGCGGACGGTGGCGAGGCGGTGCGCGATGACGAACGTGGTGCGCCCTTCCATCAGGCGGTCGAGCGCCTCCTGGATGAGCAGTTCGGTCTGCGTGTCCACGCTGGAGGTGGAGTCGTCCAGGATCAAAATGCGCGGGTCCATCAGCAGGGCGCGGGCGATGGCGACGCGCTGGCGCTGTCCGCCCGAAAGCGTCACGCCGCGCTCGCCCACCATCGTCTCGTAGCCGTTCGGGAAATGCGTGATGAAGTCGTGCGCCTGCGCGGCCCGCGCGGCGGCGACGATCTCCGCCTCGCCCGCGTCGGGGCGGCCATAGGCGATGTTGGCGCGGATCGTGTCCGAGAACAGCAGCGAGGTTTGAAGCACGATCCCGATCTGCCTGCGGAACGAAGCCAGGTCGAGGGCGCGCACGTCGCGGCCGTCAACCAGCAGCGCGCCCTCGGTCACGTCGTAGAAGCGGGGGATGAGATTCACGAGCGAGGTCTTGCCCGAGCCAGTCTGCCCGATCAGCGCGACGAGTTGATTCGGTTCCACGGTCAATTCGATATTCGACAGCGCGACGGATTTCTCGTTTTGATATTTGAGCGAGACGTTGCGGAACTCGACGCGGCCGCGCAAAGCGGGGACGGCCTCCGCGTCTTTCGGCGACTGGATGGCGGGTTCCGTTTCGAGGATCTCCAGCGCCCTTTGGGCGCCCGCGCCCGCCTCCCCCGCCGCGTTGACCAGCCACGCCAGCTGCTGGACGGGGGCGGACAGCATCAGCCAGAAGGAGTTGAAGGCCACGATCTCGCCGATGGTCATTTTGCCCGCCAGCACGTCCTGGCCGCCGAAGATGAGGATGAGAATCGTCCCCAGCGCGATCAACAGGTTGGTGGTGGGCATCACCTTCGACCACTCGCCGATCAGCACGACGCGCGATTTAAAGTACGCCTGGTTGACTTCCTCGAAGCGGCGGGTTTCGTAGGCTTCGCGCGCGAAGGCGCGCACCACCTGCACGCCGCTGACGTTTTCCTGCAAGCGCGTGGAGATGTCGCCGAGGGCCAGGTCCACTTTGTAGAATAGTTTCGTCACGCGGTCGCCGAAGTCAACCGCCATCATCAGCATGGGAATCAGCGGCAGGATGGCGATAACCGCCAGTTTCACGTCGGCGGTAAAGAGGGCGGCCATCACACCGACGGTCACGAAGACGAGCTGGATGATCTCGATGATGGAGCCGCCCGCGAAGTTCTGAATGGCGCGCACGTCTTCGATGCAGCGGGTGATCAACTGTCCCGTCTGCGCGTGGTCGTGATAGGAAAACGATAGATACTGGATGCGGTCGTACATCGCGTTGCGCAGGTCGTAGCCGATGTGCGCGGCCACCCACTCGGACAGGTAACGCTGAAAGAAGTTGAGGACCGCGGTCGTCAGGCCGAGACCGAGCAGCAGCAGCGCCGCGTTGACGAGGTAGCGCGTCTCGCCTTTGAGCAGGCCCTCGTCCACGACGCCTTTCAGGATGTACGGGACGACGAGCGCCAGTCCCGTGATTACGAGAAGGATGAACAGGTTGAGCAGGATCTTCCAGAAATAGGGTTTGATGTAGGAGCGGAGTTTGAAGAGGGATTTCATGGGGTTGTGTCGGGGTTGGACTCTATCGAAAATAATCCACAGATTTCGCCGATTACGCGAATTTCGGTAGCCCCCCACTAAAACGTGGTGGTGCGTAAATCTTGCGGAAAAATGGGTTCACTGGCAAACTCGTACGACTTCTACATCGAGCGAGGAGTCAATGAACCCACAAACACTATTTTGCCCGAACATGGATTGTCCCGCAAGAGGACATAAAGGGAAAGGGAACATCCAAGTTCACAGTCAGAAAGACCAGCGGTGTGTGTGTCAAGTGTGCGGACAAACGTTTACGGTCACCAAAGGCACGATTTTCTATCGGTTACGCCATGCGCCTGAGCTGGTGATCCAAGTGTTGATTCTGCTGGCATACGGCTGCCCCATTCAAGCCATCGTTCGCGCCTTTGGATTGGACGAGCGGACCGTTCGAGATTGGCACGCTCGTGCAGGCAACCATTGTCAGCAGGTACATAAGCATCTGGTTGAAAACACGGTACATGACTTGAAGCAAGCGCAAGCGGATGAAATCAAAGTCAAGACGCAGAAAGGCACATTCTGGATGGCTCTGGCGATTTGGGTTCAGCCTCGTCTGTGGATGGGCGGGGTGGTTAGTCCCACACGTGACCTGAATTTGATTCAGGCCTTGGCGGACAAAATCAAGGGCATGGCTTTGTGTCGTCCACTCTTGCTGGCGGTAGACGGATTGTCCAGTTATGTCGGCGCCTTTCGGACTGCCTTTCGGAGCAAGTTTCCTCGCTCGGAGGGAGAAAGGGGACGATGCAAGATGGTGGCTTGGCAAGAGATTGCCATTGTGCAAGTCGTCAAACAGCGTATGGAAGGCGTCCTGAGTGTTAAGCGACGCATTGTTCAGGGTGCAAAAGATGCGGTCGAGCGTCTGATCCAAACCACTCAAGGAAAAGGCGTGATCAATACCGCTTTCATCGAACGTCTCAATGCCACCTTTCGTCAGAGGATCAGCGCCCTAACGCGGCGCACGCGCAACTTGGCGCAACAGGCTGAGACCTTGGTGGCAGGCATGTATTTGGTCGGTTGCTTCTACAACTTTTGTGACTTCCACAAAAGCCTGCGTTTGAAACTGTCTGTTGGTTCTTTCGGCCATCGCTGGGTGCAACGTACTCCTGCCATCGCCGCAGGCTTGACTGACCATCAGTGGACGCCTGCAGAATTGCTTCACTTCCGAGTTCCGCTTCCGCGTTGGAAATTGCCCAAACAGCGCGGCAGACCTTCTGCCACCTTGCTTCAACTCACTCAACAATGGGCAAATTGACCACGCTTAACTGCGGCGCTACCCGAATTTCGTTTTTTGGGGAAAATCGGCGAAAATCAGCGTCATCTGCGGATGGATTTTAATTCCTCGTTATTACCGATAGAGTCGGCTAATTAAAGGCAATCCGCAAGCGGGACAGCGCCTCGATCACCTGGGCGGTTTGTTCGGGCGTGAGGGATTGGAAGCGCGCCGCCAGCCAGGACTCCGTCTCGGCGTAGATCTCGGAGAGCGCCTGCCCGCCATCGTCCGTCAACGAGAGGCGGATGTGACGGCGGTCTTCGGCGTCGGTGAGACGTTTGACCAGATTCCTGTTGACCAGCGCGTCCACCGCGCGGCTGGCCTGCGAGCGGCTGAGACGTCCCTCCTCGGCCAGCGCGCTGACGGTGTCGAATCCCCTGCGGATGCGTCGCAGGGCCTGGAACTGTTCCACCGTCAGGCCGAAGCGTTCGGCCGCCACGCCGCGGATCTGTCCGCGCGTCTGCCGCCAGACGGGAGGGATCGTCTCCCAGAAGGTCTCGATCAAATCGGTAGCGGACATGTCATTAGTTGCCTTCCATAATGATTGCGATACGCAACTATTATAGCACAGGCGATCTGTTGTGGAAACGAGCGCTGGAGCTATTCCCTTTTGGGGGGAAGTATGTATAATGAGCGGAAAGTTAAAATTGGCAGATTGTGCGGAGCGCGCGTTCGGTATAACGAGATTGTCAGGCTGTTAATGTGTTCCATCTAATTAATAGTTGTGCCGCCCCTTCCAGTTCGAGTAATTTGTGATTGTTCAATTTAGGAGTCTGAATGTACAAGGTTGACATTAAGGGCAAGAAATTAACCAAGTTGACCCCGAAAAAATTAGGGGATTTAGGCGTTTGGGAAAGATTTGATGTTCAAGAGTGGATTGAAAAATCACCTGATATTTTAGGTGAAGAATTACTTGTTATTGCAAAAGAACTACCTTTACCGTCAGGAATTCGGCTAGATTTACTTGCTATTGATAGAAAAGCCAACCTTGTTATTATCGAACTCAAAAGAGATGATTCGGGTGACAGCATTGAATGGCAAGCCATAAAATATGCTTCCTATTGCTCCAATTTTCTGCCAGATGATATTTTTTCATATTACGCCCAATATCTCGGAACAGACATTGATGACGCTCAATTAACCATAGAAGAATTTATTGATGAAGAACTTGAAAATCTGAACCAAAAGCAACGGCTTTTACTTGTCGCAAAAGACTTTCATCCTGATGTGTTATCGGCTGTTTTGTGGCTTCGAGAGTACGAACTAGAAATAAAATGTGTTAGGCTTCGGTCTTATGTTGACGATGACGGCGACCTATTTATCACGCCTGATACCATTATTCCTTTACCAGAAGCAAAAGATTACATTGAGCGCAAAGAAGTAAAGCAAAAAGTCAGCAAAAATCCCCTCCGAAGTTCATTCTCGCTTGAAAAAGGAAGTTTTGAGTTTGGTGAATTAGAGCAAAGGTTAAAGGCAACGCTTTCTCGACAGTCAGATTTAACCCCAAGATTTGTTTGTCTGCTTGAAATTTTACTTTCAGAAGATAGAGTTTTTGAGAGAAACGAAGTAAAGCAGAAATTGTTTGAAAAGGGTGTTGGCTCTGATATTGGGCAAAGCGGCAGGTACTTAAGCGGCTTGTCACAATTTCTAACGAAAAAATCAAACCCGCATTTACGTCAAATGATTGAATTTGATTCTGGCGGCGAACACGGTGAAGTAAAAGACAACTACCACATCCTGCCCGAATATCGGCAATTGCTTGAAAGTGCTATAACTGAATGGAAAAAAGAGTCTTCCGAACAATAAGCGGCACAACACAGCGCGCGCCTGACGTCGGAGATTCTGCGGCATTTTCGAGCATTTTCCTCGCTTCGAGTTTTTCCTGCTCTCATCTGCGCGCGGGCAGGCGTTCGGTTTCAGCCCTAAAAGCGAGTTCGCTCTTCCATTTTTTCCTGCCAAATCCCATGAGCGGAAAGGTTAACCATGCGGGTTTGTCTCATCCCTTTGCGAATCGAAATCAGGAACCCGTCGGCGAATCTGCGGCGTTTCCAGCAAAGGCTGAGGGAAGCCTCGCCGCGTCAACCCGACCTTGTCTGCCTGCCCGAATGCGCGTTCACAGGCTATCTCTACGACGAAAAGGACTTTCAACGGTTCGCGGAACCGATCCCGGGTCAAACCACTTCGGCGGTCTCCGCGCTGGCGAAAGAACATCAATGTTACATCTGCTTCGGCATGTTGGAAAAAACGCCTGAGGGCGTGTATAGCTCCGCTGTTTTGATCGCCAAAACGGGCGAAATTGTATCCATCCACAGGAAAATCTACGAACAGCCTCCTTTCGTCAACGGCGGCGAAGTAAAAACAGTCGAGACGGAGTTGGGGCGTTTGTCAATTCTTCTGTGCGGCGACTTGTTCGAAGATGAAGTACGGGCCAAACTCGACAAACGGTTGGACGCCTTAATCCTTCCGCTGGCGCGAAGTTTCGACGGCAAATCGCCCGATTTGGAAAGATGGTTGAGGGAAGAACGGCAAGCCTATGCCGATGAAGTCAAAAAAACTGGCGCGACTGGATTGATCGTCAACCTGCTCGAAAACCCGTCTGAACCTGAGGCGTCGTTCGGCGGCGCGATGATCGTGGATCCAAACGGCGAAATCCTGGCGGAGTCCACGCACGGCACGGACGAGATGCTGATATACGACCTGGTCCCGATTGCGCCCGATACGGCGTCCTGAAACAACGCCTCCCCAAAGACGCGTCGTTGAGATAGACTTGGGGGGAATGAAACCCATCAAACGCGCCGACCTGCTCATCTCCCTCGCCATCGGGATTCTGGCGCTGGCGTTATACGTCCGCACGCTGGCGCCCTCGCTTCTGTGGGGCGATTCCGCCGAGTTCCAAACCCTGTGCGCCACGCTGGGGATGACGCATCCCAGCGGGTACACGTCCCATCTCTTCATCTGCAAACTCTTCACGCTCATCCCGCTGAAAAACATCGCCTGGCGCGCCAACCTGATGTCCGCCTTTTTCGAGTGAAGGCGCGCTATTCCAGGTACGACAGAAAAATCTCCCCCACCTCGCGCGCCCGCGACTGCGGCATGGCATGGGTGGCGGGGATGACGACGTCGCGCGCGGACAGGCGGCGCGGCGTTTTCGTGATCAAGTCTTCGCTGCCCCAGACAAAGAGCGCGGGGACGTTGGCGGGGACCGCGAGCGGACGCGCCCCGAACCCCGGCAGGGAACGCAGCGTCGCTTTGAGAATCTCGCGGGGCTGGGAGGCGATCTCCGAGAACCACGCGTCCACAGAAGGGTCGGCGCGCAGGTTGAATCCCAGCAGGCGAATCAAGAAGCGAAGACGCGCGCCCGAAAGCGTCCAATCTCCCAGCGCGGGAAAGCGCGCATCAATTGCACTGGCTACGCGCAGACCGAATGCCTTGCCTTTGGTCGTATAAGCCGGAGCGAGGAAGACGGCGCGCTTGACGCGGTCCGCGTGCGTTTGCAGATAGGCTTCGGCGACGCGCGTCCCCGAGGAGTAGGAGAGGACGTCCCAGCGCGGGATGGCGAGAGAGACTCGCAGGGAGTCCAACGCGTCTACGGCCGCGGCCAGATAGGGGTAGGAAAGAGGCGGGAGGGGGGAGAGTCCGATGCCCGGCAGTTCGACCGTCACGAGCGAGAAACGTCCGCGCAGAAGGGGAATCAGTTCAGTCCAAATGTTGAAGGAAATTCCAAAACCATGTAGAAGCAAGATTGGCGGGCCGCCGCCTTCGGCGCGATAATTGAGCATGTCCCGATTATACAGGGAGCGCGCTTTTTGCCCGGCGCGCAGACCAACTTTGACGGAGGCAGAATGCTGCACGCGATTTCGAACCGATTTTATTCGTGGGCCAAAGGCTGGCTGGCGTTGACGCTGGCGGCGCTGGATTTGGCCTTCATGGGATTCGTCATGCCGCTCGCTGGAAAACTGGCGGGCGGCGCCGCGTCTCCCGAACCGCCGCTGGACCTCCTGTTTTTTTCCGCGCCCAGCGAGACGTTCGCGCGGCTCGAACGTTACGACGAACGCGCGCGCCTGTTTTATCTCGGTTCGGAATTGACGCTGGATCTCCTGCACCCGATTTTATACACGCTGGCGCTCGGGCTGCTGATCTCGTGGCTGTTCCAGCGCGGGTTTGCGCGCGGCGACAAGATGCGGATTTTAAATGTGACGCCCCTCGGCGCGTGGTCGCTCGACCTGCTGGAGAATTTGTGCATCGTCGCCATGCTCGCTTTGTGGCCCGAACGATCCGTCCCGCTGGCGTGGATGTTGACGGTCTTCCGAATGGGCAAGTGGATCTTCGTGAGCGCCAGCGCGGCGCTGGCCGCGATGGGATGCGCGCTGGCGGCAAGGAATGGATTTAAACCGCGCTGACCGCGAAGGCTCGCGGTTAAAGCAATGTGCCGCGCAGGATCACCGAGGCCACCGAGAAGTAAATGACCAGCCCGGAGACGTCCACCAGCGTGGCGACGAACGGCGCGGACGAGGTCGCCGGGTCGAGACCGACGCGGCGGAGCAGGATGGGCAGCATCGAACCCGCCAGCGTTCCCCACAGCACGATCCCCACCAGCGCGACGCCGACCGTCAGGGCCAGCATCAGCCAATGTTCCCCGTAAGCGCCGAACAGCGTTGCCCAGGCAGAAATGCGGATGAAGCCGATCGCTCCCAGGATCGCGCCGAGCGACAAGCCCGAAAGGATCTCGCGCCGCATCACCCGCCACCAATCGCGTAAATGGACTTCTCCCAAAGCCATAGCCCGGATGATGAGGGTGGAGGCTTGCGAGCCGGAGTTCCCGCCGCTGGAGATCACCAGGGGGACAAAAATGGACAGCACCACCGCCTTGGCGATTTCGTTTTCGTATTTGCCCATGGCGGTTGCCGTCAACATCTCGCTTAAGAAGAGGATAATGAGCCAGGTGGCGCGTTTTCGGACCATGCGCGGCAGGGTGATCTTCATGTATGGCTCGTCCAGCGCTTCGGAGCCGCCGATCTTCTGAATATCCTCGGTGGCTTCCTCTTCCACCACGTCGAGGATGTCGTCCACGGTGACGATTCCGATCAGGATGCCCTGCGTATCGGTCACCGGCAGGGCGATCAAGTCTGTGTCTTTGAAGAGCTCCACCGCCGCCTCGCGGTTATCGGTGGCCTTCAAGGAGACGAAACGCCTGTCCATTAGATCGGAGATGAGGGTTTCGGGCGCCGCGAGCAGGATCTGGCGGATGCGGAGGTCGTCCACCAGGCGGTTCTCCTCGTCGATCACGTAGGTCATGCTCATGGTCTCGCTGTCCCGGCCGTAGCGGCGGATGTGGTCGAGGGCGCGTTCCACCGTCCATTGCTGGCGGAGGCGGACGAAGTCGGGCGTCATCATGCGCCCCACGCTGTCTTCCTTGTAGCCGAGCAGGGTGGAGGCGACAGCGCGCTCCTCCGGCGACAACAAATTGAGCAAATGCTGAATGACGTTGGCCGGCATCTCCTCCAAAATGGAGGTGCGGTCGTCCGGCGACATGGCATTGAACAGGCTGGCTACTTCCCCCGTCGCCATCGCTTTGAGCAGTTCCTCCTGGCGCTCGCCGGGCAGGTACGAAAAAACCTTGGCGGCCAGTTCACGCGGCAGCAGGCGGAAAAGCACCGCCTGCTTTTCCGCCGATAACGGCTCCATTAGATCCGCGATGTCGGTTGCGGACCAGTTTTTGATCTGCCCCTGCAAGCCGTTGAAATTGTGCGACTTGATCATCTCCGTCAGGTCGTTGACGGTTTTTTCGAGAATATCGTTTGGTAAAGCCATGCCGGCCTCCTGTCGAGAACTATTCTGGAACGAGTCCGAAGGAACAGTCCGCTGGGAGGTCAAGGCGCAATTACAAAGTCCCGCCTTGAATCGAAATTCGAGGAGGCGCGCTCACAGACGCTCCCGCGAAAACTGTGTTTCGGAGAATCTGTCTATCCGGGTTATCGCTGTCAGCGTCCATGAAACATCACCTTCTTTCCGCCATGCAATTTTGTCCATCCATGGCTGAACAAAACGCCTCCCGGTCCAACCAGGAGGCGTCACGCGTCGTTCCTCCGCGCAGGGAAGCGCGGCTCCTCACTGGTTGAGCTTCAGCACTGCGCGTCGTAGGGAAATCCTGCCTCCCAGCCACTTCGGGCAAAGCCTTAAGCCGACTTTGCCTGGTCTACCCCTTGGCGTCTCTCGACGTTTCGGGACAATGGCTTATGTGCCACGCAGACGCCTCGCCTAACGAGGGCTATTTGTCTGTCCAAATTTATACTACCAATATGCGGAAAGTGTCAATCATTTTGGTCAGCTTCTTCCCGCCTCGCGCCGATCGAGAGGGAGCGTCACAACGTCAACCGCCACACGCCCGTACATTCGGGCAGGATGACCCAGTTATTTTTTCGGACCTGGTCGCCCATCTCGTCGCCGAAGAAAAAGCGCGCGAGACTTTCCGCCTCGTCGAACGACTCGAACTTGTAATCGGTGCGGATCCACTCGAACTGGAATCCGACTTCGTCCAGCCAGGGATAGAAG
Source organism: Candidatus Denitrolinea symbiosum (assembly GCA_017312345.1). Taxonomy (NCBI): domain Bacteria; kingdom Bacillati; phylum Chloroflexota; class Anaerolineae; order Anaerolineales; family Anaerolineaceae; genus Candidatus Denitrolinea; species Candidatus Denitrolinea symbiosum. Next base: position 1,883,705 of record BLAA01000001.1, on the reverse strand, counting down.
TTCGCGAGATGCGGGAGGCGGAACGGCGACTCGTGTCCCGTGCCGAGCGATTCAAACAGGACCACAGGCCGGCCGCGCCGTAAGACGCGTTTCATCTCCCCCAGCCACTCGGACAGGTTCGCGCGCCACTGTTCGTCTCCCCACACGGCGAGGTAACTGACGCTCCAGCCCGAGACGACGAGGTCGGCGGAGGCGTCGTCCACGGGCAGGCGGCGGTGGTCGGCCGCGTCCACAGTCCAGTTGACGCGTCCCGTCGCGGAGAGTTTGGCGCGGCAGACGCGCAGCATCTCGGCGGATTCGTCGAAGGCGCGGACGAATTTCGCGCGCGGGACGAGCAGCCGCGCCAGGCGTCCCGTCCCCGCGCCGAGGTCCAGGACGACGCGCCCGTCGAGGCCGGGGACGATCCGTTCGAGCGTCCGCAGGATGTTGCCCTGATAGTCCTCGCGCGCGATGAGGGCCTCGTAGCGGTCGGCTTCGGTCTGATAGATGATTCGCTGGGGATCGGTCATGCGGCAAGTATAACAAACCTGTGCTAAACTTGGGCGCATGACTAAACTTTCCGCTTCCGCTCAAAAAATCCAAGACCTGCTGAGGGAACTCGGCTACGATTACGTCGTCCTCGAGCGCGCCGAGTCGACGCGCACCGCGCAGGAGGCCGCCGACCGCGCCGGCTGCGAACTGGGGCAGATCGTCAAGTCGCTGATCTTCCGCGGCAAGGGATCGGGCAAGCCGATCCTGGTTCTCACCAGCGGCGCGAACCGCGTGGACGAGAAGCGCATCGCCGAATACGCGGGCGAAGCCATCGGCAAGGCCGACGCGGACTTCGCGCGCGCCGTCACCGGGTTCGCGATCGGCGGCGTGCCGCCCATCGGCCATCCCGAAAAAATCGAAACCTACCTCGACGAAGATTTTCTGCAATACGAAACCGTCTGGGCTGCGGCTGGAACTCCCAACGCGATCTTCGAGTTAAAGACTGTAGATTTGCAGAAAATGACAGGCGGCAAAACGGTACGAGTGAAATAGAACGCCGCCGCGAAAGCGAGGAACGCATGAAAAAGAAATTTTTGATCCTGGGGTTGCTTCTGGCGATGACGCTGGCCTGCGCGACGGCGCAGCCGCCCGCGCCCGCCACGTCCGCGCCCAGCGTGGAAACGCTCGTAGCCGGGACGATTCAAGCCATGACCGCGGCCGCGCCGCAGGTCACAGCCGCGCCGACCGCCACGTCCGCGCCGACGGTCAACGGGACGGCAGTCTCGTTTGAAAATATCAGTTTCACCCTGCCCACTGACGCGGCCTTCAGCGCGCTGGCGGGAAACGTCCCCGCGGTCATGGACGAGATGAGCGGGTCGGAGATCCCCCAACACGTCAAATTCGAACTGGACGGGTACGCGTTATACGACACCTTCTTCGACGCGCAGATCCTCGTCTACCCCGCGCCGGCATACGCGGCCATGAACGACGCCGCGGCCCAAAGCGTCGCCGCGTTGCAGGCCATCGTCAACGGGACGACGGCCGCAAACAAAGACAACCTGCCGCGCATCGTCACGTTCAACGCGGGACAGTTGTTCGCCGCGCAGATCCAGGTCGTCCGCTTCGCGAACGGGGCGGGCGTCCGCTCCCTGGTCGAGTACGGTCAATATTACGCCACCGTCAACAACCGCGACCTGTTCTATCAATTTCAGGGGTTGACGAGCGACGGGAAATATTTCATCCTCGCCATCCTGCCCATCTCCCATCCCCTGCTGGCGATTAACGAAAAGCCCGAAACCGTCCCGCCTACGGGCGGCCTCCCCTTCCCCGGCTACGACGATCCCGACGCCATCGCGGCCTATTACAACGACGCGACGTCCCTGCTCAACTCCGCCGCGCCCAACAGTTTCCAACCCGCCCTGACGAGTCTGGACAGATTGACCGAATCGTTGAACATTCAATAGCCCGGATTCGTTTACATTAATGGAACGCTCCAAATCGCTATAAAAGGGATGACCCTGCCATGAAAAAACTTATCGTCCGGCTGAGCCTGATGGCTTTACTGCTTTCAGCCTGCAATCTCCCCAAGCCGCAGGAACCGATCTCGGTCAACGACCAGGCCGCCACTATGGTGGCAAAGACGCTGACCGCGGCGGCCCCGCAAGCGCCGCTGGCCTCGCCCACAGCGGAAAGTCCCACCGAGGAGAATCTCGTCCCGCTCGCCACGCCCACGCTGGAAAACGCCCCCACCATCCAGCCCGCCTTCACGCCCACCGCGACGGCCGGCACGCCGACCGCCACCGTCCTGACGGTGGACTCGAACACCAACTGCCGCGAGGGACCCGGCGCCAGTTACACAATCGTCATCCAGCTCGTGCCTGGGACGACCTACCAGATGATCGCGCGTTCCGCCGATAACAAATATTGGATCGTGACGGAGATCGGAAAATCCGCGCCGTGCTGGGTGCCGGCCGAGATGTCGAACGCCTTCGGGAACGTGAACCTGCTGCCAGCGACGACTCCCGCCGCCCCGACCTCGGCCGCGGCGGGCGAACTCCAGGCGCCTTCGGGCTTGTACTATCAGTATTCGTGCAGTTTCAACGGCGTCAACACCGACATCACCGTGACGCTGACCTGGACGGACCGCTCCAAAAACGAGACCGGCTTCCGGGTCTACCGCGACGGGATAATGGTCGAGGAACTGCCCGCCAACACCGCTACTTATAAAGAGACGTTCGCCGGGAGCGCCGCAGCGACCTACTCATACCGCGTCTCCGCGTTCAACGCGGCGGGCGAGGCGCTGGGAAACCCGGTCTCGTTCTCCTGCTCGGGATAAAAATAAAAGCCAGGTTTCTTCGAGAAACCTGGCTTTTTTGATTCATTCTTCCAGCAATTCTTTCGCCTTCTTCGTCTGCTTGCCGCGGGACTCGGTATCGAGGATGCGCTTGCGGATGCGGAAATTTTCGGGCGTGACCTCGAGCAGTTCGTCGTCCGCGAGGTATTCCACCGCCTCGTCCAGCGACATCGAACGCGGGGGCGTGAGTCGGATCTCCATATCGCCGCGCGAGGAACGCGTGTTGGTGAGATGCTTCTTCTTGCAGACGTTGATCGGCAGGTCGGCGCCGCGCGAACTCTCGCCGACGACCATGCCCTCGTACACGTCCACGCCCGGGCCGACGAAGAGCGTACCGCGCTGCTCGGCGTTTTCCAACGCGTAGGCGGTGGTCGTCCCGGCCTCCATCGCGACGATGGAACCGGTGTTGCGCGTGTTCATCGGCCCGGCCATTTCGTCGTAGCCGCGGAAGATGGTGTGCATCACGCCCATCCCGCGCGTGGAGGTGAGGAACTGATAGCGGAATCCCAGCAGGCCGCGCGTCGGGGCGACGAAGACCATGCGCGTCGTCCCCTGACCCGTGTCGTGCATCTCCATCATTTTGCCGCGCCGACTCCCGAGCATCTCCACGACCACGCCGACCGTGTCGGCGCTGGTCTCCACGTGGACTTCCTCGTACGGCTCGAGGGTGGCGCCGTCCTCCGCCTTGTGGTAGATGACCTCCGGCCGCGAGACCTGGAACTCGTAACCCTCGCGGCGCATGGTTTCGATCAGGATTCCCAAATGCAGTTCGCCGCGCCCGCTGACGAGGAAATTCTCAGCCGAGTCGGTCTTGTCGACGCGCAGGGCGACGTTCGTGCGGAGTTCGTCAAAGAGACGCTCCCTTAATTTCCGCGACGTGCCCCACTTGCCTTCGCGTCCCGTGAACGGCGAGGTGTTGACGCCAAACGTCATGCGGACGGTCGGCTCTTCGACTTTGATGGTGGGAAGCGCGACGGGTTCCAGCGGGTCGGCCAAAGTTTCGCCGATGGCGATGCCTTCCAGGCCCGCGAGCGAGACGATATCGCCCGCGCTGACTTCGTCCACTTCCACTTTTTTCAAGCCCTGGAACGTGTAGAGGTAGCGCGCCGCTTCGGGCAGGATGGAACCGTCCGCCTGGATGCGCGCCAGCTTTTGTCCCGCGTGGATGCGTCCCGCGTGGACGCGCCCGACCGCGGTGACGCCGCGATAGTCGTCATAGCCCAGCGCGGTGACGAGCAGTTGGAGCGGCGCGTCGAGGTCCACTTTGGGCGCGGGGATGTGGCGCAGGATCACGTCGAAGAGCGGACTCAGGTCGGGGCCGAGATCCGGCGTCAGTCCCGCGCGCTGCGTGGTGGCGACGGCGTAGACGATGGGGAAGTCGGCTTGCTGCTCGGTCGCGCCCAGTTCGATGAAGAGGTCGAACGTGTCGTTGAGGACGCGGGCGGGCTCGGCGTCTTTGCGATCCACTTTGTTGATGACCACGACGGCTTTGTGTCCCATCTCGAGGGCCTTCTTGAGGACGAAGCGGGTCTGCGGCATGGGGCCTTCGGCCGCGTCGACGAGGAGGAGGACGCCGTCCACCATGTTCATGACGCGCTCGACTTCGCCGCCAAAATCGGCGTGACCGGGCGTGTCCACAATGTTGATCTTGACCTGTCCGCCCGTCTGCGGGTCGGGGATGGTGATGGCGGTATTTTTGGCGAGGATGGTGATGCCGCGTTCGCGTTCGAGGTCGTTGGAATCCATGACGCGCTCGGCGACCTGCTGGTTATCGCGGAAGGTGTGCGATTGACGCAGGAGTCCGTCCACGAGGGTGGTCTTGCCGTGGTCCACGTGGGCGATGATGGCGATGTTGCGGAGGTCGGTTCGTTCGATGGTCATGGTTTCATAATTTTCTGGCCGAAGAGTCTGGGAAAGCATTTTGTAGCTCCAAAATTTAACCGAGGATGAATAAAAGCAAACGTCAGGTCGGAATAGCGGATTGACGGTCGAACGATTAAAGACCAACCATACAAAAAACCCCCGACTGGGAGGCCGAGGGTTTCGTTTAGAAGTCGTTCGGCGTGCGGGCGATATTCTATCAGAATGATGAAAATTCTGGAAGAGGTCAAACGGTGTTTTCTCAAACTTCTCGAAAACAGGCTTATACTCGGAGTCTCGCGGAAACCCGCGCGCAGCGCGCAAGCCTGGCGGCAGCAAGCGCCGATCACGCCTTTCGCAAGCTGCAAATTTATCTCGAAAACGCCCTGGAGAGTGTTTCTTAACTCCTTTTTGCACACAGAATTGACGGATTGCACGAACAAACAGGATTTTTCGTAAGCGATTCTATCCGCGAGAATCCGTGCAATCCGCGTCATCCGTGTACTGAAGAAACTGTCTCTTACGCGGAGGAGCGACCATGGACCATAACAGAGTAGTTCGGAAAGAATTTTCAAAACAAGCCGCGAGGTTTGGAGATCAGGGACTGACGCTCTCCAGCCAGGACCTTCTGGATTGGATCGTGGATTCCCTGCCCCTGAAGAAGGAGTTCCGAGTTTTGGACGTCGCGGCAGGGACGGGACATCTCAGCCGGGCAATCGCTCCCCGCGTCAACGAGGTCGCGGCCATTGACCTTACCCCAGCCATGTTAGCCCAGGCCCGCGAGGAAGCGGCCAGGCAAAATCTGACAAATATCGTTTTTGAAGAGGGCAACGCCGAACGATTACCCTATGAGACGGGACGCTTTGACCTCGTGGCATCACGGCTGGCGCTCCATCATTTCGAGAAGCCCATAATCCCGCTTCGGGAAATGGCCCGGGTGTGCAAGCCAGACGGCAGACTGGCGGCCATTGACCTGATGGCTCCCGAAGATCCAAAAATCGCAGCAACCTACAACAGTCTGGAAAGATCGCGAGACCCATCCCATACAGCCGCATTGTCAATAACCCAAATGAAAGCGCTATTTGCGGACGCTGGCCTGGCGATAGAGACGCTGGAAACCAGGAACGTGGAGGTCGATTTTCAGCGATGGACACAGATGACAGGAACCGCCCCCGGCGTTACGGAAGCGCTCAAAGAAAGGCTGCTGAAAGACCTCGGCGCCGATTCCGAAACAGGCATGAGACCCTTTATAAGAAACGGCGCGCTCAAATTCCTGCAAGTCTGGGCGATCGCCGTTGGAAAAAAGGCCTCTGTCGCAAAACGAGCCTGACCGAGGCAGCCTGCGCTTCACGGACGTTCCTCCATATGGCCTTCTCAAAGTCGCTTGACAAGTTGGCGATATGGAACGCGCATAGCGCGAACACCAGCGCTTGCGCCAGGCGCAAGTGTGGGCGAATTTCGCTAACTTACCTGCTTTGCTACAGCCATGCGTTCTCCCATAACGCCTATTGCCCCGGACCGAAACCTGGTCTATACTTGAAGAAATCCCCGTAAAGGACCGCCTCATGCGCGAACGAAGGCACACGCAGCGAAAAAAATTTGGCTTCTACATGCGCGTCCTCAACGACGAAAACGAGGAGACCGTCGGCCATCTCGTAGACATCAGCGCGGACGGCCTGCAACTCGAAACGACCGCCTCCCTTCCGATGGGACAGGTCTTTCACCTGCACATGGAACTCACTCCCGACGTCTCGGACAAACTGTTCATGTTCTTCTCCGCACGCCCCAGATGGATCAAGCCGGACGAGATCATGCCCAACCTGTTCAAAGTCGGCTTCGAGATCACCCACATCGAACCGCACGACCGGGAAATCTATCAGCGCCTGATGGAAATATACGGCGAATAAATCAGAAACCCGTTTTCTTGAAGAAAACGGGTTTCTCGTTTTTAGGCTTTCACCAACCCCACCGTCAGCGTCTCGCCGTCGAAACTGTCGCTGGCGGTAAACGCGTCGGCGGGCGGGGGCATGAACTGCAAATCCACCGTCAGCGTTTCGGACGTCACATAATCGCGATGCTCCTCGACCGCCGCCTTCAATCCCTCGCTGGCGACGACGAACATCCTGATCCGATCCGCCACATCAAGCTCCGCAGACTTGCGGAGGTCCTGCGCGCGGCGGACAAACTCGCGGGCGAGTCCCTCGCGGACGAGTTCGGGCGTCAACTCCGTGACGAGGGCCGCGACGTACGCGCCCTCCTCGGCGACGGCGAATCCCTCCTTCGCGACCGCCTTGACCTCCACCTCGTCGTCCAACACCTCGAACGTTTCGCCTCCCGCCTCGACTTTGAGCGGACTGCCGTCCATCAGCGTTCGCGCCGCCGATTCCGCGTCCATCGCCAGGATCGCCTTCTGGATGGCGGGGAACCTGTTGCCGTATTTCTGTCCGAGCTGCTTCGGCAGCGGCTTGATCGTGTGCGCCACCGCCTCGGTGGACGAATCCAGCAGGCGGACCCGCTTCACGTTCAACTCGTCCGCGATCAACTCGGCGAAGACTTCCACCGCCTTCCGTTCGGAGACGTTGCCCACCGAAAACGCAGCCTCGGACAGCGGCTGGCGGACTTTGCGATTTGCCTTCTGCCGCGCCGAATGTCCGAGCGAGACGAGCTTCATCACCGTCGCCATATCGCGGTTGAGCGTCTCGTCAATGCGCGAGACGTCCGTTTCGGGCCACCGCGCCAGATGGATGGATTCGGGCGCGTCCTCGTCCGCCGAGCGGACGAGGTTCTGGTAGAGTTCATCCGCAAGGAAGGGCATGGCGGGCGCGAGCAGTTTGGCGACCGTCACCAGCGCGGCGTAGAGGGTGGAGTACGCGGCCTGCTTGTCCGAGTCCGACTCAGATTTCCAGAAGCGGCGGCGCGAGCGGCGCAGGTACCAGGTCGAGAGTTTCTCCACAAATTCCTGGATCGGACGCGTAGCGCGCGTCACTTCGTATTCCTCGTAGCCCGCCGTCACCTCGCGGACGAGGACGTTGAGTTCCGATAGCAGCCATTGGTCGAGGCTGGAGTAACGCAGGTTGGCTTGCGCTTCAGGTTTCCATTTGTCGAGGTTAGCGTAGGTCACAAAGAACGAGTAGACGTTCCACAGCAGCAGCGTGAAGTCGCGCACCACCGAGCCAACCAGTTCAGGAGAGAAGCGGCGCTCCTGTCCTGGCGGTGTGGCGGTGTAGAGGTACCAGCGGAAGGCGTCCGCGCCGTGGACTTTGAGCACGTCCCACGGGTCCACGATGTTGCCGAGGCTCTTCGACATTTTGCGGCCCTCGCCGTCGAGGATCAGCCCGAGGCAGATCACGTTCTTGAACGAGACGGAATCCATCAACAGCGAACTGATGGCATGGAGCGAATAGAACCAGCCGCGCGTCTGGTCCACGGCCTCGCAGATGAAGTCGGCGGGGAATTGCTGTTTGAATTTTTCCTGATTCCCGAAGGGATAATGCCACTGCGCGTACGGCATCGAACCCGAGTCGAACCACACGTCAATCAAATCGGGGACGCGCTGCATCCTGCCGCCGCACTTTTTACAATCCCAGGCGATCTCGTCCACATAGGGACGGTGGAGGTCGAGTTCGCTCAGGGCGCGGCCCGCGAATTTGGAGAGTTCGTCCACCGAGCCGACGCACTCGCGGTCTTTACAGTCCTCGCACTCCCACACGGGGAGCGGCGTGCCCCAGTAGCGTTCGCGCGAGAGCGCCCAGTCAATGTTGTTTTCGAGCCAGTTCCCGAAGCGTCCGTCCCGGATGTGGTCGGGAGTCCAGTGGATGGTCTTGTTGAGTTCCACCATCCGCTCTTTGAAGCGGCTCGTGCGGATGTACCACGCGTCGCGGGCGTAGTAAAGCAGCGGGGTTTTGCACCGCCAGCAGAACGGATACGTATGCGTGTACGATTCCGCGCGGAACAGGAGGCCGCGGTCGTCGAGGTCGCGGATGATCATCGGGTCGGCGTCCTTGACGAATACGCCGCGCCACGGCGTCACTTCGGGGATGAACGTCCCGTCGGGCAGGACGGTCATCAGCACGGGCAGGTCGAATTCGAGCGCGGCCTGCATATCCTCCGCGCCGAAGGCGGGCGCCATGTGAACGAGTCCCGTGCCGTCTTCGGTCGTGACGAAATCGCCGAGGACGACGTAATGCGCGGGTTTGTCGGGCGGGAGGAAGGTGAAGAGCGGAAGATATTTCTGTCCCTTCAATTTCCTGCCTTTGAACGCGTCCACGATTTTCACTTCCTCGCCGCGGAAGACTTTTTCGAGCAGGGGCTTGGCGAGGATCAACTTCTCCTTTTTACCGTTCACCGCGCGCTCCACAGTGACGTACTCCACGTCGGGATGCGCGGCCACCGCCACATTGCCCGGAAGCGTCCACGGCGTCGTCGTCCAGACGAGGAGCGAGGTGTCGGGCTTGTCCGCCAGCGGCATGCGGACGAAAACCGAGGGGTCGGTCGCCTCGTCGTAGCCGAGCGCGACTTCATGGTCGGAGAGAGTCGTCCCGCAACGCGGGCAGTACGGCACGACTTTGTATCCCTTGTAGAGCAGGTCGCGGTCCCAGAAATTTTTCAGGATGTTCCAGACCGACTCGATGTAGTCGTTGGTGAACGTCACATACGCCGTTTCCAGGTCCACCCAAAAGGCGATGCGGTCGGTCAGCCGTTCCCAGTCCTGGATGTAATCGAAGGCGGACTTGCGGCACTCGGCGTTGAACTTCGCCACGCCGTAGGCTTCGATGTCCTGTTTGTTCTTGAACCCGTGCCGCTTCTCGACTTCGATCTCGACGGGCAGGCCGTGCGTGTCCCAGCCGCCGCGCCGCGAGACGCGGTAACCACGCATGATCTTGTAGCGCGGGAACATGTCCTTGAACGCCCGCGCCAACACGTGGTGAACGCCCGGTTTGCCGTTGGCGGTGGGAGGCCCCTCGTAGAAGACATATTCGGGCGCGCCCTGTCTCCGCTCGACGGTCTTCTTGAAGACGTCTTCGCGCTTCCACATTTTGAGAACGGCTTCTTCCATCGCCGTCACGTCGAGTTTGGGGCTGACTGATTTAAATGACATACTTCCTCCGGGTTGAAGGTTGAAAGTTGAAGGTTCAAGGTTGCGGAAAACATTCAACATTCCAACATACAACCTTCAACTCAAAAACAAAAACTCTCGCCTCAAATCAGAGACGAGAGCATGGCTCACGCGGTACCACTCTGCTTCCCATTGATGGGCGCTCGCCGAGGTCCATCAACCTCGCGCCTTGATAACGAAGCGCGACTCCGTCTCACCTACTCTCCGCCGACCATCTGACTATCCAACCACGCGACCACCTGACTATGCGACCACGCGACTATCAGACTATTCGACTAATTTCAGTTCGCCGCTCCGGGAGGATTTTCCGTCCGCTTCGCTGACCCGCTTCACACCATCTGCAGGCTCTCTGACAGTTCCACGAACGTACTCGTTCCCATCCACGCGTTTGATGACGGCATTATGCCACAAAATTTAACGTCGGTCAAACCGATTTGACCTGCAACTCAACTCGCGGGATAATCCCCCGCATGGACATCCTCATCACCGACTCGACTCCCGCCTCCCAAACCGTCTCCGCCTCGCGCGTGACCTTGAACCTGCCGCGGCCTCCCCGCGCGTTTTACCGCCACGGATGGCAGTCCTGGTCCCTCGCCGCGTGGACGGACCTCTCCCCGCTCCCGATTCAAAAACCCGACATCTTCCACGTCCTCCAAACGGACGCGGCCTACGCCCGCGAGCCGCTCCCGCACGGATCGTGGGTCGGCGCGGCGGAAATGGACGACGGCAGGATCGTCCTCCTCGGCGCGCTCGGCATGGACGCGCATGTCCGCCTGGACGGCAGTCAACTCGAAGGTTGGTACGAATCGGGCGAGGGCGAATGGTTCATCCACTTTGGCGTGGAACAAAACGCCTTTCCTGCCTATACGCAAGCGCTCGGCGAGCGATTCGGATTTGCCGCCGCGAGGCCCGCGCCGCGTATCTGGTGCTCGTGGTACAGCCTTTACACGTTGATTGACGAACCCACCCTCCACAAGGTTTTCGACGGCCTCGGCGACCTCCCCTTCGATGTTTTGCAAGTGGACGACGGCTGGCAGGTCAGCCTCGGCGATTGGGAAGCCAACGAGAAATTCCCAGCGGGCATGACCGCGCTGGCGGACAAAATAAAATCCACGGGGCGCAAAGCAGGCTTGTGGCTCGCGCCGCTTTTGGCGGCAAAATCCTCGCGGCTGTTCCGCGAACATCCCGACTGGTTTTTAAAAGATGAAGCGGGGAAATTCGTCTCGGCGGGATTCAACTGGGGCGAGTGGATGTACGCGCTGGATACCACCCATCCCGCCGCGCAAGAATGGCTGGCGGCGCTGATGAAACAAGTCCGCGCCTGGGGCTTCGATTATCTCAAACTCGATTTTCTCTACGCGGGCGCGCTGCGCGGCAAACGTCACACGGAGGCGCCGCGCGAGGCCGCGTACCGCCTCGGGCTGAAAGTTCTGCGCGAGGCGATGGGCGCGGACGCGTACTTCCTCGCCTGCGGCGCGCCGATCGTCCCCTCGCTCGGTCTGTGCGACGCGCTGCGCGTCGGCCCGGACGTCGCGGGCGAATGGGAGAGTCATCGCGACGCGGTCCTGCTCCAAAATCCCGCCACGCCCGGGGCGCGCAACGCCATCCGCACGACGGTCAACCGCCTCTGGTTGAGTCCGCTCGTTCAGACCGATCCCGACGTGGCGTATTTCGCCGCCAAGGGCAATTCGCTGACCGTCGAACAGCGGCTCCTGCTCCAGGACCTGGCGCTGGTCTGCGGCTTCAAGGCGACCTCCGACCTGCCGCAATGGATGACCCCGGCCGAGCGCGAGTCCCTGCGCGCGTTTCTTGAAGATACGAACGAGTACCGTCCCGAGGGAGGTTATCGCTATCGCGTCGCTTCGCGCCGCGTGGACTTCACGCCCGCGATCGAACTTCCG